>JBHJNL010000141.1:0-2133 GCA_050330855.1 Thermosynechococcaceae cyanobacterium | reverse complement strand
AGTGTTCACCGAGACAGCGATTGGTACGTGATTGTAAATCCAATTGATCTACAATTCCAGCTATAATCCCCAGGTGGTCAAGGTCGTGGATTTGCATCGGCAGGTGCTCTAAAGCTTTGTAAAGAAGACTAACAAATTATTCCTAAAAACTCTCAACTAACCTGCGGAATGTCCGACTATCGTTCTGAAGTACCTCTTCAGATCATTCCATAGGAATGAAAAAGAAAACACGCTATATGTAGCGCTTCACCACGCTAATTCCCGGAGAGCCAAGATTCAAGCTGGGTGGCCCAGTTCGTACTCGTATCAATTTTCACCAGATATTGCTGCTCTTGCTCTAAGAAAGGCGCTGCTTGCTCCTGTTGCTGAGTCAGTAGGTCAACGGTGGCATCTGTAATATCGCCGTGGCGATGGCGGATTCGGTCTTTCAGGATCTCTATCGGAGCGGTACAGTGCAAAATGTGGAGGGGAATGTTGTGTTCGGTGGCGGTGGTGATTGCTTCCCGTCGTAGGATTGGTTGATCATACTTAGCGTCTAAAATGACGGTCCAGCCCTGCTGGGCGAGAAGCAGACCTAGCTCTAACAAGCGTTTATAAGTTTGCTGAGTCATCTCTGATGTATAAAGCTCGTCGGTCCCTTTTTGCTCTAGTGGAACACCGGCCAAGTGTTTGCGAACGGCATCGGATCGAATGTGAATGGCATGTATCTGAGTTGCCAACTGCCGAGCCACGGTACTTTTCCCTGAACCCGATAAGCCCGACATCAGCAGCAGTCGCCCTTGGGGGCGCTGTGTATACTGCCAAGCTAAGCGATAGTAAGCTAGAGCCTGCTCTTGTAATACTTGCTTTTGTTCGACCGATATTGCGGCATCTTTTAAGGCTAGGGAGCTGACGTTGCCGCGAATATAGGCCCGCATTGCCAGGTAAGGGGGCAACATGACCACGCTCCAATAGTCTCCGGTGCGCTCTAGGTAGGTATTGAGGAATGCGATCGCAAGATCGGGGCGTTGATGAAACTGCAGATCCATAACCAAAAAGGCCACGTCATAGATCGTATCAATATTGCGAAATTCAGTATTGAATTCGATACAGTCAAACACCTGAATCTGGTCTTGAAATAAACAGAGATTATTGAGATGCAGATCCCCATGGCATTCTCTAATTTTGCCCTCAGCTTGCCGCTGGGCATACCAGTCTTGATGTTCATGAACGAACTGTTTGATGTAGCGATAGGTTTCTTCAAACTGCTTTTCTGTTTGGGTCCACCCTACAAAGGGCAGGCTGAGTTGAAAATTATTTTCGTCTACTTCATTAATGGCAGTGACGCTGCCGTTGGCGCAAATCTCGGCATTGGTGGCTGCAGTTTGATGAAATTGGGCGACCTGCTGCGCCAACGTTTGCATGATTTTGGGGGTAAGCTGGCCCTGGTGAAATAGCTCTAGGCCACTTTCTTGAAACTGCCGCATCTGAACGGTGTACTCCACCACTGGTCCGGATGCGTTGAGTTGGAACTGGTCTGTTGGGGAAGATTGGGTGATAGGGAGGACGGCGCGATAGAGATCGGGAGCGAGGCGGCAGTTGAGGCGAAGTTCTTCTTGGCAAAAGTGCGATCTCAACGCCAAGGTCGAGAAATCAAGAAACCCAAACTTGATGTGCTTTTTAACCTTGTAGGCATAGTCTCCGGTTAAAAAAACATAGGAAATATGGGTCTGCAGCAGCTTAATCGGCTCAGTCACCGGATGGGGATAAAACCCCGGCTGCAGCATCTGCTGAACGAGGGAGGGGAGGGAAGCGTCCATAGTCCTGCACCTCCGTCTATGATTTTTGTACTTCTAACCTAGCGTAATCTGAGGCTGAGGCTTTCTGCGCCTCAGAAAAATCATTATCTTGCCATCAAACATCTGAGAGTACTTTCTCCAAAGCTTGAATTAAGTTAGGATCGTGGATTAAATAATATCCAGAATATGAATGGGAGAGTGGTAGTCTAAACATCCTGCCCTTGTGTGGTTTTAGATGAATCCTTACCCCCGTGATATTGAGCAACAAATGCAACGGCTTTACCAGTCTTTGAATGAGAAGGACCGTCGTCGTTATGCCGCTATCGAAGCAACCAAATTAGGCTGGGGCGGGATA
>JBHJNL010000140.1:0-11795 GCA_050330855.1 Thermosynechococcaceae cyanobacterium | reverse complement strand
ACAACAGTCCGGACAGTTTTAAAGCCAGGGGCTGAAACCCTTGATTTCTCCTTGCTGAGGCAGACCTCAAAGAGGGCGAAAACCCTCATTCTGTCGTAGTCAATCAAAAACTGTCCTGTCCGAGGTATTGAATAAAGAGGAAAAGATTCTTTCTTACCTATCGGCTATATAATTTATATCAGTAGGTTATAGAGAAATAAGTGTTTGTTTATACGGATAGATCTTGTCTGAGGTCAATGAACCTTGACTTTTATGGGCTACTCAGCAAGATTTATTGAGAAGTTTATAGAATAAATCATGGAATTTTCTAGTCCTGAGAATCAAGGGAACCCATTGCCGATTTTCGATGTGACTTAACAATGCTTCAAGGCAGCACTCAATATAAATGCTATATATTTTCGGTGGCCTTCCTGGGACAGGTAAATCTGAGTTAGCATCATATTTGTCTCAGGTTCTGAAGGCAACCTATTTGAGAATCGATACGATTGAGCAGTCACTCCGAAATTCAGGTATGACGGCGATGGGGCCAGAGGGCTATGAGCTGGCCTATCGGGTGGCAATCGATAATCTCAAGCTAGACATAGATGTTGTCGCCGATTCAGTGAACCCACTGAAGATTACCCGTCAGGCTTGGCGTCAAGTTGCGGCAGAGGCTGGCGTGGCCTTTCAAGAAATCGAAGTCATCTGCTCTGATCAGTTTGAACATCGAAGGCGAGTGGAATCCCGTCAGTCTCAGGTGTCAGGCCTGAGGTTACCCAACTGGAATGATGTTCTGCAGCGCGAATACGACGTTTGGGATAGCAACCCCATCGTCATTGATACTGCAGGCCACACCGCTGCTGACAGTAAGCAACTGCTGGAGCGGCAGTTAGCGATTAAAGTACTATAGCAACTGCTCCAAAATGGTTGGGTCTTGAATCGCATGATCTCTCGCCAGCAGTAGCGTCTTAGAAATGACCTCTGTAGTTTTAGGATCATCAGCAAAAGGCAAAAATAATAGATCGCGGAAGCCCGAAAGAATCAGGGTCTTGTCGTCTCGTTTTGAAAAGCGTTCAACCTGTCTTCCTGGCTCCAAACGGAGCCAGCATCAGTTCTGTGAGTGGATTTAGGGATCGCAATCATTTATCGATTCCCTTTTTCCGAATCTGTGTGACAGATGGATTCAGGGTGCTAAGCCGCAACGCCTTCTTTTGCCAGATTGTGCGAGATCGCATCCGTTGCCTGTCCCTCAAGCGGGTTATCTGTTGAAATCAGCCCTAGCTCTGCGCGGATATTAGCGATGGGTCGTGCCCAATTTTCTTCAAAAGGATAGGCCAATAAACGGGGTCATGACCCCTAAAACGATTGAGCGGTAGCTTTTATGTTCGTCATCCCCAAAATTCTGCGTATTCCCAAGCACTTAATGCTCCAATACCTCGCAGGAACGACCTGAGCAAGGATTCTATGCTGATCCAGGAGAATCTAGTGGCTGGTTGAGGAACCATTCATATCCCGCCTGTAGCCTTGCTTTTGCATTATGCTCAACGATGGTGCCGTGGGCCATAATCACACGTTCAAAGTCCCAGCTCAAAACCTGTTCGATAGACCGCTTGACTCCCTGCCGATCTTGGGTCGCAATCTTTTCTAACCAAGAGGGCTGTAGCTTTTGATATGCGCCCATTATTCTGGCGGCGAGCTGCGTCATTTGACTAAAAGTAGCGTCAAAGTGGAATGCGGTATCGGTCAAAATCAGCGTTCGGCTATGGGCGTGAAAAAAGACCACTTCATTGAGTAGCTTTGGACCACCGAAATCTAAAATGCGGAATCCTCGAAACGGCAGATAGTCAATTTGATGCTCAAAATGGCCCGCTTGGTCGAAAACGACGTCAATTGTCAGTTTAGGTCTCTTTGCTGTCAGTCCTGGTGCCGCGAATAGTTTTGCTGTAGGGCACAGGCGCTGGAATTGCTCAACATACAGATGATGATAGAGATTAGGGGCAACAATGTAGCGCACAGATCCCAAGCCAGAGATAAGATCCAGCGAATCGAGATGGATGGGAGAAATAACCATTAGCTCTTCTGACCGAAGCCGGATGATGGTCATGCGAGTCCCCACCTCTATTCCCCAATAATGAAGGGACTGTTCAGCTACCCACAGATCTGGCGCAATTTTTCGAAGCATGGCGATTAGGATAAAACGATAGCCATCAGCATCTCAGTAGATGCTGAGCTAAATAAATCATACAACAAATGCATGAGTCAGTCATCTAAACTCAATAAAGTCAGTCCACAACTAGTGAACTTGGTCGGCCTGGTCTCCCTTTCGATCGCAGATCAAATCCGCCAAGCCACAGAATTAGCAGCGGGTCAATCGGCTTCAGCCCCTGCAGCCCTGGTGCTGATCCATCGTTATCCAGAGATTACGGTGGATGTGTTGGGGCGATATCTTCAGCTTTCGCAGTCGGGTGCAGTTCGGCTAGTCGATCGGCTGGCCCAGCAGGGATGGATTGAGCGCAATCGGGGACAGGATAAACGATTCGTGACGTTATCGTTGACGGAGGTGGGAGCGGGAGTTGCGATCGCAATTCTGCAAGAGCGACAACAGCAGATTGCACAAGCTTTAACCGTCCTGACGCTAGAGGAGCAACAACAGCTCAGCCACCTGCTACTGAAACTGACCAGCCAGCACGACCACATCGGAGAACAGGCCGAGTTCATGTGTCGGCTATGCGATATGTCAGTCTGCCCCTTAGCGATTTGTCAAGATCGCTGGTCTGGACTGAACAATGCAAAGCCATGATTCACCTTGTTCGAGAAGCGTATAAAGTGCATCAAGCCCTAGCGAAGGAGAGCCTACGCCGTCTGCATCATCACGGACTCGACAAACTGCTTCCCACAGTTTTTGCAAAGGTAACACTGCTTGCCTCGCCGGGATCCATTTTTAGAGATCTGATCTGATTGGCAATGGGGGCATTTCATTACTTTCATTACATTCTGGAAGAGATGATCTCCCATATGTGGCTCCAAATACGACGTCAACAAGTCCTCAACCTGTTGAATCAACTGCTGACGATGTTGCAAATCGGGGGTGCGGAGCGCTGAAAGCGTCACGGCATTGCTGCTGTGCACACAAACCTCGGCCAGTAGACTTGTGTGCACAGCACTCAAGGTTGGGTTGCGCTGCTGGAGAAGACTCGCCAAAAAGTTAATCGCTTCCTGCGTCATTCCCTCATCAATGGACTGGAAGATCTCGCGAGCAGTATAAAACTGGATAAAGACGACCCGTGAGACAGGGTTTTCAAATAGCTCTGCCACAGAACGGACTAAGACCTGAATCATCTGCCGCAGGGGAAGCTGGACCACTTCGGGAATATTAGTCTGTGTCCAAAAGACCTTGACCCGCTCCACATGGCGCAGTTCCATCGCGTTAAAAATGGCTGCTTTATTCGGGAAAAACTGATAGAACGATCCAATCGCAGTCTCGGCCCTAGCCGCAATCTGATGCGTGGTAGCCGCGTCATACCCAACCTCATCAAAGACTGCCGCCGCTGCATCCAGAATCTTCTCGACCCGCTCTTTTCCTCGCTGTTGTTTGGGATGTCGCCTTAGATGACTTGACGAATGCGAAGGTTCTGTCATAATTTAAAACACGACGAATTCTTCATAATTTTATAGCAATCGGAGAAGATCATGCGATCTATGCTTCCCGGTGCGCCTTGGCTATTGGCGCACAAGTCCATGCTGGCTGTGAATCAGCCGCGCAAGATTTCACTCTATGGCACAGACTATGTGCTCTGGAAAGATGCCGCTGACCAGATTCAAGCGCTTTCCAATATCTGTCCTCACATGGGGGCAATGCTCTCGGAAGGGTGGTGTGAATCATTACATTCTGAGATATCAGATGTATCTGGAATTGTTTGCCCCTTCCATGCTCTCAAGTTTGATGGGGCAGGCTGTACCGTCTTGCCAGGAACGAAGAAGAAGACCGCTCCTCAACTGCAGCCACTAGAGCTAATCATTCAGGGAGATTTCATTTGGTCCTACGGCAATCACGAACCGCAGGTACTGATTCCCAGCGTTATGAATGAGATTGCTGAGACCTATCGCTTCGTTGGTCATACGGCAGATGTCAGCGTTGGAACTGATCTGCGGTCCATGCTGCTCAATATGCACGACTACAACCATCAGAACGGAACCCACCGGGATTTGTTTCGCATTACTCAGGTAAACTTTCATCAGTTCGTCGATCATGGGCACCAGTCCCATGCTTTCTACGACATGCCCACGGAAGCTTACAGCTTGTCAGAAAAGTTGAGAAAGCCAGATCTATTTCTGCTTCCTGATGTTCTTAAAGCTCATATAGAGAATCACTTCCCAGCATTGGTGATCCTCCATATGGATATGCCGTTAGGGAAAGCCGCTCAATGCAATATTTTTATTCCTGAGGCTGAGAATCGAACTCGCACCTATATTTTGCTCTTTGCACAGTTTAAGCATCCCGCCTTCAAATTGCTGGGCAGGACGTATCTCAATTTCAGCAAGGTGGCAGTAGAGCAGGATGCCGAGATCCTCGGTAAGGTTTATCCTGACGCACCTCAGAAGATCAAGCTCAACAACGAGGTGGGGATGGATTGGGTGAAGCGCAATTTTGAGAGCTTCCCGGAAGTCGTGGAACCCAATCTGTCTAAGTCTTGAAATGTTGACTTATTGTTTCTGGGCGGCTTGAGTACCTGTGCTTTGGCCGTGAATGCTCACAAGATAGGGAACACAGTCGATCAGGATTGCAGACAACCAGCGATCGCGTTTCATCTGACCGCCAACCACAGCCGATCTATGATTAAGAACCAGTAGAAGTGAGAAGAGTTGAAGAAATGCGATCGCATCTCAATTCTCAGAGAATGCCGCCCTACAATAAGAAGCCAGAATACCAAAACCTACGAATCTGTCACCCATGAATACGATTTCAGACATTCGAGTTGCCGAGATTCAAGAACATGAATTCGATACCGTGATCAACAGTAATACCCTAGTGGTCGTCGATTTCATGGTGTCCTGGTGCGGTCCCTGCCGAAAAGTTGCTCGCTTCTTAGACAAACTGGCCGTAGACTTCGCCGACCAAGTCACAATCGTCAAGATCGACACAGAGAAAAATCCAGAACTCCCCAAGCGCTTCGACGTGGTTCGACTCCCAGAAGTTCTCTTGTTTAAGAACGGAGAGCTGGTTGAGCGCATTCTGGGGGCAAAAACCCAAAATACCTTTGCTGAAGCTATTACTCGACACCTTTGATGCCATTGACTTGGCTCAAACTAATCAGAATTTAGTGTTGTGATGTGATAAATGTAAAGGCTAAATCGCAAGGCTTATGTTGCTCTGTGTGAGAACCATAAGCACGTTGTCTGTCGTGGATTGTAAGGAGTCAAAAGATGGGGCTAAGCAACAGTATTCAGAGTCAAGAGGCCCAAGAGAAAATCGCTGCAGAGTGCGCTCAGCTTATGGATGAACAGGTTGCCGCTAAAAAGGGAATATCGGGCCTTGCCATTAAGACCGCCTATCGGGCTTTAAAGGGACTTGGCCCTGGATATATTCAAAGAGCATTGCAAAATTTGATCCCACAGGCCCTTGAAGCCGTTGACCCCATGTGGAGTGAAGGGGTTCAGGCCGGGGATCCAGTCGGCCACTTAAGTGAGAACTGCACTCAAACCGCAGAGGTACTGCTAAGCGTGACAGATTACAAAATCAGCAAGGCGAAGAATAAGGTTGTGATCGCGACCTATAAGCAGGTTCGCAAGTCAGTCAAAGGAGATGTTGAAGAGGCGGTCCCTGGACTGGCTAAGATTATTCATCAACATGCCAGCGTTTAAGGTTACTTAAGTACCTAAACGTCTTGTTTTAGGAACAATATGCTTTGCAATCGCAGCCTTTGACCCAGCGGTCCGTCCGGCATGGGTCGCCGAGGCATCAGCCCAGCGGGCGCTAGATTGACGGTTTTTAAGGGTGGGGTAGACCCAGCTCACAAATTGCGCGACTTCTGCTTCATACTGATGGGCAAGGCCGATGGCGGACGAATCAGATCGTGAATTCTGTTCAGTGGTTTGATGTTGCTGGAACTGCTGCTGCAGGCGTTGGGCAATTTCTTGCACCATTGCTTCTCGAAAGCGATTGAGAAAAACTCTACCCTTGCCCCGATGCTGTGCCGCTTCGTTCTCGACCACCTGAACAAAATAATGATAGTAGCTGCGGCAAATCTCAACGTGGGTGCTGCGCCCAATCGCTCGAATACCGTGATGACCGCCCCCCACGCAGCGGCAGTGGTTGACCCGACAGATTGCCCCCAACAAAGAAAACTTCCAGGCGACAGTACGAGCGCCA
The DNA here is from genome assembly GCA_050330855.1 of Thermosynechococcaceae cyanobacterium. GTDB lineage: Bacteria > Cyanobacteriota > Cyanobacteriia > Thermosynechococcales > Thermosynechococcaceae > RCC1774. The sequence goes on along the minus strand of JBHJNL010000140.1, from coordinate 5,446 downwards.
AAGGCTTCAATCACTTCGTTAATTAACGGTTCGTCTAGTTCACTGCCTTCTTGAACCATTTTGAGATCGGCGTCCTGGACATCATGGATTGCCATCAACGCCTGCACCTTTTGGGCCGCTGCATAGGCTTCATTTTCATTGGGGCTATCGCTGAGGGCTAAGAGCTTTTTGATTTTGCCCAGCATTGAAGACGTTTCAAAATTTTCAGTGGAAAGAATATGGTGGGTAACCGTGACCGTCACTTCACCCTGTGCTTGGGAATTGATGCGAGCCATAAAGGCGCTAAAGTATGCGCCGTGGGGTCGCTCATTGATGGCGTTAAAAAACTGCGCCCCGTGGATCATTTCGTGAATGAGAGTATCTTTTGTCTCTTGCTCTCGATTTGTTAGCAAAGGGATAGATAGCCGAATCAATGGCTCGCTGGGGCTAAATAGACCGGCCTGTCGGGTCATTTTGTCTGAATACTCTATCTGGACCGTGGGTAGCTCAGCGTTAAAGAAACGATAGTTATAGTCTCGATAGAGTCTGTACAGGTCATCAATAGATAGCACGACTTGCTCTAAGCGGTACGACAATGCAACGTTGTTAATTCTTCACCTATCGTAAGTATAGATTTCGATGTAACTCAACGAAGCCGTTAAGATCAAAAGAACAGGTCTTACCGTAGGAACCCATGCCGCATAAATCCCCTGACTTTTTAGATGCCTTTGATGTAATTGTGGTGGGCGCAGGTCACTCTGGTTGCGAGGCGGCCCTGGCTTCTGCTCGGTTGGGCTGTCGAACTTTACTGCTGACCCTCAACCTAGACAAGATTGCGTGGCAGCCCTGCAACCCTGCCGTGGGGGGACCGGCAAAATCTCAGCTCACCCATGAGGTCGATGCCCTGGGTGGCGAAATTGGTAAAATGGCCGACCGCACCTATCTACAAAAGCGCCTGCTCAACAACTCACGGGGGCCAGCCGTATGGGCGCTACGGGCGCAGACTGACAAGCGCGAATATGCCGCAGTAATGAAGACCCTTGTCGAAAATCAAGCGAATCTATCGGTTCGTGAAGGCATGGTCACCGATTTAGTCCTGGGCGACAATGACGAGGTGATTGGCCTAGAAACCTACTTTGGCGTCGCCTTCGCCTGCAAAACTGTGATTCTCACCACCGGCACCTTTTTGGGCGGTCGCATTTGGGTGGGTAACAAGTCGATGCCTGCCGGTCGAGCGGGAGAATTTGCCGCAGAGGGCTTAACAGAAACGCTGAAGCGCCTCGGCTTTGAAACCGGACGGCTCAAAACCGGAACCCCGGCACGGGTCGATAAGCGCTCAGTGGACTACAGCAAAATGGAGCCGCAGCCCCCCGATGAGCGGGTGCGCTGGTTTAGCTTTGACCCTGAAGTGTGGGTTGAACGAGAGCAAATGCATTGCTACATCACTCGCACGACTCTAGAAACCCACAAAATGATTCAGGATAACCTGCATCTGTCGCCGGTTTACGGAGGCTGGGTGGATGCCAAGGGACCGCGCTACTGCCCTAGTATTGAAGACAAAATTGTCCGGTTCGCTGATAAAGAAAGCCACCAGATTTTTATTGAACCAGAGGGACGGGATATTCCTGAGCTGTATATCCAAGGGTTTTCGACGGGGCTACCGGAGGAGCTGCAGTTGGCGATGTTGCGATCGCTTCCCGGTTTAGAGAACTGCGCGATGCTCCGCCCTGCCTACGCCGTTGAATACGACTTCTTGCCAGCAACGCAATGCTACCCCACCCTAATGACCAAACGCATTGAAGGCTTATTCTGTGCAGGACAGGTGAACGGCACCACTGGCTATGAAGAAGCCGCCGCTCAGGGGATTGTGGCGGGGATTAATGCAGCTCGGTTTGTCAATAACCAAGAAATGATTATCTTCCCACGAGAGCATAGCTATCTCGGTACGCTCATTGATGATCTGTGTACCAAAGACCTGCGTGAACCCTACCGAATGCTCACCAGTCGCTCTGAGTATCGGCTGCTGCTGCGATCGGATAATGCCGATCAGCGGTTGACCCCTTTGGGTCGAGAGATCGGTCTAATCGATGACCGTCGCTGGGATTTGTATACCAAAAAGCAAAACCAGATTACTGCAGAAAAAGAGCGACTGCACGGGACTCGCATTAAGGAGTTAGATGAAGTGGGGAAGGCGATCGCAACCCACACCCACCAAGCCATCAAAGGCTCTATTACCCTAGCGGAACTGCTGCGGCGTCCCGGCCTGCACTACAGCGATCTAGAACAGTTTGGTCTCGGTCAGACCGGCTTAGAAGAGGCTGCCAAAGAAGGGGCTGAAATCGATATTAAATATGCAGGCTATATCAAGCGTCAGCAGCGTCAGATTGAACAGGTGAGTCGCCAAGAACATCGGCCCCTCTCCTCCAATCTTGATTACGCCAGTATTGAAACCCTCTCTGCCGAAGCCCGTGAAAAACTCGCTCAAGTGCAACCCCTAACCATCGGCCAAGCAGGCCGGATTGGTGGCGTCAACCCCGCAGACATCAATGCTTTGTTGGTGTACTTAGAAACACAGAAACGGCTGTCAGCTCTATCGTCATAGCTTGACGGTCATTGCTGTCCCAAGTGCTTCAACCTTTTTGTTCAAACTGAACAATGTCTTCGTAAAGAAGTGCAATCGGAAACTCAAAATCAACACTTTCAAACTTGATAAAATCTCCAGATTGATAGGCCGTATAAAGCCATAGCCGCCCCTCACCTCGGCGATAGAGTTCGACGCTGACCTCTGTAGAGCTAATGAGCACATACTCCTCTAGGCTGGCTAAGGTGCGAAACTCCTTGAACTTATCACCGCGATCCCGTGCCTCTGTACTCGGAGATAAAACCTCAACAATGAGCTTGGGATACTGAATTGCGTCAAGCGCAACCTTATCCCGTTCATCACAGCTCACGACAAGGTCAGGGTAACGATAGATGGTGGGTGCAACATTGACCTTCGCATCCGCGATATTGATGCGGCACCCCTGTCTGCGAACGTAAGGCCGCAGCGCCGTCAGTAAGTTGATGGCAATATCATTGTGAGGTAGCGTGCCGCCAGTCATCGCGAACACGTCACCATTGACAAACTCATACCGCAGTTCTTGACGAGGCTCCCACTCCAGATAAGCTTCGACCGTCATGGGTTGGGGGTTGGGGATAGCAATCATGGCAAAAGCTAAGCGACATCCATTTATTATCATCTCTGAACTCTGTTGGCTTGTTCGGCCTTTCCGATTTCAGGTTGTTTCAAGGGAAGGGCGTAGCAAACAATGGAGACACTACCCTACGATGAAGTTGAGGTATCTTAACGAACTAGCAAAACAGTCCCCCGGTCATATCCAGTATTTCAAATCAGATCTGCTGATCGAAGATTCCTATGCCGAAGCAATGCAGGGGTGTGCAGTCGTTTTCCACACGGCCTCTCCCTTCACCCTGTACGTTGGTGATCCCCAAAAAGATCTGATTGAACCGGCTCAATGGGGAACCCGTAATGTTCTAGAACAGGCCAATCAAACAGAGTCAGTGCAGCGAGTCGTCGTCACCAGCAGTTGTGCCGCAATCTACGGTGATAACGCCGATCTAGAACAGGCCCAGGGGGATCAGTTTACCGAAGCAGACTGGAATACCACCTCCTCGCTGACCCATCAGCCTTACTCCTATTCTAAGACCTTGGCCGAGCAAAAAGCCTGGAGCATTGCCAAGGCACAGGACCGCTGGGATCTGATCACTGTTAATCCTTCCTTAGTGCTGGGACCGGGTATCAATCCCTTTGCTACCTCAGAATCTTTCTCGCTGATTAAACAGATGGGGGATGGCAGCATGAAAGGCGGCGTCCCCAACTATGGAATGGGTGTGGTAGATGTCCGGGATGTCGCGGAAGCTCACATGGCGGCTGGGTTCATGCCCACTGCACAAGGTCGTTACATTACCTCTGGACATAACACGACCTTTCCTGAGATGGCCCAAATTTTGCGAACTCAATTTGGGGATGCCTACCCAATTCCTAACAAGACCCTCCCGAAGTTGCTGGTATGGCTGATAGGGCCATTGCTAGACAGCAGCCTCTCACGGAAAGCGATCGCAAGAAATGTCGGCGTCCCGTTCAAAGCTGATAATAGTAAAGGGATTCGAGAATTGGGATTGACCTACCGTCCCCTAGCCACCTCACTGACTGAGATGTTTCAGCAAATGATTGATCAAGGTGTTATTGCATGACAAAGGTTACGACCTGGAACGTCAACTCTATTCGCACCCGCATCACCCACGTCACCGATTGGCTGCAGGCCAACCCCGTTGATGTGCTCTGCCTGCAAGAAACCAAGGTGGTGGATGCTGATTTCCCCCGTGCGCCCTTTGAAGAGATGGGCTATCAGGTTGAGATCTTCGGCCAGAAAGCCTACAACGGCGTTGCTCTGATCAGCAAAAATCCCTTAACAGACGTACAGGCTGGTTTTACCCCTGTATTAGAAGCCACTGCAGCCTCTCTGGAGGAGGCGACTTTCTTTGATGAACAGAAACGAGTGATTACGGGCGTCACCGATGTGGGCATCCGGGTGGTCAATCTTTATGTGCCCAATGGCTCCTCAGTGGGCAGTGAGAAGTATGACTATAAGCTGCGCTGGTTCAAGCTGCTCAAGCAGTATATGGACTGTTTGCTGGCTGCTGAACCCCAGCACGTTCTCATCTGTGGTGACTTCAATATTGCCTTAGAAGATCGAGATATCTATAAATCAGAAGGGCGAGACAAGCACATTATGTCTACGCCTGTAGAGCGAGAAGCGCTGCGCTCTATTTTGGAGTTAGGCTTTGCTGACGCCTTTCGCAAGTTTACCGAAGAGACAGGCCACTATAGCTGGTGGGACTATCGAGCGGCTTCATTTCGGCGCAAGATGGGCTGGCGCATTGATCATCACTATCTGACACCAGCGCTGTATGAACGAGCCACGTCGTGCACCATCGATAAAACACCAAGGGGGTTAGAAAAGCCCAGCGACCACACACCTGTCACGGTAGAGATCGGAGCCTAATCTATATTTCCTGCTGCTATCTGACTTTTCCCGTTAAGTCTGGGTAGCCGGAACTGCCCCCTTAAAGAGTGATAAATTCGCGAGACTCCTTTCCAGTAAGGGCTTTCATTAGTTTTTACGCAAAATCGCCTATAAACCCCACTAGGTATAGAGTTGACTACCTTTATCACTCCTTAGCAGGCCAGTGCCATGGACGCTGAAGCTACTGCTATCGAGGTGATAGCGACCTGCATCTAGGCCGAAGAGGCGATAGGCATCCATGGCGATGAGGCTAAAGAATTGAGGCTCTCCGGGAATTCGCGTGGTAGCCACTAGATATGGTGTTTAGGTTACGGCAAAAGTCTGATATCCATTGAGGTCAAGGGAAATCCTTTGGAACAGTCTTTCAATATTGAAAATAC
>JBHJNL010000139.1:0-36335 GCA_050330855.1 Thermosynechococcaceae cyanobacterium | reverse complement strand
GCAGGCAGATGGTTTTGTCCCCTGAGGTTGTTCGGGCTTTGCGCTCTTTCATCGCTTTCTGCTCCTGAACTCTGCCTTATTTTCCCATTTTAACAAGCACAAACTAATTTAGAACCAGGTTCATCTATGGATATCTCAATACTCCGGACACTTTTTTAGAGACTGGATAACCATCTCTCTAGGGTTACGTGTACCAAGGATCATTAAATCAAAGTCAGGTCTGAACCTGAGTTGTATTTAATTCGATATTTTCCACACTTCATACGCTGAAAGGCTTATGACTGCGTTCCGAAAACTGTCCGGAGTATTGATATCTACGACTTCGACCTAACTTAAATGTTCCGGTCCTAAGCCTCTTAAACGATCTCACTCTTCAGGCTCTACATCTGGAACCTTCTTCATAAACCATTCGAAGTCTTGACGATTACCAAGCTTCGCTTCTTGCTCTAGATAGTCTTCCGTTAATAGCGCTGACATTTTTTTTACTAGCCAAAAAACAGCTCTGGCTCTTTCCCAAGGGCTTTAAGCGCGGTTTCTAACGTTGGCAGCTTTGTCCCATGATGAGGATCAAGGATTCTGCGGATTTCTTTCTCATCTTTGCCTAGTTTTTCCCCAAGCTGAGTCTTTGCCAAGCCTGATTCTTGAATCGCTTCGTACAGAGCGGCTTTGAGTGCAATCTGGAGCGGAACAATAATGCGATGCTCATTACTCTGAGCATCAGAAGCCTCAGGTATCTCTCGACTATCATCTATTCGAGCAGCAATAGCCTCGGCAAGACAGTCAGAGGCTTCCGCTAAGCTCTCCTCAAGACTATCTCCTTGCGTAATTGCCTCTGGTAGATCTCGGAACGTCACGACATATCCCCCATCTTCGCAAGCTGCTAGTGTTGCTGCATAGGAATATCTATTCATAGATCTTGTCTGTCAATATCTAGCTGTTTCAAAATTGCGTTTAAGGTGCCAGTCTTCAGTTCTTTTTTCAGATCTGGAATAATTGAGTAGCGATCGCCTAAATAGAGCGTAATGTGACTTCCCTTGCCGCGCTTACTTTCGTGTCGCATCTCAACTTGACGTATTTTGGCTAGCTTTCTCAAACGCTTGATCAGCTCCTTCCCAATCATGTCTCATTTTCGGACACAAATGACCGGGCGTCAATGGCATCTCTCATGGTTTCACCTTTCAAAAAAGCCAAGCGTAGACGTTCTGAGTGTGTGATCTCCACAGGCTTGATGCTCTAGCAATCTCAAATCCAACCCGTTGAGATCGCATCCCAACCGCTGACAACCCGTATTGATTGCCCCCAGCAGTAACAGTCGAGGGGAGGGGCGTGATAACTGAGATCGCACAACCCTATCTCTGCAACCAGGCCGTCAAGTCAGAAGGCTGGGAAAAATCTAACAGTGCCTCAGCTCTAAGCGTTAGGTGAGGCAAGTCAAGAGCATTGATCTGAGACTCCATTCCAGCAGGAATAGCTCCAATCTGTCGCTGGAGTTGACGCAAAACCATTATCTGTCCGTTTCAATAGCACTCTCTTCACGCGGGGATACAGCTTAAAGCGGGACACCTTGGTCTGGGTCTTATCTAACGAAAATGGCTGAAGCGCTTACTCTATCAGGCAAAAGCTAAAATCTATGCGGGGCAAGCTGTCCCACCTTAAGTTGGTACCCAAGCTGATGACTATAGCAATTGCCCTAGAAGCCCCACCAATAGAAACAGATACCTCTGGTGTTGTACGAGTTGCTAAGACTCGTGTCACCTTAGACACTGTTGTAACTGCTTTTCTTGAAGGATGCACACCAGAGGAAATATCAGAGCAATATTCATCGCTACAGCTCTCAGATATCTATCTCGTCGTTGGCTATTACCTCAGACATTGAGAAGAAGTTCATGCCTACTTTGCAGAACGTCAACACCAATCAGCCATCATTCAGCAGGAAGCAGAACAACAGTTTAATCCACTCGGAATACGAGATCGCCTACTATCCCGGCGAAATCAGGCTGTGCGATCCTAAATGACTCAGTTCTTGGCGGATGAAAATTTCAACAACCAAATTGTGCGAGGTATTCTTCGTCAAAGCCTAGATGAGGCTATTCAGGACCATCAGCCAAGTCAGTGTACTTGAGCTGCGTTAGGCTCAAATCTGTCTCGTTAAGTCGAGCATTGCTGAGGTGAGATCGCAAACAATTCGCCCCCCGCAGCGTTGCCCGATCTAGCTTTGTATTGCGAAAAATTGCTTTGCTCAATATCGCCCAAGAGAAATCAGCCTCTGTGCAATCGGCATCGGTAAGATTAGCTTCTAGCAGAGTCGCTTGGCAAAGTCTGGCTCCCCTCAACGTTGCCTGCCGTAGATCGGCACCCATGAGATTGGCCCCATTGAGAATGGCTTGATTAAAATGAGTGCGATCGCATCTCGCCCCATTCAACTGCGCCTCAGTCAGCATGGCTTCTTCTAGATCTGCCTGCTGGAGTTGGGCACGACACAAAAAAGCATAGCGAAAGTCTGCTTGCTGAAGTTGCGATCGCGTTAAATTTGCATCACTGAGATCCGCATTCCGAAACAGACTAATAGGTGCATCTACCTCTGTTAGATCAGCCTCTCTCAGATCGGCACCACACAGATTCGCATCCTGGAGCTGAGCCGCCACCAACGAAGCCTTGAACAATTGAGCATCAATTAAGTCCGCTGACAGCAAGGTCGCCCCCCGCAGGTTTGCCTCCGTCAAATCAACGCCCTGCAGATACGCCTCCTGCAAATTGGCCTGACTGAAATTGGCACCGCTGAGATCTGCCCCGATCAAGTGCAGCCCCCGCAGGTTGGCATAGGCAAAATCAGGAATGACGCTGGCATGTTGCGATCGCCAACGGTTCCAAACCGCCGTACCCTGCTTCAGCGTGTCAATATGCTCAGGATTGGCCATGGCTATTCTTCGTTGGTGCCGGGGTGCGCTCGACCCGTGACGCTTTCCATTGCCGACAAAACCCCCTGTACAGCCGCCTTAATATCGCGTTCAGCGCCGCCCAAGTAGAGCCGTCCAAAGCTGCCCACCGCATTCACCTGCAGAATGTTGATTAATGCCGATTTCTCAGCCTCGTTGGCTGCCAAAGCAGCATAAGCCGCAGGTCGCACCTCCATGACATAGAGGGTTTGACCCGCCATAATCATTTGCCCCCGACGGGTTCGATTAATAAGCTGGCATTGGTGGGCATCAATATTGCGAATGATTTGACTAGACACCACCTCAGGGCGGAGCCGATCCTCACGGCGTACCCCCAGCATGTCTAACATCGCCCGTCCGGCAGCGTTGACCTCCGCTTGCTGACTGGCATGAACTTCAAGCAATCCATACAGACGCTCAACCATTTGGATGCCGGGTCGTACCACTGCGGCCTTGAGAGCGACATCCATGAGCCGATTAATTTCTACACCAGGTGAAATCTCAATCCATAGAGAGGTATCCCCCGGCAAGGGCAAAAATCCTAGAGAGACCGTCCCCATGTAGGCGGCATGTTGAGACTGAAGACTGTCCAGGTAAACGTAGCTGCGTAATTCAACACCCAAGGGTTTGCGCTCCTATGAACTATGGGGGAGGCAAGGCTGGGCCTGAACTCCTAACGTGACCCATTTACACTAGGCCCACTAATGCATCAAAACACAGAACTTGACCCAATTCCAATCTAAGCAGACCGACTCTGTCCCAGAGCCGACCGGAGGTCATCTCCTTTGCCTAAAAACGCCAGCGACAGAATTCGGTAGACCAGCTTCGCCGCCACAAAATCGCAGGTATGCAGCCCCGGCATCGGTGCTAGTTCATTGACATCGGCACCGACAATATCTGCAATTTGAGCGGCGGCCTCAATAATTGCGATCGCATCATCCCAGAACAGTCCGCCCGGTTCCGGGGTACCCGTGGCCGGCATCAAGCTAGCATCAAAACCATCGACATCAAAGGTTAGATACACCGGCTTCCCCTTTAACGGAGCCACAATCTCATCGATATCCCACCGTTTTTTATCCTTGGCCCAATGAATTGTAATCCGGTGTTGGTTCGCCTCTAGATAGGGAATCTCCTCCGCCGAAATATTGCGAATTCCGCAGGAGATCAGCTGTAACTGTTCAGAAACATCTAAGGTGCGCCGCAGCGCCGCTGCATGACTAAAGGGTTCACCGCCATAGCCATCGCGCAAATCAGCATGGGCATCAAAATGCAAAATCATCAGATCTGGGAACGCCTTCGCAAAGGGTCGAATCGCCCCTGCCGTAATACTGTGCTCGCCCCCCAACACCAACGGGAATTTGCCCAGGCCTAAAACCCCTGCCACCAGATTTTCGAGCTGCGCCAGCGCCGAGACGATGTTGGTCTCAATGACCGGCTCTTTTAAGGTGGCAAAACCAATGTACCGGAAGGGTTCACACCACAAATTTTCATCAAAAAACTCTAATTGTGGGCTAGCATCAAGGATGGCCTGGGGACCACGAGTGGTGCCGCCACCATAGCTAACAGAGGCTTCTAGGCCAAAAGGAATAATCACCGCCCGAGCCTCGGCAAAGGAGACCGCATCCGCTTGGCTCAAGCCCAGGAAACCCTGTTGAGGAGGAAGAACATCGGATTCAAACATTTATGTCCTTTTCAGAACAATTTTTATACAATTTTTCATAAAAAGGGGGTAGGATTAGAGATTCATGGGAATTTTCGTGTGCCAAGCCACAGAGTACTGTAGCGTACATTTTAAGGATTCAACCACGGGAATACTTACAACATCAGTAAAGGTGTAAACCGAACCGGCCAGGACTGGGGTCCTGCCATCTTTATTAATCGCGTCTGGAAGAGGTATAGGAATTGGACGTTCTTATTATTGGTGCTGGCGGGGCCGGTAGCGTTGTTGCGAAAAAATGCGCCATGAACGCAGATATTTTTGGCCGCATTCACCTTGCCAGTCGTACCCTCTCAAAATGTCTCCAGATTCAGCAGAACTGCACCTCACCGATCACCGTATCTCAGCTTGATGCAGATCGTGTGACCGACACCATTGCTCTGATTGAAGAGATTCAACCTCAGCTCGTGATCAATATGGCCCTGCCCTATCAAGATCTAGCGATCATGGATGCCTGCTTGGCAACCGGGGTGAACTACCTAGATACCGCCAACTACGAACCCCGAAACCTTGCCAAGTTTGAATATTCCTGGCAGTGGGCCTATCAAGAGCGGTTCCGAGAAAAAGGAATTCAAGCCATTTTAGGGTGCGGGTTTGATCCCGGCGTCACCAATATCTTTTGTGCCTACGCTCAGAAACATCTGTTTGATGAGATTCATACCATCGACATTACAGACTGCAACGCAGGCGATCACGGCCAAGCCTTTGCCACCAATTTCAATCCAGAAATTAATATTCGAGAAATCACCCAGCGGGGCCGCTACTGGGAAAAGGGCGAATGGAAAGAGATTAATCCCCTCAGCATCTCAATGATGATTGACTATCCTGAGGTCGGTCCACGCAAGAGTTATCTGCTCTATCACGAAGAGCTAGAGTCCCTCGTCAAACACATCAAAGGGCTGCAGCGCATCCGCTTTTGGATGACCTTTGGCGATGAATATATCAAGCATCTACAGGTTCTCCAGAACGTGGGGATGACGGGTATTGAGCCAGTAGAACATCAGGGCGTCAAAATTATCCCGCTAGAGTTTTTAAAGACACTGCTGCCAGAACCTTCTTCCCTTGCCCACACATACACTGGCAAAACCTCCATTGGCTGCATTTTCTCCGGCATTCAAAACGGTCAGTCTAAGCGCATCATAATCTACAACGTATGCGACCATGCCGATTGCTATCAAGAATTGGGTGCCCAAGCCGTTTCCTACACCACCGGCGTTCCCGCCGTAACGGGCGCTATTTTGATGGGTCAAAATCATTGGAAAGGTCAGGGTGTTTTCAATGTCGAGGAACTCGATCCCGATCCCTTTCTTGTAGAGCTATCTAAACAGGGGCTGTCATGGCAGATCAAAGACCTAGAGCTAGAAGAGGGCACCTTTGATGCAGTGGCTTAGTCGGGTGCAAACACCTGCCTACGTGGCTGATCTCAGGGCACTGAAACATAATTTGGCGATCGCAACCCATCTCAAGCAAGAGACGGGGTGCAAAATCTTGCTCGCCACCAAATCCTTTGCCATGTTTGAGTTATTTCCGATGTTTGCGGAGGTCTTGGACGGCACCACCGCCAGCGGCCTCTATGAAGCCCGACTGGCCCATGAGCATTTTCATGGCGAAATTCACGCCTACTCCCCTGCGTACACTGAACCAGAAATCAAAGACCTACTGCCCTTCTGTCATCACCTGTACTTTAATTCTCTCTCCCAGCTAGAGCGCTTTGGTCCTCTCTGTCGAACCGCACACGGAGACAATGCTCGGCTGGGGCTTCGGTTCAATCCACAGCTTTCTTTGGTCGAGAATAACCCCCATCTCTATGACCCGTCTGCCTCAGGTTCTCGCTTCGGTGTATTCAAAGAAAGCCTCACGCCCGCAGTCCTTGCCCAAATCGATACACTGCACGTCCATAACCTGTGCGAAAACATGGCAGACGCGTCTGTGCGCCTCATTGAGTACCTAATGAAGGTGATTCCAGAAGCCCTGGAGGCGATAGATACGATCAATCTTGGGGGCGGTCATTACTTTACACACCCTAAATACGATATTGCGGCACTCATTGAAGCACTGAATACGCTGCAGTCTCGCTTTAACGTCAGCGTCATTCTAGAACCAGGTGGGGCTTTGACCTTTAATGGGGGGCACATGGTCAGCAGTGTTCTAGATATCGTTTGCGATCGGGAGGTACCCATCGCTATTTTGAATACATCCCCCACCTGTCACATGCCCGATATTTTAGAAATGCCCTATCGACCAGAGGTAATGGGGGATACGCCCGATGGCTTGCATCGCTACGTCTTGGCGGGTAGAACCTGTTTGTCGGGTGATGTGGTGGGCACCTATGCCTTTGATAAGCCGCTTCAGATTGGTGACAAAGTCATTATCAAAGATATGCTGCAGTACACGATTGTCAAGACGACAACCTTCAACGGTATGCCCCTTCCTGATCTAGGGGTGCTTGAAGAAGATGGCACCTATCGAATTGTTCACTCCTTTGGCTACGAAGATTTCAAGCATCGGCTGTCTAGAGAAGAGTAATCGCAACGAGGTGTCTTGAAGGCTGATGGTAAGCGAGACTTTATCTCCCAAAATTGGATTGCATAATGGGGAGTACCGTTGCAAAGTGAGTAAAATCTCGATCAGTGGTCAAAATTTCATATTTTCGCCGTACAGAGGCGGCACAGATCAAGAAATCTGTATTAGCACCTTGAATACCTTTGCTACGGCAAAGACTAAAGTACTTTGCGGCCAGCTCATAATCTTCAATATCTAACGCCTGGTCTGGAAACGCTCGGAGGGCTTGTTTCAAACGCTCGAATTGCTCAGCGTGGCGAATGCCTGATAGAACCTCTTGTCTAACGGCACCCAAGAGAACAACACGCCCATCTGAGATTAAGTCTGCAAGTAGATCACGGCACGTCGACTCAGCAGCCTGTCGCCTGAAGACTAAAGACCAGATAACCGTGTCTACAATAACTTTCATCCCTGCTGGCGCTGGGCCTTATGGTCGTAGTCTTCTTCATAGTCAATGGTTCCAAAAAGGTCAACGACCTGAAGTTGCTTACGCCGCAGCACATACTCACGTAGTGCGGCTTCGACCACAGCCCGCTTCGTTCTGTGCCCACCCAGAGTCAGCGCTTCTTGCATTAAACGATCGTCAATTTGCAAATTAGTTGCCATGCACATATATTCGCACAAAGGCCCGCACGATTCAAAAAACATCACTTTTTTGCTCCTCCTGTTTATAGAGACGGGATATCGAGTATGTTGTATCGAGACTCAGAACAGCTATCCTATGATGAGTAACGTAGGCTGCCGTCACCGCTTGTTTTATAGATGCTGACTAACGACTCTGCAAGAGGGTAATCACAGGCCGGTGATCGGAATTCCCCGCATCGCCAACCCATGTATGAATCACTTTGAATCCGCGAGTCTCAATATGATCGATGGGAACCTTCAATAAGCTCTTCGGCAAATTTGAATGGTAATGCCAAGTGGCATAAATCCCTCTCCCTCTTCCAGCATTTTCCACTTTTGCAGATCGTTCAAACAGCCGCAGATAGGGAGACCAAGGAGTCGTATTAAAGTCTCCGAGAACAATCACCTGCCCCTCTAACGAGCGCACATGCTCAGCTAAGGCATCAAGCTGCCGATTGCGAACCTGGAAATATTTAGACAGTGCTGGAATGGGTGGATGAACACCAATCAACGTCACAGGCCGGTCTTCTACGTTAAGGCGTGCGACTAGGTTATAGGTGCGGCCCTTTACTGAAACACCTAGCAGATCAGAGGTGACTTCTAAAATTGGATATCGACTCAACAGTGCATTATTTCCTCCGGTCGTGCGATAGCTGTAGGGGTATGCAAGATGGTTTTTTAGGACGAGCATTGCCTCGGAACTGACCTCAGTCAACAAAACAATATCAAGATTTTTTTGGATAGATTTTTGAACAGCAGCGTAATTTTCGTTATGGATCCAGATATTGTAGGTCATGACCCGAATGCCCTCTGATGAGTGCTGAAGCTGGGGTAGGCCATACCAACTGAGAACGGGAAAGCTATTCAACAGGAGTAGAAGTGTGGCAAGACTCAATAAAATATATCGCTTGCGTAATGCGGGTTTTGCAAGCTGTAAGATCCAAGCTCCGATCGGCAGTATAAGCAGATAGGGCCACATCTCTGTCAGTAAAGAGACCGGCCAGCTATAGCCCAAGAAATGGTGGTAGATAAAGAATAGACCCCCGCTCCAAAGCAACGAGAAGTAAACAAAGAATAAAGACATCTATGGGCTACTTAGATACAGCAAATCGCATGGCACACTCTTTCATTATTAATTTGATCATTTCGATGTTGTCCCAACCCGATACGAAATTGGTTCGGTCAGGGCCACGATAAGGGGAGCAGGCAAATTTATATGTAAGCTGATTGCTCTGGAATGATGAAGATTCCCTCGTTAATAAAGCAGTTGCTTGGCTTCAGAATCTAGACAGTGGTAGAACGGTACAGCAGTCCTGTGGCGTTTCTCCTTGCATGAGCTACTATATTTCACCCCGTTTTCTCGACAAGTTGGCAGTCCATATCACCAAGAATTTCATGGATCTACCAGGGGTAAAGGTACCGCTCATTCTTGGGATTCATGGTCGTAAAGGAGAAGGGAAATCTTTTCAGTGCGAGCTGGTCTTTGAAAAAATGGGAATCATTCCCGTTCGCATGTCTGCTGGGGAACTAGAAAGTCCTGATGCTGGCGATCCCGTCCGACTCATTCGGATGCGCTATCGAGAGGCGGCTGAGCTGATTCGGGTGCGGGGCAAAATGTGTGTCTTGCTGATCAATGATTTAGATGCTGGGGCAGGCCGCGTGGATCGGATGACGCAGTATACGGTCAATACCCAATTGGTGAACGGCACACTGATGAATATTGCCGATAACCCTACAGATGTTCAGCTCCCTGGTAGCTATGAGACAGAGCCGATCCATCGGGTGCCGATTATTGCGACGGGGAATGATTTCTCGACGCTCTATGCGCCTTTAGTCCGCGATGGTCGGATGGAGAAATTCTATTGGCAGCCTAGCTACGAAGATCGGATTGGCGTGGTGGCGGGTATTTTTGCGCCGGATGGGCTGCCGACGACAGATATTGAGCGATTGGTCGAGGCGTTTCCGCAGCAGTCTTTGGATTTCTTTGGGGCGTTGCGATCGCAACTCTATAACAACCAAGTCCGTGAGTTCATTAATACGGTCGGCCTCGGCCAAGTCTCAACCCACCTGGTCAACAACCCTGGTCTGCGTCTCCAGTTCGACCAAAACCAAGTCGGTCTTGCTCAACTCCTTGAGATCGGCGCAAATCTTCAGCAAGAACAAACCCAGCTTCAAGAAACGCGCCTCGCCGGAGCCTACTTCTCAGGGGCAGAATCATCTAATCTGGGCACGGGAAGAAACCGCTCGTCTACATTGCCCCCGCCGCCACAACAGGTTCAGATTCAGGAGCAAGCGGTACCCGATCGCTACGTTCAAAATAGCCACAGCGCTAGCCCCCAAGAGGGCTGGCCGGACACGATCTCAGTGGCAACTATTGAGCAGCTTCTGCAAAAAGCGATCTTGCAAGGCGGACAGCTCACCCTAGAGGTCGCCCGTCCTCGCGAAAAATCAAATAATGTCTGGCGAACCTGGTCCTGGCCGCACCCCCCTGAGAACGCCACCCAAGCCCTCGCCGGAATTAAGGCTTGCCTGCAGGAACATCCCCACAGCTTTATTCGGCTGATTGGCTATAATCGGCAGACACAAACCCGACTGCTTGAAGAACTGATTGTGCGACCCTCGTCTTGATGCACTTCTAGTCAGCAAGAGTTTTTACACTCGGACGAGCCGAAAGCCAAACAGAATATGACGAGATCCTAAAGGACGGGCATGGCGATAGGCGGCGCGACAGAATCCCGGTAGATCATCCCAACCACACCCTTTCATCACCGTCGCAGATTGCCCTCGGCGCTCGGTGCGAGTCGAAGTGTACTCAAATACGTTACCCGCCATATCTTCAACGCCATAGACGCTGCGACTCAGAGGATAGGCACCAATCTCGCTAGTGCGGTCTTGCCCACTCCCTCCCCAGTGGGTTGCATCCTGTCGCCATTGATTGCCCCAAGGGAAGTATTGGCCCTTTGTTCCCCGTGCCGCCTTCTCCCATTCGAGGGCTGTGGGCAGGCGATAGGTGACGCCGTCTTGCTGACCTTTCCATTGGGCGAAGGCTTGGGCATCGGCCTCAGAGATCAAAACGACGGGGTGCTTCGCTGTGCCGGTGGGGTATTGGTTGCCCCGCCATAGGTACGGCCTCACTTTACCGTAGGGATGCACCAGGAATCCTTGCGTTTGATAGTCTGCTTCCGAAATGCCAGGGGAGGGGTGGCCGGTGGCTTTTACGAAAACTTGATAGTCGGCATTGGTGACGAGATTGCGGCTGATACAGAACGTGGGTTGAGATCGCACCTCCCGTTTCGGCTCACCCTCAAACCAACGACTTTGGCGCAGTTCTGTTTCAGAGGGGGCGCTGGTCACAGAGTCAGCAGAAATCTGATAGGCATAGTCTCGCTCTTTGCGATCGCTCCCTGCAATAAACTCCCCGGCCTCAATGAGGGTAAACCCTGGCTGGTCTTCACAGTCTGGAGTTGTTTGGGCAATCTTGCCGGACGCCGTGCATTGCGTGAGGCTAGTTGCTAGGGCTAAGGCCAGGGTCGTGAACAAAAGGGGTTTCATTCGGTCTGTTCGCAAGCAACAGGTCTGTAAACTATTAATGCGAGTCACCTCTGTAAGACCCGTTATTTGCAATAATCACATACGATTAACAATTGTTCCAAGGTATGAAGGAGATAAGCAGTTGTTCACACCAACATTAATGACCGCCGTAGTTCGCGCTGTTGACTGGAGTCCTAACGTGGCCGTCGTTATGATCGCCTGCAACGTTTTGGCGATTGTGCTTGCCAAGCTAACGGTCCAGAAGCCCAACGAAGGCCCTGCCGCTCCAGCCGCTAGCTTCTTCGGCGGATTTAGTCTCGGTGCCGTAATCGGAACCCTATGTCTGGGTCATGCCTTTGGCGCGGGTGCAATTTTGGGCCTGACCCAAATTGGGGCACTCTAAATTTAAGATTTCATTTGCCTCCTTGTGTTGTTTGAATCCGCCAGAGACTTCGGTCTCTGGTTTTTTGTTGCTCACGTACTTAATGAGGCAATATCTCGACTTCTTAATGATGAGCCAGAGACCGCAAGGCTGATTTTGCAAGATTTAGCCAATGTCAAAAGTGATTAAATCAGAGAAAGCGTTCCAATTTTAGTAACGATCGCGATCGCAACCTTCCCTCAAGCTAATCTAGAGCTGCCCCCCACAAGAGGCCCCTATGCTTCAGGACGCTCGCGACTACCAAATTCTATTCCTGTCCCTCTTTCTCATCCTTGGCATCACCACCAAAGATTGGACCCTGCAGATGAGTACGGTTGGCGTTGCGATCGCAACCGCCCTCACCATCCAGCTTCTCATCTCCCGATGGCTCTATCTCCAAACAGACCAAACAACAGACTTTAACCCCTCCCTCCGCAGTGCCTTGATTACAGCCCTGGGTTTGAGTCTGCTCCTGAGAACCGGCCACTGGACGACGATGGCCCTGGCCGCGACGCTGGCGATCTTAAGCAAGTTTGTTCTGCGATCTAACAACAAGCATTTCTTTAACCCCGC
The DNA here is from genome assembly GCA_050330855.1 of Thermosynechococcaceae cyanobacterium. GTDB lineage: Bacteria > Cyanobacteriota > Cyanobacteriia > Thermosynechococcales > Thermosynechococcaceae > RCC1774. The sequence goes on along the minus strand of JBHJNL010000139.1, from coordinate 23,971 downwards.
CAACTTTGGCATTATCGCCGTACTTTTGCTAACGCAGGATGCCTGGGTTTCACCGGGGCAGTGGGGCGAGGTGGGCTGGTATGGTCTTCTCTTTGCCGGGGCTGGCGGTATTGTGCTCAAGCAGGTCGGACGGTGGGACACCACCGCCATGTTTCTAGGCACCTACACCCTGCTCGGCATTCTGCGTAATCTCTGGCTGGGCTGGAGTTGGGATGTGTTGACCCATCAGCTTATGAGCGGTTCACTGCTGTTGTTTGCCCTGTTTATGCTCACCGATCCACGGTCAATCCCTGATGCGAGGGGTGGGCGACTGGTGTGGTCGGGGGCCATTGCGTTGCTCACCTTTATTCTGCAGACCCAGTTCTCAATGACCACCGGCATCTTTTGGGCCTTATTTGCGATCGCACCCTTCACCATCTTGCTCGATCACCAATGGCTTGCCCCTCGCTTTAACTGGGCGACGAGCCGCTAGAGACTGTTGCCGATCATCTAGCACGGAGGGGTCTCACCCTCCTCAAATCGAGGGTATACCTCGGCCTCAAACAATGCCTGAATCTGCGCTCGAAACTCTTGTGGCTGCTCTTGAATCAGAGGATCGTGATCTTTGCGAATATCGTAATCATGACTTTCAGGAGCAGAGACAATTTCCTGGAGCCAAGTGGTGTGCAACGTAAACCCAAAATTCAGTAAACCATGGCTCAGCCGATACAGCGGCCCAGATTTTAAATGCTTCGCATCAAAAATCCAGAGTTCACTATTTTGAGACCAAGAGGAGTGCTCCGGCTGATGCTTTGATGCAGAAGAAGCAGGCGTATCAGAATAAAGAACGACCGAGACAATATACCCATCAGTAGAATCATCTGCAGCACTACCTTTACGGGGGACAAACTGGGGCGACGTTCCCAAATACCCCGGCGGGAAAGAGTAGCAATTCTCTTCTTTGAGCGTTAGCTTGATGGCCTTACCGGCCTCGCCGGCGCTGTTGCGCTCGATCTGCAAATGGCAAAGACTAGAGGGGCGTCCTTCACGGGTTATTTTGAGAACGTCCTCGGTGGCGACAATGCGGCCATGCCCTGAACCTTGCTTATAGTCTTTATAGGCTTCAAAATTGCGTTTGGTGAGGGTGTCATGCCAGCAGCCCCAACTACTCCAGTAAATGTCTTTGAACTGTCCGGTGGGGTAGCCGTCTCGATAGGCATAGAGCGCCGTTGACCAGTTGTAGTCCAGGGAATAGGCATAGTCTGAGTCTTCCACCGTTTCGGTTTCAGGGTTAATGACATATCCCGCTAAGCGGCTTATGTCCATGGGGCCGACTACCGTGCCCGCCAACCGCTGTACATTCGCGGTAATGGCGGCTTCATCGTAATCACCGTTGCCATCGCGATCATCAAAGACAGATCGATCAAAGACACGGATGTACTCGGCGGGATCGGTGGCGCAGTTATGGGTTGCATGGAGCGTGACCTTGCCGTCTGGGTTATCGTAATCGACTAGATAATGTGCCATCTCAAAGGGAAGTTCTACCGATTGAGCGGTGACGGTGGGCAGCTTAGTATCGGTGAGCCACCTCAGCCATTTTGGAATGCCTTGACTTTTTGGTGGACTGGATTTGAGATCAGCACGACGGACAAAGTAGAGCTTCGTAATATCTAACTGTGGATAATCAAATAAATCAGCGAACAGGATTTTTGCATCTTCAGAAATCTGACTCTTTTGGTAAGGTAGGAAGTGCTCTAGGGCCAGTTTAAAACTGGTGTCAGCAAGGATAATATAATCCTTCGTTAGGCCAATCTGATGCAGCGTTTCATCAATTTTGAGTGGACGACCGTTGGGCAGACGCACCTGCCAGGTTTCAGAAAGATGAGAGCTTGAGATATCCCAACGCATTACATTCACAAAGTCATGACGGGCGAAATGCTGCAAAACTTTATCCACAAGGCCCAAGACGCTCAGCACCATCTTAAAGATGCGACTCACGAGTTCGGTGATTTGACTCAACGGAGATGACGGTTCTGAAAGGGCTACTTGGATCGATTCTCGTTGCTTATGTAAGCGGGCATTCACCGATCGCGAAAGACTCAGCAGTGTTGAAAACGACTTGCCCACATTGACGGTAAATAGCTCATGACTGTTGGGGTCATAACCCGGATGGGCCGCTGTCATTACCTGCTTGAAAGGAGAAACTTTCACAAAAGAGGTCAGCTCTCGCCATTCATCATTCCAGCCCACGGGAGCAATGACCTTGAGCGTGACGGGATCAATTTCATAGGGACGCCCCACATCCCAGGTGGCGAGCAGCCGTTCATGTTGATCTTGGGCTGACTTCACCGGTACCAAGGCGGTATTTAATTGATTGCGAACGCCAAGACGTTCCCAAGACATCCGAGTAATGCCCACATTCTGAAATTGCAGATCTTGATAGTGCTCGTTGGTCTGGGCCGCTAGGTCGGCATAGTAGCAAGGGGTTTTGATCAAGCGCGTGGTAAGCTTTGCTGCTCCTTGCTCAAAGTCAAAACGATGAATCATGCCATCGCCGTTAAAGAGCGGCGTCCACCCGTCCTTGGCCGGTTTGATGGTTCGCAGGTCTTCATCGCTGACAACGCCAGTGGGGATCGATCCGGCGGGACCAATAATAAAGACGTGTCCTGTCAGGTCAGCGGGGAGTTGTGCCTCATCGTCAGTGAGGCCCTGCTTTATCGTGAGCGAAAGCTCTGAGAGTTCTTCGCGACTCACGGACAGAATCGATTGCGGAAAACCCTTTTTAGGTAAATCTTGCCGGTGCTGCGAGGTCTTCTCTGCCGAGGGCATGGGCGCTTGAGTCATCCTAATGTTCCTAATTGTTTTAGCTCATGGGAGATTGTGCTCATCGATGTCGTTGCGATCGCAAGTAATGGCTATCAACGTTCTATGACACCATTGCCAGAACCCGAACCGATAAGCAAAGTCAAAATAACAGCCCCATCCTCAGCTTTCTACGGGATATAAGTCGTAGAATCTGAAGTAACCCAATGGACTTATCAGGTCAACTCCTGATGCTGATGCACAAGTTTACAAAACGCAATCCTGCTCACACTGCGGTTGTGAGCAGGTCAGATCTGTTTTGTATCTTTATCAATTAAGTCGCCAAACGGTTTCTAGAACATCATTGAGCTGTGTGATTATTGCGTAGAGTAAACCGCCAGATATACACCCTGATAGGCACCCTGATAGTAGCTGGCTTATCGGCGTTAGAAGCTGCCCAGGCCCAGGTGATTCCCGATGGCACGGTGCCGACTCAGGTGTCCGGCGAGCGTAACATCTCGATCTCCAAGGGGCAGCAAGTCGGCAGCAATCTATTCCACAGTTTTGAGCAGTTTGATATTCCTGCCAATGGCTCTGTCTTTTTTGATGGCCCGACTGGGGTACAAAACATCATTACCCGTGTCACCGGTACCTCGGCATCTCAGATCGATGGCTCCATCCGTGCTAATGGCTCGGCTAATTTATTTCTGCTCAACCCTAACGGGGTGACGTTTGGACCCAATGCCTCCCTTAATATTAGTGGTTCTTTTCTTGCTAGTAGTGCCACTAGCCTCCGTTTTGCCGATGGGACTCAATTTAGTACTCAATCCCCGCCCCCTGGTGCGCTATTAACGATGAGTGCGCCGGTGGGTCTGCAGTTTGGTGCTGCTCCAGGTGCGCTAGTGAATCAATCGCAGTTTAAGATTCCCGTCCAAGATAATCTGCCCACATCGCCAGCGGCTGCAGTGCAGACCGTTCAGACAAGAACAGTTGGTTTACAGGTGAATCAGGGGCAAACGCTGGTGTTAATTGGCGGCGATGTTGTGCTGGAAGGAGGTTTGATCACGGCGTCGGGCGGACAGATTAGTCTAGGCAGCGTTGTGGGCAATAGTCGCGTGGGTCTGCAGCCCAGCCCTCAAGGTTGGGTTGTTGACTATACTCCTGCAATAGCCTTTGCCGATATTCGCCTGTCTAATTTAGCCATCGTGGATGCCAGCGGCACTCGCGGAGGCCGTATTCAAGCCCAAGGACGCGATATTCTGCTGACGGGTGGTTCCAAGCTCTTGTCAAATACAACCGGAGATCGGTCTGGCGGTCGTGTCGATATCAATGCCTCTGAGTCTGTTCAAGTGTTAGGCACAACAGATATACCTGGGGTATTTGAACCCTTTGAGGCCAGTGTTGGCATTTTAGTCCCGATCAGAAGTGGGATTTCGACGAATACCTTTGGCGCAGGTAAGGCCGGAGATATTCAGATTCAGACCCAAGCCCTGATTCTTCGAGATGGGGCACAGGTGACGGCTGCGGCTGCGGGCGCAACGGGCCAGGGCGGTAATTTAACGATCCGTGCTTCAGAGTCAGTTGAGATTTCTGGTACCTCTATTTTCCCTGAGGGGCAGGAAAACAACGGTCCATTTAGCGCCACTGGGTTTGGCATTGACGCACCCGGATTTGGCAATGATTATTTTCTAGAGCTGAATACCGTCAGTGCTTTAGGAACCGTGAGTGCCGGTGTGGGTGCCTCTGGTAATTTGCGAGTTGAGACCGGTCGGCTGGTCATTCAAGATGGGGGCTTGATTTCAACGAGTTCCTTCGGACCCGGTGCTGCCGGTGCCTTAACCGTAAACGCATCTGAGTCGATTTTACTGCGGGGTACCTCGGCGAGTGGTGTGATTGGCAGTGGCTTATTTGCCCCCACCATTACGACTGGACCTGCCGGTGATTTGAGCGTTAAAACCGGACAACTGACGATTCAAGGGGGGGCGAATATCGCCACCAATACCCTCGGTTCCGGTCAGGGTGGAACCATTGATATTATTGCTTCGGAGTTTGTGAAGCTAGAGGGGACTTCTGAAAACGGCACATTTAAAAGTGGTCTATCCTCCCAGAGCTTTGGGGTGGGAAATGCTGGCAGCGTCAGGGTTGTAACGGGCCAATTGGCAATTGATGAGGGCGCAGGGATTGCCTTGGGCAGCGTCAATACGGCGGAAGGGGGCAATATTGAGGTGCAGGCCCAAGCGGCCACCCTAGATAATGGGGCATTCATTTTAGCCAATACTGAAAGCGGTCGGGGCGGTAACATTCAACTCAATATTGCCGATCAGTTGCTATTGCAACGGGGCAGTCGCGCCTCTGCCACAGCCGGTGAAGATCTGACGAATGGCAATGGTGGCAACATTAATATTAGTGCCGCTCTGCTGGTTGCCCTGAGCGAGAGCCGCATCACCGCCGAGGCGTTTTCGGGCCGGGGGGGAAATATCAAGATTCTGACGACGGGGGGACTGTTTCAATCTCCTGATAGCGTTATTTCTGCCAGCTCAGCTCTGAATGACGATGGCACAGTGCTGATCAATAATCCAGACGTTGATCCCAGCGATGGCACACTAGTCTTACCGGAGACGATTGCCATTACCCCTAAGCTGGCCCAAGGATGTCGCCCAGGGGGAGTTGTCGGTCCAGGTCAATTTGTACGGACCGGACGAGGGGGACTGCCGCCTCGTCCCACTGATTTGCAATCGACGGCGGCGATTTGGCAAGATCTACGTCCCCCTGGCGCATTGATGCCGGTTGGTTCTGCTAAGGATGCTGTCAAGGTGCCACCTGCTCATGAACTCTCTATTGTGGAAGCAAAGGGATGGGTGAAAACCGCGCAGGGAATGATTCTGGTGGCACCCAAACAAGAAGCGGAGATCGCACTTATCTTTGACCCGGCGACCTGCTAAAGGCTGATGTCGTCTGCGTTCCTTCAGGGTGCTTTGGGTGAAACAGAGGGGCGGGGCGCGGTTCCAGATTTGCGGTGGGCAAGATGGAGCAAAAAGGCATAATCTCTTGCGGTTTCACGGTACTGCTCGTACCGACCGCTCACCCCACCATGCCCTGCTTCCATGTCGGTGTGCAGCAGGAGTAGATTGCGATCGCTCTTCTTGGCTCGTAGCTTGGCAACCCATTTTGCTGGTTCCCAGTACTGAACCTGTGAGTCTTCAAGGCCCGTCGTCACCAGTAGGGATGGATAGGCTTTTTGCTCTACATTGTCGTAGGGCGAATAGGAGAGCAGATATCGATAGTATTCGGGGTCATTGGGGTTTCCCCACTCATCGTATTCACCGGTGGTGAGCGGGATGGTGTCATCTAGCATGGTGGTGACGACATCGACCCAGGGGACTTGGGCAATGATTCCATCAAAGAGGTCTGGCTCCATATTCATAACGGCTCCCATGAGCAGCCCGCCGGCAGAGCCGCCCATGGCGTACAGGCGATCGCGATCTGCATACCCTTGGGCCACGAGATATTGCCCAGCATCAATAAAATCAGTGAAGGTGTTCTTTTTCTTAAGGAGCTTGCCGTCTTCATACCACTGTCGTCCCAAGGTTTGACTGCCTCGGATGTGGGCGATCGCAAACCCAAACCCGCGATCGAGCAGACTCAGCCTCGAAGTACTGAAATAGGGCTGAATACTGGCTCCATAAGCGCCGTAGCCGTAGAGCAACAATGGATTGGAGCCATCTTTTTGATATCGATCTTTGCGATACACAACCGTGACAGGAACCTTAGCCCCGTCACGGGCAGGCACCATTAACCGCTCCACCTGATAGTCGCTGGACTTAAAGTCGCCCAGGACAACGTTTTGCTTCAACTGCGTCCGTTGTTGCGTTGCCACATCGTAGTCGTAGGTGGTGGTCGGCGTGCTGGGCGACTCGTAGGTATACCGAAGTGTGCGGCTCTCGAAGTCAGGATTGTCCCCAAAAGCGACCTCGTAGGCAGCATCATCGAAGGAGAGAAAATGGGCTGAGTCAGGATTAGACCAAGGATGAATACGGAGGCGGGTGAGGCCGTCTTTTCGTTCTTCGACAGCCAGAAACTCTCGAAAGAGAGAAAAGTCTGCAATAAATACGTCTGGGTCGTGGGGAATAACTGTTTCCCACTCTGCCTCAGCAGAAGCGGCAGAGGTTCGCTTCAGGGCAAAGTTTTGAGCGTCGCGGTTGGTACGAATGTAGAAGAAACCATTGGCGTGATCGATGTAATATTCGTGGCCGCGATCGCGCTGCTTAAACACCTCAAACTTTCCGTGGGGATTATTTGCATCCAACGTCAGGGCTTCCGAGGTTAGGGTTTGCTCCGTTTCAATCAAAACATAGGCATCGTCCTTGGTTTTATCTACGGAAGCATAGAAGGTGTTGTCTTTCTCTTCGTACACCAGAACATCTTGTACCGCCGGTGTGCCTAGGGTATGGCGGAAAATTTTGTCCCAGCGTAGGGTTTCAGGATCTTGTTTGGCATAAAAGAGGGTCTGGTTATCGTTGGCCCACACCAGATTCGCCGTCACATTCGGGATTTGGTCGGCCAGCATCTTGCCCGTCTGCATATCTAAGACGCGAATGGTGTAGAAGTTCCGACCTGCCGTATCGGCAGCCCACGCTAGATAGCGACCGTTAGGGCTAATCGACTCTGGTGAAGGGTCAGTGCTGTAATATGAATGTCCTTCAGCTAGGGTATTGACGTTGAGAAGAATTTGCTCGTCAGCATCTAGTGACCCTTTTTTGCGGGCATAGATGGGGTACTGCTTGCCGTCTTCAAACCGGCTGTAGTAGAAGTCGTTGCCAAGGCGATAGGGAACTTTAGAATCGTCCTGCTTGATGCGCCCTTTAATCTCTTCAAAAAGTTCGTTCCGCAGCCCCTGCAGGGGAGCCATTTGCTGGTCGTAGTAGGTGTTCTCTGCCTTGAGGTAGTTGATCACCTCTGGGTTGTTGCGATCGCGCAGCCAAAAGTACGGATCGATGCGGATATCACCATGCTTTTCGAGCTTGACGGGGTGCTCGGCAGCAACCGGTGGGGCAATAGTCTGGGCAGAGATATGAGTCATCGGCAGGCTGGAAACCATAACGCAAAGGGTGATCAGGGGCAGAGAGTAATGAGCAGGAAGCATAGTTAGGGTGAGCGATGAGTCGATTAACTGTATTGTTTAACTATATTGTTGCAGTCCCTCTTGCCAATCACGGGACCGATTACGGGGCCGAGTGACGATCAATCTGTTGGGCAAACTCTTGTAGAGCTTTGCGATAGGTGGCCCCAGCGACCTCTTGAACATTATTATGGTCGGCATTTAGAGTCCATAGCGATTGCTTCGGTTCTTGTGCAGCTTGAAATAGCGCCTCCCCATGCCAAAAAGGGACAATTTGATCGGCCTGCCCATGAATCACCAGCACCGGACCGTTCACCTTGGCAAGGCGATCAATGTTGGGAAACTTTTCAAAGGGCAGAATCGGGAACGGCACTACCACTCGAAAAATTTTCGTAAAGCTACTCTCTAAAATCAGACCTGCCACGGGTTCTCGGGCAGCAAGATAGGAACTTGGCCCACCCCCCACTGATTGCCCCTGCAAAATAATACGGTCTGGGGAAATGGCTAAGTTTTGGGTGAGATATCGATAGGCTGCTTCTATATCAAGGTAGGTTCCCCGCTCTGAGGGTGTCCCGGTATTCGTCCCGTAGCCCCGGTAGTCATAGGAAAAAACCGAAAATCCGGCCTGACGAATGTTCTCTAAATTAGAGCGCACTGACCCTAGATCTGACGCGTTGCCGTGGCTATAGAGAATCGTATACTTCGCCCCTGCATTGGGGAGATAGAGGGCAGATAGCTGCTGACCATCTGCGGCGGTAATTTTGAGACTTTCATCGGTATCTTGATAACTGCTGGGCTGGGGATGAAAAATCAGCCGGTCACCAAAGAAATAAATCCCAACTGCAAAAAGACCATAAATAATGGCGGCAGAACGAATAAAGCGGAGCCAAGAGAGTTTTCCGATCAAGAGCTGAGCCAGAAGTTGCTTATTCATACCATGATATTTATCGTGCTTCGCCCATCAGAGTAAAGGCCGCCCAATCTTTCGGGTGGGGGTGGCGCTTGCGGGTTGCCAGCATCGCTTGACGGAGTGCTTGGGCTTTGTCGAGTCCCTGCTGTTGCTGACGATAAAATTCGGTCATCAGTTCTGCGGTGGGGGCATCGGGGACAGACCAGAGAGAAACGACAACGCTGGGTGCACCTGCTGCCATGAAGGCTCGGGCAAGGCCGACCACGCCATCGCCAGTAATTTTGCCAATGCCGGTGTTGCAGGCGCTCAGAACAACAAGGTTGGCCTTTAGCTTGAGGTTGAGAATTTCGCTGGTGGTGAGGAAGCCGTCGGTCTCTGAGGGAGCGGGATTGGGGGGAGATGAGGGGACGGGGCGATGGGGGAATGAAGGAGTGAGGGCGATCGCACCGGGTGTATCTAAGCTCAGTTCATCTAAGAGGCCGTGGGTGGCTAGGTGAATGGTGTTCGCTGCGGCCATCTGTTCAACAACGGTGGCTTCAGTGGCTTTAGCTCCGATGAGGGCTTGGGTATTGAGCAGAGATGCGATCGCAACCGCCTCCCGCTCAGCCCCTGGCAAGGGTATCAACGCTTGCTGCTCAGTCCCGACCAAAATGGAAGGCATGATGGGGTTGCCCACTACTAAGTTCTTGTCGGTTTTGGTCGGGCGTTGGCCCTGCGTAAAGGCCAGAAGCTGAATAGAGGGCGCACTGGAGAGCGTATGTTTCTCGATCAAAGGACCATCAGCACCCTGAAGCGCTGGGAATGGCACTAGAAATAGCGCTCGATGAGGAATGAAAACGACGCGCTGTTCGGGATCTTTGGGTAGCAAATCTGCAATGGGGTCAATCAAAAGCTGATGCAGTTGACGCAGAGGGCTTTGGGTCGTTTCTCGCGAGGCAGAGGCCATAGATACCACTCGAATGCTGCCGCGATCGCTGACGCCCATTGCCTTCTGGGTAGCCTGAATAAGATCAGGCAGAGACTGCTGGGTTAGATCAACGGTGCGCTGTTCAAGGATACCGCTGGGAGAGATTACCCAAATTGAGAGCTGCTCTTGAAGTATCGAATACTCGACCAAGGTTGCGTCTTGAGCGCGGGCAATCTGCTTCAGTTCCTCAATGCTAGGCGGTACTGGCTGCACGCCCTTGGCTTCTAAACGGGATACCAGTAGCTCGACAAAGGCGCGAGTCCGTCCTCGTTCAGCAATGGTTAGCGCTGCCTCATGCTTTCCCTGTGCAAGGAGAGCGGTTTGCAGATGAGTATAGGTGTCAGCTTGAGTTTCAAATAGCGCCACCTTCTGTTCATCGGCGAGGCCGGGACGCAGTTTTTCCCATATCTCAACCGCTAACAGGAGCGTGGCTGAGGCCTTTTGATAGTGTCGAGCTTTGAGTAACGTTAGCCCCATATTGTGAGCGGTGAGGCCCATACCGGGCTGATCTAAAATCTCAGATTGAATGTTGAAGGCCTCTAGAAATGTGGCGTAGGCTTTCTCTGTATTTCGCTGACTCAGATAGACTTCTCCCAAGTGGTTCAGCGTCGATCCCGCCCCGGCCTGATTATTGTTCTGCCGAGCTATCGTCAGCGCTGCGGTTAAGGCTTCAAGAGCCTCAGCAGCTTTCCCTTGCTTCAGATAGGCCACGCCTTGTGTCTCTAGAAAGCGGCGTTCACCAAAGGATTTGCCTGGATAGCCTGCCGGTAGATTTTGGTATATCTTTTCTGCATGGTTGAGCGAGGAAAGTGCGGCCTTAGCGTTGTTCTGCTGACTTTGGATTCGAGCGAGGCGATGGTAGAGCAGTCCTTCTTCTTTGGCGTGTTCATAGACTCCGGCTCCATCGAGGCGGGATGGGTTTTGAGATTGGAGATTTGCGATCGCATCTGTCGCCCGCTCCTGAGCTTTTGCATACTGCCCCAAGCGCTCATAGGCCGCAGCCAAACTGGTTAAAGAAACACCAAGACCAGGCGTATCTTCAATCTGGCGCTGAAGCGATAGGGCTGCTTGATACTGTTCAAGAGCCTGGGGATATTGCCCTAAATTTAAGCGGATATCTCCAAGGCGATTGAGGGTTTCCCCTTGGCGGCGCAGATCATGCTCACCTTGATAAATCGAGAGTGCCTGCTCAAATAAAGGGAGCGCCGTTTGGAATTGTCCGGCTTGATAGTATTGCTCAGCTTGGGCATAGAGAGTTTTGCCCGCATCAGAGAATAGACAGGGGGTCACAGGTTTAACCGGACAGATTTTTTTCGTGAGCGGGTTGTCCAGCAGATTCAGAACCGTGAGCTGCTTGAGCGTTGCCAAGGCGCTGACATCCTGAATTTGGTTGTTTTCTAAGACGACATACCCTAAGTTCGGTAACGCTGCCAGGGGTTGGACATCTTGAATTTGGTTGCCCGACAGCAGCAAAAAATGAAGCTGTTTGAGGGTCTGTAACGGTGAGAGATCTTGGATCTGATTATGGCTCAGATCCAAGCTGCGTAAATGGGGCAATGTTGTCACGGGGCTAAGATCTGTTAGATCTTTACTGCCTAGTATCAGACCGGGCTGCGTTGTCAGAATCTGTTCTGCTTGCTGACAGTCTGTGGTGTTAACGGAGGCCAATATCGCTGAGATCGTTTGTTGCTGAGCAGCCGTCAACTGTGCCTGATGCAGACACCAACTGGCAAAACTACCGGGCTGCGGTGCAGCGTAAATCGGGGCACAGACAGTCCCTAATCCCCCCAGTATTCCCCACCCCGCTCCCCGGAGGAGAGTCGCGAACGAGCAGCGCTGCCCGTTTCTTTGCCGTTCCTCCATGGTCCCCCCATAGCGATGTCTTAGCTATAGAGTTCCCACTGAAGGGGTTGATTGGGGCTAGCAACGATAGAACGGTGATCTACGCTTTAGTGAGCGGCTGCCATAATTTTTTTAGATCATCGACCAGAGAGGGCTGGAACGTATCCTTATCATCAGTTTTGCGACCTTGGATTGCGTCATCCATTATTTTCTGAAGCTGTTGTTGGTTAGTCGGCATCGTATCCTCCTTCAGGTATTCACCAGTAGAGTGTGGAGTGCTTTGTCCTGTGCTCTCATTTTAGACCTGCTTAAGGTGCGCTGATCCTACGGGTCTTATTTGAATTTGTTATGTTCGGCTGCCGTGATCGTAAGTTCCTGCGTTTCCTTTGAGATCGCACTGTTCAGTAGCTCCTTCTTTTGGGTGATATTTGCCTGAAATCCGTATATTTACACTGAATGGCCCTTGATATTAGCAGTTACGATTGATGAGAATCACACTAGTTCCGTGCCGTTTGCTATGGGGGCTTTTTGTGAAATCAACGCCTCAATGGCCGTCTCCCTAAACCAATATTAAGGTCAACGTTATCTAGTGAACAGTAGCAAAATATCCCAGCGCCTCTTTACCGTGGCTAACCTCTGTAGCGCTCTGGCGCAATCGATTGCAATGAATGGCACAACTCTAGGAATGACTGAGGCTTGTGCTTTGGCGGCAGAAGATTTACAAGCGATTGCTGACGAGATGGCCGCGAGTCAAGAGTCTTGATCGAGGGATGCGATCGCAAACCTGAGTAGTCTCGAATCAATGCCTTGGGTACGCCAGATTTCAGCCGTTGCCATGACTTAAAAAAGGAGCCAACTGTTTCCGCAATAAAAAGCAGCCAGCGGGGGCTGGGCTGCTGAAGTTGTTTGTGTTCGGGGGGTATGACAACTTAAACTTATCAATGCTTAGGTCTCTAGCCATTAGACTTTCGTCTAGTCTTTGTCTTTTGTTAGGGGTTAGGGATGTGATCGCATCCCTGCAAAAACTGTGCATAAAACTAGAGTTGCCACTGCAGAGCACTCTGTTTACTTGCAGTGGATTCAGTTCTTAAATCCTCTGCAAGTGAGTATTAAAGAGTCAAGACTTCAGGCTCCCTACAAGTTCTGACTGCCCAGGAGCCTTGCCAACAGCCGTAGCTTCTTTCACGGCTGACTGGCTAGAGATCGCCATATAGATGCCTACAATCACCACAACAAAAGCGGCTAAGTTAAACAAACTCAGGGTTTCAGAGAATAAGACCCAGGCTCCTAATGCAGAGAGGACTGGTTCTAGCAAGTAAGACAGCGCTACGACACCAGATGACAGGCGATTTAAGCTATAGGTAATTAGCCCCTGTCCCAAGACTTGACTGATCAGTGCTAGACCTATCACTGCGGCCCAGCCCCGGCCTGAAATCGGGAAAAGCTGATGCTCAAATTGAAGTGCGATCGCACCGGTCAAAACGGCTCCGATGGTCGAGGTACACAATAAAATAACCGGCGTTGATAGACGCGATCGCAAGTTCTCTACCGTCAGCAGAAAGGCACTCAAAAAGAGGGCAGAGAGCAGGGCTAGCCCATCCCCCAGCATTTGGCTACTAGAGATTTGAACATCGCCAAGGGCAATTGCGATCGCACCCCCAAAACTCACCGCTAGCCCCAGTAAAAATCGCCCATCAAACCGTTGTCGCCACAGTAGCCATGCACCCAACGTCGTGAACAACGGAGCCATATCACTCAGCACCATGGCATTGGCGACGCTGGTGCGTGTCAGAGAGAAGGCCCACATGGGTAAATCGACAGCCCCAATCACCCCCGCAAACGCCAGCAAGGCCCAATCATCAAGGGTCAGGGGTGCCACCGGAGCAGTGTTGGCATCCCGACGTTGACTCACCCAGACCCACAACCCAAAAGGAATCGTGGCAATCCATAACCGGTTGCTAATGGTGGCAATCGGGCCAATCTCAGCCGTACTGATTTTGATAAAGATCGCAGCACAGGCCACCGCTGCAATACCGACTAAGAGCGCCCCGATCTCCACCAACCGACCTTTAGAATGATCCGTCACACCGACTGTGTCTTGGACCTCAAGCTGCTTCACCATCAAGATTCGCCCATTATTGATCCCATCCTAGACCGCTCTAGCAGCACCCTTGAATATACCGGATCTGCCACTCACCCGACTCACCCCCCAATGCAAGACGATCACAAAGACCTAACGTATTGTTACTGCCGCGCTAGATAATCATTGAGCAGCCAAGATACCGTCGTATTGCGGCCTTGGGACTTGGCCTTATAAAGCGCCTTATCTGCAGCCTCAATCAAAAGGTTAGGGGCAATCTCTGGGGTGGGGACTGTACTCACGATGCCAAAACTAACCGTCACAGCCTCGCTAGCTTGGGACGCCACGTGCGGAATCTGGAGGCGCTCAATGTTGGCACGCATATCATCACAGACCTGCTGCGCCCCTTCCAGGGTTGTGGAGGGCAGAATCACTGCAAACTCTTCACCGCCATAGCGAGCCACTAAGTCAGCCGGACGCTTTGTGCCCTGTTCAATGGCCTGGGCAATCTGATGGAGACAGCCATCTCCGACCTGATGTCCGTAGTGATCGTTAAAATTTTTGAAATAGTCAACGTCACACAAAATCAATGACAGAGACAGTTTCTCGCGTTGCAACCGCATCCATGTGCGCTCAAAGTAATCATCAAAGCAATAGCGATTGGCGACCTGTGTCAGCGCATCTAGGTTCACGAGCCGCCGCAGATGATCATTCGCCTTTGCCAGTTGGGCCTCAGTTTGCTTGCGCTGCTCAATTTCTTGCTGGAGAGCGGCTCTGAGCGATCGCAACCGCAGATGCACTTTGACGCGAGCCAGCACCTCTTCGTCTTGGAACGGCTTGGTGATGTAATCAACGCCACCTAACGACAGTCCCTTCACCTTATTAAAGGAACCGTCATGGGCCGTCATAAAAATAATTGGAATCTCACAGGTCTGCGGATTGTTTTGCAATCTTTGACAAACCTCAAAGCCATCGATATCTGGCATCTGAATATCTAGCAAAATCAAGTCAGGCTGCTCATGGGCAACTTGGGATAGAGCATTTTGACCATCGGTTGCTAACCACACATTGAACCCTTCTAATTTGAGGGTTTGAGCCAGTACCTGTAAATTGGTCGGCACATCATCAACGATGAGGATATTTGCCTGCGTGGGGAGTGCTGTTGGCACAGTAGACCTCATCAATCCTGTGAACCATAGAGTTCTCTAAATCGAAAGCTCTAATCATTTCATTATCTATTGTGCGGCAAAATATAGGGCATTTACCTCAGCAGGATTACCGAAAAAAGACAGGGGGTGACCTATTCTGGCTAAAATGAACAACTCAGTGTCGCAATGATTGCAGAGCCTCTTTGAGAAAAGCTTTAACTTGATTGACCTGCAGCTCATCAATTAAGCGACATAGATAATGGCAAAATGGTTCCAACGCCTCGTCTTTCTGCTCTAGTGGCTCCAAATGGTCTAATATCTCGTAAAGACTCCCTTTCTGGGCAAGATTATAAAATGTTCTCAGGGTCTCTCTCGGAGGCAGCACCAGAGTCTTGAGATCAACATCAATCGGCTGAGGGCGCTCTGCAGCAGGCTCGCACTGCAGCCAGTCTAGCTGAAGCTGCTTCTGCAGAACCTGCAGCAGATGATCAATTTGCACGGGTTTTGCTAGAAATGCGCTGCAGCCAGCCTCTTGACTCCGCTGCTGGTCTGTAGCAGAGACGCTAGCAGATGAGGCCACCACCGGTACGTCTTTGAGTTCCGGTATGGCCCGCAGCGATCGCATCATTTCGAGGCCATCCATCACCGGCATGACCAGATCAACTAAGACCAAGTCGGGACAACAGCGAATCGCCATCTCTAGCCCCTCTTCACCATTACAGGCCGTGAGTACCTTAAACTTCAGATTGCCGAGAACATCACTCAGCATCTCTCGGTTGGTGCGTTGATCATCGACGATGAGCAGGGTTTTTGCCTCTCCTTTATATCCAAGGATGGCACTGCTGTGGGCGAAGTGGATCGCGTTCTGACGGGTCGCAACCGGCATATCTAAGATCACCGTAAAGCTACTGCCTTTATTCAAGCGGCTTTGAACTTGAATATCGCCCCCCAGTAGCTCTGTGACCTTTTTACTAGCCGCGAGTCCTAACCCTGTTCCCTTACGGCGCAGAGAGAGTTCTCCGGCCTGCTCAAAGGGCAAAAAGATTTTGCCTAGATCTTCGGTGGCAATCCCCACCCCTGTATCAACGACCTTGAAGCGAATTTGCTGCAGCCGGACCCCCTCTGTCCCGATTTGAGGTTGAGGTGCAGAGCCACCGTCCACAATCAGGGTCACGCTGCCTTTGTTTGTATATTGAATGGCATTATCGAGGAGGTTGACCAGTACTTTGCGGAGTCGCTTTTCGTCCGTGTGAATCGCGGTGGGTAAAGCCGAGGAAATATTATGAAAAAACCTTAACCCTTTCTCCTTGGCCTTGGATTGATAGATCTTCACCAGCGCGGTTATAAACTCAGTCAGATGGATATCAGTGGTTTGTAGATCCATACGCTCAACCTCAATTTTGGAGAGATCGAGTAAATCATCAATTAAGCCCAGCAGATGTTCACCGCACTCCAAAATAGTGCGGATGCCTTTTTGTTCCTGGGGCGACTGTAGCGTCGAGCGCTGCAAAATCTGTCCATACCCAAGAATGCCATTGAGCGGGGTGCGGAGTTCGTGACTCATATTCGCTAAAAATAGGCTCTTAGAACGATTGGCAAGGTCGGCCTCTTGTTTGGCCTGCACCAACGCTTCATTTTTGTGCATGAGTTCTTGGCGCTGCTGCTGCTCTTGCTCTAGCAACTGTGCATGGGCTAGGGCAATTCCAGCTTGGCTGGCAACGGCCTCTAGTAAGGCACACTCTTCTGCGGTCCATTGGCGGGTGAGCTGTTGTTGCTCGTCAGCCGGTAGTGCCAGAAAGTCGGGTCGTGCGAGGGGGCGATCGCAATGATGCAGCACAATGGCACCGTTAGGTTTGCCCTGATAAGAGGTTCTCACCATGAGCAAAGACTTGAGTTCTATCTCTTTGTGATCGGGGATGGCTCGCAGTAATAGCGGCTCTGCATAAACGTTGGTACAGACAAGTGCCTGCTCTTGAGCCAAAAGTTGCTGAGCGAAGGGGGTTTGGTCAATAGAAATATTGATCCCCAGCATTGACCCCCACGCGCCGTCTAAATACTCCCCCACAATCGGGAAAGCCCGACTTTCGGGGGAATAGAACTGAATATGACAACGGCTAGCCTTGAATACGGCTCCAATCCGGTCCACGGTGGTCTGGATAATCTGCGCGGCATCAAGGCTTTTGCGAATGTCTTGGATAATATCGCGCAGCAACAGTTCTCGTTGAATTTGCCGTTCTAGGGCGATTTTTGCATCTTTACGCTCGGTAATATCTTCATAGGTACCCAGCAGGCCGACCACCTCTCCCTTGGCATTGTGGAGTGGGATTTTGTTGGTGTCGAGCCAAGTTCGCTTGCCATCTGCCCGCAGTTGAGGTTCAACAATGTGATACTCAGGTTGATTGCCTTCGAGTACTCGCAGATCGCACGTTCTGTACCAGTCTGATTCCTCCTGAGTCCAAGGCATGTCGTAGTCTGTTTTGCCCACAATCTGCTCAAAGTGCGTTAGCCCGGTATTGTCGAGAAACACCTGATTACAGCCCAAGAATCGACACTCACGATCTTTCCAGAAAATACCCTGGGGAATGTTATCCATCACTAACTGCAGGAACTGTTGAGCGCGCTCACGGTTAGCAATCTCTTTCTGAAGGCGTTGATTTTGACGGTTGAGCTGGTTCAGTTGTTGCTGTTCTTGCTCTACAAGATGAGCTTGGGCCAGGGCGATGCCCACTTGGCTAGCAACCGCCTCTAAAATCTGCCGTTCATCGGTTGTCCATTCTCGTGCGTTGTCACACTGGCTGAGCACAATGACGCCATTGGCATTCTGTTGATGGGAGGTGCGCGCTATCAATACAGTGCTAATGCCGGGAGTCAGCAACGGGGAACAAAGCGTTTCCAGACTAGCAACGGGCAGAAAGTCCTTGACTGAGATGGCTTGATCGCTCGCCAATGCTTTCTGAATGAAGGGATTGCTGGCGATGGGGAAGTCCAGCCCAAGCAGAGATAGCAGGTTGTCTGCTCGATGCTCAGCCACTGCGGTGAGGTAAGGTCGAGGGCCACTATGGCAGGTATAGATACTACATCGACTAACCTGAAAGCAATCTCCCACTCGATCTGCAGCGGTTTGTAGAATTTCTTGGGCCTCTAGGCTGCTGTGAATTTCTTGAGTGATATGGCTGAGCAGCTTGATCTTACTCAGTTCGCGCTTTAACGATCTCTGAATCTGTTGACGTTCAATTTCAGCTCCGACGCGAGCTGAAAAAATTTGCAGGATGGGTTCATACTTCGCAAAATCTTCGATAGGCTTTGTGTCGAGAACAGCTAAGTGCCCCAGCAGATCCCCCTCTGCATTTGGGATTGGAATACCTAGAAAACTCTCAGCCTTTAGCTCTAATAGCCACGAGTTTGGTGGAAGTTGCTTTTGAAAAGAGTGGGGGATCAGGTGCCGCTGCCCTGCAGAGACTTGAGCGCAGGGGCTTCCTTCGAGGTCATACTCAAAGTTGTCTCCGAAATTTTCTCCATTCCAAAATGCCAGGGTTTGTACCCGATTAGGGGCAATGCTGCTCCGTTCAGTTAAAACAACATAGCGAACCTGAAGCAGTTGGGCTAGAGCCTGTACACAGGCTCGAAAGAACGCTGCCCCGACTTGAGCGGTTCCTTCGGCAATCAGACTGAGTGCCTGCTGCCGTGCAGGGGAACACTTCAAATCAACCGTCGGAAAAATCTCAACGAGCAGCGCCCTATCATCGGAGTCAACCGGAAAGCTTGACAACAGACACCTCACCTTTGCCGCTTGGGGTGAGCCAACTAGCGTCCATTCACCAACAACCGTTGGTTCTTGATTAACTTGCTGCCAATAGAGCGCGATCAGGTGACTATCTTGATGGTTCTCTCGGCGGCATAGCTCATCAAGACTCTCGGCATGGCAAGCCGTTAAGGCGGCCTTGTTCGCCCACCGAATCTGCATCAAGTCAACATCGAAAACGAAGATCGGTGTTCTCAGATAGTTATAGGGAGCCAACTCAATGGGTGTGACTCCCGAAAGCTGCCAGTTATTCACAGGGCGATTATCCTGTTGATTTTCCTTAGACTTCCCATTTTACGGACTTCTATAAGCGAGGTCTTGTGTTGCTATTTCAGACAGTGCCTGCAGTTTGGATCAAACTTAGTCTAAAATATTAAAAAAACTTTACGATTCTTGGTTCTGCCCCTAGCAGTTCTTAAACTCCGTCTTCTTTAACTTTCACGCCTGGAACGTTTTATGACCCTTCCCATTCGCAATGTTGCCATCATCGCTCACGTTGATCACGGCAAGACAACGCTGGTTGATGCCCTTTTAAGACAGTCGGGCACCTTCCGAGAAGGGGAAGAGGTTCCTGATTGTGTGATGGACTCCAACGACTTAGAGCGGGAGCGGGGCATCACGATTCTGTCTAAGAATACAGCGGTCACCTACAACGAAACGTTGATTAATATTGTCGATACTCCGGGTCACGCCGATTTTGGCGGCGAAGTCGAGCGAGTACTGGGCATGGTCGATGGCTGTCTGCTCATTGTGGATGCCAACGAAGGACCAATGCCCCAAACCCGGTTTGTCCTTAAGAAAGCCTTAGAAAAAGGGCTGCGTCCCATTGTGTTGGTGAATAAAATTGACCGCCCCCAGGCAGACCCCCACGGAGCCGTAGACAAAGTTCTAGACCTCTTTCTTGAATTAGGAGCTGATGACGATCAGTGTGATTTTCCTTACCTCTTTGCCTCGGGTCTAGATGGGTTTGCCAAGGAGAAAATGGAAGATCCTAATGAGGATATGCGTCCGCTCTTTGAATCCTTCTTGCACCATGTTCCGCCCCCAGCCGGTGACCCAGAGAAGCCCCTACAGCTTCAGGTGACAACCCTAGATTATTCGGACTACCTCGGTCGCATCGTGATTGGGCGTATCCACAACGGCACGATCAATGCCGGACAGCAGGCCGCTCTCGTCATAGAAGACGGCTCTATCGTGAAGGGCAAGATCTCGAAACTAATGGGCTTTAAGGGCTTGAGCCGTGTTGAACTAGAGTCAGCCTCGGCCGGGAATCTCGTTGCGGTCGCAGGGTTTGCCAACGCTAATATTGGCGAAACCATCACCTGCCCCAACGAACCCCAAGCGCTCCCTCTGATCAAAGTGGATGAACCCACCCTGCAGATGACCTTCTGCGTCAATGATTCACCCTTTGCCGGACAAGAAGGCAAGTTTGTGACATCAAGGCAGATTCGCGATCGCCTCATGCGTGAGCTAGAAACCAACGTCGCCCTGCGGGTTGAAGAAACCGACTCTGCTGATAGCTTTGCCGTTTCGGGTCGGGGTGAACTCCACCTCGGCATTTTGATTGAAACCATGCGCCGCGAAGGTTACGAGTTTCAAGTTTCTCAGCCTCAAGTTATTTATCGAGAAGTCAAAGGCCAACCCTGCGAACCTTACGAGTACTTGGTGCTTGATATCCCTGAAGAAGCGGTGGGCGGCTGTATTGAGCGCCTGGGCACTCGCAAGGGCGAAATGCAAGACATGCAGATCAGCAACGGTCGCAGCCAGCTTGAATTTATCATTCCAGCACGGGGGCTGATCGGCTTCCGGGGTGACTTCATGCGGCAGACCCGAGGCGACGGCATCATGAACCACAGCTTTTTGGACTACCGTGCCCTTGCCGGTGATATCACCGCCCGTCGCAATGGCGTCATTATTTCCTTTGAAGAGGGCAAAGCCACCTTCTATGCGCTCAAGAACGCTGAAGATCGGGGCACCTTCTTTATTGAGCCGGGTGTGAAAGTTTATAAGGGCATGATTGTCGGTGAACATAACCGCCCCCAAGATATTGACCTGAACGTGTGTAAAGCCAAGCAGCTCACTAACCACCGGGCGGCATCGGGTGACGAACTCGTCCAACTTCAGGCTCCTACTGACATGAGCTTGGAGCGGTCTCTCGAATATATCGGACCTGACGAACTGGTTGAGGTGACCCCTGAGTCGATTCGATTGCGGAAGCTCTCTAAAAAGCAGCTTGCGAATAAGCGATAAAGTCATCAATTAGTGACATCTTGATCCATCAGCCGATCCTCGCAGAATGCTAGTCTCAGAAAGAATTGACGTGCGGAGTGCCGCTGATGGTTAACTTTATTCAGCTTTATCAACAGCGTTCAGCCCAATCTCAATGGCTACCGATGGCGACACTTTGTGTCGCGCTTTTGGCAGTTTCCTTTGCCCCTATTTTTATTCGCCTCAGTGAGACAGAGCTAGGGGCTAACGGCACTGTTTTTAATCGTCTGTTGATTTTTGCGGTTGTGTTTGGAATCGGCAAGCTGATTGCTCAATGGCGTCAATCAGCGAAGGAACCCACAAACGAGGAACCGATCACCACACAGCAGTGGATCTTGCTGGTTAGCGTGGGGCTTATTTCCATTACATCGCTGGGGTTGTGGGCGCTGTCGCTTCAGTACACTAGCGTTGCCAAGTGTATGTTGCTGAGCAATCTAACGCCTATCTTCACGAGTCTGGGAGCCTGGTGCTGTTTTGGCAAGCGATTTGACAGTCGATTTTTAGCTGGGATGGCTGTTGCCCTCTCAGGGGCACTCTTTCTTGGCCTTTCTGATCTTTCCAGTGGCGATGGTTTGTTACTCGGTGACATCTATGCACTGCTATCGGCAGTTTTCTTAGGGATCTACTTTTTGTTGGTGGAACAGCTCCGGCAGCGGTTTTCGGCCACAACGATTTTGCTTTGGCGCTGCATCAT
Source organism: Thermosynechococcaceae cyanobacterium (assembly GCA_050330855.1). Taxonomy (GTDB): domain Bacteria; phylum Cyanobacteriota; class Cyanobacteriia; order Thermosynechococcales; family Thermosynechococcaceae; genus RCC1774. The sequence continues at coordinate 2,360 of JBHJNL010000139.1, read as the reverse complement.
TGGCAGTGCTTTTTTGCTGCCGATTGTTTTAGCCACTGAAGGACAGGTCTTTCCTACCACCCGCATTGCTATACTGGCCGTCTTTGGCCTCGGTCTGATCAGCGAAGGTCTAGGACAGCGATTGCTGGCGGACGCTATGGATCAGTTTTCTGCTAGCTTTGTCTCGTTGTTTTTGCTGTTAGAGCCAATTATCAGCGCGATTCTGGCCTGGTTTATTTTCGTTGAGCACTTTGGACGAACGACTTGGATCGGATTTGCGATCGTTTTAACGGGCCTTTATTTCGCTCAGACGAGTCAATCGGCGGCTCAGCATGGAGAAACAGCTTCTGAACTAGTCCCCGTCACCGCACGTCGCTAAGGTCTTGTGATAAGGTCTTGTGATTTCTCTCGACTCGTTTGCTCTATTTGTATATCTGTTGGTTGATGGCGACACCACGTAGCTGCAACATCTGCTGACAAAGAACGGTCGGCAAGCTGTCTTCAACGGGCCAAACACCAGGCTTTTTGAACTGCCCTGACAAAATAAGCTGAGCAATGCTGCCCGTGCCGTAGCCCGCTGCGATCGCAGTATCTTCCAGCACTAATGTCGAACAAGCCGTCGTGGGTTTGCCGTCTTTAATGCCCTTCACTTCGGAGCGCATGGCAACGCCGGTGCCGGTGAAGCGATCGCTGAACTCAGTACAGGCATAGGCACCCCAAGACAAGAACTCAATGAATGAGCGCTTTTGTAGCCAAGACTTGGGCAATCGAGCCGTCAGCCAAGTCAGTAAATTGTAGATTTCTGGCACCGAACCAAATTTAGTGATCACGGTCTGCACCGGGAAAGACTGGGCCAACGTCAGCGCTTCGGGCACATCAAACCAAAACACATTGACGGGTCCATAGGGCTTTGGGAAGGTGATCACTTCGCGTTCGCAATAGGGTTCCACTCGCTCCCATTGCCCGGAGCGCCATACGTCAAAGGCTTGCTGCAGCCCCAGGAAGGTCGTTCGCATGATGGTGAGTCCTGCGCCCCCAGACCCTGCGACGACATAGCTGAGGTGAATCTGCTCGGCCTGATCGAGGGCTTCAACATCTTGGCGCACCATGCTATTCGAGATGCCGGGGAAGACGCCGGTGTTAATGATGGCGGTGACGTTGTTTGCGATCGCATCTTTCCGGTAAACAACGGCTTTTTGGGTAAAGGAGCGATGGTCGCTGACGTCCAGATAATTGACGCCGTGTTCGATACAGAGTTTAAGGACTTGGGCGTCGCGATCGTGGAAGGGGCCAGCGGTGTGGATGACCAGATTGGCGGTTGCGATCGCACTGGCTAGTTTAGACTGCTCTGCCAGATCGAGAGCTTGGAACGTCGTGCGAGGTCCGAGCTTTTCTGCAACGGCTTGCCCCGATTGACGGCCCGTAATGATGACGTGGGCGTCGGTATGGTTAAGGATATCTGCTGCGATGCTTTGACCGATGCGCCCGGTCCCACCAATGATCAGAACCTGTTGCATGGAGAGCTTATATTGAACCTATTCGTTGATGTGCCTCATGATAACGCTGCGATTGAGGAATTGTTAGACAATAGTAAAGATGGATTGAGAGGAACACATGGCCCAAGTCACACTTAATATCCCTGACGAACTGGTTGGCAGTCAGCAGGAAACGCCTGAAGACTTTGCCCATCGGCTGCAGCTTGCCGCTGCTATTTACTGGTATGCGCGTGGCGAAATCTCTCAGGGAAAGGCTGCACAACTGGCAGGGATGAACCGCCAAGAATTCTTGGCGACGTTAGCCCGTGAAAAAATAGATGTGTTTCAAATCGACTTTGATGATTTGAGGCAAGAGCTTGCCCGTAGCTGAAAAAATATCGATGGTATCACCCGTCATTGATGCTTCTCCTCTAATTTTCTTGACCAAAGCTAATCGCCTTGATCTTCTTCAGCTCAGCTACTCAAGGGTGCTAGTACCTCAAGTTGTTGCCACTGAAATTCAGCAGTATGGGGCAGCAGATTTGACATTTCAGGTCTTGCAGAAGACACAGTGGCTGGTTCTTATCCAAACACCTTCCATACCTCAAGCCATTCAAGCCTGCAATCTCGACCCAGGTGAATCGGCGGTGTTGTCATGGGCTGATCACTGTCCCGGTACCGAAGCGATTCTAGATGACTTAGCCGGTCGTCGCTGTGCTCAATCTCTAGGCATTGCTATTCGAGGAACACTTGGGCTGGTTCTTGCTGCTAAGAAACGGGGCCAAATTTCTGCTGCTCGACCTGTGATTGTTGAGCTGAAACAGGCAGGTATGTATCTGAGTAATCGAGTGATCACTCAGGCGTTAGCTTTAGTTGGGGAGTAGCCCAGGGGATGATGTTGCGATC
>JBHJNL010000138.1:0-80288 GCA_050330855.1 Thermosynechococcaceae cyanobacterium | reverse complement strand
TGATATGTCGTGAGAGCCACAAGTCGGGCAAGTCATCTCTATTCTCATCTGCTCGGCTCCTGAGAAAGTTCAATAACTATAGTCTTATTTTTCTCTATCCTTTACACTAATGCACTACCGACGGGGTTTGTCTCGGTAGATAGATCTAGCTAGCGACTGCAATACAGTCAATTTCGACCAGAACATCTTTCGGTAGACGAGAGACTTCAACACAGGCGCGTGCCGGTGCGGTTGCTTCGTCAAAGTACTGAGCATAAACTTGATTAACGGTAGCGAAGTCATTCATATTCGCCAAAAAAACCGTTGTTTTTACCACCTGCTGCCAACCCACTCCGGCTTGATTGAGGACTGCAGCTAGATTCTTCATCACCTGTTCTGCTTGTTGACCGACATCACCCGTGCCGACAATGCTTCCACTGTGGGGGTCGAGGGCAATTTGACCCGACAGAAAAATTATGCCACCTGCCTGAACCGCTTGGTTATAGGGGCCAACCGGGGCTGGTGCTTGATCGGTGTGAATAATGGAGTGGGGCATAGCAGTTCGAGGATAAGAGCATTGTTTACCATATCACCGAGCTGCTCAGCGCCTCCATTACTCTGCAGAAGCTTTAGCCCTGTGCCAGCCAGCGAGCTGCATCTTTGGCGTGGTAGGTCAAAATCAAGTCAGCCCCCGAGCGCTTGAAGCTGGTCAACGTTTCCATGACTACGCGCTCTTCATCGATCCAGCCATTGAGGGCTGCGGCTTTGACCATTGAATATTCGCCAGAGACATTGTAGGCCGCCACCGGCACGTTAGACGCTTGCTTCACCTGCCAAATAATATCCATATAGACCAAGGCAGGCTTCACCATCAGCATGTCAGCCCCCTCGGCGAGATCAAGTTCGATCTCTTTGATCGCTTCTCGTGCATTGGCTGGATCCATCTGATAGGTGCGGCGATCGCCAAACTGGGGCGAAGAATCAGCCGCATCTCGAAACGGTCCGTAGTAGGCTGAAGCATATTTAGCGGCATAGGACATAATCGGCAGATCTTCATAGCCGCCCCCATCTAAACCCGCTCGAACCGCCTGGACAAAGCCATCCATCATCCCAGAGGGGGCAATGATATCGGCTCCGGCATTGGCCTGTGAAACCGCCGTTTTCTTAAGCAACTCTAACGTGGGATCGTTCAGGACACGCCCGGTCAGATCACCGGTTTGTAAATAGCCACAGTGACCGTGCTGAGTGTACTCACACAGGCAAGTATCGACCATAACGACCAGATCTGGGACCGCTTCTTTAACCGCTGTCGTCGCCTTCTGTACAATGCCGTGGTCGTGCCATGCCCCGGTGGCATCATTATCTTTATCGGCGGGGATGCCAAACAAAATAATGGCGGGGATGCCGAGGTCGTAGACTTCTTTGGCTTCCTCGACGATTTTATCGACGGAGAGCTGGTACACCCCTGGCATTGATTTAACTTCGTTCGAGACACCGCTTCCCGGTACCGCAAAGAGGGGATAGATCAAGTCGTTGGTGGTGACGACGTTTTCTTGAACCATGCGGCGCAGTTGCGGATGGCTGCGGAGTCGGCGAGGACGATGTTGAGGGAACATAGCGGACAAACCCAAAAATCTAATATTTCTAGTCTACTGGGGTGATAGACGCCGATCAATTTCTTTAATGATTTGGATAATTTGGGAGATTTCTTGACGATGAAGAAGTCTGAGGCTAGGATAGACGCCTAACGGGCACATATACCCCCCATTTGCCCTTTAGCGGCTCTCGAAAAGGTAACTTGTTCCGAAAGGGCAAGACACAAATTGGCAGACCTAAGCTTTTAAGTACGGTGGCTGCTGGTGCCGAAGAGCCTTCATCTATCTTTCTTTTGACAATCTATACTTTTGACAATCTTTTGACCATTTATTCTGGGTCCACCCAACGGTCATCGGACTTGATCAGAGCAATCAGTGCTTCAACACCTTCAGCCTCTGGAACTTTGTTGACCTCTTCGCGGCCCCTATACAGCGAAATATAGCCCGGTTGCTTGCCCACATAGCCGTAGTCAGCATCTGCCATTTCGCCGGGGCCGTTGACGATGCAGCCCATCACGGCAATATCGAGTCCAGTCAGATGATTGGTGGCATCCCGTACTTTGTGCAGCACTTCTTCTAAGTTAAATAGAGTGCGTCCACAGGAGGGGCAAGCTACATACTCCACCATTGTTTTGCGAAGGCCAAGCGCCTGCAAAATGCTGTAACACACCGGAATCTCTTTCTCAGGGGCTTCGGTTAACGACACCCGAATGGTGTCCCCGATGCCATCGGCTAAGAGGGTGCCAATGCCTGCAGTGGATTTAATGCGCCCATATTCACCGTCACCAGCTTCAGTCACGCCCAGATGCAGCGGGTAATCCATCCCTTCGGCATCCATGCGCTGAGCCATGAGGCGATAAGCTGCCAGCATCACTGGAACGCGAGAGGCTTTCAGCGAAATAACGAGGTTTCTAAAATCTAGAGATTCACAGATGCGGATAAATTCGAGGGCTGACTCTACCATGCCTTCGGGGGTATCGCCATAGGTGAATAGCATCCGTTCAGCGAGGGAGCCGTGGTTGACGCCAATTCGCATAGCTTTGTTTTGATCACGCAGGGAGATCACCAACGGCTCTAAGGTTTCTCGAATTTTCTGGCCGATGTCGTCAAATTCGGCTTGGGTGTATTCGGTGCGATCGCTCTTCGGCTTTTCAAACACATACAGCCCTGGATTGATCCGCACCTTATCGACGTGCTTAGCAACCTCTAGGGCAATCTTCATGCCGTTATGGTGGACATCAGCCACGATTGGAACGGGTTGATAGGTGGCCGCTAGCTTCTCTTTAATTTCAGCGAGTGCCTTGGCATGGCCCATGCTGGGCACGGTGACCCGCACAATCTCGCAGCCCAGCTCGTGCAGTCGGCGGATGGCAGCGACAGACCCCTCAATATCTAGGGTGTCCTCGTTAATCATTGACTGGACTACAACGGGATGACCACCGCCGATGGTAATGTCGCCCACCGGAACAGGTCGAGTTTTGCGCCGATGAATCGTAGTATCAACAGTCCCTAGGGGACTTTCAACGGGTGTTGCCAGGGTCTGCATGGGTTGAAGAAGCATTTAGACAGTACCCCGATCATACTGCAATCTCTTTGCCTACAAGTGGATGATTGAGATGTCTTTAGCTCAGACACTCTTTGGCTTCAAAAGTTTGCAAGCAGAGAGAATGAGATTATTTCAGATGCTTTAGGGCTGCCGTCTGGCTATCATCTTGGTTCAGCAATACCGTTGATAGCTTTAAAGGAAAGGCACTGCTACTCATCTGCTGTGCATAGGATGACGTTAGCTGTGTACCGTATTCTGAATGGTTTGCAACGTACATCTGAAAAAAGGCAAGGCCAAAGGTCTTCAGGTAGGTTTGCAGACTTTCAGGGCCAATATTCCAGTCGATGTGGGCCGCACCCTGTGCGATCGCAAGATACTTAGACTCTGTTCCTAACGCCTCAAACGAGGGCAAATGCTCCGATGCCAGCGGTGTCACTAAGTCTGAATCCCCCGCCATCCAGAAAACAGGGGCTTTAATTGTCTTTAAGCCCTCCGATCCAAAAATGCTGGCGCTGACCGGATTCACTAGGAACACGGCCTTAATCCGCTTATCCTTTAGCCTATAGTCCTGCTGTGGAAGTTTCCGCGCCAGACACAGAACAGTGAGGGAAAGATTGCTGGAGGGTTTCTGTGAGAGGCAGTCACGATGGAGCTGGGCAAAGTCAAACTGTGCCCCGGCTAGAGTGAGCGCCGTAATGCCCCCTAACGAATAGCCATAGATGCCGACCTGCTTGAGGTTCAAACGGCCTCGATAGTGCTTTCGATTGAGGGTCTCTAACTGATTGAGAACTTGTTTAACATCAACAGAGCGATAAATAAACTCATTGGCGTCGACCAAGGCCGTGGCTTTACCGTGACAGACTGCTTGCTTTTGAGCCTCATTGCTGCCGGGATGATTGACAATGACCACGACAAATTGATGGGCGGTAAAACTGCGGGCTAAAGCGTCATATTCTTTGTAATGACTGCCCCATCCCGGCGACATTACTAACACAGGTGTCTTCGGCTGCAGGCGTGCGGGTAAATATAAATCGGCGATCACCTGTCGTTCTATCGGCTGACGGGTGACAAAATTTTCGGTTTTATACTGCACCGAAATCGGGTCTGGATTTTTGCTTGGATTAGAGGCCGGTGTGTTGCGAGGCGGTGGGCAAGCATCTTGTAAGTGTTCTAGAGCTGCGTGGGGCTTCACCTGTCCCAGGGCTGGTAACGGCAGCAGTGCGATCATGATTAGCAACGGTAAGCCCAGCCTCTGGTAAAGTGTAGGAAGCTGACTGGATTGCGATCGCAAACGAATAGCCATGGGTCGAAATCAGTTTAGAACAAACGGTGACTGTGATTTAGTCACCCAGTGAACCAAACCTATCGTTCCCGTTGTGGGTAGAATACGCTCATTCCGTCATAAGTCAACCCTTGCCGCACTCTATGCAGACAGTTGGACCTGACCGAACCTGCGATCGCGTCCTTCATAATGCTTTAGCGCTTCATGGAAGGCCGCTCGATCAAAATCAGGCCATAGTGTCTCAGTAAAGTACAGTTCGGTGTAAGCCAACTGCCAGAGCAAATAGTTGCTGAGCCGCGTTTCCCCGCTGGTGCGAATCAATAAATCAGGGTCAGGCACCGTCCCTGTGTAGAGATGCTGTCCCAGAACGTCTTCGGTAATTTGTGATGGCTCTAAGTGGCCCTGTCGAACCTGCTCGGCAATGTGCTGGCAAGCATGAACCATCTCTAATCGACTGCCGTAATTGACCGCTACCACCAAATGAACGGCTTGATTTGCTGCCGTGGCTGCCGTCGCTCGTTCAATCTGTCGCTGCAGGGGCGGCGCTAAGGCCGTCGTATCTCCAATGAAAGAAATGCGAACCCCTTCGCGGTTCATTTCATTCAGTTCTTGTTGTAAAAGTCGTTCAAAGAGCAGCATCAAAAAATCCACCTCTTCGGTGGGCCGTCGCCAGTTCTCTGTCGAGAAGGCATAGGCCGTCAGGGTTGGAATGCCCCAATCTTTACAGCAGCGCAGCAAAGATTTCAGCGTTCGTGCTCCCTGCCGGTGCCCTGCCACACGGGGAAAGCCCTGGCGAGTGGCCCAACGGCCATTGCCATCCATAATCACAGCGACGTGCTGAGGCAAGCACTGGGGATTGAGGTCTGCAGGTAAGGTTGAAAAATCTTGAGCAGTCATAGTTTTGAGTGGGTTGATTAAATCTTGATTGTGCAAAGCGATCTAAGCCCTGAAGCACTGATCCGGACGTTTTGCCTTTTCCGCTGGGAGGCCGGGGGGCAGTGCAAAGCCTTTGAGGCTATTCAAGACTTGCATCTACAGTATCGGCTTCAAGCTCTCTTAGCCGAACGCCCCAGCAGCGACTCTAAATAATCGGGTGGCAAACGCCGACTCCAGCTCCACAATCGCCATAGCACGATGGCAAAGGTCCATAGAAAGGTGAGCTTGTTGCCCCAAGACCAGGCCGACCAGTGCAGTACCTGAGCCATCCGTCGGAGGGTATGTATCAAACTACCGTGAGCGTCACGGCGACGGAACAGCTTTTCCACCGCAGTTCCGGCCAGCGTTTTCAGCACCGTCCAGGCTGAAGAATCGGGGTAAGCCCAGAGGCCAAAGCCCCAGAACTTCGTCATGTGGTTGATTTCGTCGCGCAGCAGCTCTGCCAATACCGCCTGCAGCGCCCCCGTGGAATGGGCCATCAGCCAAAGATACAAACAGGTGGCCCCATATTCTGTGGCCACCCGATGCAATCCGTGATGATAAAGGTCTTGGCGAAAATCTCCTGTGGGCTGATAGGCTCTCGGTTCGTGGTGAATCGGCCTCAGCTTTAACCCAGTGAGTTGGGTATAGACTCGCTGCAGAGCGGGAGCATGTTGGCGCTCTTCTTTTTCCCACAGGCCCGCTTCGATTAGGCAACCCTTCTCGTCAACCGCACCGCCCACAAATCGAGCCATCGGTGTGTGTATTTTTTCTAAATACTGACGACTGGTTTGGGTGTAGCCGCGAATGGGCAGTTCAGTGTCAACGCTACCGGCTAAGATCGCAATGAAAATCAGGGGGTCGATGCCGACAATTTGGGCCGCGTCGATGTTCTGCCAGTCAAGGGTTCCCCATCGACGCACCTGTGGGGTCTCGAATTGTTGGGGCAGGTCTTGGATGCGATCGCATAATATTGCATCCGTTAGATATTGATTGACAATAGCCCCGATATTATTTAGCACCTGCAGGAGATAGGGATGTTGCTTGGGTGTTGTCGTCCCCAGCGGACGAGTTAATGAAGCTGCATTCATAACGTTCCTCAGCGATGGAAGCAGTCTTGATGGCTGCTGTGCCTAGCTTAGTCAGTACCATAGAGCCTCGTCAGTCGGCGAAGGTCGGGTCTTGCCGCCCTTAAAAGTCGGGTGAGTCGGAGTTGTGCTTGATGCAAAATAAAAACAGTCTCTAACCTATCTGTTGAGACTGCTTGAGGGCTTATTTTCGGTGAGGAGAGTGATTTATAGAGCAATAATGTCTCTGTCTTGTTATTTTTATTGTGCCCCGACCTCAACCCAATCGATCTCTTCAGCGGAACGGCTTGTCAACTCCCGTCGTCATCATGATCACCCCATATACTCAATCGTGTTGATGAGGTTCAGTCTCTATGATTAGGAATATTTTTTACTTTGGTTTAGGTGCCGTTGCCTCTGCGTTCATTAGCCATGCGGGTGTACCACTGTGGTCATACTTTACCCAGGTCATCAACTGGGATGTGGCAGAGGATGCCGCTCGCGATGTCGGTGGCGTGGTGACCAAGGACGCAAAGCCGCCTGCGCGGAATAATTAACCGCGGTTAAAGGGGCTGTGATCACGATGCAGAAAGGTTTAAACGTTCTTGCGGGTATCGCCGCTGGTACCGCGAGTGTCTTCATGCTTTTTGCATTATTGATCGTGGGTAGCGGCTTAAATGACGACATTCATCGAGCCGATGTCGGGGTGGTGCTGGGCAATAAGGTTGAAACAAACGGTCAGCCCTCAGATCGGCTCCGGGCAAGGCTCGATAAGGCGGTGCAGCTTTTTGAGCAAGGGATGTTTTCCCACATTATTGTCAGCGGCGGGCTGGGGGCAGAGGGGTTCGATGAAGCGGTGGTAATGAAGCAGTACCTTATTGATCAAGGTGTACCCGCCCTGCAGATCTATCTCGATAGCCAAGGGCTGACCACAGCCCTCACGGCAAAAAATGCAGCACAGATCATGCAAAAGAATGACTGGAGTAGCGCTCTTGTGATCTCGCAATATTTTCATGTTCCGCGCACTCGCCTAGCCTTTCAGCAGATGGGTCTATCCCCTGTATATGCTGCTCATGCTGATTTTTTCGAGATCCGAGATATCTATTCGGTGGCAAGAGAGGTGGTTGGTTATGGGGCCTATCTATTCAGAACGTCGAATTAGAATATCTCTAACCCTTTAGGTCTAGAGCAATCCTTCCAAGACCGCCTTCACAACCTGAGCATCGCGATCCTGCCTTAGTTCATTGAGAGCCGTTTCTGCCTGTGAACCGCCTAGGTGTCTCAGTAGTCTCGCGGCCTGTGCCCGAATCGATGCGTTGCTGTCTGTGGCAAGTTGGCAGACGAGTTCCACGGCCTCTGCCATTGTGGCGGTTCCCTTGAGCCGAGCTATGTTTGCGATCGCAGCTTCTTTTACCGTAGGGTTATCACCGCTCAGACCTAAACGACACAGATGCAAAAGGGTTTCGGGGCTATCAATATCTTCCATGCCCGCGAGAATGCTGATACGCACCAGCCAATGAGACTGTTGCTCAAAAATTTTCACTAAATGGGGAATTGCCTGCGACCCAAATTTAGACAAAGAATTGGCGGCTTCAGCGATCACGTTGTAATCTGTTTCTCGGCCAATGAGGGTGAGCAGTACCTCAAACCCCTCTGGGTTGCGTTTATGGCCTAACCCTGCCGCAACCAAGGCGCGAATCATGAATCGATCATCATATATCCGGCGTTTGAGCAGCGGCACCGCCTGCTCTGGCTCATAGTCACGCAGCCCGGCAATAGCCCTCATGCGACATTGGGGATCAGGACTATCAAGACAGGCTTCCAGTTCTGATAACTCCATACTGTTGCCCCCACACGTTCAGATCAACGACTATTGTACGCCGCATCAATTGACGGTGAGGGCGGGGATCATTGCACAGTAATCAATAGCAAGGCAGAAACCTATCAGAGATTGGCCTTGGCCATCACATCAGAAAATGCAAACAATTATGTCTATGTTACTGATGCCACCTCGGAAAGATACGCCGTTAGCACCGTATTGAGCGTGGTGCTGGGACGCATAGCCTTACTGGTTTTCTCAGCATCAGGATGGTAATACCCCCCAATATCAACCGGATCGCCCTGGGCTGCGTTCAGTTCACCCACAATCGCCTCTTCATGCTCGCTGAGATGCTGTGCCAGCTTCGCAAATTGAGTTTTCAGTGCTGCATCCTGGTCTTGCTGAGCGAGGGCCTGTGCCCAATACAGCGCTAGATAGAAATGACTGCCACGATTGTCTAACTCGTTGACTTTACGAGCTGGAGATTTACCCTGTTCTAAATATTTGCTGTTGGCTTGATGGAGAGCCTTCGCTAGAACCAGAACACTCTCATTGTTCGTCTTAGATCCCACCTCTTCGAGGGTGACCGCCAGCGCCAAAAACTCCCCTAAAGAATCCCAGCGCAGGTGCCCTTCCTCTAGAAATTGCTGAACATGCTTAGGCGCAGACCCCCCTGCCCCTGTTTCAAATAAACCGCCACCCGCCAGTAACGGCACAATCGAAAGCATTTTGGCGCTGGTTCCCAATTCTAAAATCGGGAATAGATCCGTCAGGTAGTCTCTGAGAACGTTGCCCGTGACCGAAATCACGTCTTTGCCAGCTTTGATCTGCTCACAGGTGAAGCGCATTGCTGCCACGGGGGGCAAAATTTTGAGGTTCAGCCCCGTGGTGTCGTGATCAGACAGATATTGATTTACCTTCTCGATTAAGTTCGCATCGTGGGCACGATGTCCATCCAACCAAAAGATCGTGGGACAGCCTGTGGCTCGGGCACGGTTGACGGCCAGTTTCACCCAATCTTGAATGGGTAAATCCTTGGTTTGGCACATGCGCCAAATATCGCCTTGCTCAACGGCATGTTCTAGCAGGGCTTGCCCTTTCCCATCAACGACCCGAACGGTCCCATTGGCTGGGATCTCAAAGGTTTTATCATGGGAGCCGTATTCTTCAGCCTTTTGGGCCATTAAGCCTACGTTGGCAACATTCCCCATCGTCGTCACATCAAAGGCACCCTGTTCTTGGCAAAATGTGATGCATTCTTGGTACATCGTGGCATAGCAGCGATCTGGAATCATGGCTTTGGTATCGTGGGGCTTGCCATCTGGTCCCCACATTTTGCCAGAGGTGCGAATCGAAGCCGCCATCGAAGCATCAATAATTACGTCGCTAGGGACATGGAGGTTTGTAATGCCTTTATCTGAATTCACCATTGCCAGTTTGGGTCGGTGCTCATCAGTGGCTTTTAGATCGGTTGCGATCGCATCTCGTAGGTCTTCAGAGAGTATCTGGATTTTTGCATAGACATCACCGAGACCGTTATTGGGGTTCACGCCCAGCTCGGCAAAGGTGTCAGCATATTTATCAAACACATCCTTGTAGTAGATAGTGACCGCGTGCCCAAACAAAATGGGATCAGACACCTTCATCATCGTCGCTTTAACATGAAGCGACAGCAAAATGTCCTCTTCCTTCGCGGCCTTAATCGCTTGCTCATAAAAGGCCTGCAGTGCCTTCACACTCATCACGGCTGCGTCAATTACTTCACCGTCTAAAACAGCCGTTTTTTCTTTTAAAACCGTTGTGGAGCCATCCTCAGCAACGAGTTCAATGCTCACGTTGCCCGCTTGCTCAATGACCACCGATTGCTCAGTACCATAGAAGTCACCCCTGTCCATGTGAGCCACATGGGATCTGGAGTCAGCCGTCCACGCCCCGACCGAATGGGGATTCTTTTGGGCATCTTGCTTGACTGCCGCTGCCACCCGCCGATCCGAATTGCCCTCTCGCAAAACGGGGTTGACCGCACTGCCAAGCACCTTGCCATACCGGACCTTAATCGATGCTTCCTGGTCGTCTTTAGGATCTGCCGGATAATCAGGGATGTCATACCCTTGCTCCTGTAGCTCCTGAATTGCCGCCATTAGTTGAGGCACCGAAGCGCTGATATTGGGTAGCTTAATGATGTTTGCCGCTGGCGTCTTTGCCAGTTCACCTAACTGAGTCAGGGTATCGGGCAGTCGTTGTGCTTCAGTGAGTCCTTCCGGGAAATTAGCGATGATCCGTCCCGCTAATGAAATGTCGCTGGTTTCAATGGCAACATGGGCAGCCTTCGTAAACACCTGAATAATCGGGAGCAAGGAGTAAGTTGCGAGCGCAGGGGCTTCATCGGTGAGCGTGTAGATAATTTTAGAGCTTGGATCGGTCATATCGTTCTCTAGAGATCTATGGGTCAAAACTAAGACAGGCCAAGAGCGCCCGCTGGCGCAACGAGCAATTCAAATTTTACTCGCTAGCTCTAGTATCAGAAGCAAGATCTTCGCGTTATGTATCAGTAGTCACTATCTGCGATACAGATGCCTTGGCACTTGATGCCGTTGGTTGCAGTACGCCGACAATGAGGGCACAAAATGGGTTCACAGTCCTGGCTGTTATCTGGAGGAGTTGTTGTTTGAGTCGGTTCTGCTTTGGCTTCAGCATTTAAAGACATAGGAGTGAGGAAGATATCTTTCAGCCTATAGTTTACAAATCTCTGCTCGGTCCATGGGATTGGTTTTGGAGTAAAGGCTAAGAAGAGGCATCTATGTCGTCAACTTCCATGCATAAACGCCGTAGACACGCTATTTTAGGGGGTGATTGCTTGAAGGTGTGGGTCATAAAGCTGCAGAGCAATGTCCATCAGCTTCTTATAACTCCGAAATCCTGTATAGAAATCAAATGCTATGCCGCTGAAGTCCGCTGAGTTGATGCAGGTTCTCGACCAAAAGCGGTCGGAATTCACTGACTTTTCGAGTCAAACACGGCAGGTCTACCAAGCCTACCGCCGAGCGCTGCAGAAGGTTTCAACGAAGACCGATGGTGAGATTGCCGACCTCCTGTCTGACTACGACCATCCCGGCGCTCGCCCCTTAGAATCGTTGGGTGCTTCCAAAAACTGGCAGATCGCTTCGGGGCTGCAGTGGGTTAACCGCGAACACAGCTTAGAGTGGGTGCGAGAGCGCCTGACTGGCGTGACCACCTTTGCCGTAGACGGCTCCCAAGTATTCCCTAGTAAAGAGGTTTCACCCCCTGTCGCGCTGGTGCAGGTGGGCTGGTTTCAAAACGCCCATTCAAGTGCTGGGAACTATCAAAAAGATATTCGCCTCACGGTGATGACCCCCACCGAGCTGCAGATCCAGCGCAATGGTCGCCCCTTAGATCGTCAGGTCAGTATGCGCCGTTTTCAAATGGAGGTGGAGCGCATTATTGAGTTCATGGAGAACCACCCAAGCTGTGATGATTGTCTCGTGTTTTTTGATGGCTCTCTCGTGGTCACCTTTGCAGAGGCATTTGATCTAGAGTGTCGAGCGTTCTACGCCCAACAGATGGTGAATTTACTGCGGGCCAGTGAGCAATATCGGGTTCCGGTGGTGGGCTACATCGACACGTCCCAAGCCTGCGATGTCTTGCAGATGCTCCAGTGTTTAGAGGTGCTGCCAGAAACAACGCTGCTCAATGATGCCCAATTGTTAGGAGTGGGAATGAGCTGGGGCGATCGCACCCCTGTTTTCTCCTGCGCTAGGCCGGGGGATGCCTGGGGGCAAGGGATTTTGGGTCAGTATGAAGAGCAGCGAGATGCGATCGCATTTCTCTACATGAAAGCCAACGGCAATATGCCTGTGCGTTTAGAGTTTCCGCGCTGGATTGTCGATGACGGGAAATTCGCAAACATGTTGGACTACATTCGAGGTGAAATTATCATTGGGGGCGGCTATCCCTACGTGATTGAAACCGCCGACCAAGTGGCCGTTCTCCAGGCTGATGATCGCAGGCTATTTTACCAACTCCTCCAAGATTGGTCCGAAAAGGCTGCGCTCAAGATGCGTTTTTCTCGCAAAATGGTTAGTAAGCAAATGCGACGTAGATAAAACCCGACATCAGTTAGAAAACATCATATATCGAGCATCGAACCCCTGATCAATCTGTCAGAAACGTTATCAACAAGAATGGGAACAACCCCGCTCTCAGGCCATTTCAGTGTGTTACGATAACTAACCATCCAGACAAAGTGTTGGATAATTTCTAGGATAAAAATATTGATCTAAAAAGCTAAAAGTATCCACTTATTGATACCCATATGTAGCAAAAACTACAGAATCAAAATCAATACAAGAGTACCTGATTCCCTTTTTGAAAGGTGAAGGAGGGTCGAACTCTATGGCTAGTGGCCTACTTAGACAATCAACCTTGCGTTCTCTTTCGCGGTGTCAGCTCAAGCATCTCTACCCCTATGAAAATCCTTCAAACCCAAACCCTTCGAGGCCCCAACTACTGGAGCATTCGTCGTTCAAAGCTCATCGTTGTGCGATTAGACTTGGAAGAGCTAGCGGATAGCCCCTCTGACACTATTCCAGGCTTCTATGATGGACTCGTTTCGGTGCTGCCCAGCCTTGAGGAGCACTACTGTTCACCAGGGTGCCGGGGTGGATTTCTGAGCCGGCTTCGGGAAGGTACTATGATGGGCCACATTCTAGAGCATGTAGCCCTAGAACTGCAGGTCTTGGCCGATATGCCCGTTGGCTTTGGCCGCACCCGCGAGACGGCAACACCCGGCATTTATCAAGTGGTCATTGAATATCAAAATGAAGCAGCCGGACGCTATGCTACCCGTGCTGCCTTTCGGTTGTGCCAGAGCGTTGTCGAGACGGGCACCTATCCAGCAGCCGAACTACAAAAAGATCTCGAAGACTTGAACAAGCTGCGGACTGAAGCCGCCTTGGGAGCCAGCACCGAGGCACTCGTCAGAGAGGCAGAAGCGCTGGGCATCCCCTGGATGGAGCTAGAAAAGTGCGATCTGTTCCAGTTTGGCTATGGCAAATATCAAAAGCGTCTGCAGGCGGCGTTGACCTCCCACACGAATGTTCTGGGGGTAGAACTGGCCTGCGATAAGGAAAGGACCAAAGAAATTTTGACCCGGATGGGTGCACCTGTCCCCCTAGGTAAGGTCGTCTATGCCTTCGGCGAATTAGAAGATGCCATTGATGATCTCGGCGGCTATCCCATCGTCGTCAAGCCGCTGGATGGCAATCATGGTCGTGGAATCACTATTGATATTCAGTCTGTAGAGCAGGCCGAAATTGCCTATGACCGAGCTAAAGAAGTCTCTGCTGGCGTGATTGTTGAACACTTTTATCAAGGGCGAGATCATCGAATTTTGGTGGTGAATCATAAGGTCGTGGCGGTAGCTGAGCGAGTCCCTGCCCATGTCATTGGTAACGGTCAAGATGCGATCGCAACCTTAGTTGAGCAAGAAAACAAAGATCACCGCCGAGGCGAGGGCCACGATAATATCCTCACTCAGATTCAACTGGATGACTCCACCGATGAAATGCTTAGTCGGCAGGGGTTTACCCTCGATACCGTTTTGCAACCCGAACAGGTCTGCTATCTACGAGCAACGGCCAATTTAAGTACAGGGGGAATCGCCATCGATCGCACCGATGTTATTCATCCCGAAACCGTGTGGCTGGCTGAACGCGTGTCTCGCATCATTGACTTAGATGTGGCGGGCATTGACGTAATTACCACCGATATCACCCAACCGCTAGGTGCTGCAGAGGGCGTCATTGTCGAGGTCAATGCCGCTCCGGGACTGCGGATGCACATCGCTCCTAGCCAGGGGACAGCCCGCAACGTGGCGGCACCAATTCTCAACATGCTGTTTCCGCCGGGAACGCCGACTCGGGTGCCCATTGTGGCAGTGACGGGTACCAACGGTAAAACCACCACCACTCGCCTGATTGCCCATATCTGCAGCCAGGTTTATGACGCCGTGGGATTCACAACAACGGACGGGATTTATATTGGCGATCGCCTCGTCGAAAAGGGCGACACCACAGGTCCACTGAGCGCCCAAATGATTCTGCAAGATCCGACCGTGGATATAGCCGTTTTAGAGACGGCACGGGGGGGTATTCTCCGCTCTGGTTTAGCCTTTGAGCAGTGTGACGTCGGGGTGATCTTAAATGTAGCGGCGGACCATTTGGGGCTTGGAGACATCAATACGATTGACCAAATGGCAAGGGTTAAAGGGGTAATTGCAGAGGCCGTCCATGCCGATGGCTATGCCGTGCTCAATGCCGACGATGAACGAGTCGCAGCGATGGCTGAGCAAGTATTAGGGAAAGTCGCCTATTTCTCAATGGATCCAGATAACGCATTGGTGAAGTCCCACGTTGAGCGGGGGGGTATCGCTGCTGTATACGACCAGGGCTATCTTTCGATTCTGCAGCAAGATCGGGTTCACCCGATCGAAAAGGCCGAGAACGTGCCGGTGACCTTGGGGGGACTCGCCCCATTTATGATTGCCAATGCCCTAGCGGCTAGTTTGGCGGCTTTTGTCCAAGGCGTAACAGTCGAGACGATTCGGGCCGCACTGCAGAGCTTTAAAGCGTCGGTGGAGCAGACCCCAGGCCGCATGAATTTATTCAATCTGGGTCACTTTCATGTGCTAGTAGACTACGCCCATAACCCAGCAGGCTATGAAGCCGTCGGCGGCTTTGTCAAAAACTGGTCGGGTCCGGCGATTGGAGTTGTGGGGGGACCAGGCGATCGCCGAGATGAAGATCTGATTGGCTTAGGTCAGCTTGCAGCGACCTTCTTTGACCAAATCATTGTCAAAGAAGATGATGATCGCCGAGGCCGTCCGTCGGGTAGCGCCGCAGAGCTAATTGTTCAGGGGATTCGTCAGCGTGAAACTGAGACGAATACGACCGTAGAGCATTCGGTGTGCCTCAATGAGACCGAGGCGATTATATGGGCGCTCGATCATGCTCCAGAGAAGGCTCTCGTCGTGATTTTCCCTGAAGAGGTGAGTCGAACCCTCGCATTGATTGAGTCTCGTCATCCAGTCGTTGACGAACTGGAAGAGACCTCTGCATTAGAGAGAACATCTAATCCGACCTTAAATCCAGTAGTGGCCGGGAATAACAGCAGGAGTCTTGATTAACCCGACGCGACCAAAAGAGACTGAGCGAGTTTGATGGCACGGCCGCTTATCTAGAATCTGTCTTGATGCCTAACCTCTCAAGCTTGCTGTACTCGCTGAGATTGACCTCAGCCTTGTCGCCCTCAATCGGTAGCGGCAAGGCTTTGATTGATATAGTATTGGGCGATACATTATTAGTGCTGATCAACCCTGATTGAAGGATGCCTATGACATCCTGGACGATACCAAGGCGTGTTTTAGGGGGGCTGGAGTCAGCCGCAAGGAATGCCTAGACAGGAGTCAGATCAACGTTTAAGGACAGGCTGGAATTATTTTTAGGGTTTATGAAACAGACTCCAACGCATGACAATAGTGAGCATTCAGCAGCGACGAAGGCACCGGACGACTCTGGAATGTTGCGTAATCCTAGGTTTTTATATTTGCTCGTTTCTGGCTCTCTAACCGTGATGACAGGCGGGGTGCTCGCTCCGATTTTGCCCGCGATGATTACGCAACTTCCGCTGGATGAAGCCTGGGCAGGCATCCTGGTGAGTACGCACTATCTCATGCTGGCACTGTTTAGCCCCCTGCTGGGTCTGCTGGCCGATCGTTTTGGTAAATTGCGTCTCCTCTCACTCTCTCTATTTATCTACAGTTTTTTGGGGATGGCCGGTGCTTTGCTCACTGATTTTGGCTGGCTGCTTCTCGATCGCGCCCTGCTGGGGATTGCCACCAGTGGGATTGCCGCTGGCAGCTTAGGGTTACTCACAAGCATGTACCGAGGCGGTGATCGAACCCAGGCGATCGCCTACGTTTCTGTGACCCTAACCTTGGCAAATATTTTCTATCCTTTGCTAGCTGGAGGCCTAGGGGCCATCCACTGGCAGCTTGCCTTTACCCTCTATGGGGTGGGGATTCCTCTCGCAGCCCTCGCATGGGTGATCTATCGCCCTAAGCATCAATCGCGGCCTCAGGTCGAGAAGAATGAGCCGGATACTGCGGGCAACGGCGATGATATGGGCAAACCCATGAATCTGAAGGTGATCTTTAGCGAACCAGCCATTCTCACACTGCTGTTTAGCCTGATCATGGTGTCTGCCATTGTGTTTGGCATGGTGGTCTATCTGCCCATCTTTCTGCAATCTCGCCTCGGCACAGACGTGGGGGTTAACGGTATCGTCCTAGCCTGTATGGCCATTGGCTCAGCCCTCAGCGCCGTCTTAGCCCTGAAGCGATTGACCCAGAGGCTAGGGGTTTTTCGAGTCATTCCATTGGGGCTGGGGCTAATGGCATTGATCTTAGTTATTATGCCGACCCTCAGCCAGTTAAGTGCCATTATTGTGGCCGCTACCCTCTTTGGTATCGGCTTTGGTGTAGTTACCCCTAGCCTTTACAACGGCTTAGCCAATCTGACCCCCAATGAACTACAGTCCAGTATTCTGGCGACC
Organism: Thermosynechococcaceae cyanobacterium; assembly: GCA_050330855.1. GTDB lineage: Bacteria > Cyanobacteriota > Cyanobacteriia > Thermosynechococcales > Thermosynechococcaceae > RCC1774. The sequence goes on along the minus strand of JBHJNL010000138.1, from coordinate 63,454 downwards.
GGGATTGGCGCTGGATTTCTCGGTCAGTTTATTTCGCCCCTATTCTTCGGCCAGATTTTAGGTCTCAGCAGTATTGTCGGTGTGTTCTATGCCGCAGCAATCGTCTCTCTAGGAACGGGTCTGTTGCTAGCCTTCCAATCATCAGGCCACCGCCCTCAGACTGATTAACGTTGTTAGGGTTTAGCGCAGTGCGAAGTGCCCAAACTTTATACGCAAAGAGCAGCCGCTCATCCAAACACAAGCTTCATTCTGCGGGGGAAACACCCACACAAGTCTCTTCTGGGAACGCAAAAGACTGCTCTACGGTTAGGTCCGCGAGATACCGACGGTCTTCACTGATGTGAGGAATCTTGAGCTGAGAGTCAAACATGCCCCGATCCACTTGGCGCTGGCGAACATAGGCAAAGCTTCCTGAAGGCAAAATACGGAGCTGAGGCGCTGGAACATCTGAACTCCGAACTGTTTTATAGGGATCGTTATACTCACTTAGCCAATAGTCAAACCGTTCAAGAAATGCTTGGGGACGATCAAGGACTTGCCCTGACGTCAGCTCTATGTTGACGAGATAGCGAGCGGGTAACTCCTGTTCTGAAAGGGTGACGCAGAAATCTTCGAGGTGGACCCCAAGCTCTTGCTGCAGTGTCTGCATCGTTTGAGTAACATGAAATTCAGTGGTTTTCTCTGTGGTTGAAGACAAAAGCCCACCTAAGCGGTGCCGGAACACAATCAGAGGAGCTTGATTGTAAAACCCTAAGACTTCAATCACATCACCAATATCATAGCGGTAGAAACCGCTGTAGCTGGTCACCAGAATGCGATAGCGTTGCCCCACTTCTAGTTCTTTGGGGAGGAGGGTTCGGGGCTGTTCAACATGCCACTGGTCTTGGGGAATAAACTCAAAAAATCCGCTTTCTAAGGCCAGAACACTCCCGTTCGTATCTAAGTCAGGATAGACCCCAAATGTTCCTTCAGCGGTACCAAATACACCTCCAAAGACAGGTGTATTGCCAAAGTAGGTTGGGAACTGCTCCAGATAAAAGTCTGAAGTCCCTCCCCTAGCCGTACAAACATAGGACATCTGAGGCCATGCCCATTGGGGCGTCAAGCGCCCCTGTTGTTTGACAATTTGCCGTAGTTCCGCCGCTCGTTGAGGCGAAGCAGAGAGCCGTTCTTGAAGCTGATGTCGTAGATCAGATGGAATATTGAGGTCCGCGTTGATTTGACCCTTGTCTAGATCGTCAATGAGATCGGCAGCATGTTGTTCTAAATAGCTGCAGGTTCGCAGAATCAACATCGGGAAGTTCGATGTCATACCACCCATATTCCGGTTTTGCAGGGCAAACAAAAGTGCGACATAGTGACGAGCAAACGTATCTGGAATAGTAAGGGTTGCAAAGGGTAGGGTAAAAGTCCGCTCAAACAGTTGTTGGCCTTTACGCAGGCTACCGACGCTCACGGGGCCATATTCGATGCTCCCCGATGTGGTGCCCTGCAAGATGGCTGAATTGGTAATCAGCATTTTGCCAAATTTTAGGTGCCGCCGTTTAGACCCCGCAAAGAAGAAGCCCATCGCAGCGATATCTGCCTTTCGAAGTGAGGCTTGAAATCTACGGGTGACGGGCACCTGTTTTTTATTCCCCGTAGACCCACTGGTCAAGCTGATGTATACCACCGGATCGGGGTTGAGCACATTGGTCTCTCCTGCCGCGATCCGCTCAACCAAGGGCTGATAGTAGTCGTAGGGCAAAATGGGAACCCGAGATCTGAACTGCTCAACGGTCTTAATCGTTTTAAGACCCATTTTTTGACCAATCTCGGTGTTCTGGTGGTCTTTAATGAATTGCTTGAGGAACTGTTCCTGAGAGTGTTCAATGTTGTGGGTCTTGCGTTCAAATCTAGCCATAACACGATCTGAATATACTTCGAGAAAACCGTAAAAGAGCCTATCTATAAAGTCCATGCTGAAAACTTAGTCAGAGATCTTTGTCAAGCTAAATGTATCTACTATTATTCCGACAAATCCCCATGACATAGGGGGTGGTCACTTTCCACAATCGGAATAGACTGCGTTTTGAGTCAGATTGTTTCGCATTGATCTCAGCATCAATGATGCATAGAATATCTTTCTCAAAGCACCTTAGAGCGATCGATCTACAACGCAACTCAGTCTGTGCAACCCCTAGGACTCTAGATCGGCCAAAAGCGCATCGAGTTCAAAGAGCTTACTCGCTTTTTTCTCATCGTCGGGCTTAGGAGCTGGTGGAGCGGTCTCTAGCTTACTTTTTACTTGCTGATCCACAAGATTAGGCAGATTTTCCATCTCAGTGGACACTTGAGCCGACACATTATCGATTCGAGTTCCCATGCTGTGAAGCTGTCCCTGGAGTGCCTGAAGTTGCTCGCCTTGACCTTGAATTGCTGCTGGGTCAACGGCAGGAATCGCCTCAATCTTGCCGTCAATGGCAGTGAGGTGCTCTTGAATCGGAGATAGAGCTGCTTGAATTTGGGTTTCTAGCTGTTCAGGTAACTGACCGGTGCCATCTTGCGGTGCGCCCGCCTGCTCCTGAATGCTATTGATCTGAGCTTGGGTGTTGTCTACGGTACCTCGAATACCGGCAATTTCGTCCGTGAGTTGCTGTTTGACGCCCTCAATTTGCCCCTGAGCGCCTTCTACAGCACCTCGGACAGCAGCTAGCTCGTCAGACAGATTGACGAAGGCATTATCAACCTTGGTATTTAACCCTTCTAGATGGCCCTGTAGCTCCACCACCTGCTCATTGGAGCCTGATGATTCTTCTTCGGGTTGATTATGAAGGCGATCTTGCAGCGCCGAAACCTGGGTCTGAACAGGGGTTAGCATCGCCTGTAGCTCTGCTCGAAGATGTTCTAAGTTAGGGACGCTTGACTCGGCCCCGCTTTGTTCAAGCTGTGAGACGGTCGCTCGCAGTGCAGCAATTTCGTCGTTGACGTCAGGACCAACGACTGCGGCATCAGGTGAATCTGTAAGCTGCTGCTGCACCGTGGCCAGGGCTTCAGATAGCTCAATTTGATGGGTGCGGAGCTGCTCCATCTCGTCGGTTAATGCGGTTTGGGGTTCTCCTGTTTCGCTAACGGGTGCTAGCGCTTTTTCTTCTAGGGTGGAGACGCTTTCTCTTACTGCGGCTAGAGCCGTCTGCAATTCGCTAATGTCGATTGTTTCGCGAACCTCGGGCAGAGCCTTGAAGTCCTCTCTCAAGACTTTGATGTCACTGGTGAGACGCTGCTGAATCTCTTCTGTATCGACAAGGGTTCGTTGCCGGGTGAGCTGATCAAGCTGCCGTCGGCTGAGGAGGTTAAGACAGACAGACAAACTGAGGGGGGCTGCGGCAATCGCCACATTTGCACCTAAGCCCGCCGCGACCGTTCCACCAATTGCGGCTACGGCCGTAATATATTCAGCGACCTGAAGCTTAACGTTGCGGCTGATGTTTTTCTCCAGCATTGACTCTGGATCGCTTTTGGGATTGACCACGCTGCTTTTCCTAAAGTCCACAACGTTCTTTTTCCGAGAATCCAGAATGTTATCCTTCTTTTTCATGCTGTCTCCTGTCCAAGGCGCTCCATATTATACTTCCCCCTCTAGATAGGACTAAGCTATCGCAGAATTAAAAAATAGTTTGATTAATTATAGGGTTTAGCTGACTTTTAAGTCAGTTCTCAAGATAAATCGCGAATTTTAGACCCTATCGAGGTTACTTCACGTCTCTCACCTAAATTCTTGACAGGTACTAGATGCCACTAATGGTATGACAAATTGCAAGCCTATCTCCATCAAACTCTAACAGGTTTAGGGACAGTCTCTTCTGACCGCATGGACCATTCAATTGGTCTATCTCTATTTCTTCAAGGGCTGTCCTATCAAGGGAGCATAACAGAGGATTGAGGGGCGTAGATAAGAATAGGGGGCGAGATCGCTCAACGGCTTTTACGGGTTGAGATCGCAACTCACGACACCACAGCGACGGTTGGGGCTTCTTGTTCCATCAGTATTAGAAACTGGTCCCAAAGAAACCGGGTGATTTCCCCTGGGCACGGGGGGAGTTGGCGCTGACCCATTTGCCGCACCGGCATTATGAGCCGAACAGAGGAACTCAGGAAGGCTTCTTCTGCTGTCTCTAGGTCAGCAGGCATGAGCACCGTCTCTTGGCAGGGAATCTGATGCTGAGCCATAATCTGCAGCAGAAAATGTCGAGTAATCCCCTTTAAGAGGCCTACCTCTACCGGAGGGGTATAGACAACCCCGGCCTTAACAATCCACAAGTTACTGGTGGTGGCTTCGGTGACCTGGCCCTCGGTATTGAGCAGCAGGGCATCATCAGCGCCCTGCTGCTGGGCCTCTAGCAACGCCAAGATGTTATTGAGATAGTTGCCGGTTTTAGCGGCAGGAGACAGCGCACGCTGATCGGTGCGACGCCGTTGCCCGATCAAGAGATGAACGCCCTGCTCAGAGAGGGTCGGGGTGGGCGAGATTTCAGAAATAACAATTAATAGGTTGGGCTGTAGCTCTGCACTGGGCTGCAGGCTAATGGTGGTTTCAGTGCCCCGACTGACCACAATGCGAACATAGGACTCTAGCCAGGTTGCGGCCTGGAGGGTTCGCTCAACCTCGGCCTGAACCTCGGCATCGCTCCAGGGCACTTCCATGTAGAGATATGCTGCCGATTGGCGCAGGCGATCAAGGTGTTCCTGCAGGCCAAACAGATTGCCCCGAAAGGTGCGGACCACTTCATACACGCTGTCGCCGTAGAGAAACCCTCGATCAAGAATGGAAACAGCAGCCGTGGGAGCAATCACACCGTTTAAGTTTGTCAGCAGAGCCATAGCAGGGGATACGCGCAGTACTCTGACAATTTACCTGAATTGTTGAAACAGTTAATGACTTTGCCTTAATTATTTAGGGTTAGGACTTTTAGGGTTACGGCTTTTCGATCTCTTTCTTCATCCGCTCTAGGGTCGTGTTCATCTGATCGAACATCTTTTGAGGGGTCATGCCAAACTGACCGAGCTGGGTGTTGAGCTGCTCGACCGTCATTTGGGCCATGAAGTCATCCGATAGCTCAAAGCGCTTCATAAAGATGCGGTAGCGATCCATCATCTCTTCCATTTTTTGAATGAAGATGACTTTGCCGTCTCGGTCAAATTTGCCGTAGTCGCCCCCAAGCTGCATGAGAGACTGATAGTCTTCAAACAAGCTCTTGGCTTCTTGCTGCACAATCTCAGAATCAAAAAAGCTCATGGTTGCGATCGCGATTCCCTAAATCGAAGTAATGGGCAACGAGGCCCAAGTTGATATCTTAATGGTATCGTCTGAATCTACTCAGGCGTAGGGCGCAGCGATTAGGGAAAACCGTAATTTTACTCATTGTCACTGTTCATGCAAATCTATCTAGACCACAGTGCTACAACTCCCTGCCGCGCAGAGGCAATCGCAGCCATGCAGCAGGTGTGGCAAGCGCAGTGGGGCAATCCGTCTAGCCTGCACCAGTGGGGCCAGCGTGCCGCCACTGCCTTAGAAGAGGCTAGAGTTCAAGTAGCGGGATTGATTGGCGCAGTACCAGAATCTCTGATTTTCACCTCTGGGGGCACCGAGGCTGATAATTTAGCGCTATTGGGGGTTGCCCATCAGCATTCAGCCCCTCAGCATCTGATTATTTCTAGCGTTGAGCATTCTGCCATTACCAACTGCGCTCAGTGGCTGGCGGCGCAGGGGTGGCAAATCACGCACCTGCCAGTAGACCGACGAGGTCTTGTCAATCCGGCCGATCTACAGGCCAAGCTACAGCCCAACACCGTTTTGGTCTCTATTATTTACGGGCAAAGTGAGGTTGGGGTGCTCCAGCCCATTGAAGCCCTCGGCCAGATTGCCCGCGATCATGGCGCGTTGTTTCATACCGATGCCGTCCAGGTCGCTGGACGACACCCTATTGATGTGTCTACCCTGCCGGTGGATTTATTATCGCTATCAAGCCATAAGCTCTACGGCCCCCAAGGCGCAGGGGCGCTATACCTTCGCCCTGGTATCACAATTCAGCCGATGCTGACGGGCGGGGGGCAAGAGCAAGGGTTCCGTTCAGGGACGCCAGCAGTGCCGACGATGGTGGGGTTTGGGGCAGCGGCGGCTCTGGCGACCGCAGAGCTTGAAGAAGAAATAGAGCGTTTAAAGGGGCTGCGCGATCGCTTATTTTCTAAACTTTCTACGATTCCTAACCTGCTGCCCACCGGAGATCTGCAACAACGTTTGCCCCACCATCTCAGCTTTCTCGTGCAGCCCCAGGGCAATTCATCGATCACTGGTCGCGCCGTTGTGCGGCAAATGGATTTAGCCGGAATTGCCATCAGTGCGGGTTCCGCCTGTAATAGCGGCAAACTATCTCCGAGTCCGGTCCTTACCGCAATGGGCTACACCGAGGCTGAAGCAACAGCAGGCATCAGACTGACGCTGGGTAGAAACACCACAGAAGCAGAGGTGGATTGGGTTGCCCTAGTACTGCCACAGATATTAGAACGGCTAGGTGAGGATCATGGAGTTAATAACCTGCACTCCTTCCCCTCACCCCAACCTTCTCCCTAGAAAGAGGGAGCAAAATTGGGTTCTGTCCCTAAAACTGGTCATCATAGCTATTGCCAGCATTTGCCTCTGTATCACGCTTAGATCCTAATAAATCGAGACGATCGACACGGATCACAGGCTTCGAGCGCTCAATACCCGTACTTTTGTCCTGCCAACGGTCAAACTTTAAGGCACCACTGACCCCAATGAGACTCCCTTTACGGACGTAGCTGGCGGCAATCTCAGCCGTTTTGCCCCAAATTTCTAGGGCAAACCAGTCCGGCTCATCATCTCGGGAACGCCGATTCACGGCTAGGGTGAGGTTGCACACCACACTACCCGATTCAAAATACCGCACATCAGGATCTCTACCGGCACGTCCCACAAGACTTACTAGATTTAAGCTCATACTGTTCTCTCACTGCAGCGCCCTTATTATCTTTGCAATTGGACCCAATTGACAACTCTTTCGGCCCCAACATTGCTTCAACGCTTCCATTTTAAGGCACAGAAAGGACATGACTCAGCGACCTTTAGGAGTGCCCCCTGCCCCCCCATCAAGGTGCCACCTCACCCTCAATGGAAGCGATGGATTCACCGTGTACCGGTTCCAGGGACCGTCGATTAGGGGAACGATCCCATTGATCGAGAACGTCTTTGATGATGACTTCTTTGAACCATATCTGACCCACAATCACCAAGGGTAACGCCAGCAGCAGCCCCAGAAACCCAAAGAACAGGGCAAAAATAATTTGGGATAGCAAGGTAATTGCAGGTGGAAGGTCAAGCTGCTTCGCCATCACAGTGGGCACTAGAATGTACTGCTCAAGCTGCTGTAGCAAAATATAAAAAATGAGAACCGCAAAGGCTTTCCAGGGGGCATCAAGGAGAGCAACAGCCATCGGCGGAATCAGACTGAGCGTAGGTCCAATGTTAGGAATCGCTTCCATTAACCCGGCAATGAGCGCATTGGCTAGCACCAACTTGACGCCAAGGATCCAAAGACCAATCCCGCTGCAAACGGCAATGACCGTCATATTGAATAAAATGCCGATGATCCAGTTATCTAATGCCGTATCGCAGAGCGACAGAATCTCGTCCGTTCGCCGCCGATAAAACGAGGGGACCAGACGGATGAGCATTCTGCGGTACTTGTTGGGATCGACCAACAGCATGATGGTCAGCACAAAAATCAGCAGAATATTGAGCAGCACCAATAGTGAACTAGAAAACAATGACAGGAAGTTTCGAAAGACCTCTTTAGCAACGTTCGGTATCTCTTGAGTGAGGTTATTGATCACACCATTGACGGCATTGAAAACCTGGGGGCCGAGAATGGACTGATCAGAGACCTGTGACTCTACCCAGCTCGTCCATTCGTCAATGCGGGCAATACTTTTAGGAACCAGTTCTGCGAATTCTTGGGACTGGGTAATAAAGGGCGGAATCACAATCAGGCAAAACAAGGATGTGATCCCAAGCGCTAGCACGATGGTGAGGGCCACGGCCCAGTTTCGTTTGAGGCCACGTTTACCCAGATACAGAACGAATGTATTGAGGGCTGAAGCTAAGACAACGGCCGTAAACAACAGCAGCAAAACCTGCCGAATCTCCCAGAGAATGTAGAGAGAGACTAGCAGGATAACTAGGCCCAGCCACTTGCCCAAACTCATGGTTGACCTCCCACCAGCGTCGCGACTTCGGTTTTTAATAAAGGGAACCCTAATGCCTCTCGCTGTTGAACGTAGAGCTGTGCGACTTGACGAGCCAGATGGCGAATTCGAGCAATGTAGCGGGTTCGCTCTGTGACCGAAATGACGCCTCGGGCATCAAGTAAATTAAAGGTATGGGAGCATTTGAGCACGTAGTCGAGGGCGGGTAAAACCAACTTTCGCTCAAAGAGTTGATTGGCTTCTTGCTCATATAGACCAAAAAGCTGGAATAAAAGCTCTGGATTGGAAGCTTCAAAGTTATAGGTAGACTGCTCAATCTCGCCCTGTAGATGCACATCACCGTAGGTGAGGGTGCCATTCCAGTCAATTTTTGCGATCGCATCCACCTCTTGCAGATACATTGTCAATCGCTCTAAGCCATAGGTCAGCTCAATAGAAACGGGGCGACAGTCTAAACCACCACACTGCTGAAAGTAAGTAAACTGCGTCACTTCCATGCCGTCGAGCCAGACTTCCCAACCTACGCCCCAGGCTCCGACAGCGGCATCTTCCCAGTTATCTTCAACAAAGCGAATATCGTGATCTTCGGGGCGAATGCCCAAGGCTCTGAGGGAATCAAGATAGATATCTTGAATATCGTCTGGAGAGGGCTTGATTAAGACCTGGTACTGGTAGTAGTACTGATAGCGGTTGGGGTTCTCGCCATAGCGACCATCCGCAGGACGCCGACAGGGTTCTACATAGGCCACCGACCAAGGTTCTGGTCCTAGGGCGCGGAGGAACGTATGCGGGCTTTTGGTGCCCGCCCCTTTCTCGACATCATAGGGCTGAACAATGAGACAGCCGCGATCGCCCCAAAATTCGTGCAGCTTGGCAATAACGGACTGAAAATTCACGGAGGAGGTGCCCCTTTGCTGATCCCTTCAGGTACTTAGTCTACTTTGCTTTTGGCTTCGGAAAATGGACACAAGAGAAACCGCTAGGGCTTGCAGAATTCATTGACCAAGAAGGTATGCTGTATTTCCCCTTGGGGATGGGAGTAGCCCACCCATAGCGCCAATCATTAAGGCCATACACCCCAAACAGTTCCCCAGGAATCAGACCGTTGCTAAGTTCCTTTTGATGGGAACGCCGTATTGACGGCTTACCGAAGACTCCAGCGCCCTTAGCCGCTCAGTAATGGATGATCTTGATAATCACGACAGCCGATCGCATGTTCAGACAAGGCCGTGTCGGGATGCACCGTACATTTCAAGCGATAGTCGCCCGTGAAAAACTGGCAGTCTGCACAGGGAATGCGGTGCAGATGCTTTGAAGTCATCACGCCAGATCGCACGGTCGCCACCAGCCGCCAGCCCAAAAGGACTACCAGCCCCCAAGCTGCAACAAAACAGACGGGAACCTGGAGGGTTTGCCAGATCAGGTGCAGCGATCTCATCATCATCAACATTGTCTCAGTCATGAGCTGTAGTATTGCCCTGCCAGAAACAGGACTAAAGCACCTTGTGAGTATGGGAATGCTGTTTTACATTGTCCTCTGTGCTGACAATGCGCTCTGAATTCAGCGTTCGCTTACGCTCTATCGAAAAATTAAAGTCTGTCTTCAGCTCACCTACCGCAATATGCTCGGTGGCCACAGGTCGGGTTGCATAGCTGCGAGCGGTGGCCTGGAGTCGCTCTGTAAACTCATCACAGAACTGGCTCTCTGCCGGGAATTGGGAAGGCCGCTGCGGTTGATCGCCATTGAGCATCGCGCCATAGGTGGTACCCACCGCCATCTCATAGGAGGTTGGGATGCCCTTGAGAATGGCTTCCAGGGCCGCCGATGGAATCGGTTCAATCACCTTAACCGGCTCTAGCTTGCCATCTTTTTTGATAAAGCAGGCGGCAAGACCCGCCACAACATAATCTTCAGCCGCCGATGTCGCCGTTCCAGTGGTCATAAGTAAATCCTAAGCCATTCCGTTAGTTCACCCCATTTTAGGGAGTCTGCACAAAACCGGGGCCGGAAACGCCCCTAGGTTTTACAGAATTTAACTTGATTTAATGCAGAAGCGATCTCGCTGGGGTCGCAAATGATGTCAAAGTCCAAAGGTGGCCTTCTCACAAATCACCTGGCGCATTTGCCTCATATTCCCCGGTAAATCCTGGCGAATCGCCTCTTGAATAAACAGACTGGGCACCGGAATCAGCGGTGTAGCCTCCACTGAATAGGTCAAGATGGTTCCAGAGCTGTAGTCCTGCAGCGTCAGGTCGGCGGCAAAATCGCTGAAGCTGCCTCGCTCAAGCTTGAACTGGAGGCGTTGTTCTTGTGTTTCAGTGACCTTTAGGTAAATCTCAACCTGCACCGCTAACAAGAAAAAGTCCTTGCGAGCTGCTTGATAGAGTCGATGCTCCTTCGTGCCCGGATGATTAACCGTCTGCAAAATTTCACTGCGGGTAATATCAGGGAAAAACTGAGTCCAGCTAGGGTAGGTTGTGATCTGTTCCCAGACTTGCGATCGCACCAAAGGCAAAAACATTTGAGCCGTCACCCCCGCACCAATCAACGTATGAGAGCGGGTCTGCAGCAAAATCTCGCCTTTAACGAGGGCGGCTTGATCAACAGTAGATAACGACTGAATGGGCAGTACCGAGTCTGGAACAATGGTACTCATCATAGGCTCTCTTCCTCACAACCAACAGGGATGCATCGCATGTAAACAACAGCCTAAGTGCAGGTCTCAGTGAATACTGTATGGTTCACTACTGCCTCAAGCGATGACTTGGCTCACACATCCATTTTTTGAGCAATGCCTCAATGTACTTTAAGTTCAATAAATCTTAACAGATGAATAGACGTCTGGCCTGTTGTCCAGATGTATGGGAATTGGTGCCAGAAGTAATCAGGATTAAGGGCCGTCACTTCACCCGAGCATGGGGGATGTTAGGGCTAACGGGATCAAACGTAATTTCTCGACGTGCTGGACTCAAGATCAGATCCATGTCTTCCATCGGGACGGCTCCCAGCAGTACCTCATCTCCTAAAACCAGAGCGCCCACGAAGCAACTTCTATTCTTGAAGGTTACTCTGATCGGCCCCACGTAAGGAACGGTTTGCTTACGCCCGTCTGCTACGGTGACTTCTCGTTCTGAATCTGTTTCTAATTTCAGTTGCAAGGCAATGTGCTTCGGGATGCAAAGCATTAAGGCACCTGTATCTGCGAGTGCCTGCACCTGAACTGGCTCTAGACTGGTATCTCTTGGATTGTCAAGCTGAAGATCAGCAAAAATATGTCCCATCTCTATAATTTCTATTGAGTCGTTTCGTCTAGTCTATCGAGAATAATTACGGTACCAATTCACAAAATGACGCATCCCTTCTTCAACGGGAGTGCGAGGTTCAAATCCAACATCCTGACTCAGCTCGGTGATATCGGCATAGGTGGCGGGTACATCTCCGGGCTGCATGGGGAGCCAGTTTTTCTCGGCTACGGTTCCTAGCTCTGCCTCAATGACCTCAATAAAATGCATGAGGCTCACCGGACTATGGTTGCCGATGTTATAGATTTTGTAGGGCGCTTGACCGATCACGTCGGGCTTGCGAGCGAGAACTTTCACAACCCCTTCCACCACGTCGTCAATATAGGTAAAGTCACGCTCCATTTTGCCGTGGTTGTAGATATCGATGGGGCGCTGGTTTGCGATCGCATCGACGAATTTGTAGTAGGCCATATCGGGCCGTCCCCAGGGGCCATACACCGTAAAGAACCGTAGCCCTGTCATGGGTAAGCCATACAAGTGGCTATAGGAGTGGGCCATTAACTCATTGGCCTTTTTGGTCGCGGCGTAGAGCGAGATCGGGTGATCGACATTGTCTTCGACTGAAAAGGGGACTTTTTGATTGGTGCCATAGACCGAGCTAGAGGAGGCAAACACGAGGTGGCCGATGTGATGGTGGCGGCAGGCCTCTAGGATATTCATGAACCCCATTAGATTGGTATCGACATAGGCATTAGGGTTTTCGATCGAGTAGCGCACCCCCGCTTGGGCGGCGAGATGAACGATGCCGTCGAAGGGCTGATCGGCAAAGAGTTGGGTGATAGCGTTACGATCGCAAATATCGAGGTACTGAAACGTAAACTGCGGCTGGTCGACAAGCTGATCGAGACGGGCTTTTTTGAGGCGCACATCGTAATAGTCATTGAGATTATCAATGCCATACACCTGCACACCCTCGGTTAGGAGCCGCTGGGCTAGGTGGAAGCCAATAAAACCGGCTGCACCGGTGACAAGAACACGCATCGCAAGCCTCTTTCTCTATCTGTCTGCGTAGAGATGCAGTTTAACTTAATATCTGCAGCGTCACTGGAGGCTTTGCTAAACCTCATGATCGTTATGGCTCTGCCTGAAAGTCCTTTAGCCAGGTCTGGCTGAGCCTCTCAAGGTGCTCTCGCTCAGCAGCGTCAATTCCTTGGGGGTCAAAGCGATAGCGGTAGTGGAGGTTGAGAATGTGCTGCAAGGCTCTCAATTGAGATGGGGCGAGCTGCAGCCGTAAAATCCAATGCTGCAGTGACTCAGATGTGGCCCGTTGCGATCGCATCTGTAGCCGCTGCTCAATCTGATAAAAGGCAGAATCGGTGCCAATGATTGGAGGCATGACCTGTGCCGGACGATCTGTTGAGGCTTGGGGCAATCGAAGGCTAAGTTTACGCCCCCCTTTCCAGAGCAGAAAGAATAGGATGGGTGAGATCGCAACTCCAGCCCAAACCCTGATATCGCCCTTCAGCAGCGTTGAGACGCCCATCGAAAGCTGAAAGAATACAAAGGACCACAGATCGGATAGGCTCTGCAGCGGTGAGGCCGTGGCATCTTCTTGGGTCGTCCAGTCGGGCGGTGTGGTGTCAACGGTCTGCCAAGTGCCGTTGATATAGGCCATCACCCAGGCATGGGCATTGCGGCTGCGTACAACGTATTGCTGCTCTAACGGGCTATAGTCATGGACTGAATACCCCACCGCATAACGGGCAGGGATGCCTAACCCCCGCAGCAACAGCGTTGTGGCCGACGCAAAATACTCACAGTGCCCAGATCGTGTCTCTAGTAGAAAAGCAGACAACGGCGTGGCTTGCTCCTTCGCGCTAGCGAATTTGAGAGAGTAGCGAAATTTGTGCTGAAACAGATCTGACAAAGCCGCTACAGCTTGGGTCTCAGACTGACCTTTGAGATCTAACGTTGCTAACAGTTGCTCAATGGCAGGCCGCTCTGCCTCTGGGATTTGCAGATCATTGGCGGTGGGAGGGCTATCAGATGAATCCGATAGATCGAACTCAACCCCATAGGTGATTGTCCCTGCCGAACCTTCGACCTTGACGGTGCCATACTGATTCTTCGTCATCGTCTGTACCGGGAGCCGCCGAATGGTAGTGGCCCCTGCCGGAAGATTGAGGATGTCCTTGCCGCCGTTGAGAGGGCTAGAAATCTCAATCTTGGCTGCGCTTGCCGCAGGGCTAGAGGGCATCAACGCCCAATCTTGACCCTCTGAAGAGGTGATCGGCGTGAACTTAGATTGGGTTGCCACCCAGGAAGAGGCACCGTACCTGTTATAGGTGGCTTCCCGCAGCAGGATCGGGAAGTTAGCCAGATCGCCTGCCACCCGAAACACAATGCGATTGGACTGCTTTAAAGACCCAATGCTGCCCATTTGAGTCATGGCCCGATAGGGATCAACGGTGTCCCCTGTGAGGCCATTCAGCCAAGGGGCGGTTTGCTCTTCCACCGTGGCCTGGAGCTGATGAAGCTGGAGGTGGCCGATGAAGCCTAGGCCGCTAGTGAGGAGAATTAGGGCTACCCACAGCAGCGGCTGGGACTGCTGTGGGCGTAGGGTCCACAGCAAGATCGCGGCCAGTAGGGCAAAGACACTATAAAATGCCAAACCATTCCAGTTGGTCGCACTGGCCGACAGCAGGCAGAGAGCAAAATAGGGCGTGTAGAGATTGAGGGGTTTTTGCGGGTTGCCACCGACTCGTTGCCAGCGGTGGGGCTTAGAGAAGTGCGATCTCACCACCTCTGAAAAGTTAGTGATGTAGGTTTGGGTAGCCACTAGGGCAAAGGTACAAATCGGGAGCCATTGAATCAGGCGGTGACCTATAGAAAACGATCCTTGCGTCACCAAACAGACCAGAAACAATAGCCCCAGCGTCATCCCGCACACGTTGAGTAGGCTTTTAAGATCGGCGCGTTTCAGTTCCCAGCGCCGTCGGATCCAATGACGACTTTCTAGCATCACGATCATCGGGATAGCACAGAGCAGAAAACCAGTCTGGAATCCCCAGAGGCCCAACGCCAAGCTACAAAGGCTCGCCACAGGAATCTTCATAGCTGCATCAACCCCTGCTGAATCTCGCCCAACTGAAGGACATGAAAATTGCCGTCCGGAAGCGCAGGGCCGTCTACCTCGGAGGGCAGCTCCGTAATCACCAAGACTAGGGTGGGGATGCTGGCCCGCTGAAGCTGCTCCACCAAGGCTTGCCGGTGTTCGTCCCAGGCCAACAGGATGCAGATACAGCCGCTGAGCAGGGCAAAGCGACTCTGTACCGCTGGCAATAAAGACTCAAAGGGCTGATCGGGGCAGGGCGTCACAGCGGCCAAAAGCTCTAGCATGTGTTCCGTTTGGTCAAGGCCACGACCGACGGTGAAATGGTGGGCCTCTAACCCCACAAACATCAGATCGAGCAGAGAATCCTGAGTTTGGACTTCGCAGGCCAGAGAGGATGCGATCGCAACCGCTTCTTCTAAAATCTCGCTGTGGGTTTCAGCCTGAAAGGTATCCAGAATCAGGGCGTGACGGACAAAATATTCTTCTTGTGTTTCTTTAACGATGGGTTTACCGACCTTCGCCCAGCTTTTCCAGTGAATCTGGCGCTGGGGGTCACCGGGGCGGTAGTCGCGCAAGGCCCGGAACTCTTCAGAATCCCCCACGGACGATGCCAGGGCCACGCCCCCCGACTGATACCGCCGTCCGCCCGGAAGCTGCAGGGGGGGCAGGCGATAGCGCTGGGGCAAAATTAAGACGGACTGGGGAACGGATCGAGTTACGCAGGCATTAATGAGGCCCAAGGGATCGGGGCAGGTGACGGTGAGCGATTTAAACAGCAGTCGCCCCCGCCGCAGAGGCAGGAGTTCAGCCATGATTTCGGTGTCACCCTCAATCGCCAGTTCTGGAATCTCAATGGCGGGGGCAATGGCCCGTCGTTTGTGGGCTAAAAGCTGCAGCCACATGCGCCGCCGCGCGAATCCACTTTTGCGGCGGTGGGCAATGCGCTGGTAGTCTCGAAAGCTCGGGAAATTATCGGCAAAGGTTTCGCGTACTTGCAAGCCCCGCTTCGGTTGGGTGCCTTGATTGTGAAGGATGACTCGATACGGTAGGGGAACTCCCACGGTGCCAAAGCGGGGCAGACTGCGGGCGGCGCTGCAGCGAAAGCGTGAGAAACGACGGGTTAGCGTTGCGATCGCAAGCAAAGCCACCAAAAAGGTAAACACCTGATAGGCCAAACTCTGATTGGTATCCATGCCCACCACTGCGGAGATCGCGAGGCACACCAGCACTCCGAGTCCTGTCGGGGTAAACCGTCTTGTGAGCCACTGACGCACCCCGAAGTTAAACTGCAGTAAACGATAAAAGATCCGATCCATCAAGCCGGCACCGGCAGGGTTTGGACAATCTCTGTGATCACGCTCTGGGCGGTTCGACCTAACCAAGCCGCCTGGGGGTCCATCACTAAGCGGTGGGCCAGCACCGGCACCACTACGTCTTGAATATGCTCTGGCATCACAAATTCATAGCCATCGAAGAGCGCTAAGGCTTGGGCAATCTTGACCAGAGCAATGGACCCCCTGGGGCTAGCCCCCAACTGCACCCCTTTGGCATGACGCGTTGCGTTGACAATATCGACGACATAGCGCTTCAGCTCAGTGCTAACGCGCACCTGTCTCGCCTGCTGCTGTAGTGTAAAAATATCCTTGAGCGACAGGCAGGGCCGGAGCTGCTCCAGCGGCGGTGGCTCTAACTGCTGCTCTAAAATCTCGATTTCAGCCTCTGCTGAGAGATAGCCCAAGTTGAACTGCAGGGCAAAGCGATCCATCTGCGCCTCTGGGAGCGGATAGGTTCCGTGGGAATCGGCAGGGTTCTGTGTCGCGATCACAAAGAAGGGGGCGCGCAGCGGCTTCACCGCGCCGTCAATACTGACTTGAGCTTCGGCCATGGCCTCTAGCAGCGCCGACTGAGTCCGGGGGGAAGCTCGATTGATTTCATCGGCCAGCACCAAGTGGGCAAACAGGGGACCTTCATGAAAATGGAAGGTTTGATCCACAGGGTCAAGCACAGATACCCCCAAGATGTCAGAGGGCAGCAGGTCGGGGGTGAACTGAATGCGCTTAAAAGAGAGATCAACAGAGCGAGCCAGCGCTTTCGCTAGGGTTGTTTTGCCAGTGCCTGGAGCGTCTTCAAGAAGGACATGCCCACCGCTGACAAAGGCGGCTAGTAATTTGCGAATGGCGTCAGCTTGGCCTCTAACAACCGTCTGAATGTTGTTAAAGAGACGATCGTACATCTCCTGTCCAGATAGGTTGTTCGTCTGAAGGGGCAGCGCAGTCATGGGGTGTCCTTGAACTCTTGCTTAGGATACCCACAGGAACCGGGTGCAGCGCTTTGGTGCAAAAGATCGCGTGGGGTTGGTTAGCCCAAAAAAGGATAGCAGGAGTCGGCGGTCAGTAAGCCCCAATGACGCTCGTTAGTGGGGCTTATTTAGATTAGGGCTTTGCTTATAAATAACATCCCAGTCAATATCGGTTTAAGGTAACTGGAGTTTGGGGTTTGAGATCGCGCTCCACACCATCCACCATCGGGACAGACACTTACTCCCTCGCGCAGAAAGATTTAGGTTGAGGGGTTAGTGGGATATTATTGTGCTGCAAGTCCCTACGCTGTCCCTTCATCTGGCCTATATCTAGAGTTGCGATCGCTCCAAACGTTTCTCTTTCACTGCAGGCATACATCAATCAAATCCGCAGCTCCTCCGCCCACTGAATAGATCGGATAGCCCAACGCCTCTGACAACTGCTCTACGGTGGTGTCATCTAAAAATTCTTGGGTGCCGTGTTTGAGCATAAGCTGGGGCAACAGCAGCCCATCGCCAAGGTTTTTGCCCTGTAGAGCCGCTAAGATATCCTGTCCGGTCAACAGTCCTGTTACGGTCATGCTCTGCCCCCAATAATCACTAGCGAGGGCGGCTAGGGTAATGTGTAGCCCCTCTATCTGATTGAGCCGGTCCACAATGGGTCTAAAGGCTTGGGCGACCGTATTGCCCACCACCCAGGTATAGGAGCAGGGCTGCTGGATGCGGTGGGGAAGCGCTTGAGCCGCCTGTTCAAACTGCTGCAAAAACAAGCGAATCGATCCCACCCCGTTATCAATTTGAGGATAGTCTTCGTAGTGCTCTGCTGCCGGGAGTGGCTGGCCCGCAATCAGGAACCATTCATCAGCCAACCAGGCAAAGGTGGACCCAAACTGCTGTTGAAACTGAGACTGCAGCGCTTGAACCTGAGCAATCACCTGGGTAGCTGCCTCTGGCGTGACCGGCACCAGCTCGTCAACATCGGGCCGAAACCGCGTTAGCCCCACCGGCACCACCGCCACCGACGCCACGGCAGGGATCTCGTTGGAGTGGAACTGAGCTAAATCTAAAAGCGTTTGCTCTAGGTATGAGCCATCATTGATGCCGGGGCACAGCACAACCTGGGCATGAACCTGCAGTCGCCGCGCTTGAAACCACCGCATTTGATCGAGAATCTGACCGGCGCGTTCGTTTTTAAGTAGTCGGCGGCGGATCTTTGGTTCAGTGGCATGAACCGAGACGTAGAGTGGCGATAGGCGCAGGGCTTCAATCCGGTTCCACTCACGTTCAGAGAGATTGGTCAGGGTGAGATAGCTGCCATAGAGAAAGCTGAGGCGATAGTCATCGTCTTTGAAATACAGGCTTTGGCGACGACCGGGGGGCTGCTGATCGATAAAGCAAAAGGGACAGTGATTGTTGCATTGAATCAAACCGTCAAAGAGGGCGGTCTCAAATTCTAGGCCCAGATCGGCATCAAAGTCTTTTTCGAGTTCAACTTGATGGGGCTTGTCTTGGGCATCGAGAACATCTAGCACTAGAAACTCATCGGCACAGAGAAACCGATAGTCGATTAAATCGCGGGGGCGCTGATCGTTGATGGCGACGATGCGATCTCCCGCCTCAAACCCCACCTCTGCCGCGATAGAGTCAGGGAGAACACGGGTAATTAACACCGGTTGAATGGAACAATCGCTCATGAGACTTATTAGATATCCGTGCCTATTGCATCTTAACTTTGGAGCTACTTTATGCCTGAATCGTTAAAGGTAAACTAAGGTGACATCAACTTTGAACGAAGCATGACTATCACAACCGCGCTCGCCGACCTCTTGATCATGTCTTACTTTGTTGTAGAACGCATACTGAGAAAAGATGTTAACAGAACAATTCGGAGAGCAATATAAAATCTATTCATCCAAAACTTGGCGGCTCCTTCCATTTGTATATTGATTTTATGAAGACGCGCTTCGACGGTTTACGGTACAAGATCTGATGATCCGTATTGTCAAAGGTGTTGCAATGAGTTAGTGGAAGATCTCAACCCAAGAGACTTATAGATAGTCTTCAACAATGTCCTAGCCGCAAGACTCAGCGTGGTACGTTAATATAACGACACATGATCGGTTTTACCCGTGATTTTCCGCTGTTTTGATGGCTATCTATGCAAGGTGTTAAACCGACCGAACCGCTTTTTCAAACAATTTCAGAGAGTCAAGTCAGCCGCCTACATTGGTGGCTTTTTGGTGCATCCATTCTTTTAGTGACGCTGCCAGTGTTTGTACAGGCTCCCCTGGTGCGGCAGTGGCCGACCTTTAGCTTGTTTGCGTCTTTCGGGTGGATCGGACTGGGCTTTTATCTCCGCCGTCAATCTCGCTTGCAGCTCTGGGGCGATCTGCTGATCGGATTTACCTTGTCTTGGTTTGCCGGTTCTATCTATTGGGGCTGGTTCCGGTGGGAGCCGCTGTTGCATCTTCCCCTAGAGGCGATCGCACTGCCCTTTGCGATTTGGGCATGGCGAGCTACATGGTGCCGCGTAGGGATGGCGTTCTATCTCGGTTCACTACTGGGCACCGTCATTACCGACGTCTACTTTTATCTTGTTGATTTAATTCCCTTCTGGCGAAGCCTGCTCACAATAGATCAGACCCAAGCCTTCTCAGTTCTCCAAGCAGCGCTGGTGAAGGTACAAACCCCTTGGGGGGTGGGTTGGGCAATGGTTCTAATTATGTCATTGTGCATCATCGGCATCCTGCCCCTCCGCGCAACTGAATCGGAAGACGACCGCCGACCAAGCTGGGTCTTCTCTGGGGCAGTACTCGGTACGCTGATGGTCGATAGCCTCTTCCTACTGGTCGCGACTCGGTTTTAGCGGTGCCCTCTAAACAGCAGCTTCGGCGTCAACTTCTGCAGCAGCGCCAGGGAATGTCTGTAACGGATTGGCAGCAGAAAAGCGATCGCATCTGTCATCACCTGTGCACCAGCGATTACTTTGAGCAGGCCCACACCATTTTTGCTTACCTGAGCTTTCGACAAGAACCAACCCTACAGCCGCTCTTTGATCGCCAGCATCAATGGGTTTTGCCGCGCTGTGCGGGGTCAGAACTGATCTGGCATCACTGGTATCCTGCAGATTCACAACAGCTCCAACAGGGGCAGTACGGCATTACCGAGCCGAAGGCGACCCTTCCCACCCTTTCACCGGCCCAAGCCGATTTGGTCTTGGTGCCAGCCATCGCCTGTGACAGACAAGGGTATCGATTGGGGTATGGTGGCGGCTACTACGATCGCCTCTTGAGTCAGTGGCGATCGCTGCAAACCATTGGCATTCTTTTTAACGAAGCCGATCTCATTGAGTTGCCCACTGACCCTTGGGACCAGCCCTTAAATGCAATTTGCACAGATCTGGGGTTCAGACCACTTGATGGAAAAACTTGAAGGTCGCAAACTGATCCATATCTAAGGCCCACCCGGCATCGTCTTCAATCTCTGCGACCTGCCTTGCCTCGACGCTCATGCCATTGAGTTCCTCTAGCAGCAGATGGGTGATCTCTAGTAACTCAGAGAGGGTCTTAACCTCACCCGGAGACGCCTGCCCCACCTGTTCTTTCAGCTTCGCAATCGTTTGAGTGAGCGGCTGACGACTGAGAATCACGTAGGTGCTACAGAATCCCTTGGGGCCGTGGAGCTTCCATTTATTATCCATCGGCGGCACCGTAAGCGTCGTACCTGGGGTAATCCGATCAGCAATAATTTCGGGCCGAGACGCCTCTGGGTAGCAGGCGATAGCCTGGGTGCCGTTGACCCCCAACAATAGCCAGTAGAGGTCAGAGTCGCTATAGTTGCCGATTTGATACTGGATATGAGTGCCTTCAGTGAGGGACACCACAGGCTGATCGGGGGCTGAATTGACGAGCCCCGGCTTGCTCCAGGGGGCGCGGCAGGTATATTGCGAGACAAGGCTTTCTGGTCGCTCAGGATCAGAAACAGTGGCTAAGGTTGCGATCGCACCGACTCGCGAAGCCGCCGCATTCACCGTCAGTTCTAATAATTTTAAAGCCAGCATTTTTTTGAGCAGCGGGTGCAGACGGCGAACGGCCGTTTTAATGGCCTCACCAGGATCTCCAGAGCTTCCGGGCAAGATCGCGCCACCCAAAAGACATAGCCCATAGCTAGACACCGTTTTTTCGATAACCTCTGCTTCGCCCTCAACGGGCGTAGACAGCGTTGCTGTTTTGGTGAACAAATAGTCAGCAGGCTGATCGCTAGTGGTCACTGGATTCATGTGTTCCAGGTCAGAGAAAGCACTGGTGGCATCAACCCGCTCAACCCGATCTAGGGCTTTACCCAAGGCCACACTTAACTCAATGCTGGTGGGAATAACGCGCACTGCCTCTTGCAGAGTCTGTCCATTGAGCAACGGCCCCTTGTGCTTGTCTGATGTCACCGTGCCGGTGAAACCAGACCGGGAGATGAGAGACACATACTGGGGGCCAGCCGCTTCCGGCTCCAGAGCATGCGGTAATACCCGAAAGTAGGTTTGCGGCTGATACTGTTCGAGCCGGTGGGGACTAATCCCCCCCAACCATGCCGCATTCTCAGTGATGACGACACCATCGGCGGTGGGGCCTTCGGGGGATGAATACAACGACAGCGATTTGCCACGGGGTATTTTAATCTGGGGCACCTGCGTATCCCCCATGGGTTGAGCCACATCTGTAACGGTGCGATGCATCGGAAACGTCAGCGTTTTGGCAGGCATGGCCTGCCATAGTTCATGGGTCAGCGCGGCTGTAAATAAACCCGCTGCGTAGTTGTGCCACTGCACCTCTACGGCCGTTTGCTGGTTGCTACCGGCCGCCAGAACAATACCTGGGAGCTGCTGGGATCTTTGTACCCATTGCTTGAGCTGCTCTCCCGGCGAAAGCTGTGGGATCAGATCATCCTGTAGTGAGAGATCGCGCAGCGCATTTGCGGTCAGGGCAACAGCAGGTAAAGACCGAACTCTAAGATGTCCTAACTCATCAGCATTAGGGTGAGTGATACCGGCATCAAGAATGCTGACGATCTGATCGGTGGGCAGCGACTTCAACAATAAACTTAAATCTCGCAGCAGCAGCACATTAACCTGCTCGGCAGCTTGCACTGCATCAAAGGGAATCAGGGCATTGAGGGGTGTATCGGGCAGTACATCGACTCGATCCATCAGCGAGGGATTCACCTGCACTTGACGACCATAGCCACTGAAGTGAAAGACCACCACATCGTAGGGACGAGCCTGCTGAACCAGATGCTCACGGAATGCCGTTTCAATATTTTCAACGGTGGCATCTTTATTTCTGAGTTCAACGATATCAGCCGCCTTGAAGCCAAACCGATGCACCAACAGCTCTCGATGCAGATCCAAATCCGTGAGGCATCCCTTCAGATTTTTCAATTTAGCATCGGAGGTGTACTGATTAATCCCCACCAATAACGCCAGCTTTCGAGATGTCGGCTCAGCCAAAGCCCTTTGATATCGACGGGGCCATCCCACCTCAGCTAGGCCAAGCCCAGCAAGGATCACACTGGTTTGTTGCAGGAAGGCACGGCGAGTCAGGGACATGGTGGAGCGTTGTACAACACGAACGAGTGAAGCCGCCGACAAGAGCCCAACAGCCAACTTCTTCACTATATCGCCGTTTCTAAGCAAAACCGGGACGAACTTTAATCCGTCTCATCCCGGCCTCATTTATTCATTTAATGTCATTCAACCTAACTGGCTGCAGACGCCTGCATGGCCTCTGCCAATGCAGCAGCAACTTCAGGACGAGAAAACTGAGGCGGCGGTAGCTCACCGCGACGCAGCATTTCACGGACCTTTGTCCCCGACAGATGAACCCGTTCTTCAGGAGTGCTAGGGCTGGTTTTGGTGGTCGCCATCGACTCCGTGCGCTTGCAGTAGAAGGCATGCTCGAACTTCATTGGGGTAATGCCCAAGGCCGCAGCATCAAACTCGTCGAAAATATATTGGGCATCGTAGGTACCGTAGTAGTCACCGACGCCAGCATGATCTCGACCCACAATAAAGTGGGTGCAGCCATAGTTCTTCCGCACAAGGGCATGGAAGATTGCCTCACGGGGACCGGCATAGCGCATCGCCGCCGGATTAATGGCGAGGGTGACTCGATCCTGCGGGAAATAGTGCTCCATCATGATTTCATAACACCGCATCCGCACATGGGCCGGGATATCATCACTTTTGGTGGCCCCCACTAAAGGGTGCAGGAAGAGACCATCGACCGTTTCGAGGGCGCACTTTTGAATATATTCGTGGGCGCGATGAATGGGGTTGCGGGTTTGGAATCCCACAATGGTGCGCCATCCCTTTTCTCGAAAGAGCGATCGCGACTGTGCTGGATCAATTTGATAACTGGGGAATAGGGGATGGGGCTGACGTTCGAGTAGCCAAATTGGACCGGCCAAATTGACAGCCCCTTGGTCATAGACCACCTTGACGCCGGGATGCTTCTCTTCATCGGTTCGATAAACCTGGATGGCCTCTTGCTGCTTGTCATAGGTATATTTTTCGCTCAGCTCTAATACACCGACAAACTGTCCCTCTGGATCGTTGAGTCTAACCAGGCTACCGACTTCAAGGGGAGCGGCAACTTCTTCACTCACGGACAACGTGACCGGAATCGACCAGGGCAGACCGTTGGCTAAATGCATTTTGTGCACGGCCTGTTCGTAGTCTTCTTGCCCCATAAAGCCAATGAGGGGACTGAAGCCACCGATGGCGATCATTTCTAGATCAGAGGTTGCTCTGGCATCTAGCTGAACACTGGGAAGTTGATTCGCTTGCTCTAAAAACGACTGCCGCTGAGTTTCAGAGGCAAGGCGATTAATGAGGATGCCGCCATGGGCTTCCATTGCGTCTTGATGTTGCAAAATACTGTTCTCCAACTGCGTTGTGCCCACACCTGGGTGGGTCATCATTTTTAAAACTGCATCCATTGCCCAGCACAGGAAGGTGGTAGACCTTAGCCCCATCTGTAACGGCAATATTAAGCGCTTTTATCATAGACCAATTTCTTAGCAGGAAAGAAGACACCATGTACGATATAAACGTTGCCACAATCGCGATTTGACTATGCCTGCTCTGACAACCTCTCAATTGACTCAAAAGCCTATCCAGTTTGGGACAGATGGGTGGCGGGGCGTGATTGCTGCAGACTTCACCTTTGACCGCCTCAAGCGGGTTGCACCCATTGCCGCCCAGGTGCTTTTAGAGACCTATGGCAAAGAAACCGGTAGCCATCTCATTGTCGTCGGGTATGACCGCCGCTTTCTCTCTGAAGAATTTGCTCAACTCACCGCTGAGGTCGTGACCCAGGCAGGGTTTGATGTTTTGCTCTCGAACACCTACGCGCCGACGCCAGCCTATAGCTGGGTCGTCAAGAACCGTCAGGCGTTAGGGGCGCTAGTCATAACGGCCAGTCATAACCCCGGTCAATACTCTGGCCTCAAAATCAAGGGAGCCTTTGGCGGTTCAGTGCCGCCAGCCATTACACAAGCGGTTCAGGCTCGGCTAGATACGGCTGCCACCGAGAGTGCGTCACCGGGTCAGCTTCAAACCTTTGACCCTTGGCCGGAGTACTGCGAAGTGCTCAAATCCAAAGTTGATCTGGATTTAATCAATGGAGCGATCGCAAATGGCAAGCTCACGGTATATGTCGATCCGATGCATGGAGCCACGGCGGGTGGACTCAGTCAGATTGTATCGGCTCCCATTCAAGAGCTGAGATGCGATCGCGACCCCTTTTTCGGCGGCGGCGCACCGGAGCCTTTGCCCAAGTATCTTGTAGAACTCATTGACACCCTTAAAACCCGTGAACAGCAAGGGGTGGCAGTGGGGATTGTCTTTGATGGCGATGGCGATCGCATCGCCGCCGTCGATGGCCAGGGCGAATTTCTGAGTTCTCAAATTTTGATTCCCATCTTGATTGATCACTTAGCGACTCATCGCGGCATGCGGGGAGAGGTGATCAAAACGATTAGTGGTTCAGATCTCTTTCCTCGGGTGGCAGCGCTCCATGACTTGCCCATTCATGAAACATCGATTGGCTACAAATACATCGCAGACCGAATGCTCGAAACCCAAGACCCTGTGCTGTTGGGGGGTGAAGAATCCGGTGGAATTGGCTACGGCAATCATATTCCTGAACGAGACGGGCTGCTCTCGGCGCTCTATATCCTGGAGCTACTGGCACAGTCAGGCCAAGACTTAAGCGCTCTCTATCGAGGGCTACAGGTGCGGACCAACTACGACTGCGCCTACGATCGCATTGATGTCCCTTTGGCGAGTGATGCCGTCAAGGCAAAACTACAGGAGCAGTTACAAACCGCGCCGTTTACAGAAATCTTGGGCCAGTCTGTCGTAGATGTGGGGACGGGTGACGGCAGTAAGTTCCGTCTAGCGGATCAAAGCTGGCTGCTGGTGCGGTTTAGCGGTACTGAACCGGTGCTGAGGCTGTATTGCGAAGCCGCCAACGAGGCACGCGTCGCTGAGATTTTAGACTGGGCCAAGCAGTGGGCCAGTCAAGTCCGCGTGTAAAAAGCAATGGTATCAGACCTGCCGGAGCCAGTCCTTCAGTTCAATAGGGTGCTCCGCTAGTGACCAGTAGAAATGGGGCGATCCCCATATTAGGACAGATGTGATCGCCTCAAGGTACACTTGCAATGCGACTAGACTCACGATACGTCCCGTCGCAATTGCGCTTGATTTATCGTTGCTTGTCAGGTCTTAATTCACTATGTCTGACCTTCCATTTACGCTCGATCAGCTCCGAATTCTCAAAGCGATCGCAGCCGAAGGGAGTTTTAAGCGGGCTGCCGACAGTTTATACGTCTCTCAACCTGCCGTGAGTCTGCAGGTACAGAATCTTGAGCGTCAGCTCGATGTGCCGCTGTTTGATCGGGGGGGGCGGCGTGCCCAACTCACCGAAGCCGGCCATTTATTACTGAACTATGGCGATCGCGTCTTAGCCCTCTGCCAAGAGACCTGTCGAGCCATTGATGATCTCCAAAATCTTCAAGGCGGGACGCTGATTATTGGAGCGAGTCAAACCACCGGCACTTATTTAATGCCGCGCTTGATTGGCCTATTTCGCAGCGCCTATCCTGACGTGGCCGTGCAGCTCCATGTCCACTCCACGCGACGGACCTGCTGGAGTGTTGTCAATGGGCAGGTTGACCTTGCCATTATCGGGGGCGAAGTCCCGCCAGAGCTGCAGGAATCCCTAGAAGTTTCTCCCTATGCAGAAGATGAGCTAGCCCTGATCTTGCCAACGTCTCATCCTTTCGCTCAACGCGAGATCGTACATCGAGAAGACCTCTATAAGCTGAACTTCATCGCTTTAGATGCCCAATCGACCATACGCAAAGTCATCGATCAAATTTTGGTGCGCGGCGATATCGATCCTCGTCGTCTCAAGCTAGAAATGGAACTCAATTCCATTGAAGCCATTAAAAATGCAGTGCAGTCAGGGTTGGGAGCCGCTTTCGTCTCGATCTCAGCCATCGAGAAAGAGCTTGATCTGGGCCTCTTTAAACAGGTCGCGATTGAAGGCGTCATCGTCAAGCGAGTACTGTCATTAATCATTAACCCTAACCGCTATCGTTCTAAGGCTGCCAAGACTTTCATGAACGAGATTCTGCCACAATTTTCTAGCATCAGCACCCGTCTGACGGCAATCGCTCCGGTTGAAAAACCTGCAATTGAAGTGAGCCATAAACCGTCAACGGGGAGAGTATATTCGCAGTAGTGTGACTGGATTGGTATCTGCAATCAGCTTTCCACTTTTGTCATAACCTCTAGCAACAAGCGCTCGATCTCCGCCCTGCCTGAAACTATAGGTAATAAACCAAAAGCCATTCTGCACCTTGGCTTGACCGATGAGGTACTTCTGAGAATCTGAGGAGATCTGATGCTCTTGAATATGTTCACGACTTGTGAACAGCTTTACCTCAACAACGCCATTTTTTGCGATTCCACAAAATTCAATCGGATCAAACGTACCGCCATATCCTCCGCGCCCAATGGATGAGCTAGCTGGAGAAAACATTTCTATCGATTGGGTGACCTTTGCCGGATCCACCTGCCCAGGTTGATATCCCGGCATCTGTTCATAGCCATTGGGTGGAATCGGACAAACGCTAGGTGTACCTACCTTTGCTAAAGGCTCTGCAATGGATGACACCTGATTTTGACTCAAAGGCTTTAAGTGAATACATCCCGTGGCGCTCAGCATCACGATAGTTGCAGATAAAGCCCCTTGAGAAAGTTTAAGCACTAGGTATTAAGCCACCCTCTCTCGCTATCTTAGCTGACGAATTGATTGCCACGCAGGTTTCTCCTGTGATAGCTTAAGTTTCTAAGGACGCATAGCTCAGTTGGTTAGAGCACCACGTTGACATCGTGGGGGTCCCCCGTTCGAGTCGGGGTGTGTCCATTGTTTTGAGCCAAAGATCGCGAATCATTTCAGGTATGATTGCGTTTTAATGACAGCAAGCAGCATAGTACTCTGGCAGGGAGAGGATAGTGTTGCTCAATGGTTAAACCATATCAAGTCATTGCACTGCCAGGTGAAGGCATCGGTACAGAGGTGGTAGAGGCCGGGTTAGCCGTTCTGCAATGCCTAGCTCAGCAGCAAAATTTCGTGGTCAACATTGACTATGGCTGGATCGGACAACCGGCAAAGAAAAAGTTCGGTCAATTTTTTCCTGAAGACACGGCTCAACGTTGCCAAGAGGCAGACGGCATTATCTTTGGGGCCGTCACTCAGGGCGGTTTGCTAGAGCTACGTCAGCGATTTGATTTTTTTGTAAATCTGCGTCCGGTGCGATCGCATCCTGCTCTATTCCATAAATCCCCCCTCAAGGCAGAGCGACTAGAAAACGTCGATATTCTATTCGTCCGAGAACTAGCCAGTGGCCTCTACTTTGGCCCTTCAGGACGTGTTGAAGAGGGTTCCTACGGCTATCACACCATGCAGTATAGCGATCAAGAGATTCGACGTATTGCTAGGGTGGCGCTCCAAAAGGCCCAAGGGCGACGCAAACATGTCACCGTTGCCCATAAAGAAAATGCTCTTCCGCAGATTCCCTGGCGTCAATTGGTCGCAGAAGTGGCCCTAGACTTTGCTGATGTGACGGTAGAACCAATGCTGGTGGATAATCTAGCGATGCAGCTTGTCATGCGACCCCGTGACTTTGACGTGATTCTGGCAGGGAACTTATTTGGCGATATTTTGAGCGATCTGGGAGGTGCTATTGCAGGTTCCATCGGCTTACTAGGGTCAGCTAGCTTCAATGAACAGGGACTAGGACTCTACGAACCCATTCACGGAACGGCTCCAGACATTGCTGGCAAAGGGATTGCCAATCCACTGGGCATGATTAGTAGCATCACCATGATGCTCCAGTCCTGGGGCGAGGCAACGGCGGCGACAAAGCTGACTGAGGTTCAGCACCAAATTCTAGAGCAGGGTTACCGGACAGCCGATTTGTACACGAACAAGGCCGAAGAGAGAAAGGTCAGTACGCAGGAACTCACCTCACGCCTTTGTGAAATGCTTTGAGAAGTCATGTTTTTGGCTTCTGTCTATCCTCGAATCAAGCTTTGACTCTGCACTAAAGCTAACTGAGCTTCAGCGCACTCGCAGGAACCTCGTCCCATGAAGCGACGGTTCGCAACCTCGCCATCCAGCCCTCTTCTTTTTGAAGGTCCGTCAGGTTCTGCAAAAACGATTCATGACAGTCTTGGGCCTGCTGCTGATCACAGCAAGCAATACAGGCATAGAGAATACCACTAGGGTCGAGTTGCTCATTAACCCAGATTGTCGCCGCCATTGTTGTCCCTCCACCCGTGGATCAGGTCTCTATTGCAAACACAAAGAAGGAGGAAGCACAGACGACCTCCTCCTCAGTAAAATGCGACACAGCAAAGAATAACTGGAATCAGGCGCTTGGACTTAATTAGTAAGCCAAACCCATACTGCGTGTTGTTTCTGCGCCCAGATACACGCGAATACTCAAGAAATCAGTTGGACAGGCTGTTTCACAGCGCTTGCAACCGACACAATCTTCAGTTCGGGGAGAGGCCGCAATCTGACCGGCTCTACAACCATCCCAAGGGACCATTTCTAGAACGTCAGTGGGGCAGGCACGAACACACTGGGTGCATCCGATGCAGGTGTCGTAGATTTTGACTGTATGAGACATTGAATGAAAGCTCCACGTTGTATAGGTGCTAACGGTCAATCTTTACCATTGGCGGCGTTATCAAAAAGTGACCGAGGTCGATGATGCTCTAACGGATCTAAGTTTACAGCAGTGCTTTTACCACTTCTACAAAAAACACAGGAAACTTCAAACTCTGTAACCTTATAAGCAATCGTACTTACTCCCTTTAATCGCTCACTCCCTTTAACGGCCCACTCCAAACCCTTTCTCTTAAATCTCGATGGCGGTCTGGCCGTGCAATCTTGAGTCCCAATAAAATAGATTTATCCTGTATTGTCAGATCATCAATGGATCCCAATCACGCGACACAAACCTATGAGATTGTCTGTTTAGAGCATCAGAGCGGCTGTTTGTATGCAGAAGTCGTTCAGCAGGTGAGTGAGCGGCAGCGATCTTGGCTGCGTCCTTTGGCACTGTCCCTCGGTGCGGCGGAAGCCCTCGACAAGATCGTCTACGATCTACGGGGCGGCTCTGATCTACTCTGGCCGCAAATACAGCTCAGGGCGGCCTTAGATATGGAGCTATTGTCGGTGTTAGCAATGCTGCCACCAGAGAAGCCCTACACCTCTAGTGCCTTGGATAAAGACGCCCACAGACAGCTACAGGGATTTCTCAAGCGCCTATGCACCGTCTCGACTCAAGAACAGAGAGAGTGAAGAAAATATTAGCGCGGCAAAAGAGTTTTAAGGTGATGGCCAGACCATTGCCAGACGTGCATATCGTGAAAGAGGCTTTACACTAAACGATAGATCATCACCGTAGTTCGACCATTTGTGAGTTCTCGTCACCTTCCACACACCACCGCTAATGTCCGTATCACCCGCCAGTGCTGGTACCAGGGACACCTAGAAGGAGAAGTCTCTGCTGGCAACTATACCTGGTGGTTTCAGTGGCAGTTTAAACAGGGGGAACTGTCCGTGTCACCCTCTCTGGGCCGAGCCTTAATTCAAGAGCCGCTAGGGCGCTTTTTAGAGCAACAGGATTATCAACTCGAACCGGGGGGAGATTATTCTTTTACCCTGCGCTTTGAGCTATAGCTCAAAGCATTCTTCTTACGGAAACAATCAATCAGTTCAACCGACAAACACTCGAAATTATCCATATTGGGACTGCTGTCGCTTTTGATTTGAACGCAAAACTGGGAGAAACGGATGCAACCCTTCCCTTCTTTGACGAGTTACAATCTATAACTGAGGATGCGCGGGACTCGCGCTCTCAAAGCTACACAATCTTCAGTTAATGGTCGTCGAGTCCCAACCATCGATCTCGCCAGATGTCTTCCGTTTGCTTAACCAGTCGATTGAGTATGCGGCTAGCCGACTCTCAGGGTGGGACCGTAGTCTTGAAGAAGTCAAGTTGGAGCTTGAGCTACCATGAATCAGCCTCACGTCCCTGACCAGGAAACCAGGAACAGGTTACTCAAAAACCTCCGTTCAGAGTTCCTCGACCGTAGTGCTCAACGAGTTAAATGTGAGCATGCTTATGCAGGCATCAAGCGATATAACGCTGTCGCGTCTATTTATGGAATCATGTAACTGATTTCGATGACCACTTGATGTTGGTGACAACGGGCCTCTGGAACTTCTATCTAGAAGCTGCGTAGATGATGACAGAGAAATCAGGAGATCCCTTGCCCTCACCCGATAACGGTTCGATCTCAAAGAAACGCGCTAGACAGGCGCTGTAGTCCAAGGCTAGCAACACCCGACGAATTGTACTGTAGGACGGTAAGCGGTTCTTGGCGGGACGAAATAAGGCTAGCAACTCGGCTCGATAGCTGCTCAGCCAATCGCTGATGGGCAGAAAGCCACGACAGCCTGCGCTAATGGCTAAATAAGGTAAAAAGGGCTAAACATAGGGACTGCTCATGGTGACGACCTGCGCCGCGACGAGTATCGGGTAAGTCCTGAAAGGCATTAACAATAGCTAAGTCGCTCATGGATCCGGCTCAATTCGTAGACAACCCTAGTACTCTAAGGGCTGTTCATGACGCTTGGCTAGAATGAAATAACCCTGGGTTAAAACATCTGGAACGTACTCAGAGAAATAAGAAAATCTGCTTAGCAAAATTCTCGAAAAGTCACCCAATACGTTCCGATGTTTAGCGATGAGTCTTTACTTGAGAGCAACCTTAGCGCCAGCTTCTTCAAGACTCTTCTTCGCTTCTTCAGCGTCATCCTTAGAAGCCGCTTCTTTAATCGCTTTAGGCGCAGATTCTACGATTTCTTTGGCTTCTTTCAGGCCCAAACCGGTAAGGCTACGAACCACTTTAAGAATCGCAATCTTCTTGTCGCTAGGAACTTCTTCCAAGACAACATCAAATTCAGTCTGCTCTTCAGCAGCTTCAGCAGGAGCACCCGTTGGAGCTGCCATCATCATGCCACCGGCAGGGGCAGCGGCACTGACGCCAAAGGCTTCTTCAATTTCTTTGACTAGATCAGCGGCCTCTAAGAGGGTTAGAGACTTTAGCTTCTCTAGGATTTCTGCAGTTGCAGTAGACATAGATATTACTCCAGTTAAAACAGTTAAACATTGGGGCTGTAGGCAAGTCGCCTATTCGCCTTTGTCGACGTAAGCCTGCAGGCCACGTGCAATCGAAGCAGGCACTTCCTTGATACCAACAGCAACCTTGGTTGTGACCGCATTGAGTGCGCCCGCAATCTGTGCCATTAGCTCTTCCTTAGACGGTAGATCGCCAATCGCTTTGACATCATTCTCAGTGAGCACCGCGCCATCAAGAACGCCGCCACGCAGCACCGACTTTTTCGTCTCTTTCTGGAAGCTCTGGTAGGCCTTAATGGCGCTCCCAAAATCATCCTTCAACAGCAAAAATGCTGAGGAATCCGTTAGAAACTCAGACAGGTTTTGCCAATCATCGTTTCCTTCAATCGCCTTACGCATCAAAGTGTTTTTAGTCACCTTGCAGCTCGCCCCAGACGGGCGAATCCGATTGCGTAGGTCTGTAATTTCAGCTACAGAGAGTCCCCGGTAGTCAATGACGACCGCCATTTTCGTGTCATCAAGCTGACTTTGCAGCTCTGAAACGATGGCTTGCTTATTCTCTAGGGTTCTACCCATGTTCTTGTCACCTCCTTAAATGGTTATCGACCTAAACTGTGTTCTGACTTTCGCCCACTAAAAACCTCGGACAAGTTGCCGAGGTTGGGTTGCTGATGGCCTAGTCTGATGCCTAGGCTGAGCAAGGTCCACCTCGGTAGGGTATTAAGCCGGTTGGCTCCTACGGTCTTCGGTTTCTTTTATGAAGTTGTGGGGTTAATTCAGAAAAAACTTGTACTCCTAATGCCTATAAATCATCAAGCTTCAGGTCGCGCAAAGCGTTGATATTAATCTGAATGGAGGGACCCATTGTGGCTGAGACATAAACGCTCCGCCAGTAGCGGCCCTTAGCACCCGAAGGCCGGTTCCGATCAATGGTTTCTTGAAGTGCTTTCAGATTCTCTAATAAATCCTTTGCTTCAAATATCGCTTTACCAAAGGGAACGTGGACAATTCCAGCCCGGTCAGCACGGAATTCTAGCTTACCAGCTTTAAACTCTGCGATCGCCTTCTCCAGCTCGAACGTTACCGTACCCGCCTTGGGAGAGGGCATCAAGCCACGGGGACCCAGAATCCGGCCAATCTTTGCCACCTGGGGCATCATATCAGGTGTTGCGATGAGCAGATCGAATTCTAGCTCACCCTTCTGAATTTCTGCAATCAGTTCCTCAGAACCAGCGACATCAGCCCCAGAGTTGGTCGCTTCAGTCACTTTCTCGCCCTTGGCAATCACGGCCACTCGGATGTCCTGACCGGTGCCCTTGGGCAGAGCCACGGTGGTGCGAAGCTGCTGATCGGTGTACTTCGGATCAATTCCTAAACGGACGTGGACTTCGGCTGATTCTTCAAACTTAGCCGTGGCGGTCTTTTTAAGGAGTTCGAGCGCCTCTAACGGTTCGTACTCTTGCTCGTCATTCACGAGCTTAACCAACTCCCGCATTCGACGGGATAACTTTTTTGTCATGTTTTCCTCCTGGGGTGATCGCGAAGCAAGAGCCTCTCCCCCAATAAATGTGAACAATTAAAAATCAAAGCGCTAGTCAACCACTGTCACGCCCATATTCCGAGCCGTACCCGCCACAATTTTCATTGCAGCCTCAATATCGTTTGCATTGAGGTCAGGCATCTTCGTTTGAGCGATATCTTGCAGTTGTGCCTTAGTGATTTTACCCACCTTAACGGCCTGAGGTTCCCCTGACCCTTTCTCGATGCCAGCAGCCTTCTTAATCAAGACCGACGCGGGGGGCGTTTTGAGAATAAAGGTAAAACTCCGGTCTTCAAATACCGAAATTTCCACTGGAACCACTAGCCCCACCTTCTCGGCAGTGCGGGCATTATATTCCTTACAGAACATCATGATGTTGACACCATGTTGTCCGAGGGCAGGGCCAATGGGCGGAGCGGGGTTTGCCTTCCCTGCCGGAATGGCCAACTTAATGAGGGCTACAACTTTCTTTGCCATTACTTAATTCTCTTTTTTCACCTGGTTAAACTCTAACTCGACCGGCGTATCCCGCCCGAAGATCGATAATAGCGCCTTGAGCTTATTGCGCTCTGCACTGACCTCAATCACTTCACCCTCAAAATCCTTAAAGGGACCATTGAGAACCTGAATTTGATCTCCCACCGCCATGTCAATTTTGACAACGGGTTCTTGCTCCTGAGACTGCCGGAAGATTCGAGCCACCTCGGCAGCTCCCAACGGTAAGGGCTTAACATGCCCTCGACCTCGGCCATAACGCCTGCGCTCTTCAGACCCCACAAAGTTAATCACGTTGGGGGTATTTTTGACCACCTGCCAGGTGTCATCATCGAGCAGCATCCGCACCAAGACATAGCCAGGGAAAACTTTTTCTTCCCCCGTCGCTCTGCTGCCATCCTTACGAACTTTAACAATAGGCGTTTGCGGAATCGCGATTTGGATAATTCGATCGGCTACATCTAGTGTCTGCAGACGCTGCTCTAAATTCTGCTGCACCTTTTTCTCACAGCCAGAGGCAACCTGAACCGCATACCAACGGTTGATTTCTGGTGATTCGCCATTGTGCCTAGGTGCTTCAGAGGGCGAATTCTCAAGCAATTCGTCGTCAACCATGTCAGACCTCAAAACACCAGCCGGGAAGCCCAGCTAAATATGTTGTCAATTAGGGAGATAAAAATAGCCAGGAAAGACACCATCAAGATAACGGCAGCAGACTCACTAATGAGCTGCTGACGATCCGGCCATACGACCTTACTCAGTTCTTCCTTGGTCCCCTGCACAAAACCAACAGGACTCGGACCTTTTGGTTTTTTATCGGCATCCGAGTCAGTCGCAGCATCCCCAGCATCAGCCATCATGACTTGACCTGCAGCTTGCTCAGCAGAACCATCAGACCCTGAGCCTGAAGCCTCTGGGCTGGGTGCCGGGTTCCCTAGATTCTGCTGGGGACTTTTCTTTTTGCGTTTTTTTTTCGGTGCCACTATGTCTAAACCTTCACTGCCAATCGCTTATTCTATGCTTCAGCCTATGGATTTAGATCCACCGCACGCTGACGAAGCTCTGTTTTAATGCCTGCTTTTGCTGTCTTGGGTTAAAAGACGTTAGATGGAGACATTTATTGCCTGATCTGCCTAGGAAAACTATGGAAAGAGAGCGCGCCTTGGAGGACTTGAACCCCCGACATCAGGTTTTGGAGACCTGCGTTCTACCAACTGAACTAAAGGCGCAAATACCTCTCTCCATTGCTGCCTTCGCAAATATGCCTTTGGCATATCCGGCACTTTCTAGTTTAGCGTGATGTGGATCGCCCCGCAGTCACCAACACTGAGGGACCATCGATAGGACGCTACAGACTACGATCAAACCGTTGTTTGATGCGAGTTGCCTTGCCGACGCGATCGCGAAGATAGTAGAGCTTAGCCCGTCTGACCTTACCGCGTCGCATCACCTTAATTTCAGCAACGCGGGGAGAATGCAGCAAGAACACTCGCTCGACGCCCACGCCTTGAAAAACCTTGCGAACCGTAATGGTTTCGCTGATGCCACCGTGACGTTTCGCGATTACAGTGCCCTCATAGGGCTGAGTTCGCTCCTTGTTGCCCTCACGGATTCTAACGCCAACTTTTACCGTGTCGCCCACGTAAATTTTGGGTAGATTATCTTTTAAATGCTCCGCTTCAATGGAACGGATTAACTCTTGAGCGTGCATAGTTTCTTCTAAATGCCACAAGGTATCAGCCTACAACAAATAACAACCTTGTGTCTATACCCATTGAGAACCGATTATGATGGCACCATCAAAGTTCTCCCAGTCCCTGTCGTCGCCAAGTGCCACAGGGACGACCAAATAGAGGACTATGCCAGAATTCGACTTGCATGCTGTACTTGATTTCGGCCAGACTCTTTCGCTCGATAGAGGGCGCTATCGGCCTGCCCTAGTAGATCTTCGTCAGTTTGGTCATCGCCAATGAGATGGGTTGCCAGCCCTAAGCTGGCAGTGACTTGAATGATTTTGTGATCAACGACTTCAATCGATTGATTCGCCACCGCACGACGAATGCGTTCAGCGATGACAACGGCTTCATCGGCACTGGCTTGGGGCAAAATGACGGCAAACTCTTCCCCCCCGTACCGGGCCACAATATCCCCTGGCCGCACGTTTTGCTTGAGTAGTGCTGAAACACTTCGCAGGGCAATGTCACCGGACTGGTGACCGTAGTTGTCGTTGAGCTTTTTAAAGTAATCAATATCAAACATCATTAACGACATCGGTTGCCGTTCTCGCTGGGCTTTTTCCATTTCGATGTGAAGCCAGCGGTTAAACTCACGGCGGTTATAAACCCCCGTTAAGCCGTCTACCGTTGCCAGGGTCTGCAGATCAGATTGACTCTGTTCAAGCTTGGTCGCCATTTGGTTAAAGGCTTGAGCGAGTTGAGCAAATTCATCCTCTGTTTGAAGATTAATACGATGGGACAGCTCCCCTTCACTAAATCGAGAAACGGCCTCTTCTAGAACCTTGAGGGGGTCAAGAATGACCTTTGATAAGGCCCAAGCCGCGATGACTGCGAAGAGTAGGGCAATGCTGCAGATCATCATCAGTAGGACTAAACCGTTGCGGCTAACTTTTTGGGCCTGTTGAAGATTTGTTTTGTATTGCCATGAATTGAGGAGATAGTTGAGGCGATGGATAATGACCACCGTCGCTTCTGTCTCTCGGATGAAAGCCTGTCGAGCTTGACGCTGTTGTGCAGAGGGAGGGATTGGCCTAAAGAACTCAGCACCGCTGCGGCGGGCTGCTTGCCATTGCGTATCAATGGCTGTTATCAAGCTTTTCTGCTCAGGGGGAAGAGACGTTGCACTTGCTCCTCTTGTGCCCTCATGTTTGAGTAACCCTAGCCTCTGGTCAATTTCTTGGCTCAACTGCTCAAACTCTTGTTGCCAGATCGGATTTTGAATGTCATCCGCCGAGGCGGCCAACAGAGAGACCCTGATCAGCGATAGTTCTAGGTCGGCGACAGAGAACGATTCATTAAGATTGACGCCCTCGGTCTTCTCAAATCCACTGAGAGAAATATTGAAGGTAGAAACTGCGCCCACAGCCAAGACAACGATGGGGATCAGCATTGAGCCAATCCCTGCTAGGAGTCGATTTCGGACTGCAAGTGGACGACGAGTAAGCCTTTTCTTCATTGCAGTGCAACGCTGCGAGTGAGATTTATGGAGCCTCTTTTTGATGCTATTAACAATTAAAAATGGGCGCTGAGCAGACTTGATATAATGTCAACATAGAGGGCATATTGCCTGTGTGAAGGCATGATAATTGCTTCTCTTGAGATTAACGGCTTACGGGACATTACCGCTTACGGGACATTATATTCTTAGGCTTCCCGAAAGCTGATGGGCTATCTACATCTGACATCCTTACTGTGACATACAGGCGCGATCAGGGCATTCCGATATTGGGCATCGCTTTGAGGAGCAGGTCAAGTTAGAATTTACCTTGAACAGTTTGTAAGGTTTAAGGCTGCACCTATGATTCACGAAGTTTTCATGCCCGCCCTTAGCTCAACGATGACCGAAGGCAAGATTGTCTCTTGGGTGAAAGCTCCGGGGGACAAGGTTGAAAAGGGTGAAACGGTGCTGATCGTAGAATCTGATAAGGCTGACATGGATGTGGAGTCTTTCTACGCAGGCTATCTAGGTGCGATCGCAGTTCCTGCAGGAGAATCTGCCCCGGTGGGTTCCACGATTGGCTATGTTGCCGAAACTGAGGCAGAGATTGCCCAGGCGGAAGAGAAGGCTCAGGCGATGGGAACTGCCGCTGTAGCCCCTGCGGCAGCAGAAGCGCCTGTGGCTGAGGTTGCTGCACCCACGCCCGTTGCGGCGGCCCTCAATGGCGGCGGTAGCGCTCCGGCGGCCCCTTCTGGGCGCGTCATAATTTCACCGCGCGCACGCAAGCTTGCCAAGCAGCTTAAAGTCGATCTGAACTCCTTAATGGGAAGCGGTCCCCATGGTCGGATTGTAGCGGCTGATGTCGAAACAGCCTCTGGTCAGAGGCCCACGGCGCAAACGCCGGTGGTAACGGCTGCAGCTTCTACCGCGATCTCTGCCCCAGCGATTCCTGCGGCAGCTTTAAAGGGCGAGGTTGCGCCCTTCAATACGCTCCAGCAGGCCGTTGTCAACAATATGATGGCGAGTCTATCGGTGCCGACCTTTCATGTTAGCTACAGTATTACGACTGATGGCCTAGATGCGCTCTACAAGCAGCTCAAGAGCAAGGGCGTCACCATGACGGGATTGTTAGCGAAGGCGATCGCAATCACCCTCCGCAAGCATCCACTGCTCAACGCAAGCTTTACTGATCAGGGCACTCAGTATCGCACCCCCATTAACGTGGCGGTGGCGGTGGCGATGCCAGGGGGCGGCTTAATTACGCCGGTCCTTCAACAGGCCGATCAGCTCGATATTTACTCCCTCTCCAGAACCTGGAAAGACTTGGTAACCCGCGCCCGTGCAAAGCAACTGCAGCCCGATGAATATAGTTCGGGTACGTTTACCCTCTCGAACCTCGGTATGTTTGGCGTGGATAGCTTTGACGCCATTTTGCCCCCCGGTCAAGGCTCTATTTTGGCTGTGGGAGCCTCTCGCCCACAAATGGTGGCAACGGATGATGGCTTATTTGGCGTTAAGCAACAGATGAAGGTCAATATTACCTGCGATCACCGCATTATTTATGGTGCAGATGCGGCGGCCTTCCTGAAAGATTTAGCGCAACTCCTTGAAACCAACCCTCAGTCCTTGACGATGTAGCGGGCTTTATGGGCAACCTCAGTCAAGGTTGTCAGATTTCTATCTTTGCCGATTGAGCAAAGTGTAAATAACCGGCAGATTGACTTCTAGGGTTGGGCATCCTAGTAGATATTGCCTGTCGATCATTTTGCCATGCGCCTTTTTTTGCTGACGACTCTGATCGTCTCCTTAATTCCCTCTAACGCCTTTGCCCAAGACTGGAAAAGCTGGTCTAAGCAAAACCCCACCTATCCGTCTCCGGCCAAGCCTGCTGCCCCTGCTCCTGCTGCTCCGCAAAAGCCTGCTGCTGCAACTCCGACGAAATCGGGGAGTCAGGGCCTGGAGATACGCAGTACGCAGGATCCTCTCTTCCAAAAGATTTTCATGGCGAAATGTACCGCGAAAGGTGCTCAGTACACAAACTACTGTGCCTGCACACTGCAGGGCGTTCAGAATCGCTATTCCATTCAAGAGGTTGAGCGTCTCTCAATTCAAATGAAAGAAACCGGCCAGATCCCCGATTCTTTTCGAGACGTGATTGTCTCTTGTATTGACTACGCCCAGTAAAATAAACGGCTAGCCACCATGGAAGATAAAGCTGATCTTATCTTCTTTGCCGAGAGAGATGCGATCGCCTGTCCGCAGCCGGTACCGATCTCCAGGCCGCAGCGCCTGACTATTGACGTAGGTTCCGTTGGCGCTGCCTGTATCTTCTAAGAAGTAGCTATCGGCTTCAAGGCGTAAATCTGCATGAACACGGGAGACCACATCGCTATCAGCGAATCCTGAAACATCGATATCCGGCGGTACCCGATCGTTCGGCTTGCCAATGTGAACAACGTGTAGATGGGACGGAATCGGCACCGCTACGTCGCTATAGACATGGACTAAACGAGCCGTCGGCTGCTGAAGTTGAGTCGCTCCTATCGGAAACTCGGAGGACGGAGATGGAGTGGGGGACGGAGATGGAGTGGGGGGCAGATCAACAGGCGCAGCAGGGGGCGATGACATCTCTGGCTCTGGTTTTGCTGGTTCTGCTGGCTCTGCGACGGGTATCATCGGGGGTTCGATAGATGCTGGCGGCGTTGGCGGCAGATTAGCAAGGTTGTCCATCTCTGCTGGAGACGCTGAATCGCTAGCCACATCGGGGGTGCTAAAGGAGTCTGTATTGGGAAACGTCGTAAATTCAACCGACGGATCATCATCGATGGGAGGCAGTGGTGGCACTTCAACCGCTTGATCTGCAAATAAATCTGGGGGTTGACGAACCGCTGCTGGACTGACAACCTCCGTTGCGGCGATCTCGTTGGGTAGATCCTCAGGCGGATGGATGCTAGGGACAGTATTGACGACCTCCGTTGCAGGAATCTCGTTGGGAGCGCTTGCTACAGGGACGGCTGCGCCGACAACCTCGGTGGGAGGAATTGGTGGCTCGTCACTGATCGGTGCGATACCTGCAACATTAGTGGGTGCCAACGGATCGACGGTAGGCGTTGAGAGGTCTGCTGTTGAGCGTAAAGAGGTTCCACAGTGGGCGCAAAACCAGGCATCCACTGAGATGGAGGCTTGACAGCTTGGACAACTAGACATTTCGGGCAAAACTGCGGTGCAAGATGCACAATGCTTGGCATCATCGAGATTGCTATGACCGCACTGAGTACAAAGAATCATTGTTCTGTTTTGCAAGGATAGGGACTGATTTCATTCCTAAGCATGCATTAAGGAGGTGCTGAGGGAGTGAACTTCTCATATATTAAGCATCTTTGCCGTCAAGAACGTCTGTTATCGGCACAATACTTAAAACTAGCGGTCTCTGAAAAGCGATCGCCTAAGATGGCGATGGTCTCTTTGCCTGAAGAAGATATGCCAGCCCTACCGCTTACAAACCCTGTCTACGTTTTTGGCGTTTTGATGCTGATTTTACTGCTGGCTCCGATCATGGCGGGGCGGCTGAGGGTACCGGCCCTTGTGATGCTGATTGTGCTGGGTTGTCTGTTGGGTAGTAATGTCCTCGGCGTTTTATCGCGAGATGTATCTCTCGTTTTTTTTGAAAAGATTGGCCTACTCTACATTATGTTGCTGGCCGGTTTGCAAATGGACCTGAGCAATCTCAAACAGTTGGGGATGCGATCGCTCATTTTTGGTCTGCTGACCTTTAGTGTGCCGTTGATGGTAGGCATCCTCACAGGGCACCTGATGGCGGTGGGAAGGCTGACCACTATTCTATTGGGACTGCTGTACTCGCCGCATACACTACTGGCCTATCCCACCCTAGCTCGCCTCAATCTGATGCAGCGAGAAGAAATAGGTGTTGCCGTTGGGGGCACTGTGATTACCTCCGTTTTAACCCTTGCCGGATTTTCTGTGCTTCAGGCGGCCGCTCAAGGTCATGTGGGACCACTCTTATGGCTGAAATTATTGTTAGGGCTACCGCTGATCGCCCTCGTCAGCGTCTGGACTATTCCTAAAGTAGGGATGCAGATTCTCCAAAAAACCGCCAGCAGCACGCCATTTATTTTTGTCTTAGCAACGCTTTTTGCCTTGGGTTCAGTCACGCAGCTCTTAGGGGTTGACTCAATTGTGGGGGCATTTATCGCGGGTTTAACCCTGAATCGACTGATCCCTCTTTCCAGTGAGCTGATGAAACAAATTGAGTTTGTCGGCAATAGTCTTTTTATCCCTATCTTTATGGTATCCGTCGGTGTCCTGGCAAACCCTCAAGTCTTGATCCGCGATCCCCAGAACCTGGGCATTGCGCTAGGCGTTATTTTTGGGGCCGTGGGGGCTAAATTGATCGCGGCCTGGATCACCAGTCGATGGCTGCACTACAGTCGCCTTGAAATGCTGACTATGTTTAGTCTGACTATTCCGAGAGCTGCATTGGTTCTGGTAATTACACTCTTTGGGCAACAGGCAAATTTAGTTAGTGCCGGACTCTTCAATGCGGTCGTGGCCTATATTTTGATCACCTGCTTATTAGGACCGCTGCTCTCAGAGTATTGGGGACAAAGGTTAGTCGCTACCATCGATACAGTGCCTCATTAGGTCAGATTTCTTTTAAGATAAATGTACTTTGTACCCTTCAATGAGCTGGATTCATGGGTTATCGGAAAGAGTATCGCCGTCGCTCTCAAGACCGTCGTCCTCTGACGACTGCACGGGGTGAGCCGCAGCGTTGCGCGGTCTGCCAAGAGATATTTGACTCCCCGACCCTCAGTATCAAAGTGGGTAAGAAGGATCGTGCTCATGTTATTTGTGCAGCCCTCAGTCGAGTGGGCTTAGGTCGCCTCGCGAAAACATCGGGTCGATGGTAAATAAGGGGAGTGGCCTACTGGGACGCTCAATAAAGTGTTACAAGAAGCACCACCCGTTTGATACAGGTTTGGGTACCCTATGGGTAAGGAACCCTGCTAATGCTGGCTCGTCAAGTGTATCTCTAGGACAGTGGCTTTATAATCTATGACAACTAGGGGAAATACTAAAGTATTTCTCGTTAAGATTTGGCTTCATCGACTACTGCTTTCATCTCCTTATCGTTGCGCTTCAAAATTAAATGAATCTAACTTCTCGGTACTCACGCACTTTTCAGGCCGTTGTTATGGGGGGAGTTGCTGCTGTTTCTGCAACAGCGGGTCTTGGACTTAGTTGGCAACGATCTGCCCAGGCTGCTCTTGAAGATAGTCCGAAGGTGATCGTTGATGAAGTATGGCAACTCGTCAATCGCTACTACGTTGACAATACGTTTAACAAAACAGACTGGCAGGCTGCTCGAACGGCTCTCTTAGATCGCAACTATACCTCTAAGAAGCAGGCTTATACCGCACTCAGAGAAGCTCTGCAGCCCCTTGATGATCCCTACACCCGCTTCATGGATCCCGATGAATATCAGTCCTTGACCAATCAAACCACGGGAGAACTGTCCGGTATTGGGATCCGGATGGAAATTAATAAGACGACAAAAATTCTGACTGTGGTTGAACCCCTGCCCGGTTCCCCCGCTCTAAAGGCTGGCTTAGAGTCCGGTGATCGAATCATCGAGATTGATGGGAAGCCCACCAGTAAGCTCGATATCAAGGAGTCCTCCAGCTTAATTCGGGGTGCAACGGGAACTCAGGTGAAGCTACTCATTAAGCGTAAGGGCGATAAGGCCTTTGAGGTGGCTATTGATCGAGCTTTAATTGAGCTGTCCGCCGTTAGCCATAACGTCAAACAAGAGGGAACCGATCGCATCGGCTATATTCGTCTCAATGAGTTTAGTTCCCATGCTGCTGAGCAAACCAAGGACGCAATTGAGAAATTAACGGCAGATAAGGTGGACGGCTTTGTTCTTGACCTGCGCGGTAATCCAGGGGGGCTGCTCAACGCCAGTATTGATATTGCCGATATGTGGCTTGATCATGGACTGATTGTGCAGACCACGAATCGCCAAGGCAAGAATGAAAAGGTGCGCGCCCGCCGCAAGTCTCTCACTCAGAAACCTTTGGCGATTCTAGTGGACAATAACTCTGCCAGTTCTAGCGAAATCTTGACGGGGGCGCTGCAGGATAATGAACGAGCAAAGGTTGTGGGTAGTAACACCTTTGGTAAGGCCTTGGTTCAGTCGGTTCACAAGTTGTCAGACGGGTCGGGACTCGCTATTACCGTTGCCCATTACTACACTCCCAAGGGTACCGATATTAATCACAAGGGCATCGCCCCTGATATTGCGGTGCAGCTTTCTCCGGCACAGCAGGTATTGCTGGCGACGAATCCCAAAATGGTGGCGACCTTTTCTGACCCCCAGTATATGCAGGCGGTGCAAGCTCTTCAGAAAAGTATTCAGGTGAGTCGAAACCCCAAGGTGAAAACAGGGTTTCAGCCGCAGCAAACCGTTCCTAAGGCGGTGAGCCAGGGTGCGCCCAAAGCGACTGACCTTCTGGCTGAGTAAAGGGTTCTTTTACGTTCAAGTTTCACGACCGCAAGAGCTGGGTCAAATGTCTCAGCTCCGGTAGAATTAGCTGCTCTGTGGCGAGGGTGACGGCATTCAGTGATCCCGGCAGAATAAAAATGAGCATTTGCTGATAGACGCCCGCCGTGGCTCTAGATGCGATCGCACGTGATCCAACCTCTGGATAGCTCAACATCCGAAACA
The DNA here is from genome assembly GCA_050330855.1 of Thermosynechococcaceae cyanobacterium. Classification (GTDB taxonomy): domain Bacteria; phylum Cyanobacteriota; class Cyanobacteriia; order Thermosynechococcales; family Thermosynechococcaceae; genus RCC1774. The sequence continues at coordinate 19,797 of JBHJNL010000138.1, read as the reverse complement.
GCTCACCAAACCCAGGCAGTTCTTTCTCGAACAGACGGGCCACCACATCATAGGTGACATCGCGAGCTGCGATCCCCGTTCCGCCGGTACAGATGAGAGCCTCAATCCGTTTGTCTTCGGCTAGTTCCCTTAGATAGCCCTCAATGTCATCGGGTTGATCCGGCAAGAGACAGTAGCTGGTTACCTGGTGCCCCTGCTCGACTAACTTGTTTCGCAAAAAACGTCCGCTGAGATCGGTGTCTTGGGTGCGAGTATCACTGATGGTTAAAATTCCACAAGACACCGACCGATCTCCAGGATGAGATGAATCAGGATGAGGGTGCGATCCCCACGTTGTCCTACCCTTCATGTTGCAGCGATCGCCTTAAGGGTTCGCTTTGTTGAAGCCCAAACCGTGGCTTTCCGCGTAGCGATTCATAAACAACATGAAGCGATCCCACTCTTGAGCGCTACGCATGGTGTAAGTGGCCTCAATCGCTGTAATCTGTCCGTTCACAAACTTTGCGTTGACATCACGAGTGCTCAGCTCGCCATCTTCATCTAGCATGAACATTCCCAGAATCTCTGGATTGCCTTTCTGAACAACATCTGGGCTATCAAAACGAAAGAAGGCTCGTCCAGAGGTTCCGTCAGGCGCTCTCGTTAAACGAACGTCTGGAACAACCGACTCATCAGTACCTCGAACAAATTGGATTTCCGCCATAGTTTTTTGAGAACCTTTTTGAACATTGGGTTAAGCCTATGGGTTCTATCCTCACATGAACACTGCCCCGAGACAAATAGATGGGAGCACGGGATATAACGGTAATGTCAAGTGAATCCGGTCCTCGTTGACCCTTGATGATGGAAGGGGGGCTTTGAAATCAGAAAATCTTCTCGTTGGTGGGAATTGACATAATTTAAAGTCAAGTCTCTGTATGAATCCAAGATTTATAGACTATAATCGCCTCAACCCGCTTATCAATTTATGCTTGCAGTTTATCCAGGGAGTTTTGACCCCATTACGCTAGGGCATCTTGACATTATCGAAAGAGGTTGTCAGTTATTTGAACGAGTTATCGTTGCGGTCTCAAGGAATCCGAATAAATCTCCCCTATTCACCGTGCAGCAGCGAATAGATCAAATTCAAGCCTGCACCCATCACCTCTCTAACCTAGAGATTGATGCGTTTGATATCTTGACCGTACATTATGCCCAGCAACGCCAAGCCCAGGTTCTGATTCGTGGTTTACGAGTCCTCTCGGATTTTGAATATGAGCTGCAAATGGCACATACCAACGCCAGCCTCTGCCCTCTCGTTGAAACTGTTTTCTTAGCAACCTCTAATGAATACAGCTTTTTAAGCAGTAGCCTTGTCAAAGAAATTTCTCAGTTTGGTGGTTCAGTCACTCACCTTGTCCCTCACAATGTTGCCATTGAGTTAGAAAAATGCTTCACCAAGAATCCATAGGCCTTGACACTCGTCCTGGAATCCATAGCTCCGAACCACACCAAAGCTTTACAACTCACCAGAATCAGGGGCTGGAATTAAATCAGCAACTGCAGCGACTCGAAGAAATCATTGTTCTAGATGGTCTGAAGGTGCCACTGACGCACCGAACCGTTGTTGATGAAGAGCAACTGCTCTCTCAGCTTCTGGCAGTGGAGCGCAGCATTCCTGAGACGGTCCGGGCTGCTGAAGAAATTTTGAAAAGCAAAGATGAAATTCTCTCTCGTGCTCACCAGTATGCTCAAGAACTTGTAAAATCAGCGGAACAACGGGCCGCGCAAATCGCAGACGAGTTGACCATTATCCAGCAGGCCGAACGGGAAGCACAGCTCCTGCAGCGGCAGGTAGAAGCTGAAGTTGAGTCCCTCAGACAGCGTAGCGTTTCTGAAATTGAGCGAGCCAGGCGTCAGACTCAGCAAGACCTTGATGCTTTGCGGCAATCTACCCAGGCGGAATGTGAGCAGATTCACCATGATGCCGATGTCTACGCCGATCGTGTTTTAAAAGATCTTGAGGTTCAATTCGGCACCATGCTGAAAGTGATCAATAATGGCCGCTCGCACCTCAAGCAATCAGCGTCTTAGGCTAGACTGGTACCTAGAAATATAAAGGGATTAGGTCTATGGTCCAGCCCGTTGAGCCTAAAGTCTTACCTCCAAGCCAGCATCCTCAACAGGAAGCGGGATGGCTGAGGGTTGCCCTGCAAGAATGGCTCGACACTGAGTTTTTGCCAGAACCCGTGAATCAAAAGATTGCGGACCAAGCCGCTAGAATTTATCTCCGTCAACGCATGGAGGGAGAAAATGACTTAGGGGCGCTTCTGGTGGCTATTTTGACCGAGATGCAGGCGTTTGATTTTTCTAAAAGCTTTTATAGCGAGTTTGCTGTTGCCAATGCCGTCAGTGATCTGTTGCTCATGAGTCTAGGCATTGATACCTGTTGCGGCCAGTCATAGACGTCGGATGACATCATTGACCCAATGGAAAAGCAAGCATGGGAATGCTGATCATACAGATTCTCTATGCTTGCTTTTGATGGATTGATTATTGGGCTGGCAATGCCGCTGACTACCAGCTTGCTTTACGCACGCCTGGCAGCAAGCCCTCGTGGGCCATCTCTCTGAGGCAGTGACGGGATAGGCCGAAATCACGATAGTAGCCGCGAGGCCGTCCTGTTACCCAGCAGCGGTTGCGGAGACGAGTAGGGGCGCTATTCCTGGGCAGGCGCTGCAATTGACGATGCAGGTCCATCTTCTCTTGTTGTGATGTGGCCTGATTAATTTGATCCTGGATGGACTGTCGCTTATGAGCGTACTTCGCAACCATCTTTTCGCGCTTCTTTTCGCGCTCAATCATGCTTTTCTTTGCCATGGACCTGTGGAATACCTATTTCTTTGTTTAGACAGTACTCACTATAGTAACTAACTTTGTCGAAGTCCTAAGATTTTATTTTGAGTTTCGAGTCGTTTTTGAGGCCACTGTTAGCCCTGCAGAAGGACAAAGATCTGTGAGGGTGCAGCGATCGCACTCTGGTTTTCGAGCCTTGCATACAGCCCGACCATGATAAATCAGCCGAATCGACCAGTTCTCCCAGTCTGGTTGGGGCAGGAGCGCCATTAAATCGCGTTCAATTTTGACCGGCTCTTGATGCTTAGTTAACCCCAACCGATTGCTGAGGCGCTTGACATGGGTATCTACGGTAACGCCGGCGTTGATCCCAAAGGCATGGGCCAAGACCACATTGGCTGTTTTGCGGGCTACTCCTGGCAGGGTGAGAAGCTGCTCCATTTGCTGGGGAACTTCTCCCTTAAAATCAGTCATGATTTTGTGGCAGGCTTGCTGGATATGCTTGGCCTTATTTCGATAGAACCCCGTAGAGTGAACCAGTGCCTCAATCTGATCTCGTTCAGCACCCGCTAGGGTCAGAGCATTAGGGAATTGAGCAAAGAGGTGAGGTGTGACTAGATTGACCCGCTCATCGGTACACTGTGCCGAGAGGATGGTTGCCACCAAAAGCTGCACTGGAGTCTCGTAATCAAGGCTACAGGTGGCATCGGGGTAAAGCTGCTGGAGTCGGTTCAGTAGCTCTAGGGCCTTTTGTTTCTGTTTAGAGAGAGCAGGCAAAATTAATTATTTACTGAAACAGTTGCTGGACCCAGTTGAGGTTTGCGGTGTCACGCACAATTAAGACTACCCCTAGGCTGAGTAGCAGCACTAAACCGGTTTGCATCACCCACTCTTGAATTTTTGCGGGGAGGGGCTTGCCTAACACCCCTTCAATCAACAGAAAGGCAAGCTGACCCCCATCCAGGGCCGGTAGGGGCAGGATATTAATAAAGGCCAGATTAATGCTGATCACGGCGGCAAAATCAAAGAGTCGAGACACGTCGGTACTCGCCATCTCGGCCCCCATGGCGACAATACCCACAGGGCCAGCGACTTGTCCGGCGGCTTCTTTGAAATTGCCAATCAACTGACCAAAGGTACCCGCCATGTACACTACAATTTTTTGATATTCGTCTGCAGCAGCCCCTAATATTTCAACAGGACTATGGGGGGTACGTCGCGCCGCTCGACCCCCTGGAAGCTGCTTGATATTAGGAAAGAGCTGCACCCCAATTTGAACGTTGCCGCTGTCTGATACACGAGGTGTCAGGCTGACCTCAAGGGATTGCTCTCCGCGCTGAAGCCTCAACTGTAGTAGCTGATTCGGGCTGTTTTTGATGGTTTCCATTAAGGTCGTCGTTGCCACATCTCCCTCACCGAGGGGCTGATTGTTAATGGCAACCACCACGTCACCGGCTTGAACGCCAGCCTCTGCTGCCACCGAGCTAACCTCTGCGGCCACTTGGCTAATTAAAACGCCGGGTTGGTAATCAACAACGCCCATCACGCCGAGCTGCATCACCAGAATGAAATAGGCAAAAACTAAATTAGCAATGACCCCTGCGCTAATCACAATGGCCCGATCGAGCAGGGGACGATTCTTGAGCAGATTCGGATCGCTGGGGTTGATGTCGCTGTCTGGGTCATCATCGGGGAACCCCACGTAACCCCCAAGCGGAATGCTGCGGAGTGCATATTCTGTCTCTGGGCCTTGGTATCGCCATAGTGCAGGACCAAAGCCAATGGAAAAACGATTGACGTGAATTCCCTGCAGTCGGGCGGCCAGAAAATGACCGAGTTCGTGAACCGCAACTAATAGACCGATAACGGCAATCATGGCAAAAATGGCTGCGGTGCCTGACATATCAATATCCTGTTCGTTACAGAGAATCACAAACAACAAACAGGGAAACCCTGTAAGTTTATCTATCTTAACGTTTAAGGTCGCGGTCGGTGCTAGTGATCTGAGATCGCAATAGCGCCAAGATTAGAGGCTAGCACCCTCTAGAGCGATGGCGGTAGGGGTTGTGTTCTACACCTTTGGGGTTCGGTTTCAACCCTAGTCAGTTTGGCTCTGTTCTCGATACTCTCAAAGAGAGCAAATCAATCCCATCACATTCATGTATTGAGTATGACCATGTGGGTAGTGCCAACAATGAGCGAGGTGATCGCACTTCAAGAGCCGGAAGCTGCTCTAGCGACTAGTGGTCACGCGATTCGAGAATGGGAAGTTGCGATCGCAACTATGACCCAGCTCTTGTCACAGTGCTCTCAGTCGGGCGATCCCGACGATATTTGTCCACCGCAGGGATTTATCCTCTCAGGACCAATTCCCCTATTTAATGAACCCCGACGGCTTGGCAACCTTCAATCGCTGATTTTCTCCAATGAGCAGTCCAGACGCTTTCAGCTTCCCTCTGGCGATTCAGGGCCGCAGGCAACGGTGGCGGAAACGGGTCAAGTCATTCCGTTGTTGCCAGCCGATCCGATCAATACTGAGCGGTTTTGCCTGATTCAAACCACGGTGTTTAGTTGGTTGGCCGTGTTGGAGCAGAGTGCTGATGGCGTCCAGTTCCAATTTTCCTTCAGTCCCGATACCATTGAGCAGGCGTTAAACGCGCTCCGTTCCCGTGTTCAGCTCACCCGTCCCCACCAGTCAGAAGCCTTTGACGTCCTCGTCGCCCAGTTCCCAATCCAGACCCCTGACTACCGGATACCCCTGCAGTTCAGTCGGCACCTGCTCCAAACGGCGGTTCGCGTGACCGAAACCATGAAGATCTCCCCACCCCGACCGCAGCGAGACGTTGAAGAAGGACAGAGAACACAGGCTGCTCAGCACTCGCTAGAGCAAGCCTCATCGGGACTGGCTGCGGAACTTTTACAGGCGATCGCCCATGAAGTTCGGACGCCCTTAGCCACCATTCAGACCTTTACTCGGCTGCTGCTGAAACGGTCGGATCTGCCGGCTGAAGTCTTCCATCGCTTAGAGTCAATTCAGCGAGAGTGTCGCGATCAGATCGATCGCTTTGGTCTGATCTTTCGGGCAATGGAGATGACCAATACGGACTCTTCCAAGGCCCCCAAAACACTACAGCCGATCTCCTTGCAGCAGGTGCTAGAAGAAAATATCAGCCGCTGGCAGAAGCAGGCGGCGCGCCGTGAGCTGTCCCTCAGTGTTCGAGTCCCCCAGCAGCTCCCCGCCGTGGTGATTAGTGATCCGATGATGCTCGATCAGGTGCTGACTGGATTAATTGATCGCCTCAGCCATAGTCTCTCGTCGGGGAGCGAAATTGAACTCCAGGTCTCTGTTGCAGGGGAACAGCTCAAGCTAGAGCTAAAATCCCATGTGCAAGACTGCACCACGTCTTCAGCTCATTCACCGAAAACCCCCACCTTGAAATCTGTGGGGCATGTGCTCATGGTGCAGCCAGAAACGGGAGGGCTGAGCTTGAGCCTGCCGGTGACCAAAAATTTATTTCAAGCCCTAGGGGGCAAACTCAGCGTGCGCCAGCATCAGCGACAAGGTGAAGTATTGACAATCTTTTTACCCCTCAGTCCAGAGGGTCAGGCATACTAGGACTGGCGCTTGCACAGTTGATATTTATGCCTTCTGAGACTCAGGTTAATGCCTTAGCTAGCCTTGATTATGATCCTTATATTGATGCCGAGGGACTGTTGCCAATCACTCTGAGCGGCAAGATTGGAGCCTACGCTATTTTTGCAGAGGATCAGACCCTTCAGTATGTTGGCTACTCCAGAGATATTCTGGTCAGCCTAAAGCAGCACCTGATTCGACAGCCTCGGCACTGCCACTGGCTCAAAACACAGGTGGTAGAAAAGCCCAATCGGACGCTACTTGAATCTATTCGTAACGATTGGATTGCAGAAAATGGCGCACAACCCCAGGGCAATGGCCCCGACAAAGATCAGTGGGAACAGGCCATTGATGTGAAAGCCGCGATGACGCCTGAGGAGTTAACCCAGTACAATAATCCAGAGCTAGATGAGATCGCGCAGGTCAAGGTTCTCAAGCAAGCGGCCCGTCGCATTGAAGCTGAAATTTTAGAAGTTTTGGCTGAACGGGGGGTACAAGAGCCGCTGCGATTCAACCCTAAGCTCAAAGAAACTGGTCTATTAGATTTGAAGTGAGTTTATGTCCCCTGTCTCGGCGGAACAATCGCAACAGATTCGGTCCCTGATTCGACAAATGGGGCAACAGGCAAAACGGATGGCAACGCAGCCCTTTGAGGTCTCGACGAAGGGGCACGAAGATTTTGTCACCAGTGTCGATAGGGCACTGGATCGACAGCTCACGGTCCAATTTAGGAATTGGTTCCCTGACGATGGCTTAATCACTGAAGAAAATATCCAGTCTGTGCAGGCCTTTAATGAACCCCATGCAAGACTATGGCTCATTGATCCCTTGGACGGGACTGAAGATTTTATCCACGGTCGCCCCAACTATGCTGTGATGGTGGGGCTGCTTGAGGATAATCAGCCCCTTGCCGGTTGGGTCTATAGCCCTTCTCGCGACCAGATGTATTGGGGGGGGCCAAATTGGGGACTCTTTCAGGCCAGTGGTCCTGGCCCTGCCCTACCGTTGCTGGCCCAGTCACCCCCACCGCCCACCGCTGATTTTTGTCCGATTATGATTGGGGAACGCGATCGCAACAATTACGGCACTGTCCTCAAGCAACAGATCCCAGCGGCTCAGTTTCAGGGACTGGGCAGCTTCGGCCTTAAAGTGATGGAAGTTATTCAGGGGCGTGCAGGTCTCTATCTCTATCTCAACGGTCGCGTCAAGCTGTGGGACACCACCGGCCCCTTGGCACTGGCACAGGCCGCCGGCCTGGTGTGCTGTGACTTAGAGGGAGATACCCTTGCTTTCACTGCAGATCGCCTCAATCTCGATACCCTGGCCCATGAGCAAGCCATTCTCGTGGCTTGGCCCCACTACCTTGAAGCCCTTCAACGGCCCATTCAAACGGCTGTTGCCGCTGCCTAACGTCACCCGTAACTTGCCATGTCTAGCGAAGAACAAACGAGTCTATTTAATACCTCGACCCCTACTCCACCGCCTGCTGACTTTGATCCTGCAATGATTCCGACCAGCGCTCAGGTTCCTATTCCTGCAGGTACCTATGCCACCCTGGAAGAGCTGGAGCCACACTGCAAGAGCTGCCAGCGGTGTGACTTAGCTGCAGGCCGAACGAACGTGGTGATTAGCCGAGGTAACCCCAACGCACCGCTGATGGTGATTGGCGAAGGGCCAGGGCAGCAAGAAGATGAAACGGGCTTGCCCTTTGTCGGTCGTGCCGGTCAGCTTCTCGAAAAGATTTTAGCCTCAGTGAGTCTAGATTCTGAGCAAGATGTCTACATTGCCAATGTCGTCAAATGTAGACCCCCTAATAACAGAACCCCGACCCCAGAGGAGTCAGCAGCCTGCAAACCCTATGTCTTTGAGCAAATCCGGTTGGTCAACCCCAAAATCATTTTGCTGACGGGGGCAACCGCTGTGCGAGGGCTGACGGGGAACAAGCAGGGCATTACCAAAATTCGCGGTCAGTGGATGGACTGGCAGGGATATCAGTGTATGCCCATTCTGCATCCAGCCTATCTGTTGCGGAACCCCTCTCGGAAAACGGGCAGTCCTAAATGGTTGATGTGGCAGGATATCCAGGCTGTCAAAGCCAGACTAGATGACCTTCAATCGGTTTGAAACGGGCAGGATTTTTCTCTGCCTAGAGCGATTATGGAAAGTTTATGCTACGGTCTAATGAACCTAGATAAACCCCAAAACTCTAGTGCAGTGAAGGCTTCAGAAAATAATAAGGTTCGGGCTTCACACCACTGCTTCGGTGGGCATACTAGGGGGGATGGATGTAACAATGAAAGCAGCAACTTAGAGGGTGCCTATGTCATTTGACCCCGAAAACGCCAATTTCATTATCAATGACTCGGATGAGGGACAAGCGAACCTCCTGATCAAGTACTTGCAAAATCAGCCGCCAGAGGTGTTAGCTCGGGTGGCAAAATCTGTGAGTCCAGAAATAAAGCAGATTATTTCTCAGAATGTTCAGGGATTAGTAGGAGTTCTGCCGAGCGAAGCTTTTAGCGTTCAGGTGGTCACAGAGCGAGATAATCTGGCCGGCTTGCTTGGGTCTGCGATGATGACGGGCTACTTTTTACGCAAAATGGAGCAACGCATGGAGCTGGATACCAGTTTGTTTGAGGGGCTATCGATTCCCGATGTTGACTCGGATGCTCACGATAGTTAGCGCGATGTCTCATTGGCAAAGCAACTGTTTCACCAATCTTTCATCTCATGACAAAGAGCCAGCAAATGCTGGCTCTTTTGGGGTTTGTCTATTTCGTTTTACCCAGATTATCCTTTAGCTACCGTTAGCCTCAACGGCCACCCGCACAGGTTCTAATGTCTCTGTGTTGTTGTCGTTAGAGAGGACTAACTCAGCTTCTAGCGGTGCTGGCTCTGCGCCTTCAATACGAACACCCACAAAAATATCGTAGAGAAAGTCAGTGAAGTTCTTGCGATCATCAAAAACACCAAAGGTTTGAGGTGAGTTGCGCTCATCAAGGAGGTGCTTAACCGCAACATAAGATGGCTCGATCCGATACCAGGGGATAGAGGGCCACAGATGGTGGATCAGGTGGTAGTTCTGGCTCAGAATCAGGACGTTGAGAACGGGGCTAGCGTAAATGCGGGCGTTGCGCCACCGGGCGGTCTCTTGAAACGGTCGGTGGGGGAAATAGTCAAAGAATAAGCCGTAGGTGATTCCCACAATCAGGGCAGGGACAAACCAAAAATTGAGGACAAAGTGGATAAAGCCAAACTGAAGCGAACAAGCAATGAGGGCCACTAGGTAGAGGCGGCTCAAGGCCCATTCTAGTAACTCATATTTGCGCCAGAGGCGACGCCGAAAGAAGAAAATCTCGTGGTAAAAGAAGCGCGCTGCAATCAGCCACAGGGGGCCACCTGTAGAGACAAAATGATCAGGATCGTTTTCGGGATCGTTGACGTTGGCGTGGTGCTGCAGATGTACGCGGGTAAAGACCGGAAAGGCAAAGCCCAGCATGAGGGCGCTGACATGGCCTAGGGCTGAGTTTACAATTTTATTTCGGTGGGCGGCGTTGTGAGAGGCTTCGTGAATAATCGTACCGGCGAGATGGAGTGCCACCATGCTGCAGAGGAAAGAACACCAGCTAGGCCACTTCCAGATAAACTGTCCCAGGGTTCCGCAGATGAGTAGGGTAACCGCCGCTATAGAAATCCATATCGTCGGGCCAAAGGTTTCGGGGGGCAGCAGAAACTCAGGGGGAATCGTGCGAGGCTTGAGTGCTGCTGTCATGTAACGAGAATCCTTCAGCTTTACGGCTAGAGTACCCAGGTAGTATACCAATTAATAAAGTTTCGTAACATTTCTCCAGGAAATTGGGGAACCCAGATGTTCTGACTGGGGTCTGGTTTTCATAGAGCCTTTTCTTCCCCAGCAGATATTTCGAGGTGTGTTCCCATGATAAGTATGAGTCGGCAGCGACGACGAGCGCTGCATATTGTTGTTGCTTTGGTGGGTGCCGTTGCGATCGCATCTCCCACCCTGGCCCAATCAGAATCAGATCTCCCCACGGTGGAGCCTAGTGTTGAAGATTCAGGTGATGCTGTTGACGAGCCTCCCAGTAGTGGTGATCCCACAACCGCAGAAGAGCCTGATGCTGCCACTCAATCTTCAACGGTGTCCAAAAGCGAACGATTTTCTTGTCAGTACAGCAACAATAATTACACGGTGATGTACAACCCAGAGAGTCGTCCCAACGAAGCGTTCCCTTGGGCGATTCCGCAGCAGATGGGCGGGGGATGGACCACTGAACTACGCTGTCTCGAAATTGCAAAACGGCTAGAGGAATACCGCCCCGACGGTTTGCAAGAGCTACAGACTTCAACGGAGAATGGCTATAATACCGTCTGTGTCACCACTGAAAAGAATAGCCGCTGTCGCTTGGTCTTCACGGTACCCCCTAATCAGAATGCGATCCAGACTCGTGACTCCGTGTTTGAAAATCTCACCATCGCCGATAGTGGGCAACAAACCCAGGGCGTGACCACCTATGTCGGCGGGACACCAACCTCCATTGGCAATCTTGGCGGTGGCACGTTGGATGAACTCATTAACATCGGTATCTCTGCGCTCAGCAAGCCCAGCACTCGGTCCAGTTCGGCAGGCATTCAGCTCAAGCCCTACCTTGACGCCTCGGATGGCGGCACGGGCAAAGCTCTGATGGATGGTGTTCCTTTTAACCGTTCGGTCGCACCCAGCCCAGGGCGACGGCTTCAACCCAATAAATTTCGCTAGTTCTGCTTTCTGGCAAATCTTTACAGGCATAGAGCTGGTGATGCTTTATGCCTGTTTGTCTTTAAAGGATATTGGAGTCTTCTTTGTCTGGGAATCGCTCAATGATGCCACCCCCCAACAGGGTCTCGCCTTGATACCAGACTGCAGCCTGCCCCGGCGTCATTCCAAACTGAGGATCATCAAAGATGAGATTGACCCGCAATCCGGCTTCGTCTAGTGGAACAACCGTGACTGGAACGGGTTGAGTACGATAGCGGATTTGCACTTCCGCCCGGATGGGCGCATCGGGTGGAGCCATCGACACCCAGTTGACGCGCTGGACTTTGCATTCGGTTCTTTGAGCAGAGTTGCGATCGCCCACAATCACTCGATTCATTACGGCATCTAAACCCACCACGTAGAGCGGATTTGCCGCCGCAATACCCAGCCCCTTCCGCTGACCAATCGTGTAGTGATGGACCCCTTGGTGATGCCCTAAAACCTGACCCTGTTGATCCACGATTTCCCCGTCCTTGGGCGAAATATATTGATCTAAGAAGGTTTGCATCGAACCATGGGCCTCCACTAAGCAGAGGTCTTGGCTTTCTGGTTTCTCGGCAGTTTGTAGGTTGAATGCAGCCGCAATACGGCGCGTCTCGGCCTTGGTTTGTTCCCCTAACGGGAAAATAGTATGCGCCAGCATCTCTTGGTTAAGGTCGTAGAGAAAATAGGACTGATCCTTGTGCAGATCGACCGCACGTCGAAGTTGATACCGCTGGAGCTGCTCATCGTAGTGAATCCGGGCATAGTGGCCCGTTGCCATGGTTGAAGTGTCTAGCTCGGCTTGGGCGTAGGTGAGCATGGGACCAAACTTCACCGTTTTATTGCATTGTGAACAGGGCAGTGGCGTGATGCCTTGTTCGTACCCTGTGACCAAATAATCGACAATGGCAGCCTGAAAAAGATCACGGGTATCAACCACGTGGTGAGGAACCCCCAACTGTTCGCAAAGCTGTGCAGCATCGACTAAGCCTTCTGAGCAACACTGTCCTTTACCTTTCATTAGCCATAGGGTGAGTCCAATCACCTCATAGCCAAGGTGGTGAAGACTAGCTGCAGCCACCGAACTATCGACGCCGCCAGAGAGACCGACAACAACCTTTTGCATAATTAACTGCGATGTTTTGCCAAGGATCTAAGTGACCCTCGCTTTATGCTAGCGGTTGCGAGTCGAAATCTGTAGAGATGAGACGATTAATCTTTCGTATCCGTTAAGGACGCGACAGTAAATATCTACAAACTTTAGAGGATTCTATATAGGGAGCATGGGCTGTAGCCTATTGCGACCGAGGGGTTTGTTGCTATGATAATGGTGCAAAATTTGAGCTGCAGAGTGGAGGGTGGATTGCCTAAGACGCTGTGTCAAGCTCTGGCATTGGAGATGATTTATGGGTATTTATGTCGGAAATCTAAGCTATGAGGTTACCTCAGAAGAACTGAAAGCTGTGTTTGCTGAATACGGCTCCGTTGCTAAAGTCCACCTCCCCGTTGACCGAGAAACAGGTTGCATTAGAGGGTTTGGCTTTGTTGATATGGGGAGTGATGCTGAAGAAGAAACGGCGATTGCAGAACTTGATGGTGCCGAGTGGATGGGACGGCAGTTGAAGGTCAATAAAGCCCGCCCCCGTGAGTCACGGCCCAATAAAACTTGGTAAATTGCTGTGGCCTTCCTCTCCGGTTGTTTCGATAGACAGGACTGTAGGAGTCGTGACTCAGGTTGTTTTAGGTCAAAATGAAAAAATTGAATCTGCATTACGCCGGTTCAAACGACAGGTCTCGAAGGCTGGCATTTTAGCCGACGTGAAGCGTCGCCGTTATTTTGAAACACCCATTGAGAAGAAAAAACGGAAGGAGGTCGCCATGCGCCGGAAGAGACGGTTTCGTTAACGTTGCAGACTGAGGCCATGCCCATGGGCGAGATCGCCTTTGCTCAGGTGCGATTTGAAAATCAGCCAGCATTAAGCGGTAAGATGATAAACCTGCAGATCAACTCTACGATTGCTGGAAGGAGAATTCCCCAATGGCCCGCATGTATTACGATGCCGATGCCAATCTAGATTTATTGGCGGGTAAGACCATCGCCATCATTGGCTACGGTTCCCAGGGCCATGCCCATGCCCTGAACCTCAAAGATAGCGGCATGAACGTTGTCGTCGGTCTATACGAGGGCAGCAAGTCAGCGCAACAGGCTCGCGATGCCGGCCTTGCGGTTCATTCTGTGGCAGATGCCACCAAGGCGGCTGACTTCATCATGATTTTGCTGCCGGACGAGGTGCAGAAGTCGGTTTTCACCGAAGAGATTGCGCCCCATCTTTCAGAGGGTAATGTGTTGGCCTTTGCTCACGGCTTTAATATTCACTTTGCCCAAGTGCTGCCCCCAGACAATGTTGATGTGGTGATGGTGGCCCCCAAGGGTCCCGGTCATTTGGTGAGACGGACGTTTACCGAAGGTCAGGGCGTTCCGGCGTTGTTCGCGGTTTATCAGGATGCCTCCGGACAGGCTCGCGATCGCGCCATGGCCTACGCGAAGGGTATTGGCGGTACCCGTGGCGGCGTCCTTGAGACCACCTTTAGAGAAGAGACTGAGACGGATCTGTTTGGTGAGCAGGCCGTTCTCTGTGGTGGCTTAAGCGCGTTGATTCAAGCTGGGTTTGAAACCTTGGTTGAGGCGGGCTATCAGCCTGAACTTGCTTATTTTGAATGTCTTCACGAGGTCAAGCTGATTGTTGATTTGGTCGTGGAGGGTGGTCTTGCCAAGATGCGTGACAGTATCTCTAACACGGCGGAGTATGGTGACTATACTCGCGGCCCTCGCATCGTCAATGACGATACCCGTGCTGAAATGCGGAAGGTCTTGAAAGAGATCCAGACCGGGCAGTTTGCTCGCGAATTTGTGCTGGAAAATGTTTCGGGCAAAGCGGGATTTACCGCGATGCGTCGCCGCGAAGCTGAGCACCCGATTGAGGAAGTCGGTAAAGATCTCAGAGCGATGTTTAGCTGGATACCAAAGGACTAGCAATAGTCTGAGAAAAAGTCATTATCTTAGAATAGTGAGTCTGGGGGGTGCGATCTTGACGTATCCCTCTTTACGAGAGTAAAAGCGTTTCACTATGAAAGTTAAAGTGATTGTTCATACTGAAGAGGAGGGCTATTGGGCTGAGGTGCCTTCTATCCCTGGTTGTGCAACCCAAGGCGACACCTTTGAAGAACTGCTTCAAAATCTCTATGAAGCGGTAGAAGGCTGCCTACTCGTTGATGACAATGAGCTGGAGATTGATGAGTTTTCTCAAGTCTTTGAGATTGCTATATGAGATCAATCTCAGGCAAAGCGTTTGCCAAAATCTTAGAAAAAAATGGCTGGACTTGCCTTCGCATCAATGGAAGCCACCATATATATGGAAAGACAGGTAGTTCAGCCAGGATTTCTGTGCCTATACATGGCAATAAATCTTTGAAGCCGGGACTACTCAGGCATTTCATGAAAGTTGCAAACCTAAGTGAGAAAGACATTTAGGGCTATTTTCATCTCATCCTGAAGGTGCAATAATGGCTGTCACTCGACTGCAAACCGTTACCCGCGATTCAATCTTTACCCGCCTTGACTTCCGGGCCAAGCTCGTGATCGTGACGCTTGTGACTGCGATCGCATTTCTCTGGGAGAGTCCGATCTCAGGCGGTCTGCTCACGATATCGGTGATTGTCTCAAGCCTGCTCGTGGGCGTGAAGCCGAGCTATCTCACCACGCTGCTGAAAGTGATGATTCCGCTGTACTTGTTCTTGTTGCTGAGTATGGGGTTCTTCAACGTTGAGCAGGTGATGGCGCTCACTCATAAGACTAAACTGACTCCGCTATTGACCCTACCGAAAACTTGGCTCTGGCTGGGGGGTGCTAGCATGACAGCCGAAGGAACACTCTATGGCTTAAATATTGTGTTCAAGACTCTGACGATGGTTTTGGTGATTCCGTTGGCGATGCTGACCACCGACATCAACAATATGATTGTGGCGCTGGTGAAGGTCAAAATCCCCTACAAGATTGTGTTTGTATTCTCTTCAACGCTGCGTTTTTTCCCGTTGTTGTTTGAAGAGCTGCAGAGTATTGTTGAGGCCCAGCGGTTGCGCGGCCTGGCGGTTGAGCAGATGAACCCACTGCAAAAAATTCAGGTTTATGGTGGTGTGGCGGTGCCCCTGATTTTGGGGGCAATGATGAAGTCGCAAAAGCTAGAGGTGGTGCTGCAGTCGAAGGCGTTTTCAGGCAGTGCTGATCGCACCTACTTGCATGAGTCGGTGTTGACGAAGACAGATTGGGTTGCGATGGGTGTGTGTGTGTGGATGTTTGCGATCGCACTTCTCCTGTATTTCTGGCTCGGCGTGGGCAAATTTGCGTGGCTCCTCTACTCCTAATGCTTACCGATTTCAGAGAAATGCTATGACAGATCTGCAGGAGAGATATTGAGTTCTGGGTATCCCGTAGCTGGATCGAGGCTACGGGTGAAACGCACCGCTGGCAGCACCGCGATCACCAGCTCAAGGGTTGTGTTGACTTGGCAACCGTCAACGAGGTGTCCCCCTTTACAATCTCCGTGGGCACTGGCAACCGTCATGTGCAGGTGAACGCCGTCTTCGCTCACGGTGCCCGATAGGGTCAAGATTTCGTGACTGCCAACTAATACTGTGGGTGCTTGCGCGTTAGCAAAGCGCAACTGAACATGAGACAGACTGCCCACGGCCCCCATGATCACACCTGAACTAATTTTTTCTCGTTTAGCAATGGCCTCTATCTCTCGGCGAACATCAGCACCGGGTAGCAATCGCAGTGCTAGGGTTTCAAGGCTTCCTTGGGTTCTCAGACAGCGTTCAGCCATATATTAAGGTTCTTCTGTTGTCGTCGATGGGCCAGGGGCAACCAAAATAGCCCCTAAGCAAGCCACCACAAAGCCTGCAATATTCCGTGCCAATGGAATCCACTCAGATGTGCGTGCCATCACCGGGGCCACCCCAAAGGCGATAAACAAAATGCCCCATAGTGGCGAGAACATCAGTGCCCAGCGCCATGAAAAGAGTTCGTCAGCATCGCGAGGATGAGCCGCAAAGCCACAAATGACGCCCCCAAGCACGGACGCGATCAGCGTAAAAATCCATTGCTCATCTGAGATTCCGGGCATCACACTGCAGCCATTCCGTCGCAGACAAACCTCAATCGAGTTAATGGCTGTCAGGATAGCTTGGTCTGTACCATTTTTTTGAACGTAGTATTTATTGCCAAGGCGATTTTGAACTTCCATCCAAAAGTTGCGGGGCAGAATCTGGTACACAGCATCGCCAATGTTGAAGTTGAGGATATTGCCCTCCTGGGGGAGAGCGAGCAACAAAACGCTGCGATCGTCGAGGTTCCAGAACTTTTTAATGACCGGCCCTGGCAGCCGGTCAAACTGCGTTAGCACCCTTAGCTTCCAGCCTGTTTCTTGCTCGAACTCATCTAGATGATGCTCTAGGTCTGCTTTCTGAAGGCTTGTTAGCGACTTCGCTAAGTCCAAGACTGCCGTTGGCTCTGTAGGCAGTAATGCAGAGGCATCTGCCGCCCACGCCGCTGGAGCCGTTGAAATCACACCTAAACTTATCAAGACTGCCAAGCAGCCGGTCAAAAACCGTCTCAATACAGGGTTTTTCATAGCAGTAAAGTACAGGAATTAAAAAAGGAGTCTTAAAATGGAGCTGAGACTAGAAACATGAGTACTACCTTAACAATACTTCACATTGCAGTAAATTACGATGGGGTGGCTCACCTGATTGCTGCAGTCTTGTGTTGAGTTGTGTTTAATCTACGCATCCGCACGTTTTGTGATTACATTGAGCCGATTGATCCATCGGAGGGGTCACGATGACACTTGCATCCTCGCGCCTTCTCGATTTTGAGGCGTTGACAGACTATGCCCGCAAGGTAGAGGAATATGCGCTGTTGGGTATTTCGGAGTATTGGATTGTCGATTATCGAGGGTTGGGGGGGCGAGCGTTTATTGGTAGCCCGAAGCAGCCGACTTTTACGGTGTGTCGGTTAGTCGGGGAAGATTATCAGAGGCAGCAATTTCGGTTAGGTGAGTTGATACTTTCGCCGCTGTTGCCGCATTTGGTACCGCGATTGGATGATGTGATGCCTCGATAGAAAACTAGTCATTGTGCCTCCATGCCTGAAATAACGGTTTCACTCAGTCTTTTTTAGGGGGGCAATAGCTACTCACTACTCGACCCGCACCTCGAAACTGCCGATAGTAGGCTTGGCGTACCGTATCGCTTTCGTCTAGGCGATCGATCTCAATGCAGTTGCGGCCCTGATCTTTGCCTGAGCTATGGATGTATACACCATTGCCGAGATACATGGCTACATGGTTGGTCTTCTCTGGTTTGCCGAAAAAGATGAGATCCCCTGGCCGTAAATCATTGAGGCAATCTTCAGGCTTTGATCCCGGTTCTGCAATGGTTTGCGTAAATGCTTGCTGTTGATAAGAATCACGGGGTAGCCAAATCCCTTGGTCGCCATAGGCTCGCTGCATGAGGCCTGAGCAGTCATAGTTTGGCCCAATGGTACCGCCCCATAGATAGGTGTTAGGGACAGCCATGGCTGCTTTGGTAAATGCGATCGCATCTCCAATTCGCTCTTGAATTTGCACTGCGGTCACCTTTGGCGGCACATAGGGCGTGGGCGTAAGCTGAAGCGATTCCACATCTGTAAGAGCAATCCAGCCGGAATAGGCATCCTCACAGAGCCGCACTTCGATAGCCGTTTCAGTGCGACTTTCTTCATTGAGCTGCAGATGCCGCCCCTGCAGTGCCTGCGTCGCCAACGCCTTCAGGTCAGGCGAGTCGTAGAGCGTTAAGTGAACTTGGGTTTGATACTCGGGGCTGTACTGTGCCATTTACTCGTTCTAAACCTATGCCAGAGTTACCATAAGTCATGAGTTCACATCTGTACAGTCTCAGTTCTCTTTCAGGGGTAACGCTGGGTCTAGGATAAAAAAGCTGTCTTTTTATTGTATTGCCGAAATGTTAAAGCGCTGGTTTGCGATCGCAACTCTCACCCTCTACTTCCTGCTCTCTACCGCCCTCCCCGCTTATCCTCAACATACGGCCAAGGCCATCTTTGCTGGCGGATGCTTCTGGTGCATGGAAAAACCCTTCGATGATTTACCGGGCGTCCTTTCTACGACTTCAGGCTATACCGGCGGCAGCAAGGACAATCCCACCTATGAAGAAGTCTCCTCCGGCAACACCGGTCATGCCGAATCAGTGCAGGTGATCTATGACCCCACGCAGGTCAGCTACGACGAATTGCTCGAGGTTTACTGGCACAATGTTGATCCGTTAGATGGTGGGGGGCAATTTTGCGATCGCGGTAGTCAATATCGCACCAGCATCTTCCCTACCTCAGAGGAGCAGAACGCTGCAGCAGAGCGCTCTAAACAAGCCCTCCAGAACTCAGGCAAGTTCTCGAAGCCCGTGCAAACAAAGATTGTCGCCGCTAATGAGTTTTATCCGGCAGAAGATTACCATCAGAACTACTATCAGACCAATGCCACCTGGTATCACTTTTATCGGTTCACCTGTGGTCGCGATCAGCGGCTCACAAAACTTTGGGGTGAGGATAACGCTTGACGGTCGCTTAGCTACGAGAGAGAAATATTGACTGAGAGCGCAGCATATTGATTAGAGCCGTCAAGGGGTTGTTGGCGGTAGCAGCAATTCCAAATTGGGAAGCCTCATCGGCTAACTGGATCGACGGGTTTTCCGGACTGATTATCCGTTAAGACTACGCTACCGATCACCACTCCTATACTGGTCGATAACAGCATCAAACCCACTGTGAGCCAAGCCGGTATCCGCTTTAGGACAATCACTTGTTCTGTCTTTAACTGACGCCCAGCCGCTTTCAAGACTCTATTTAGCTTTTCGTTAGATGCTTCAAGGGTCTGGTACTTACGCTGCAACTGAAGAATTTCGTTGTCAGCCTGCCCCAAGTCAATGGTCAGGGCGTCACACGAGACCTGAAGTTGTTCAAAATCTCTTTGCCATTGGGCCATTTTGTTCTTGGCATTCTCTAACTCATCCATCAGGCTATGATTAGAAACTTCTAGCACCTGACATCGTTTTTGCCATCTGTGCACCCTCCGCTCAGATCGTCTTAAATTAGCCATCAGAATATTGCAAGACACCTGGAGTTGCTCAAAACATTCTCGTTTCTGGGCTGTCTCACCTTGGTCCTGCTGCTCAGATGTGATCATCACAGTGAACCCACTTTTTGATCATTGATGCGTACCAGCCGAATTTCAGTTCGCTGCTGGCGAGCATCTTCCGGGGGAATACTGGGCATTGGGTCAATACATCCCCGCCCCTCCGTAATCTTTGGAAACTGGGTAGTGCATTAGTGTAAAGGATAGAGAAAAATAAGACTATAGTTATTGAACTTTCTCAGGAGCCGAGCAGATGAGAATAGAGATGACTTGCCCGACTTGTGGCTCTC
>JBHJNL010000137.1:0-20827 GCA_050330855.1 Thermosynechococcaceae cyanobacterium | reverse complement strand
TCTTTACCTTGGGCAACTTGGTTCATTGCTCGTCTTGGGGGATGGTCGGCCTATCGCTCTCAAAGACCGCCTGGAATGCCCACCTTAGTTCATGGGCTGAGGCGGTTTGAATCCATTTTATCGGGTGGAAAACCGCTCTGGGAGGACTTGTGTGTACACCGTAGGGGCTTGAGCTGCTTGATTACGCATTGGCGACCCGATGGCATGTGGGTATCTTCGGCCAAAAATGTTTCGCCAAATCCGCCACAATCTAGCCTTTGAATGATTTTATAGCGATTTTCTAAGCAAGTAAACATATAACCCTAAGAAAGGTAAAGAGAAGAATAGCAAAGCGGAAGATCTATAATCAGAGTAGAGAAGAGGAACAGTTTTTCGGTGGAACATAACTACCAGCATTCCACCGATACATTCTGCTTAAGTAAATAGTTGTATTCCTGTATTTAATAGTGCCACTATAGTCCTGATAAAGAGGCTCATATTTTTTGTTTATCACTAAAGGATTTAGAAGATCAATAAAATCACCCCTACTTCCTAGATTAGTTCCTGACTGAGGGAATCCAATAGCCGCCCCATAACTAATAATAGATTCTCCTACTGCTACTCCTCCGGATATTGTTCCAGAGAAACAGTAGTTATCTTCGCCAATCCCTTGAGAGTATATTCCAATAATAGAGTTCCCATTTTTGCGAAATGAGAAACAATTATCGTACCCCAGATCTTTTGATGGCCTTGTCTCACAAAATCTATAGTTAGCATTTGGTAAAGAAGCTAAGCTAGACTGAGAAAAAAGCTTACTACCATCTCTAAAGTTTTTGACAATTACCTTAGGAATAAAACTATTTTTGTGATTATTAACTGTACTTGAATATGCATTCTCTGGAAATAAAATCAAAAATAGTATAGTAAAGGCTATAAGATACTTTATTTTGTTATTTAGCATTAGATATCCTTAGATATACATTTGAAATAGTCGATGTTTTAAGTAAGAATTTGACCTTTGAAGATTATCACACGCAAATCATATTGTTCCATCGTGGTGGATTTTGCCAGTCAACACATTGTCGTTGAAAAGTTTTCCCATTACTTTGAATTGCAAATGATTTTCCGTAATCGCTTTGATCTTGCCAAAAGTAGACTGCTGCAACATTTGTACAATTGTTGACAATGCGATCAGCCCATGACTTCATTAGTATTGGTGAATTCAGAACGTTCTCTATTTTTCCGCTATTCTTACTAGCAGCAGTTGCAGTAGTAGGTATCCCTTTTTTATAAGGATTGAGTTTAAAGTGCACGTCATCAACTCTTTGGGTTGGATTACCAGCATGACCCTTGGCTCCACCTTTTTCATATATAGCGTATGCGTAAGTTACACCTTTTGTCTCTAATTCCGATGAGATTTTCTTGATCGTGGAGCTGCAAAAATTAGATGATTGTGAATATTGCTGGACTTGATATTCACTTGCTCTCAATATCGGTGCTTGGCTAAAGCTAGCTAATGTGAATAATGTAAAACCGAAATAGACTATTTTCATTTTTCTGTTTTCCTTTTCGCATGAAAATAAACTTACTGTATTTAAACTTAGGTCAGTGAAGTAGGACAGGTTTTAGGTGGAATATATTGACCAGAATTCCACTGATACATATTACTCAAAAATATTGATGTTTGTTGATACTTTGCAATTCCGACATGTTGACTGTATGGTCCAGACTTGAGTACTTTCTCTATTATTATTGTAGGATTTCGTTGTATATAAAACTTGCCTTTAGCTTCGTAGCTAAAGTTCCTTTCTTGAGAGTCAGAAAATATATGATAAGTTTCTCCTGCAACTTTGTTATTAGAAAACTTACCCGAAAAACAAAATATAGAATCTGACTGCGGATAATAAAAATCTCCTACAACCCGATCTCCTGATTTTCTAAATGAGAAACAGTAACCAGTATCTTCATGAACTTGACTGAATGTTTTTACATACCGCTTTTCGCAAAACCTATAGTTAGCGTTTGGTAAAGAGGAAAGAGTAGAAGTAGTGTTTGTGATTGCTGAATTCTGCTTTGCAGTCTTCACAATCTGATAGTTAGGATCAATTCTGCGAATAAAGTCGATCGCATCTCGGCTATCCTTCGTTTTACCTTGCTCTTTGAAAAGACGTGCCGCTCTATCTATATCGGCTATTGCCTGAGTCTTTTGGCCATTGTAGTGATAAGCAAGACCCCGATTGTAGAAAACGGCAGTGTATCTAGGACTCAGACTCACGGCTTTGCTGTATTCTGCGATCGCACTCGACCACTGTTTCGCCTCATAATACTCATCCCCTTTTTCCTTGTAGACTTGATGCGGAAACTTTTCCGTACAACCACTCGCAGCCAGTCGCTGAGAGAACTTAGAACTTTTTACTAAGGGATATGGTGCTCTCAGGGGAGTTTCATGGCCTTGTTGAACGCGATTACCAGCGATCGCAATTGCCTTACTCACATTTTTCATTTTGTTCCTTTCCCCTCGACTTGTACTAACCTAGATTTTTTAGCAGTAGTATGGCGGCAATCAAAAACTTCAGAACGCCTCCTAAATCCTCTTTGATTTACTGTGCAGTTGCGACATTATTACTAAAACTAAAGTCGTAGTAGTTCTCTTGATAAAACAGTGCATACTCGCCAGAACTTAAAGAAGCATCCAGAGTTGCACGGTAGACAATATTCCCAGCAGCATCTACAGGTTTCACAACCTTGAAATTTAGAGGCATAATAGCCTTCGGCTCAAAACCTGCTTTATAGTTCGAGAACCCTTCACCAATTTCTCCAGAAAAGCCTGCTGACTCAGTGACCACTTCACGGCGGTTTTTCTTGGGACTCATTTTGAGCAGCACCATATATTCATCAGGGCTGACATCTGGAGGTAAGCTTGCTTCAAAAACTAGAGGTGCCCCACTAATCTTGAGGCGGGCTTGGCTGCCATCAAGTACGGCCCTCTTTTTAAAGCGACCAAAGGGAGTGAGAGATCCTAATAAGCCGTTGCTACTTCGATCCTGAGCCTTACTACGCCTCATGAAAATTTCACGGTTGCCCACAATCATCTTAACCGCACTTTGCTGAGCCGTCGCCGCCGTTGAAATCAGACTTGCGACAGGTGCAGCCTTGTCCTTCAGCATTGCGTTTAGGATATTCTGACTGACGCCCTGGTTTTTCAGATTGATCAGTGCCTGGGGTGATGTATCAAACCGAGACGGCGATTGCTGAATCGATAAAACAATTGTGCTTTCTGGTAGCCCAGCCTTAATCATGGTCAATACATCAGCCGTCGATAAGGCTTTACCCGGTGACTGGGCAAAAGCAATAGAGCCTTGCAACAAAACCAACGTAGATAGAATATTGACAGCAAACTTGCTGAAGGTAAGTTTCTTCATGAGTCCTAAAAATAGAGTAATAATTTAAAACTGATTAGATGCTCTAAGCCAAAAATGGCATCAGCCGTTATAGCCTGCCATTCAGGCCGCACATCAATATTGATAAGCCTTTACACATAAAACTGAACAAGAGGTTTGGGCCAGTTCAAGCTGTTTTACAGAGAGACTGATGCCAGCTCATATACTGGCCCCCATCGGTTATGTCACCTGAGCACCATAATCAGAATCCTTGTGTTCCCCTTTTGCTATACCTGAATTTCTCACCAGTAGAGGAAAAGTGGGGACATGGGATAAAACCGCTAGAAGCTTTGTGATAATTGCATTCTCGCTGTTTTTTGTCCCCACTTTTCCTCTACTGGTGAGAAATTCAGGGAAAGGACTACCCCCATCAACACCCGTAAAATTGCTTCGGCCTCAGCTAACTTAGTCTGCCCATTCATTTCCGATGAATGACATTCATCTAATATATTTTTAGGTAACTCTATCTTTGCCTCTATTCATATTGTTCGCCATATAAATAGTTGATAAAAGATCTATTTTATTCAACTATTAATGAATTAATGCAACTACCTTTACTGAGCCTCAATGAAATCGAACCATAACACCGAGAACATCGCGGCCTGTTTGCAACAACACCTTCAGCAGCGAGAGATGTCTGTCTATCAGCTCTCTCAGCAAACCGGCATCAGCCGCGACTATCTCAGCAGACTCTTCAACTCAAAAATCAAAAAACCCGGTATCGATAAGCTCCAGAAAATCGCCACAGCCCTTAATCTTGAACTCAATGACCTGCTCCCCTGCACACCAGCCCCCGTCAGGCTAGTCAGTGCCATTAACCCCTCCGAGCTAGGCTACTATCCCGGTACCCTGCCCTGCCCCCATAACTCCTGTTTAGGGCGGCAGCAAGATCTCAATACGCTGCAGGCATTGATTCAATCGCCCCAAACAACCCTCATCGGCCTGTGGGGTCTAGCTGGAATTGGTAAAACCAGTCTCGCCATTGAGCTAGCTCAACTCACCAAAACTCAATTCGATCAGGTTCTATGGCTTGATGCTGCTCATCCCCATACCCAGAAGACACTGCAGAACGGCATCTGGCCTGATACTTTGCTTCAGACACTGCGATCGCATCCCCTACTCACAGTAATCGACCATTTAGAAGCCCTCAAACCACAAGCAGCCTCAGCCTGGTCAACGCCAACGCTGTTTGACCCCCTGCTCAACGCGCTAGGGAAAAGCAAGCTGATTGTGATCAGCCGGGTCAAGCCCCAGTGGCTGACCCTAATCGAGAAGCAGATGCCCAGCGCCCAACTTTTTAAAGTGACCGGCCTGCAAAGCGGCGGAGAGCAACTGCTGCAGCAACAGGGCTTAGGAGAATCTGAATACTGGGCAGAATTAATTCAGCTCTACCGAGGCCATCCCCTTGCGCTGAAGCTGGCGGCAGCGACGATTCAAACCGTCTTTGCAGGGTCTGTTCGCACCTTCTTAGAGCAGGGCACCCTTTTTCTCGGAGATCTCAGCGCGCTGCTGCAGACGCAAGTTCAACACTGCTCCGACCCTGAACGCCAGATTCTAGAGACCCTAGCTCAAGCGGCTGAGCCTTTATTCTTCTGCAGCATCTTAGAGGCGCTAGACCAAGAATGGCGAAAATCTCAGCTCATGACAGCCTTAGATAGCTTGATTTCACAATCTCTTGTCGATCCGCTCAGCTTCAACCATCAGGTATGCTACTCCTTGCAGCCTTTTGTTCGGCAAGTGCTTCGCCATCCGCTGGGTTTACCCTTAGAGCCTTGATATGTTGTCCTATTGCTTCAACCCCCATTGTCCGCAACCGTCAGACAGTGAAAATGCAACCGTAGAACATTGCCGTCATTGCCAGACCCCGTTAATTCTCAAGGAACGGTACCGGGGCGTAAAGCTGTTGGGCAGAAGTGCATTGACCCTCACCTTAGAAGTGCATGACCTTAAAACCTTAACCCCAAAGGTGTGTAAGCTCTTGGTGAGTGAGCACCCCAAGGCAAAAGAATTATTTACTCAAGAAGCCTATGTGCTGCGAAAAATTCACCATGCAGGCATCCCACAAATCGACGCCGATGGGTATTTCTTGATCTCAGAATCAGGGCCACTCAGCGATACCCCTTGCATTGTGATGGAGAAAATTAAGGGCCAAAGCTTGAAGCAATGGCTAGAGCAGCAGCTTGATTGTGAACGGCTCACCTCCCCGCAGGCCCATGATTGGCTGCAGCAGTTGGTTGCGATTCTGAAGCAGCTTCACACCCAAGACTTTTTCCACCGCGATATTAAACCCAGCAATATTCTTTTAAGACCCAACGGCCAACTGGCCCTGATTGATTTCGGAGCCACTCGCCAGGTCACCGATACCTACCTTGGCAAAATCGGTGCCGGTCAAGATACAACCTGCATCGGCACTCCGGGCTATATGCCGCCAGAGCAAATGGAAGGGAATGCCCTGCCGCAATCAGACTTCTTTGCCCTGGGTCGAACCTTTGTGCATTTGCTCACCCTCAAACATCCCCTAGAGCTTCCCAAGGATCAGACCACGGGCGAACTACAGTGGCGACCGGCAGCTCTTCAGGTTACATCCCCCCTCGCCGATCTCATTGATCGCTTAATCGCCGTGATGCCAGGGGCGCGACCCGCTACGGTTCAGATGCTAGAACAACAGCTCCAGCAGTTACATCTAGTGGCTCCGTCGCCCGTCCCTGCCTCTAGTGAAGATCGGCTGGCCTTGGTGAAAAGACCTCTATTATGGGCGTCGCTGATGTCAGTCGGCGGCTTGGTCGCCGCCTCGCGTTTTTTACCGGTCCTAGCTCCCTTAGAAGCTGAGACCGCTAGCATTAAAGTCCCAAAGCCAGTGACCTGTCAAAACCGAGACTGTATCGGACGTGATCCCGTCGATAATTTTTGCGACCAAGATATGCAAACGATTACCTCTAACACCGGCAATATCAAAACATCGAAGAACTACCTCTCGGCTTATCGCATCGAACTGCGGCATTCCAAAGCCTGTGGAGCCACCTGGGTTAAAGATACGGCCCCGGCAGGAACGGTGCATTATGTTGAAGATCGAGCTGGTCAACGCTACGGAACGGCGACGATTCCCGTGGATGAATTTGATGAACACTACGCCGATATGGGGCCGGGACGGGATGTTGAAATTCGGGCTTGTGCAGAGCCACCTCAAAACCCAGTGGCCTGTACCAGCTTCGTTAAGCTATAGGCGATCGCAACTATCAACTTCATATCAACGGCATATTTGGGCTAAATTCTGGTTAATAATAGTGTTTGCTTAAAGTTATGGAACTAAGAAGGTCATAGGGATGAAATTACCCGAATTTTCTGAGGCAAATCATCCACTGGTACGTGATTGTCTAGAACAGAGCGATCGCAACCTAGTGCAGGGCTTCCAGGATCACCCTGACCAGGGCCGCTACTTCGTCGCCATCTTCTGCCGATATGCGATGCTCACCTATGCCTTATTACGGAATAAGGCCCGCATTGCGCTGCAGGTGGACTACCTTTTTGCTCAGATGTGGCGCAATATTTTCTTTGAAATCAGGCATCTGCAGATTGATGCCGACGAAGCTGACGATTTCTCACTCCAAACCTGGATTATTAGCAAGAGCGCGCTGTGCATCAATCAAGACGAACTCCCCGCCATTGAAACCATTCAGTATGCACTGGCAGCGGCCTCGCCCCCCTTTTGGTGCTACCTGCACCTGGCCTTAGATGAACTGCCGCCCCTCTCTCGTCTTTTGCTCGTGCTGTCACAACTGTTTCGATGGCCTGAATCGCGTATTGCCGCTATGCTACAGGCCGAAGGTGAAGACCTAGAGATTGAGCAAATTCAACCGAAGCTTCGATACGCCTACCGGCATCTTCAGGATGCCTTGCCCGAAGATATTCGCGCCATTTATTTGCCTGAACTCAGTGAGCAAGCCAGTCTGCCGATGGCAGAACAGTTAACGCTGGGCCAGGTTCTAGAAACCCACTCCTGAAGTCTAGCCCTGCATCGTCTGCGGACCGGAGTTCTTCAGCTTCCAGGACAGGCTAGAAATCAAATTAGTGACAATGTGAGCCACCACTGGAACCAATAGGTTGCCGGTGATCATAGCGCTGTAGCCTAACAGCAGCCCCACAGCGGTGGCCCAGACCACATAGGGCCATTGACTGCGGCCGCTCATGTGCAGCACCCCAAAGCAAATGCTTGACGCAATTAAACCTCCGGCATCCATCCCAAAGGCCGGTAGCATCACACCGCGAAACAGTAGCTCTTCGCTCAGGCCAGGAAGCAGCCCCAACCACAGCAGGTCGGGCCACAGTAGGGGCGACAAAATGAGCTGCAAATACAGGTCTGCTGACGCTTTATATTGCGGCCATAGTTGATAGACCACGGCGCTGGCGAGGGTAATGGCAAAACCGATGCCGATGCCCAGTATTAGTTGAGTGAGATCCCAGGTGAAGGGAATAGTCGGGACTGGGACCAGGTATCGCCACACTTTAGCCGCGACCAACAGCACTACGGCCGTGACACCCATGGCAATCAAGACCTGACTGCGGCTGAGGGGATCGAGTTCTGGAGGAGCGGGATTGGGTTCGATCTTTTTACTCACAGAGGCAGCAGGGTATTTACGTTACAGCAATTGTTCAGTGGGGTTGTCCCCCTCAACTCCTTTCCACCTTCGCCTTAAATGCTCCATTCACGGTTAAATAAGCTAGGATTCTTTACGTTCTGTTGCATTGGTGATTGCCTTGCCCTCGAAACCTCAGCGTTCATTAGCCAGTATTGCCACGATTGTTGCGATCGCAACCCTAATCAGCAAATTTGCAGGGCTGCTCAGAGAGACTGCGATCGCGGCTGAATTTGGGGTGGGCGCAGAGGTTGATGCCTATAACTATGCCTATCTCATCCCTGGTTTTTTGTTCATTTTGCTGGGGGGCATCAATGGCCCCTTCCACAGCTCCATCATCAGCGTCTTAGCCAAGCGTCCGAAAGAAGAAGCCGCCCAGCTCATTGAAACCATCAATACCTTGGTGGGGGGCTTGCTGCTGCTGATGGCCGTGTTGATGGTCATCTTTGCCGGCCCCATCATCAGCATCGTGGCTCCCGGTGCCCCTGCCAGTGTCCAAGCCATTGCCGTCGATCAGTTTCGGATTATGGCCCCATTAGGCGTTCTGGCGGGATTAATTGGCATTGGTTTCGGCACCCTCAACGCCTCCGACCAGTACTGGTTGCCCTCCATTAGCCCGCTGCTGTCCAGCATTACCGTTATTATTGGCGCAGTATTCTTTGCCGATCAGTTTGGCCCAGTGGTCCTGGCCTGGGGCACCCTGGCCGGTGGCTTTTTACAGTGGTTTGCTCAAATCCCAGCCGCCTGGAAATCAGGAATGGGGACGTTGCGGCTGCGGTTTAACTTCAATCAGCCCGGTGTTCGAGAACTCTATAAAGTGATGGGACCGGCGACCCTCTCGTCAGGGATGCTGTTCTTTAGCCTCTCGATTAGTATCTATTTTGCCTCATTGCTTCCGGTGGGAACACCTTCGGCGCTCCGGTTTGCCCAGCTTCTGTTTTTGATGCCCTTGGGGGTTCTCTCGAATATTATTCTGGTGCCCTACATGCCGATTTTCGCAAAATTGGCCGCTCCAGAAAGCTGGCTGGAGCTAAAAGATCGGATTCGGCAAAGTTTGGTGTTAACCGCCATGAGCATGATGCCCATTGGCGCACTAATGTCGGCCTTAGCCCTGCCGGTGGTGCGACTCATTTATGAGCGCAAAGCCTTCGATTCCAGTGCCTCTGGCCTGGTGGCCTCCCTGTTGCTGGTCTACGGCATCGGCATGTTTTTCTACCTGGGGCGCGATGTCTTGGTCCGCGTTTTCTATGGCCTTGGCGATGGTCAAACACCGCTAATCATCACCATGATGGGTCTAGGGTTTAATGCACTCTTTTGCTTTATTTTTACCAAAAGCTTTGGCGCTCAGGGGCTGGCGATGTCTACGGTGGGGGTCAACATCCTTTCGATGTTTGCGTTGATGGCAATTTTGGATCGGCGGTTGGGCGGACTGCCTTGGCGAGCCATTGGTGCACCGATTTTAGGGCTAGCGGCAGGCAGTGTGGTGACGGGTACGATCGCATGGCTGGTTTCTCAGGGTTTTGAACGGGTCGTCTCCACCGATGGCTTCTGGACCCATGTTGTTGAGATGTGCGTCGGTGGCGCGGTGGGGATGCTGATCTTTATCGTCTTTGTCTGGCAGCTTAAGCTCCCTGAAATGAACTTTTTTGTCGATCGCCTCCGGCAAAAGATGCCGGGACTCAAACCCAAATCGTAAAAGCGTAACTCAGGGAACTCAAATGCTTTGCATCGGCCACCGAGGAGCGATGGGCCATGCCCCAGAAAACACGATCGCATCGGTTCACAAAGCAATAGAACTCGGTGCAGCCTGTATTGAGATCGACGTTTACGCCATTGACGGTCATCTCATCGTCTTTCATGACCCGCGCCTCGAACGGACCACCAATGGCGTTGGACGCCTCGAAGATTACAGCTTTGCGGAGTTGCGATCGCTCGATGCTGGCAACGGCGAACACATCCCCACCCTCACTGAAGTCTGCCAAGCCGTAAAGGGGCAAGCTGGCATCAATATTGAACTTAAGGGGCCACACACCGCAGAGCCAGTGGTTCGCTTCATCGCCGAGCAGGTCAAGGGCGGCTGGGATCAAGCCCTGTTCCTCGTTTCCTCTTTTGAGATCGAGGCTTTAGAACGGGTTAGACAGCTCAGCCAAACCTTTCAAATTGGCCTGTTGACCCAAACGTTATCGACTGAAAAGATTGCGATCGCACAGCGCTTAGATGCCTATGCGATCCATCCGGCAGCGGACTGCTTAGAGCAGGAGTGGGTTGACAAGGCCCATGCCCATGACTTCAAAGTTTTTGCCTACACGGTGAATCAGGCTGAAGACATTCTCCGGATGGGGCAGCTCCGTATTGATGGTGTCTTTACTAATTTCCCAGAACGAGTGGTGGATATTTTTGGCCGCAATCAACCTGGCTGGCCGATTCCGTCACACTGTCGATACCGCACGAGTTAAGAAGGGCACCTCTACAACGGTTGCTGTTACGTCTTGGGCCGTGAGCTGCAGCCCTGCTCCCCCCGCCTTTGTTTTGACGTAGCCTAACCCTCGCCAGCCCTGCGACGTTTGAACCTGACTGGTGAGAACCCCCACTTTCTGATCGCCATCCATTAATACCGTGCCGATCTCTGCTTTCCCTGAAAGCTTTAGCCCCCAAAGCTGTTGCTTGACGCCGTTATAGGTATTGAGTCTGGCAATGGTTTCTTGACCGATATAGCAGCCTTTATCAAGAGAGATAGTCTGCCATAGACCTGCTTCTAAAGGATTAAAGTCTTCAGTAAGTTCGGCATCAGGATAAGGTCTACCCTGCAAAATGCGAAGCTGTTCCCAGGCTTGAGTGCCGATGGGGACCGCGCCCGCTTCCACGAGCCTTTGCCAGAGGTCTGCTGCTTGATCGTGTTCAACCATCAGCGTATAGCCAGGGATTGCAAGGCCGTTGCCCGTCGCCACTCGAACCGAGAGTGTTCCTAAAGTACACAGCCTATGCTGGTCAGCCCCTTCTGGAAGAGTGACGCCCAGTTTCTGAAGTAGGCTCACACTCTGCGGCCCTAATAGACTGAATGTGGTGAGGGTGTCGGTGCGATCGCAAATCTCAACCTTATCCCCGAAAAAGATATAGCGATCAAACCACTGCAGCAGTCGTTCGCGGCGGTTGGGGGACACCAGCAATAAAACAGACTCTTCAGTGACATAGACACTGACAAGATCAAGGGTGCGGGCTGTTGACGTCAAAATCACGGTGTCGCAACTTTGTCCAGGCTGGAGTCCCCTCACATCATTCGTGCTTTGGTTATGCAAGAAATTCAGACGGTCTGCGCCCGTTAGCTCTAAAAGACCCCAGTGGGTGAGATCGCAAACCACTGAACCCGTCTGCAGGGTCGCGAGGGCATCGTCATCCTGTCCAAAGCTGTAGACCACCGCGTCACCATTTGTTTCAAATTGAGCCTGATGCGATCGCTGATAATCTTTTAATGTCTGGAGCATAGAACAACGGTTCCGTAGAGAATTTCTGGAACTATTTTAAGCTGCCTTACCCATTAGGTGCAGGCTAGGTGCAGGCGAGATCTGTTGTTTTATCGAGGTGGAAGCCTCGTCAAAGAGAGTGAGGACAACAGCACTTGCTTATCAAAACGTTGCAATCAACCTAAAGATCCGAGTTGTATGAGATGATTTAGCGCATACAATCCTAAAATTTTCCATGTCACCCCTGCTTCGAGACGACTGATGAGGGGCTGTCCGATTTGAGAGGAGAACAACTACATGACAATGGATATGGTCCAAGCGGGTGGCGATCCCCAAGTGGGAAATCTTGCCACTCCGGTTAATGCTTCAGGTATCGTTAAGAGCTTTATCAACAATCTACCGGCTTATCGGGACGGGCTATCTGCCAATAGCCGTGGCCTAGAAGTCGGGATGGCCCACGGTTATTTCCTTTATGGCCCCTTTGCCATTTTGGGACCCAACCGAGGTGCTGATATTGGTGATATTGCTGGCGCACTGGGAGCGGTAGGGCTAATCAGTGTTTTAACCATTGCTTTGTCCTTATATACAAGTGCTGGAGTCAGCAAGCCCACTGCAACCTGCACTACGCCGAATCCACCGGCTGAGTTGGGCACTAAAGAAGGCTGGAGTTCATTCTCCAATGGTTTCTGGATGGGTGGCTGCGGTGGCGCAGTCTTTGCCTTTGCCATTTGCCAAATGCCTTTCCTATCTCCGCTACAGGATATTATCCGAGGCGTCTGGCCTGCGTAGAACCATCGATTTTAGTCTTCTGACAGAAGATTTTTCGATGGGTAACTCAACTGTAAAAAGCCCTCATCCAATATGATGAGGGCTTTTTTATAGGAAATCTTCACGATGAAGCGCCGATATTTTCTACTATCTGCAGGTGTCTTGGGTTGTACTCTCGTTAAACAGCCCCCTGTTGCCACGCTCACGACGCATCCCAAATTCTCTAGCTATCCTTTCAGCCTCGGTGTTGCCTCCGGTGATCCCTGGCCTGAGAGCGTTGTTCTATGGACTCGCCTCGCTCCGAATCCTCTGAGCCAAACGTCTTTGCCTACCACAACGATTCCGGTGCAGTGGCAGATTGCCACCGATGAAACGATGAGTCAGGTGGTGGCAAAGGGAACGGTTCTGGCGACACCCGAACTCGCTCACTCCGTTCGGGTTGTGGCTGAGGGACTGCAGCCGGGACGGTGGTATTGGTATCAATTCAAGGCCGGCAATGAAGTGAGTCCCAAGGGACGGACGCGCACAGCACCAGCCCCCGGCAATGGTGATCAACAGCTCAAGCTAGCGATGGTGTCCTGTCAGCATTATGAGCAGGGGTACTTTACCGCCTATCGACATTTAGCTCAGGCAAATCTCGACGTGGTGTTCCATCTAGGGGATTACATCTACGAAGGCAAAGCCGTCTCAGGGCGGGTGCGAAAACATCTTGGCTCTGAGGCGATGGATCTAGACACCTATCGTCTCCGGTATGCTCTCTATAAAACTGATCCCGATTTACAGGCGGCCCATGCCGCAGTCCCTTTTATCGTCACCTGGGATGATCATGAGGTTGAGAACGACTACGCCAACGATCAGTCCCAGGATTTTGTAGACAGGGCCAAGTTTCTAAAACGACGGGCAGCGGCCTACCAGGCCTACTATGAACATATGCCGCTGCGCCCCAGCGCTCAACCCAATGGGCCAAATATGCAGCTCTACCGTCGATTTCGCTTTGGAGATCTGGTCGAGTTTAGCGTTCTCGATACCCGCCAATATCGAGACGATCAGGCCTGCGACGAGAAGGGTAAAGGCGGTGGTCAAATGGTCTATGACTGCAAAGAGCGCCTCGACCCTGAGCGGTCAATGTTGGGGGCAACCCAAGAAAAGTGGCTGCAGGACGGGTGGATGCAGTCGAAGACGCAGTGGAATGCGATCGCACAGCAGCAGCTCATGGCTCCCCTTGAGCAAAAACTAGGCGAAGTCTCTGGCTTTTGGTCTGATGGCTGGGATGGCTATGCCCCCACTCGCCAGCGTTTGCTGAACTTCATGTCACAGCGTCAGCTTGCTAACCCCGTCGTCCTGGGCGGAGATCTTCATTCCTTTTGGGTCACCGATCTCAAATCAGACTACCAGAACGAAAAGGCTCCGGTGATCGCCACCGAATTTGTGGGTACGTCCATTAGCTCAGGGGGGCCAAACTACGATCTGCTTTCTTCTTTTTTGCCGGATAATCCTCACATCAAGTTTTTTGAAAGCCGTCTGCGGGGCTATATCCAGTGCACTATTGAGCCAAAGCAGTGGGTCAGTCAACTACAGGTGGTCGATACCGTGGCAACGCCAGAGTCGAGCCTGAGAATCTTAGCAAGCTTCGCCGTCGAATCCGGCAAGCCCGGTGCTCAGCGGATTTAAACGGCTCTTTAGATCGAGTTAGGCAGCATGGTCTAGAGGATGTTCGGAGTCTGCTTCACCGAATGTCCGGGGAATACCTGGGCGAGTTGCTGACTGTTGAGACCCATGTGCTTTGTAAGAATAGGTGCGATCGCATCTCTAAAATCGGTCGTAATTGCCAAATCTCGACCTTCATTGAGCTGCGCTGCCTCCAGTCCCGGCCAATCACCGTAGATCTGTTTACCCTTGATATTGCCCCCTAAAATCCACATCACATTGCCGTGACCGTGGTCCGTGCCTCGGTTCCCGTTTTCTTTAGCAGTGCGACCAAACTCTGACATCACCACAATGGTGGTGTCCTTGAAGGTTGGCCCTAATGCCTCTGTTAGCTTTTGAATCCCGTCGCCTAAACTCTGCAATCGATTGGCGAGTTGTCCCTCGCTGCTGCCTTGATTGACGTGGGTATCCCAGCCCCCAAAAGAGATAGAGGCCACCTGAGTTTGGGCATTGCCCACCATCAGTTTCGCCAACCGACTCAAATCATTGGGGGCATTGGCGGCAGAGGCAGCACCTCGTGAGGCCTCCATCATTTCTGACTTAAATTCAGCTAAGAGCGCGATCCGAGCTTGACGACCTTTTTGATAGGCCTTAGCCACAGCGTCATTCCCGGTGTAGAGCTGGTCAAAGGCATTTTGAATCGGCACATTGTCAATGGGCTGTCGGCGGGTTGCGTTGCGGCCACTGGGGAGGTTGGTGACTTGTTTGGAACCGGCCAAAATCAATGGCGTCTGCTCACCAATGCTGACCGCCTGCGTGATTTTGCCCTTTGGCAACACCGTTAAGAGTCGATTCAGCCAGCCATCTCTTGTCTTTTTATTACCGGGAGTGCCCGTCTCCATATAGTCCTGGGCATCAAAGTGCGATCGCGTTTCGTCGGGCGACCCACAGGCATGCACAAAGGCAAGATTGCCCGATTTCCAGAGCGGCATTAGGGGTTCAAGGGCCGGGTGCAGGCCAAACTGATCGGTAAGGGGGATGGCTCCCTGGGGCTGTCCCGGTGTAGGGATCGCCACCGAGGGACGA
Source organism: Thermosynechococcaceae cyanobacterium (assembly GCA_050330855.1). GTDB lineage: Bacteria > Cyanobacteriota > Cyanobacteriia > Thermosynechococcales > Thermosynechococcaceae > RCC1774. Next base: position 5,812 of record JBHJNL010000137.1, on the reverse strand, counting down.
GCTTCATAGTAAGCTGACTCCCGATGGGGAACCACAACATTGAGGCCATCCACCGCGCCCCGCAGCAAGATCACGATCAGGCGGGGCGACAGTTGAGACTGACCCAGCACCCCCTGCGGCAACCACAGCTCATTGGCCCCCAGGGCTAAGAGACCTGTTGCCCCAGCCATCGTGCTGTAGCGAAGAAACTGTCGACGGTTCAAAGGAGTATGCATAACAACCAAGCGCTAACGGTACATGAAGTCAGGGCTACCCAAGATCAGGGCAGCCTTCAGATTTTTAGGACTGGTGGCGATCAATGATTGGGTTTGGGATGAAATTTGGGGGCCTACGGCCTGCATGACTGGGTCTGGATCCGCCGCGACAGCCTGACGCCCTCCGCCTCTAGCAAGCGTTGTGGCGAGGCTGACCCGACGGGTTATAGCCTCTGGATTGAGCCATTCAGCTTGGGTATTGGCATACCCATCCGGGGTCCGACAACGGAACAGGGGCATCCCTAGTTGATTGAGCATTCCCAGGACTCGATTGGTGTCAATATTGGCATCGCTGCCTTGGGCACGCAGGGTTGAGATCACGTACTCGTAGGGGGTCTTAAACTTCGTACCCACGTATTTCTCGTCCCAAAATTCAGGGCTATGGAAGAGGGTATCGAGCACTGCGCGAATATCACCGTTGGTTTTAAGGTAGCGCTGCGCTAAGCGTTTTACCAGCGCTGGTGGGGGTTGATCCGCTACAAAATACTGGGCCAATTCATAGCTAATATGCTGCGCCGTCGCGGGATGCTGGGCTAATAGGTCTAAGACCTGCTCTCCTGCCGCCTGGCCTTGCCCCGTAATTTTGGAGCCGAGGACTGTTTTGGGGCGATTATCATGTCGCTTGGCATCGAAGTAAAACCCTGCTGGATATTGCGCGGCCTGCGGTGGTCGGGGAATGCCCCAGCCGGTGAGTGTTTCTGCGGTTGCCACTACGTCAGCCTGGGTATACCCTCCATCAACGCCGAGGGTATGCAGCTCTAAGAGTTCACGGGCATAGTTTTCGTTTAACCCCTTAAATTGCCCACGAGCGCCGGGACTGTTGGGGGCGGTATTGAGCCAGTTATCTAGATAAAACAGCATGGCCGGATGCTGGGCGGTGGCCCCTAATAACTCTCGGAAAGAACCGAGGGCATGGGGCCGAATTGCGCTTTGCTCATAGTCTCCGATCCAGTACTTGACGTTCCCTTTATCAGAGGAGACGTTGAAGTGATTAAACCAAAAGTTCACCATCACTTCTTCAAGTTGGCTCGAACTTGCGATCGCCCGCACAATTCGAGCCTGCCTTGCCTCACTCAACGGCTGATTCCGTCGTTTTTGGTCGGCCTTGCGTTCTGCCTCGCTTTGCCCTTTCTTCGGTTGGGAACGATAGGCCTGACTCACCTGCATTGGCGAGAGCTTTAAGGTCTCGAACTGCCTTAGTTGTTGCTGTAGTTGTGGCGGTTGCTTCAGCTTCTGTGGTGCAAGCTGCTCCTTAATGTATCCCTCAACGCCAATGGACTGGACACGCTCAAGATCGCCGGGGCGGGGACCAAAGCTCAACCGGCGGAGGATATGAATAGCGCGGGGATCGGTCGCAGCCTGGGCTGGAAGAGCCTGTCCCAACAGGCTGAGGATGCAAAATAAACTGATAACAAGAGTTCGCCATCGGTGCACCACAGATACTCCTTAAGGGCTAACAACAGTTGTGTCAAGAGACGGTAACCTGCTACGCAGTGCAGCTCGAATAGACATTGATGACCGACGAAGTTGAGGGGATGTTCCTGACCGTTAATCGGCCCATTGACGCAACAGGTTGGCATGGCTTTTTGAAATTAGATCAAACTCAATTGTCTTACCTTCTCTGGCAAACAGGGAGCGTCGTGCGGTGTCGAGGTCAAACAGCAGTTCGCGTTTTTGTGGGTCTCGCACAATGCTCTGCACCCAGCCCACTGCGACGAGTCGAGTTCCGTCGGTAACCGGTTCGACCCGATGGAGCGTGGAAGAAGGATATGCGATCGCACTTCCCCTTTCTAACTTATACCGCCACTCTCCGTCGGACTGTTCAATCACCAGCTCACCGCCCTGGTAGCCCGTCCCTAAAAATAGGGTAAATGAAACATCAGAGCGCCACGGCCCCATAAAAGCATTATCAACATGGCTACCGTAGGCCATCCCCGGTTCATATCGGCTAAACAAAATGGAGTGAATCTTGCGAGGCCGCACCACTGCCGTAAATAGCGGATGACGCTTAAGGGCTGATTCAACAAGCTCTCGTAGATCAGCTGCCTCCGGCACATTACGCTGCATCTGCATGTTCTGCTTCACCAGCTTGGCGTGCCAGCCCGCCGTGATTTTGCCATCAACAAACTCAGCCTTAGCTAACGTAGAGGTGAGAGTCTCTAACTCTGCACTCGTCAACACATTTTCAATTTCAACAATCATGGCAGCTTAAAACATAGCTGTGGAGAGCCTTGGCTCTAGAAAAATAATAGGTCGCAAAGATGAGAATGGCTGAATTTCCAAACCAGATAATATTCATATCACAGTTGCAATGGATTTGCAGCCCTACCAAACAGCCGATGATACTCACTAACTGCGGCTTACCGGCTCGAACAAGACTGAAAACGTTGTGGAACTCACCGTTATACATGACAAATCCCCTATTCCGTGATTTTATTTTATAGAGAATAAGTCTCATTAAAATATGCGTTTAGGCACAGGAGAAGAGTGAATGCGTTCTAAAGCAATTGAAGCCTTTCTAGCGTTAGGTTTAGCGGCAACCGTTGCCGCCTGTGGAGCGACGGGAGATACTGGCGATGAGGGCAGTGAACCAGAAACTGCAGCGCCTGAAACCGAGCAGACCACGCCAGCAGAAAGCAGTACGCCCGAATCAACCCCATTACCAGAGGGTAGTGAAGACGACGAAGGCGGTGAAGGTGGCGAAGGTGGTGAAGGTTAAGGCAGGCCTTTAAGCCCTTTATCGTAGGACTCATCAACATCATGAGCGACGTGATCTATCATCGGGTCACGTCGCTCATGATGTTCTCTCTTTTGAGGGTTCGCGATTGGATCTATTACCTTGCTTAGGACTTATGTCGTTTCTGCTGACGGGCTTTCGAACAAGAGAGGCTACCAAAGCGTTCAAAATGATTCTGAAGACATTTAATTGCGGGTTAAATTTTTCCCATGGGCGCGAAAGACAGATAACATGCGGATATACCCCAAATTGATCCATTCGAGGAACAACACACTATGCTCAACGCAATTACAGCAAAGATTCAAGCTTGCTTCCCGGCGGCAGAGGTTCACGCGCATTGTGATGGCCCCTGTGGTGTTTACGATCCGGCTGCGGCTCGCATTACGGCTGAGGCTGTACTTTCGATGACCAAGAAAATTGTAGACCTGCAGCCCGCTGGACAAGATGCTGCATCAATCGTGGCCTATAACAATACGCTCTCTCGCTTTATCGCTATCAAGGAAGAACAAGCTCAAAAGACAAAAGAAGACTTGCTTATTCTCTGGACAGACTATTTCAAGCCGGTCCACCTAGAGAAGTATCCGAACCTGCACGACATTTTCTGGAAGGCTGCAAAGCTTTGCTCTGCCTGCAAGGTAGAAGTCAGTGTTGAGCACGCCAACGAACTCATGGCGGCGGTTGAGCAAATCCACGGCATTTTCTGGGCCACTAAGGACCGGGATGTTCAATGGGTCAAGGCCAGCTAAATCGGCCTTTGGCTGCGGTACCAAAGCCCAAACTCAAAGAGATTGGGCTTTGGTTATGTCGGCGTCGGTTTCGCCTCCGGGTGGTGGGGCTGTCAATGGTGCCGACGCTCTATCCGGGGGATGAAGTGCTGGTGGATGGACAAGCTTATGGATCGAGTCTGCCTACTGTGGGTGATTTAGTGGTTGCTGAGCATCCGGGGCAGTCTGGGTTGAAGATTGTGAAGCGCGTCGTTGCCTTAACTGTTGACGAAGTCTGCCCGAAGGATAGTGGGTCGCAGGAGATCGCACCTCATTACTTCTGCACGCTGCTCGGCGATAACCCAGAGGCAAGCACGGACAGCCGCTCTTTTGGTGATATCTCTGTTCATAAGCTTTTAGGCAAAGTGACGAGCTTGTTTTACGCCGTGTCTCAATAGCTGCAGCGTTTTTGTAGGGAGAAAATTGAGATGGAAATTCTCTACCGACTGTTTTCAGATCCGCGACTATCGATTGTGCTAGCTCCCTTGGTGATCTCTACGTTCGGCACTTTATTTTTGCTAGATATCTTTGACCGCCAAGAGTAGAAGTATTTGCGCTGAGTGGTACGACTAGTAGGCCAATCATGGCCTGCTGTGATGCTCATTGCGATCGCACTTTCAAAAACCCTGAATCTAGGTGCGTAGAGTCACTAGCAGAACACGAAAATATCGGGCAGCATCGCTAACCGAATAGGCGGGGATGTTATAAATATCGGCGTTCTCGTCTTGTAAGTGAGTCAAGCCTAATGGTGGTGATTTAAGGATACCTAACTGAGTGTGCTGTTTGACATTGGCCGATCAAGGCACATCCGCAACCAGCTCTAGCGTATGGGATTTAGGACTTGCTGAAGATCTGCTGCTTGCCAGTAAGTTGTACTGTTTTCTTGACGGCTTACAACGGTACCGAACCACTCTCGGCGTTCTAAATTATCAGTAATTGTTTTGAGCTTTTTATCAGTGCTGCGGCCCTTGAATTGGGCAGCGATTTGAGCGACGGTCCATTCGCAGTTGCTGGTGCGGAGCAAGTCGCGAATAGCGGCCAGTTGTTCTTTAGGTTGAGTGGGCCATTTTTGCTGTTCGACGGGTTCGATAACGGTTTCGGTGGGGGTGGAAATGCCTTCAAGGGTTGTCTGGGTCGGCTGAACTTGATCGGGGGCCTGGTATTCGGGGCGCAGCCAGCAGATCAGGCCGTTGCGTTCTTCTTCGGCGCGTTCGGCGTTGAGAGCGACGAGGCGTTCGAGAATAATTTCATCTAGGGATTTGACTTTGTGATCTTTGGCGATAGATTGGCCCTCATCCCCGGTCCTTCTCCCCCAGGGAGAAGCGACTGTCTTTAATGTCAAGCATCCTGTGATCAAAAGCCAGGAGACGGGGGATGAATTATGCCGCCATCTGCTCCTCAACTACAGCGGTTTTCATCTTTATTGGGGACAATAGCAGCAGTGTGCGAACCAGTTGCGTAGATGTTTTGGATCGATAAGGTCTATAGCCATAGCAATAACGGCATCAACCGCTTTTGAGGTGGTCGGTGCAAACCGCCTCAGCATTGCCTTGACTTGTGACCACCAGTGTTCAATGGGATTAAACTCAGGTGAGTAAGATGACATCCATAACCTCTTTGCCCCCACCGCCTCAATTAATGGTGCAATCGCTTTGACGTTGTGGGCTGGCAGGTTATCCATCACCACAACCGCTCCCGGCCATAGCTCGGGAACGAGGCACTGTGAGACATAAACGTCAAAGGCGGCACCATCCATCGAATCATTCATCGTCATCACCGCCAAAACTTTGGAGACTGTAATGGTACCGATAACACTCACTTTCGACCCCCGATAGAAGGGCTTGAAATCATAGGCTCTTAGTCCAGGTGCATCACGGGCATGGGTTCGCATCAATCCCAATAAAACACCCATTTCATCGAGAAAGACTAGGTCTTCAAGCCTACCGTGTACACACAAGTCCTCCTAGACTGGGTTTGAAGAGTTAGGACTCGAATAAAATTGGACAACCCAATACTGATTCACGCACAGCAGGTCGGTCGAATCGCCTTTGGAGACC
>JBHJNL010000136.1:0-25471 GCA_050330855.1 Thermosynechococcaceae cyanobacterium | reverse complement strand
AGATGGTTTTGTCCCCTGAGGTTGTTCGGGCTTTGCGCTCTTTCATCGCTTTCTGCTCCTGAACTCTGCCTTATTTTCCCATTTTAACAAGCACAAACTAATTTAGAACCAGAAATGTGGCATCAAATCGTTTCTCAAGCGCTACCAAATCAGCTTGCGGAATCGAGAACCACTGCTCCCGAGACGTCCAACGAATCACAAAGATTACCTCTGAAGCGTTATTGGGGTTGAGCCAGGTTACCTTATCAATAAAGCCTGGATAGCTTGCTAGCGCTGGAGTCCAGATTTTGGCATCTTGCTTTAAATATTGCTCTCGATGGCTCGGATCCACCGTGAGTCTTAACCACTCCACTGCAGCGTGCGCCCTTGGGGCAGGCAGAGCAGAGGGTGCAGTGGAAACGCTGTGCAGTGCGATCGCAACCCCAAGACTCACCAGTGCGGCCAAGACAATTTTGAAATAGGAACGAAAATATTTCAGCACAGATGCAATCGTTTTAGTCTGGTGAAGATAGGATAGCGTAGTGCAAAAATAGCTCCTGATCAACTTGCTGCATGTCTAACAACGTTAACCGAGGGGCATCAGCCAAGGCAAAGCCAGGTCCACCCACTGGCGTCGGCCGCCCCGCCCCACCTAAAAATAGGGGGCACACCGTTAAATAAAACTCATCAATGAGTTCCTCGGCCAGCAATGCGGCAACCACTTCCCCGCCGCCGAGAACCGCTAATTTTTCAATGTCCAGTTCCTTGAGCTGAGCAAAGGCAGTGCGCCAGTCCACAGATTGCTCAGAGGTCTCATGGACTAAGATCTGTTCAAACTGGGGTGACTGCCATGATTGTGCCCCAGCCTCAGTCGTCAAAAGCCAGCGAGGAATGGCCTGACTGAAGAAAGGAAGTTCAGGATCAATTTGACCGGAGCGGGTACAGATAATTTGAGGTGGCTGTTCTGGCTTACCTTGCTCAAGGCGGGATTGAATCAGGTCTAAGTTTTGGACTCGCATGGCTGTGCGTCCCGCTCGCAACGTCCCAGCCCCAACCAAAATAGCATCAGCCAACGCGACCTGACGTTCGAGATGCGCATAGTCGGCTTCAGAGCCAAAGGATGCCTGAGAATTTTCATCAGCAATTTTGCCATCGGCACTCATCGCAAAAACAACCGTAGTGTGGGGGCGATGGAGAGACGGACGATTCATAAAGCGCACCAGTGGGTTCCTTGAACAAGCAGGGTATTCTCTAGACTAAAGGATAAGCCACCATTGCTCGGAGTTATTTGTTGTGCCGCAGACCATTCACACCGTTCAGCCGCCCCTCAAATTTCTGCCGCACAAATTCGATCCAGTAGTGATTAGGGTCGTTAAGTTTCTGCTTCCTGCATGGATGCGATATAGACTGTCCATCGGCTCTATTGAGACCAAAGACCTCGAAATTCTAGTCGATCTCTATCAAAAATTTCAGGCCGGTAACCTCCGCATGTTGCTAACCTTTCGGCATCCCGGCACTGCAGATCCCTTCGTGATGGCTTATTTGCTTTGGTATGCCGTTCCCCAAGCCGCGAAGAAAATGGGGGTCAAGTTCAAGCATCCCATTCGTAGCTTTTTTATGTATGACCGGGGCATTCCCCTATGGGCTGGCGAGTTTGTAAGCTGGCTTTTCCCAAGACTGGGTGGCACCTCTATTTTTCGCGGCAAAGCAGATCGCCAAGGGTTACGAGCAGCGCGAGATTTACTCGCCAATGGTCATATTCCGCTCTCGGTTGCCCCAGAAGGAGGAACCAATGAGCATAGTGAGCTGGTGGCACCGCTAGAGCCTGGGGCCGCTCAACTAGGATTTTGGTGCGCCGAAGATCTCGCAAAGGCAAACCGTTCAGAATCCGTTTATATCGTTCCCATCGGTATTCAGTATGCCTACATGAATTTAGAGTGGTCACGGCTCGAAGCCTTGCTCACTGAAATGGAACAGTCTGCAGGGGTGTCTGCAGCGGTGCCAGTGCCGACGGGCCTCATTCCGGCCCCCCAAGCTGATGTGCTCTATGGACGGCTGCTGCGCCTAAGCGATCGCATCCTAGATGTGATGGAACTGTTTTATTCACGCTACTACCACCGCACCTTTCCTGATCTGTCTTCTGATCCAGAGATTCAAGGCTGCTGCAGAAATCAGTATCTGGCAAAACGTCTCAAGTCTCGCCTAGAGGTGGCGTTACAGGTGGCAGAAGACTATTTTGGTCAGATTCCCAAGGGCACCTTGTCCGACCGCTGCCGCCAACTGGAGCAGGCGGGTTGGAATCGAATCTATCGCGATGATGTTGCGCAGCTTTCACCATTAGAGCAAGGTTTAGCTGATTGGGTTGCAGAAGAAGCCAGCATCAAACTCGGTCACATGCGCCTAGTCGAACGAATCTCTTCGGTGACGCAGCACTACATTGTGCAAAAACCGACGGTAGATCGCTTTGCCGAAGTGATTTTGATTGTTTGGAAAGTGATTGAAAACTTGAAGGGGGGCGATCCCCACAGCCCTCCTAATCTAGGGCTTAAATCCCTGCGAATTACCGCAGGCAAACCTCTGTCTGTCACGGACAGATGGCCCACCTACAAAAAAGATCGCCGCCATGCTCGACAGGAGATAGAGTCTCTTACCCAAGAACTGAAAGCGTCTTTAGAGCAGATGATTGTTTAGCTACTTTTTGCGCCATTTAGAAGTACAGAGAATTTTGTTGCGATCGCATCTGTCCACATACTTAGAGGCGACTTCCGTCACTTCTTTCAGCAACCCTTCATTGAGCTTGGTTGGTTCGAGGCCCAGATCTAAAAAGCACTGGTTGTCAACATACAGTTCATTCTCAGATGCTTCATTGCGAGGGTTTTCTAAATACTCAATCTCAGCCCCCGTAATCTCAGAAACCAACGTTGCCAGATCTCGAACGCGATGGGTTTCCGTCATTTGATTGAGAATTTGAACCCGTTCTCCAGTCTTGGGCGGGTTCTCAATCGCCAACTGCACGCACCGCACCGTATCTTGAATATGGATAAAGGCGCGGGTTTGTCCCCCTGTCCCGTGAACGGTGAGCGGATAGCCAATGGCCGCCTGCATCAGGAATCGATTTAGAACAGTGCCATAGTCGCCATCATAGTCAAAGCGATTGACGAGGCGCTCATCTTGCTTGGTCTCGGCTGTGTTGGTGCCCCAAACAATCCCCTGGTGCAGATCGGTGATGCGAACCTGATCATTTTTGTTGTAGTAGGCAAAAAAGAGCTGATCCTGCGTCTTGGTCATGTGATAGATGCTGCCTGGATTGGCGGGATGCAGAATCTCTTTGGTAATCACATTGCCCGTATCGGTAACCACCTGAATATCCAGATAGCCTTCCGGAATCTTCATACCCGCTGTGCCATAGCCGTAGACCCCCATTGTGCCGAGGTGGACCACGTGGATATCAAGGCCAGACTCAACCACCGCACACAGCACGTTATTGGTGGCGTTGAGATTATTATCAACGGTGTAGCGTTTATGTTTAGACGACTTCATGGAATAGGGAGCCGCCCGCTGTTCAGCAAAATGGACCACCGCATCGGGGCGCTCAGTGGTGAGTAGATTTAAGAGCTGATCATACTCTTGAGCAATGTCAAAGTTACGAAAGGCAATGGTCTTGCCAGAGGCCTCTTGCCAAGCCTTGAGCCTTACCGACATGGGGCTGATGGGCGTCAAAGAGTAGACTTCTAGCTCATTGTCGATGTTGCGTCTCGACAGATTATCAACAATGACAATGTCGTGTCCGAGGTTTGATAGATGCAGGGCCGTTGGCCAACCACAGAAACCATCACCACCTAAAACAACAATTTTCATGCCTGTTCTCTTCCGTCTCTAATAGGCCCACATCCTTAACACTACATTAAAGAGGGGGGCTTCAGACCGTGAAATAAACAGCAGGCTAGCAAAGGGTTAAGAGCCGTTTGTCGATACTGACAATCCGAGCCGCTGGCGTTGATGCTGTTCGATCTGCTGACACCAGTCTTGATGATCGAGATACCACTGAATTGTTTGGTGCAGGCCTGATTCAATATTTTCGGTGGGGGTCCAACCGAGCTGTTTTAATTTGCTGGCATTAATGGCGTAGCGCCGGTCATGTCCAGGGCGATCGGTGACAAAGGTAATCAGATCGGCGTAGGGGGTGGGCTGGGGTGCCAGTTCATCTAGCAACCTGCAAATTTTTTGGACGAGCCATAGGTTACTTCGCTCCGCATTCCCACCGACGCAGTAGGTTTCACCGGGGGTGCCGTGGGTTAATACATACTGAATGGCGCGACAGTGATCTTTGACGTAGAGCCATCTCTAATATTTTGGCCATCCCCGTAAATGGGCAGCGCCTTGCCCTCTAGCGCATTCAAGATGATGACGGGCAGCAGCTTCTCAGGGAACTGGTAGGGACCGTAATTATTGGAGCAGTTAGTGATGAGGGTGGGCAACCCGTAGGTGTGAAAATAAGACCGTACTAAGTGATCTGAGCTGGCCTTAGAGGCTGAGTAGGGGCTGTTGGGGGCGTAGGGGGTGGTTTCACAAAAGGGAGAATCCTCTGGCCCGAGGGAGCCAAAGACTTCGTCCGTGGAGACATGGAGAAAGCGAAAGACATCTTTCTGGGTGGCGGGTAGACCTTGCCAATACTGGCGAGTGGCTTCTAGTAGCTCGAAGGTGCCCACCACGTTGGTGTGAATGAATGGGTCGGGGCCATCAATGGACCGATCAACGTGGGTTTCTGCCGCAAAGTTAACAATCGCGTCGGGCTGATGTTTTTGCAGAAGGGTCTGAAGGAGGGTGCGATCGCAAATATCCCCTTCCACAAACACATGCTCAGCATCGGTCTGCAGAGAGGCTAGGGTTGCTAAATTGCCTGCATAGGTCAGCTTATCGAGATTAACAATCGTTGCCGATTGATCGGCCCGCTGCTGTAGCACAAAATTCGCACCAATGAACCCGGCTCCCCCCGTCACCAACAGTGTGGTCATTTTTCGCTCTACTACCACTAACAAGAACTATTTGAGAACACCCTGCTGTGCTAAGTAGTCAATCACCTGCTGGGCGCAGTCCTCTAAAGATTTGCTGCCTGTCTCCACTGAGATTTCTGGTTGTTCAGGTGCCTCGTAAGGGGAAGAAATGCCGGTAAAATGGGTAATCTCGCCAGATCTGGCTCGTTTGTAGAGACCTTTAACGTCCCGTTCTTCGCAGACTTCTAGGCTGGCCTGACAGTAGATTTCAATAAAATCATGGTCTGGGACAAGGTTGCGAACGCGATCTCGATCGGAGCGAAAGGGCGAGATAAAGGCCGTTAACGCAATCACACCCGCCTCCGTGAACAGCTTTGCCATTTCCCCGACGCGGCGGATATTCTCTTCTCGATCTTCATCTGAAAATCCGAGGTCAGCACAGAGGCCATGGCGAACATTATCACCATCAAACACAAAGGTTCGGCACTTCATCTCATGAAGCTTTGCTTCTACGGCATGGGCTAGCGTTGACTTACCTGCGCCCGAAAGGCCCGTAAACCAGAGAATAGCGCTTTTGTGATTATTGAGCGTTTCTCGATCTTGGCGACTGATGGTGCTTTCGTGCCAAACAACATTAGAAGATTTTGTAGATGAGGCCATAGTTTATGAACGATGAATAAAGAACGATTGATAATGGAGCCAACCTTCCAAGAAATAGAAGCTTTTAGCCGGATGGGCACAGCGTTTTTGCCGTCTCTGCGTGTCGCACCTCTGAAATTTGATTCTTGGCGTCAACGAACACCACTGTTGGAGAAAAATCTTTTAGCTCTGCGGCTGAGAACTGAGCATAGGTCATAATAATCACCCGATCACCCGGAACGCCAAGCCGAGCCGCCGCCCCATTCAACTCAATGGCACCTGAGTTCGCCACAGCCGGAATGGCATAGGTCACCAGCCGTTCGCCATTATTGACGTTAACGACATGCACCTGCTCATTGGCGAGAATACCTGCGGCTTCCATCAGCACCGCATCAATGCTAATGCTGCCCACGTACTCTACATTTGCTTCGGTGAGGATGCAGTTATGGATTTTAGACGCTAGAAGTGTCCGCTGCATAGGAGCCTTAATCACTACAGCCAGCCTAGCATTTTTGGGTTTTTGTGAGTATTGCTGGCCTGACAAAAGGGGGGATGACCTCCTACACTCGAAGACAGTGGTTCTGTGATCGGCTTTGGCTCTATGGAATTAGTCTCAATGCGTCTGGCAATGCTCAGCACCCTCAACTTTGCAGACCGGGCAAACTGGCAGGGGCAGAACCTGCTGCGCCGCACCGGAGAATGGACTGAGCTGCAGGCCAATCGCCTCCGTGATTTATTAACAAGCCCTGACCTGCCCATTTTAGAGACGCCCAACTGGCTGGAGCCAAGACTGATCGTTGTGGTGAAAGGTGTGGCGCTGTTGGTGGCCTTTGCCCTGCTTTATTGGATAACAAAAGCCTTTGTGGGGTTGCTGCGACGGCAGCGACTACCGAGGCGTTCGACCCTAGTCCAACAGACTCCGATGCAGACAAAAACGGCGCAGGATTGGCTGGCCCAGGCAACGGCAGCCCAAGCACAGCAAGATTACGCCACCGCCTGTCGAGCGCTCTATATGGCACTGCTGATCCACTTAGAGAAGATGGAGTGGCTCTCGCAAAATCCGGCCCTCACCGATCAGGACTATCTCCGTCGGTTGAATGCGCTGTGGGCGCTCTACCCCCAATCAGCAGAGCTGCCCTCCGCCTGGACCCAATTGATAAAGACCCATGAGGTGTTGCACTACGGGGCTAGACCGGCATCTGCTGAACTGTTTGAGGGGTGCCAACAGTCCTATCAGCGTCTGGTGACTGAGCTAGCGCCCTGTCGTCCGGTGGTGCCGTAATGGTGAATGCCCCTTCTCCATCGGTCCCCTCGCGACCCCCGCGTTGGCTATTTGCACTGTTGCCAATGCTGTTGGTGTTGGTCGTGGTCTTTGGTTTAATTCTGTGGGTTGCCCCCAGTCCCCAAGCCGGCTCGACCTATTCGAGATCGCTGACTGGCTACCGAGGCTGGTATGACTACATGATCGAGCAGCGTCGGCCCGTCAAACGCTGGCAGCAGAGCTACGATCAGCTCACTGGCTCAGGCCAAACCCTGATTCGCATCGGCAAGCGGACCGGATTCACGCTGGGTACTTTTGATCCCAATAGTTTTGAGCAAGAAGAAGCCCTCCAGACTTGGGTTAATAATGGCAACACCGTTATTGTGCTGAGCTGGCAGGGTCAGGTCACAGCAGCACCTTTTATCTCGCAGCTATCGGCAGGATCTGATCGCGTCCAAGTTGAGACTACGCGACGCTACGTCCCCAAGCCCTCACCCTTACCGGGACTGGAGCAGGTCAGTACCTTCGCGCGGGCTAATGAACCCGAAATTAAGCCCGAACTCCGCGATGATTTTGGGTTGGTCGTATGGTCTAGTCCTAACAAGGACGGCACCCTCATCGAATGCGTCTATCCTTGGCTAGCGGCCAATGCATTGGTCGATCAAACCGATAACTATCGTTTTTTAGCATCCCTGGCCCAACGACGGCAGGGACCTATTTGGGTTGATGAATGGATGCATGGCCATCGTGATCCCGTCCCTAATGACGAACAGCAGCCTGATGCTAAGGCGATAACCTTTCTCGACTATCTGGCCCGTACTCCCGTGGCGGTCATGGTGGCCCAGGTGGGTTTCATCGGCTTGTTGCTGGTCTGGGGCCACAATCATCGTTTTGGCGCACTGGAGACGCTAAAGCCAGAGGCAAAAGACGCTAGTGAACAGTACATTCAGGCTTTAGCCAGCACCCTCAATGCCGCCCGGAAAACTGATTTTGCCGCCCAAACCCTGAGGCAATATTTTCAGCGAACGTTGGCAACCCAACTGGGGCTTATGTCGCTGTCGGGGCACAGCCTTCCTGATCCTGACCAGATCTCAACCCATTGGGCCAACCTAACTGGACGACCTGCACGGGAATTACTAGAGTTACTACAGCCGTCGGTGCGCAGTGACCGAGAGCTGTTGGCGTGGGTCGCCACTGTTGAATCTTTATTGCGAGAACTACCTTGAGTACAGCATTTAAAAGCCTCCATCAGCAGCTTAGCCAGATCGTGATCGGTCAAGAGGCCATCATTGAAGGACTCCTGATTGCCTTGCTTGCCGAGGGCCACGTCATTCTAGAGGGGGTACCCGGAACGGCGAAGACGCTGCTCGTGAGGCTATTGGCAAATCTGATGCAGGCTGAGTTTCGGCGGGTACAGTTAACGCCAGATGTTCTCCCTGCTGATGTTTTGGGCACCAGCATTTTTGACTTCAATAGCCGTAGTTTTACCCTACGCAAGGGGCCAATCTTTACTCAGATTTTGCTGGCGGACGAGATTAACCGGACGCCCCCGAAAACCCAGGCGGCGCTCTTAGAGGCTATGGAAGAGCGGCAGGTGACGCTTGATGGGACCACGATGCCGCTATCGCCGCTGTTTTGGACCATCGCGACCCAGAACCCACTGGAATTTGAGGGGACTTACCCCTTACCCGAAGCCCAGCTTGACCGCTTTTTGTTTAAGTTAGTGGTCACCTACCCAGAGGCAAAAGCAGAAAAGCAGATGCTGCAGAATGTTTTAGGGGGCTTTGAACACCGGGATCTACAGCAGATGAACCTGCAGCCGGTGATTACGGTGGACGAAGTTCTACAGGCGCGTCAAAGGATGCGACAGGTGCGGATTGAAGAAGATCTAGTCGATTATCTATTGGCGTTGGTGAGCAGCAGTCGGCAACAGCCGGAGTTGTTGTTGGGGGCTTCACCTCGTTCGGCAGTGGGTTGGCTACGGGCGGCCCAGTCCCAGGCATGGCTTTCAGAGCGGGATTTCGTTACCCCTGACGATATTAAGTCGATGGCGTTGCCGCTGCTGCGGCATCGGCTCATTTTAAAGCCAGAGGCCCAGCTTGATGGCGTTTCAGTCGATCAAGTGATTCAAGGTCTATTAGCGCGTATTCCGGTGCCGAGATGACAGTAGCTGCTTCGACCGTACAGACCCTTAACGAGCCGCAAGCTCCGCCGAGTCTTAAGGCTCAGAAGGTGTGGCCCATTCCGACCTGGCGGCTGTATCAACTTTTGCTGTTAGGGCTGTTGATTCCTTTAGTGACGGCGGCTGTGGGTTTGCCCCTATGGGCATCTTGGGGGCTAGTGTTTCTCTATGACCTAGGGGTGGTTGCGATCGCACTCCGAGACTATCGCCGCACTGCCCAGTGGCAGATTCAAGTCGAGCGAAGCTGTGACCCTCGCCTTTCCATTGGTCGCGAGAACCCCATCCACCTGAAGGTGACGGTCGGCACCGGCCCCCAGCGTCAGAGCCAGCTTCAGCTTCGAGACCTATACCCATCTGAGTTTCGCGCAGATCAGGAAACCCTTGTGGTGAGCATCAGTCCCCACACTCTGACAGAGTTGACTTATCATGCCTTTCCACCTCGTCGGGGAGCGTATCAATGGTCCGGTATTGCTCTGCGGCAGAACAGTCCCTGGGGACTGATGTGTCGATCTTGGCGACTGCCCCTCACGACGGAGGTTGAAGTTTATCCTGACCTGATGGGTTTACGCCTACTGTCGGTGCGGCTCAGCTTAGAGTCTAGCGGTAGTCTGCGCCGCCGCCGTCACGCCCTCGGCGGCACTGAGTTCTCTGAACTGCGCGACTACAACGAGGGGGACGATCTGCGCTTACTAGACTGGAAGGCCACGGCCCGTCGCGGTCGTCCTTTGGTGCGATTGCTAGAACCAGAACGCGATCAGCCCCTCATTATTCTGCTCGATCGCGGTCGTTTGATGACTGCTCAGGTGGCGGGGCTAAAGCGGTTTGACTGGGCACTCAATGCAACCCTATCACTCGCGTTGGCGGGGTTGAGGCGGGGCGATCGCGTCGGCGTTGCTGTCTTTGATAACGATATTCACACCTGGGTGGGGCCACAGCCCGGTCCATCCCATCTATCCCATATCTTGAGCAAGGTATATAACCTAGAGCCGGTCCTGATCGAGTCGGATTATGTGGCCGTGGTCAGCCGGGTTCTCAATCAGTACACCCGCCGAGCGCTTGTCGTTCTGCTCACTGATATTGTTGACGATATCGCCTCTGCCGAGCTGTTGGCAGCCATGACACGCCTTTCCCCTCGGTTTCTACCCTTCTGTGTTGCACTGCGCGATCCCCAAGTCGATGCTCTTGCGTATCAACCCTTAGCGACGACGAAGCAGCGATTAGACGATCAGGTGCAGGGGCTATATACCCAGTCAGTGGCCCTTGATTTGATGCGCCAACGGCAGCGAGCCTTTGCGCGGCTGAAGCAGCAGGGCGTCATGGTGTTAGATGCCCCCGCCAATCAAATTAGTGAGCAGTTAGTTGATAGCTATTTGCTACTGAAGGCTCGCAATCGCCTTTAAGCGAGGAACGCTTTAAAATAATGCCGTGAACGCTTCATCATCCGAACCCCGTGAGTCCAGACCTAGAACCAGAACAGCAGCAAATGTTGGCCTATCAAGCCGGTCAAGCCTTCTTTGAGCGGGGTCAATACCGTGAATCCGTTGAGACCCTCACTCAGGCAAAAGATTTAGGCGCAGAGAACTCCCGCATCGGCGGCGAAATCCAGATGTGGCTGGTCACGGCCTATGAAGCAGCAGGGCAACGAGAAGAGGCATTGGCACTCTGTCGTCGACTCAATCGCCATCCCTACGCTGAAACGCGCAAGCAAAGTAAGCGTCTGCTCTATATTTTGGAAGCCCCAAAGCTAGAGCTGCGGCCTGAATGGCTCACCCAGATTCCTGATCTCAAAGAAGTGGCAGAGCGCGATCAGAACATTCGGATCATGCCGCGACCGGCTTCAAAACCGCCTCCGCCTCGACGAGCGATTCAACCTCCCGCCGATCTGAGTCAAGTGGAAACAGAAAATGGCTTTTTGCCTTGGATTGCCTTAGGTGCGATCGCCCTCACCCTGGGTAGCCTGTTCTGGCCCAGCTAAGACGATGGAACCCTCAGCACCCCAAAACAACTAATCGGGCAGTAGCTCCTGCAGCAGCCAAAAACCAGAGAAATCTTCTGCATCAGGACTCGATTGAATGGCTAAAAAGTGAACCTGCTGAGCCGCCTGCTTGGTGCGCTCAAAGGCTTCTGCCTCTTCTCTGAGTTGTGGGTCTTTCAAGTTAGACAATATCCATCGCTCTACCAAACCGGTTTCTAGTAACAGTTGAGGCGTTGGTTTTTCTTCAAACTTCAGAAAAGCAATCTCTAATCCCGACATCCAGCCCGCCAACGGCACGGCTCGTTCTGAAAAAATCAGTAGCCCAGGGATAACGGTATCGTCAGGCAACGAAACCAGTTCTAGCGGAAACGGATCACTGAAGCCAATGTCCCAGTCCTGCATGTCGGCAAACGCACTCAACGGCAGCGTTGCAATACTCCAGCTTTGCCCCACCAATGCGTCAGGCAGTGGCTGAGCTGTAGACAGCTCAAACTGCGGTGGCGGAGCCATCAACGGCTGATAGCCTGGGTGCTGTGGATAAACAGTTAAAGTCCTCTCCTGTAGCCACTGGTACACCGCAAAGGTGCGGCGACTCGCCTGTGCTGGAATCTCTATCGCCTTGCAAGCACGGGTAATAATGTTGCCCATCTGGCGACGAAAAAAACGAATCTTTTCCGGCTGTCTAGCTGCGGTCAACCCCTGAGACTGTCGCCAGGGATCCATTGCGTCCGTCAGCGCATCCTGCAGCCAGCGGGCATTCGCTTCAGCCCCTGAACACTGCCGCGTATATTCAAAGGAGCGCTGGGTATCACACACCAGCAGTTCCCAGATCTTCTTTTGCTGCTCATCTAAGATGGGCCGCGAATAGAAATCAATTTCCCAAACGTTCGTCATTCCACCGCAACCACCTTGGCTAGCCTGCACTCTTGAAGTGCGTTTTCTGAGCGTCGTCAGCCCAATTCTAAGGGTTTCACAATCACTGGTCACAATCAACTCTTATTATTTTCTCCGGCCAAATGTATAAAGTGATACAGAATGGTGACCCTAGACCTGATGGAATCGTCTAAATTAACACTTCTCTTCCAACAGTGAGTTTATCGACGCTGTGCTTATTTACAGATCGATATCCTGCAGACCGTAAAAGCTCAGACCTAGACAGATAAGGCTATTTAATTCCTGCAGGCTGCACGATACATCGTGCCATTGTTCACTGTTCATTTTGTAAGTCACTTATCTAGGAAACACTACAGTGGTGATGTCTAAGCCGAAATTGAAGAAGTCTAACCTCAACTCTGCCCTTCGCCTGTCGCCGCTTTGGCAGGCTTGTATTCCAATGGCAGCTATTATTGTTCTTTTTTGGGGCGTTGCCGCAACGGCCCAAGATGCCCCGCCAGATGCGGCCGCCGCCACCGCAGGTCTCACGGTGGGACTTGATACCATGTGGGTTCTCTTTTGTGCCTTCTTGGTGTTTTTCATGAATGCCGGTTTCGGCATGTTAGAAACGGGATTTTGTCGTCAAAAGAATGCCGTTAATATCTTAGCCAAAAACCTAGTGGTCTTCGCACTGGCCTCCATTGCTTACTGGGCAATTGGGTTTGGACTTATGTTCAGCAATGGTAATGCGGTGTTGGGCACCGGCGGTTTCTTCTTGGGAGGAGCTGATAATAGCCCGCTGACTGGGGATAGTTATCAGGGTGTTTTTAGCGCCCTGAGCTGGACTGGTGTTCCTTTGACTGCCAAATTCTTGTTCCAGCTTGTGTTTGCCGGGACTGCCGCTACGATTGTGTCTGGTGCCGTTGCCGAACGCATTAAGTTTGTCTCATTTATTATTTTTAGCCTTGTCTTAACCGGGGTTCTCTACCCCATCACCGGTCACTGGATTTGGGGGGCTGGCTGGCTGGCCGACTTTGGCTTCTGGGACTTTGCCGGTTCCACCGTTGTTCACTCTGTGGGTGGATGGGCTGCTTTGACCGGTGCGTTAATCCTTGGCCCTCGGATTGGTAAATACTCTGAATCTGGCCCTCTGGCCCTCCCCGGCCATAGCATGAGCTTGGCAACGCTGGGCTGCTTAATTCTATGGCTAGGTTGGTTCGGATTTAACCCTGGTTCTACCATGGCGGTTGGGGATGGCTCGTTGATTGCCCACGTTGCCACCACAACCAATATGGCTGCTGCCTTTGGGGGTGTTTCTGCAACCTTCACCGCCTGGTTCTATCTCGGTAAACCAGACCTTTCCATGATTATTAACGGTGTCTTGGCCGGTCTTGTGGGTGTAACGGCTCCCTGTGCCTTCGTCTCTATCCCCTGGGCTGCCGTGATCGGCCTCGTTGCTGGGGTTATCGTTGTGTTCGCCGTGACCATTATTGACGGCCTCAGAATAGATGACCCTGTGGGTGCCGTTTCAGTGCACTGTGTCTGCGGTGTCTGGGGAACGTTAGCCGTTGGTTTATTTGCCCAAGGCCCGGATGGCTCCATCTATGGCGAAGGTGGTGGCCCTGCGGCAGGTCTATTTCTCGGTGGCGGTGTTGAACAGCTGATTCCTCAAGTTGTTGGGATTTTGGCTGTTGGGGCATTTACGCTCATTACCAGTGGCGTTGTCTGGACTGTGATTAAGGCTGCTGCGGGTTTGCGGGTTCCTCAAGAAGAAGAGCTACGCGGCTTGGATATTGGTGAACACGGGATGGAAGCCTACAGTGGTTTCTTAAAGGAAGAAATGAAGTAACCTCAAGGTCTGTAATACTCTTCATAATTGGGGCTGCTCTTGTTGAAGGGGTAGCCCCTTTTACGGTTAATGTCGCGAGAAATAGCACAATGTAGGAGTCGATGCCTAGAACGGGTAAACTGTAACTAAAGGCATTGTTCTAAAGCTCTGAACTTTATTCAGTTTTCTAGGGCTTCTATCGCGTTGATTTTGAGATTGTGTCGCAGGATACGCTGCTATTGAAGGTATTCCACTATTTTGGTTGCAGTTTAAATTTTTATTAGCGCAGATATCAATCCTTTTTTTACGACCGTTTCCTTCTCAAGGATGAGTCGGGACCAGCACGGCAAACACTCAATACATCTAAAGTCGTTACAATACGAGTTGAAAGACTTGGGAGGATACCGTGTTCATTCGGTTAGCAGACCAGCATCGTCAATTTGTTCGAGATTTAGTCATGAATCTGCAGGCTTTAGCCATTGTGCTAGAGCGACGTGGGTATTTGGCCTCTTGCTATACCTGTGGTGGACAGATGGATAGTGCCTCTTTTATGGTTAGCCTAGGCGAAGACCACCTCATTCGTTTTTTGGTCTCAGACTACGGGATCACTTGGACTGAAATGCGGGATGACCGAGAGCTAATGAAGCTAGAGGGGGCCGAAGCGATTTGTCAGCTTCAAGATCTAGCCAATCTGCTCAAAGAGAAGCAGCCTGCTGTACTGACGCGTAATCGCTAAAGGTCGGCCAAGACTTTTGATCCGTTCGCTGGCGTTGGTCAAACGCGAGTGTTACGCTAGATGCCGAGATAAGGGAAGTCGTTGTCTTAATAATGTTGGGTCGTTGTGAATAGGCGACCGAGCCTGTATGCGCGAAAGGGCATCGCACCCCTTCACTATGGTCCAATCTTCTACTTCTTGGCAGCATCAATTTATACAAACCAACAAGATTCGCCTCCACTATGTCACTCAGGGTGAAGGTGATCTGGTTATTCTACTCCACGGGTTTCCTGAGTTTTGGTATTCGTGGCGCTATCAATTGCCAGAGCTGGCCCGTCACTTCAAGGTGGTGGTTCCTGATTTAAGGGGCTACAACGATTCAGACAAGCCAGAGCAGGGATACGACATCGATACCCTCAGTCAAGATATTGTCGGTCTCATTGAGAATCTGGGGTATAAATGCGCCCATATTGTCGGTCACGATTGTGGCGGTATGATTGCCTGGAATCTTGCCCAGAAATTTCCGCAGTATCTACAGCGGTTGGCTCTTTTAAATGCGCCCCATCCGCAGCGGCTGTTCCGAGAGCTGTCGAGCAATCTTGACCAGCTTCGGCGGAGCTGGTACATGCTGGCGTTTCAGGTGCCAGGGGTGCCAGAGTGGTTGATTAAGAGTAATCTCCAGCAATTCTTGCAAGATTGGTTCCAAAAACAGGCGATTCGGAAGACACCGTTCTCGACCGAAACGCTGAAAATTTATCAGGCGGCACTGGAAAAAACAGGTGCTTTGTCTTCTGCCATTAACCATTACCGCCAGCTTCTTACCCCTGAAGCGCTTCTATTGCGAGATCGCCTGCCTCTACCCATCAATATCCCGACACTGGTGCTATGGGGCGAGGATGATACGGTACTTAGCCCTAATTTAGCGATGGGATTTGAGCGTTTGATTCAAGCTCCGTTCCGGCTCAAGTTCATCCCTGAGTGCGGTCACTGGATTCAGCAGGAAGCTCCTCGAATTGTGAATCGAGAGTTGTTGGCGTTTCTTCAGCAAGATCCTAGCCTGCAGGCGGCAGATTAAGAGCGGGACAGCATCGGTGTGAGGGCCGCTGAGATCGCATCTTCTGGCACCTGATCGGTAATCGTTACGGCCCCAATTTTGGTGGGCAAGATGAAGCGGACGCGACCCTCTTTTACCTTCTTGTCGGTGAGCAACAGATCCGCCACTTTTGAGATCGGGAAATCTGCGGGGAGCTGCGTCGGCAGCCCCGATTTAATAATCAACTGCTGCTGTCGTGCCATTTCATTCGCCGACCATAGATTAAGCTCCACCGCAATCTGACCGGCGGCAATCATGCCCAAGGCCACCGCTTCGCCGTGCTTAAAAGTGCGGTAGTGGGTGAGGCTCTCAATGGCATGGCCAATGGTGTGACCGTAATTGAGAATCGCCCGGAGGCCTCCTTCTTTCTCGTCTTGGCTGACCACCTGTGCCTTCGCCTGACAGGACTGCTGCAAGATTTTAGTGAGCAGTTCAGGAGATAAATAGCGGCGCTGGTCGAGGCGGGGTGCACGTTCTAAATCGAGAAACAGCGCTTTATCCCAAATGACGCCGTACTTAATGACTTCCGCCATGCCAGCGCGAAACTCACGGGCCGGTAAGGTTGCCAGCGTCGTTGGGTCCACGAGCACCAGTCGAGGCTGATGAAAAGCTCCAATTAGGTTTTTTCCCTGGGGGTGATTCACGCCAGTCTTGCCGCCAATGGCTGCGTCCACCATCGCCAATAAGCTGGTAGGAATTTGAACCACATTGATGCCCCGCAGCCAGGTCGCTGCGGCAAAGCCGGTCATGTCACCAATGACGCCACCGCCGAGGGCCACAATCGTTGAGGAGCGCTCTAGACGGTGGGCCAGGGCGCAGTCGTAGATCTTTTGCACCGACTTGGGGGTTTTATATCGCTCACCGGCAGGCAAAATGCAGTGATTGACGGTAAATCCAGCCTGGATGAGGGAATCCACCACTGTTGGGCCGTAGTGTTTCCAAATCTGTGGGTTAGACACCACCAATATTTTTTGGCCCAGCGTTTGTGTTTGAATGTTGGGATCGGTGAGGAGTGAGCCAATATCGCGGAGGGAAGATGCGATCGCAACAGAATAGGCTTGCTGAGGAAGCGGAACAGGAATGAGAGTCGCGGTCATTTTTTTGCGCTGTGCCAGGAATCGCAATCATAGCGAGAAAGCTGCCGCACTTCAAACTGCTCTCCTGGGCAAGGAACAGGGTACGTTATAAAGAGCAGTAATTTTTCTGTTGAGGAGAGGACGACCGATGAAACCCTATGAGTCGTTTCAGGGTCGTAGACTGCAAGCGCTTTTTACCCAAGCAAGCATTCAGCTCTATTTCTGATTTCATTCCCCTGCTATGTCAAGATTTCGACAGAACCGATTTCAAGCACCAGCTCTACAACGAGGCCGAACCTCTATTGGGCTATGCGCCCTATTTTGTCTGACCTTGCTGGTAACCTTGCTGTTGCACAGCGCCCCCACGGTACAGGCCCAAGGTGCTGGCGAGCTGCAGCAGCGGCAGCAAACGGTGGAGCAGCAGCGGGAAGCGATTACCCAGCAACGGCGGCAGGTGCAGCAACAGGAAGGCATTGCCCGAGAAAACCTCCAAGGGGTACAGCGCAACCTGAAAGCCACGGATGCTCAAATTCAAGAAAATGAAACGAAACTGACAGAGGCCAAGACGCAGCTTGCCAACCTAGAAACCGATCTAACCACGGCCCAAGCTAGCTATGAAGTTAAACAGGGCAATACCTCGGCCCGTCTGCGTTTTTTACAGCGTCAGCGCAATACAAATACCTGGGCGACCCTGCTGCAAAGCAATACCCTTGAGCAGTTGCTAGAGCGTCGTCGCCAGCTCAAGATGGTCTACCAATCGGATAGCACCGCGCTGGTTTCATTGAAGACCGAACGCGATCGCCTCAATGATCAAAAACTTCAGGTTGAAATTCAGAAAAATCAGATTGCCCTGATCACCGGGCAGCTTCTCGGCCAAAAAGCTGATTTTCAGGCAGAAGCAAAGGCCCAAGGTGAACTTGTCACTCGCCTGCAAACCGACCGTCAGGCTTTAGAAGCGGCTGAACTACAGCTCTCTCAAGATTCAGAACGGATTGCCATCATGCTGCGTCAGCGTCTCAGCGTTCCCGGCATCCCCGGCATCCCTGGAGCGGCCCCACCGCCAGGAAGCGGACAATTTCAGATGCCTGCCAGCGGCCCGATCACCAGCGGCTTTGGCTATCGTGTTCACCCTGTCTTGGGGCGCGGTAGGCTCCATGCCGGTATGGATATCGGCGTTCCCACCGGCACCCCCATCTATGCGGCTGAAGCCGGCACTGTAATCACGGCAGGCTGGAATGGCGGCTATGGTAACTGCGTCATTATTGATCATGGCGGTGGCTTGACCACGCTCTATGGCCATGCCAGTGAACTGTACGTAACGGCAGGTCAGTCGGTTCAGCGCGGACAGCCGATCGCCGCAGTGGGTTCAACGGGACTTTCCACCGGGCCACACCTCCATTTTGAAGTGCGCGTCAATGGTACACCGACGGATCCGGCTCCCTATGTTGCCTAGCTCTGCTTGAGTGAGTCCTGCTATAACCAAGGCAGTATCTTCGGTCTCTGGCATTGCGGTCACATCACCAGCCTCGGAATCAGTCTCAACGCCGATCTCGCTGGGGATCGGCAAAAATTCAGCTTCCCTTCGAAAACGGTCAGTTCAAAGTACAGGGGATAGATGACTGGCAGTCTCACTGGCGAGAACCTTACTACCTGCTTCTCACCATTCCCTGGTTCGGATTTATTCTGATTATCACGGGTTTGTATGTCATCATTAACGCCCTCTTTGCCTGCGCCTACTTACTGGGGGGCAACGGGATTGCAAATGCTCGCCCCGGTTCTTTTTGGGATGCCTTTGTCTTCAGCGTGCAAACCCTGGGGGCCATTGGTTATGGGGCCATGTATCCCACCACTGCCTATGCCCATTTTTGGGTTACAGTTGAAGCCTTAACCAGCATCTTAGGTGTTGCTCTGGTCACAGGGCTGGCCTTTGCCCGCTTTGCGCTGCCCAGCGTTCGAGTGATGTTTTCTGACGTTGCCGTGGTAACGTCCTACGACGGCATCCCGACGTTGATGATTCGCACCGCCAACCAGCGGCGCAACAAAATTTTAGAAGCAAAGCTACAAATGTACTTCATGCGGGATGAAATTAGCGTCGAAGGCATCGCCATTCGGCGCATCTATACGCTGCCGCTGATCCGAGACCATACACCTAGTTTTACGCTGCCTTGGACTGTCATGCATCCCATTGACAGCAACAGCCCCCTGCAAGGGATGAGTTTAGACTCTTTACAGCGAACAAAATCAGTCCTGCTGGTTGCGTTAACAGGCGTGGATGAAACCGTTGCCCAGGCTCTCCATGCTCGACATTTGTACAGTGCTGATTCAATTCTTTGGAATCGGGCCTTTGTCGATATTTTTTTCGACACCGAAGACGGACATCGCTATATTGACTTTACTCATTTCCATGATGTGACATCTTAAGAATTTGCCATCAAACTCTAGAGAGGAAATGTTCGCAAAATGAACCATACAGATATCTTGCAGGCGTTGGTCTTCGTCGGGCTGCTCTCGCTTTACCTGGTGTGGTCGGCAAAAACTGAGATGGGAACGAAACACTTTAGGAAAAAGTGACGCCAGAAGAACGATCTGTTTTAGGGTTTAGGAACCCGTTCTTCAGGCACTATAACGTTGACCTGTCCCTAGCTGGTCCAAGCAGGATGATTGAGTAGAGCATTCATAACCTGGATGCCCCGCAGCTGGTTAGAGAGTGGCAAGTGCCCCCGTGGAGCGCTCAAGTCCCAGGTGAATCCTTCGGGGTAGCGGGTCCAGTTGCGATCGCTTTTCCACTCAATTTTGGGCCAGAGGGCGTCCCAGTTACGACCTAAGCTGAGCCAAAGCTGGCGCTGCACTGAAAAGCCAAACTTACCTTCTGAATGAACGAGCCAAAGCTGATTCATGGTTTGCAGATCAGAAATGGGGAACTGCTCAATCTGCGTGAAATAGATCCATTTTCGCTTCACCGCAGCCGGTCCTTCAAGTTCACAGAGCTGATGCAATGTGAGGCGATCTGCTTCTTCAAATTGCTGACGCGCTAAAAGCTGCTGAAGCGGCAGATAATTGGCTTCCACATCGGAGTTAAGGGGCACGACCCCCGTAGGGAAATGCTCTTGCAAAAAAGCCTGGGGTTCATCGGCATCTATGCTGAGCAGCAGTTCATAGCAGCGCCCGTCGATAAATGTAGCTGGGTTTTGGCGACGGCTTTGAAGAAAGGTTTGCAGAACCTGCCAGCCCCTTGCGCCTAACCCATGGAGCTGAGTCAGAATCGGAAGCTGCGTTTTTTCTGAGCCTGTGGTGAGCTGAGACTCTAGCTCAGCAATATCTGATTGTTCCACTGATGAGGCCGGTGCGTCCATAGACTCCTATCGTCGACTGTGACAGAAATAAGTTTTCCCCGTACCCTAACGTATCAAAAAGCCAGAGTTCTGACGAGTGAATGGAGGGGTATAGTTAGGCACTCGTTTTTTGGGGGGGGATGGGTCAGCGGTAATGGGTGATAGAGACAAGAGGACCATGCTGATGCCCTCTGTTGAGGTTTGGATGGAGAGCGCTTTTGCCCATAAATACCTTTAAGAATGGCAACTATATCGGTTAATCGTCGCAAAGTTCTGAATAATACAAGGAATAGCCTATATCTTTGCGCTCTTTGGACGTAGAGGTATGGTCTAGAACCTTAAATTACTGCCAGGAGGATAACGCATGAGCTGGGAGAAAGCATTACCACAGGAAGCCCTTGCTGATGAGGGGGCTAGACAAGTGGTCAAGATCGGTCAACGCAAGGTGCTCCTCCTCAACCATCAGGGCGAGGTCTATGCAATGGAAAATTCTTGCCCCCACATCAAGGCACCGATGGCAAAGGGAAAAGTGGTAGAGGGCAATATTGTTTGCCCATTTCATCGCAGCGTATTTGATCTTAAGACCGGGGCCGTGCAGGACTGGTGCCCGTTTCCGCCGGTAGTGGGAAATCTATTCGGAAAGATTAAATCTGAGACGGCTTTGGCTGTTTTCCCAACCCGAATTGAGGATGGTAGCGTTTGGGTTGAAGTTTAAGTGATGCTTGTTAGCGTGGAGGATCCATTCCTCTACGCTCATTGTAGGTACGGTTGAGGTGATCGGTGGTTCATTCTGTTGTGTCGGCTGCGGAGCAGATTATTGTGCCGCTGGATGTGGCCTCTAAAGGGGATGCGATCGCACTCCTCAATACCCTCCCCGACGTTCAGTTCTGGAAAGTGGGCCTAGAGCTATTTGTAAGCTGTGGCCCCTCCATTCTAGAGATTCTCAAGGAACGACAAAAGCGAATTTTCCTTGACCTCAAGTTCCATGACATCTCTAATACGGTTGCCGGAGCCTGCAGGGCGGCGGGGGGCTACGGGGTTGATTTGCTCACGGTTCACGCCACCGCAGGTCGAACGGCACTTAAAGCTGCCGTGACTGCCGCCCAAGAAGGCGCAACAGCCGCGCAAGTTGATCCCCCACAGGTGATCGCGATTACGTTGTTGACCAGCCTATCGGCCCGCGACCTCGCCTTTGATCTCAAAATTCCGGTAGAGCTACCTGAGTATGCCCTGCAAATGGCGCTGCTGGCCCAAGCGTCTGGACTTGCTGGAGCCGTCTGTTCACCCCAAGAAGCCGAGCAACTCCGGCAGGTGTGTGGAGAGGATTTCCTGTTGGTGTGTCCCGGGGTGCGGCCCCAAGGCTCTAACCTCGGCGATCAACGACGTGCCCAAACCCCCTCTGAAGCGATCAATGCTGGAGCGAACTATCTTGTCATCGGTCGGCCTATTACCACTGCAGCAGACCCGGCCCTAGCCTTCCGGCAAATTTGCCAAGCGCTAGCAGCTTAGCCTCAGCGTCTCGGAAGCTTTCAATCTCTTGCATCGCCACACAATGATTCAGGTGTTGAGACCCACAAGATATGGCACTGCTCTCCGCAATCTCCTACGGTGTACACACAAGTCTTGAATTGCTCCACAAGCTTTGCACTCGCCCCCCCAGCCCCCCAACGTTGGGGGGAGAGTACCGAAATATTGGATTGTTCCCTCTGGAAGGAGACGTTGTACACCACAGCTCCCGATGGGGACAGCAAGGAAAACTCTACGCTGGCAAACGTGGTCCATTTAGGTGGTGGACCGTGATAGTCTTTTGTGGTTCTTCGCTGCTGCTGGCGACTCAGAAGGCTGATCCAAACCCTATTCGGCTTGACCTCGCGCCTCGTCCAGAGAGTTGTGCTGCCGATTTTCAGGGGCTGGTCAAACAGATGTTGCCGGTTTTACCCAGCTATGCCAACCGCGTCTATACAAGGGCAGGGTTGCAGCAGCGCTACATGCTCATTGCTAGCGCCCCTAACTTTGAGCCGTTGCCATTAGGCTCTAACCCTCCAGACCCGAAATTGTCAGC
Source organism: Thermosynechococcaceae cyanobacterium (assembly GCA_050330855.1). Classification (GTDB taxonomy): domain Bacteria; phylum Cyanobacteriota; class Cyanobacteriia; order Thermosynechococcales; family Thermosynechococcaceae; genus RCC1774. The sequence continues at coordinate 3,462 of JBHJNL010000136.1, read as the reverse complement.
GGTCCATCAAGTCTTTTTCACCACGCTGACTCGACGCTACCGAGACCAGCGAATCGAGAACCTGCAGGACTACCACTGGCTATTTTTGACCCGCAGCGACACCGGCTGGCGCTTTTCGATGTTGTACTCTATGTTCGGCAGCTATCCTCAAGTGAACCCGCCCACCCCGCCCCGCGATACCAGCGAAGGGGCAGTTGCCACCGCGATTCGAGGCTGGCTTAGAAATTGTCGGACGACGCGATGAATGTTATGTCGCTCAGCAAATATGGGTAAGTTGAGATCAAAGCTTTTTCGCTAGATTGAACCCATAAACCATGATCTACAGCCCTAGAGTTCGGGATTTGCCCAGTTGCGATCGCCCTCGGGAGCGCCTCCTCACTCAAGGGTCGCAATTCTTAACCTCAGCCGAGCTATTAGCAATATTGCTGGGGACCGGGCAAGGAGCCGGGAAGTTGTCAGCCGTCGGTTTGGGGCAACTGATTTTGCATCAGCTTGGTGAGAGCCAGCAGGAGCCGTTGGCGATTCTGCGCGATATTAATGCTGCTGAACTCATGCAAATCGAAGGGATTGGTCCGGCTAAAGCCACTAGCATTTTGGCCGCCATCGAATTGGGGAAGCGGGTCTTTCAGACGCGACCGGCAGAGCTGACTATTGTTGACGATCCTTCTATCGCCGCTGCGGCCCTAGCCAATGATTTGATGTGGCAAACCCAAGAGCGATTCGCGGTGGTGTTGCTCGATATTAAGCATCGACTGTTGGGCACTCATGTTATTAGTATCGGCACTGCCACTGAAACCATTGCCCATCCCCGAGATATTTTCCGCGAAGTGATTCGGCAAGGGGCTACGCGGGTGATTGTGGCCCATAATCACCCATCGGGCAGTGTGGAGCCGAGTCGTGAAGATATGGAGCTGACGCGCCAGTTGTTAGCTGGGGCTAATTTGCTCGGCATCCCGCTGCTCGATCATTTGATTTTGGGCAACGGCGAATACAGCAGTCTGCGGCAAACCACTTTACTATGGGATGAATATCCCCAGGGTGATTAGACCTTGGCGAGTCTTGAAACTTCAAACTGGGACTGAAAATTGGGGAGCCTTCTACGATATGATTGATATCGGTCATGCTAGGTTGGCTTTTTGATATTAAGACTTAAAGTAGAGGAATAGACGCAGTGATTAGAGTAGCGATCAACGGGTTTGGGCGAATTGGACGCAATTTCATGCGGTGCTGGCTGCTGCGCGAGAACAGCAATATTGAGGTTGTTGCCATTAACGACACCTCTGACCCCAAGACCAACTCACACCTGCTCTCCTACGACTCTATGTTAGGAAGGTTTGATGCCGATATTAAGCCCGGTCCTGACGGAGACACTATTATTGCCAACGGTCATGTGATCAAATGCACGTCTGATCGTAACCCCTCCAACTTGCCCTGGGGCGAGTGGGATATCGACATGGTGATCGAGTCCACGGGGGTTTTTGTCACCAAGGAAGGGGCAAGCAAGCATATTGAGGCGGGTGCTAAGAAGGTTCTGATCACGGCACCAGGTAAAGGTGGCGTCGGCATGTACGTGGTGGGTGTTAACCACACAGACTATGACCCCAATGACCCTATTTTGAGTAACGCGAGCTGCACGACCAACTGTCTCGCACCCGTTGCGAAGGTTTTACACGAGAACTTTGGAATTGTTCAAGGTCTAATCACCACCACTCACAGCTACACGGGTGACCAGCGTATTCTAGATGCAAGCCACCGCGACCTCCGCCGAGCGCGGGCTGCGGCTGTTAACATTGTGCCGACTTCCACTGGGGCGGCTGCGGCTGTGGGTAGCGTCATTCCTGCTCTGCAGGGCAAGCTCAACGGGATAGCGCTACGGGTACCTACCCCTAATGTGTCGGTTTGTGATTTTGTGGCTCAAATTGAAAAGCCTGCGATCGCAGAAGAGGTCAACGCTGCCCTTAAGGCTGCCTCTCAAAACGGCATGAAGGGCATCATTGAAGTCTGTGACCTTCCTTTGGTTTCCAGCGACTTTAAGGGGCATGACGCTTCTTCTATCGTTGATTCAGCGCTAACGATGACCATGGGTGGCAGCATGATTAAGGTCATTTGCTGGTATGACAATGAGTGGGGCTATAGCCAGCGCGTTCTCGACTTGGCTCAATATGTTGCTGAGAAGTGGTAATCACTTGCGTTGTCACTCTGTGAGCGGCACATGACTCACTTTAAAAGCCCCCGCCTTCTAGAAGGCGGGGGCTTTTTTCGACTTGAACATGAGCGGCCCTCAAGACAGTTGTTTGAATTCCTCTGCTAAGGCGGGGCCAGGGATTCTACCCACTAACGTTTTGACTAGAGATTGCTGACTGTTGAGTAGTGAAAGCTGGGGGACTCCGGTGACGGCATACTGGTCGATTTGTTGAAGCCACTGAGTATCATCGACGTTGAGCATCACGAAGTTGAGTTCGTTACCGTACTGCTGCTTTAACTCTGACATCGTCGGAGCCATCGACTGACAAACGGAGCACCAATCTGCGTAAAACTCTAGCAGTGTCGGTTTGGGAGATGCGATCGCAATCTCATAGGGCACGGCCTCCTGAGCCATCTCTTTCATTATTTTTAGCCCAGAGAGGTTGGTTGCGATCGCAGGTTGAGCGACCCAGCCCAGTATCACTAGCAGTATGACTGCCGGTAAGCATTTCAGTAAATTACGCATAACTTAATTTTTGAGTACTACTCGAAATAAGGTGTGATGGCTGTTTGGTTGACTGTGGTGGCTGATCAAACTTATTAGATTCAATAAGAGTATTTTTTCCACTGGCAGAGGTAATCGCCTGGTTGGCTGACAAAAGTTGTGGTCTAGTGCTTTCAACCCCCTTGCCAGTAAAGATTGTTGGAATGATCTGGGAGCCAGCAGTCTAAGATTGGATAGCACTCTAACCGTAGAAATGCTGTGAAAAAAACTCCCGTCTTTATCATTCCCTTTACCTCTGGCTCAGTCAAGGGTGTCCGTGGAGCCATCGCGCTCACCTAACGACCTGCATTTGGATGGTCTGTGCCCTTGATTGAGGCAGGGCAAGTCAACCTACCGCAGTGGCTGTCCTATATTCCTTGCCGTGGCTTCTATGCCCAAAGCAAGCAACGTCGGGTGCGCCGCTGGCTAGGTAATAGTCGCATCAATATCCACCGATTGTATAAACCGTTAATACAGGCGGCCTTGGCTCACTGGGAACAATCGACCATTTATCTGAGCTTGGATACCTCCTTGTTCTGGGACGAGTATTGCCTGATTCGGATTGCCGTCGTGCATCGGGGCCGCGCTTTGCCCTTAGCGTGGCAAGTGCTGGAGTCTACCGTGTACACACAAGTCCTCCTAGACTGGGTTTGAAGAGTTAGGACTCGAATAAAATTGGACAACCCAATACTGATTCACGCACAGCAGGTCGGTCGAATCGCCTTTGGAGACCC
>JBHJNL010000135.1:0-25079 GCA_050330855.1 Thermosynechococcaceae cyanobacterium | reverse complement strand
AGGTCCACCCCCACAGGCGTGGGGAAAACGCGACAAAATCTTGCCGCTAATGCCCGCACTTTCGGTCCACCCCCACAGGCGTGGGGAAAACAATCGTTTCCAGACCCTCGATTCCGGTCACATCGGTCCACCCCCACAGGCGTGGGGAAAACACTTCCAGGATACTTGATATTGCTAAGTTCTGACCAAAAGCAACCCTTCTATGTCTACTAACGATCGCAACGGATTTCCGAGCATTCGGGCATCAAACCCCTGCTCATTCCTTGCTGGATAGATCATCACGGCAGACCCCTTACCGATCTTTTTCTCAATCAACTGCCACAACTCTTCCCTCACCAGCGCCGACACTCGCCCAGTGAATACTCCCACCTTCACCTCAAATAACCACCGGCTTAGCTCTCCTCTCAAACTAACCTTGGCATTCTCTAAAATGAAAACCACCATTACCTAATCCTCATCTGACCAATTTTTGCCACCCTCAACCCACTTCAACTGGTTGTCCCACAAGAAGCAGAATGGCTCAGCCTCATCGTCAGGATTCCCAAACTCTAAAATTCGATCGACATCTTGAACAATGCGATGCATCAAACGTTGCTGACTAAACCTTTCGCGACATTTACGGCGCACCACCGGACCCAGCTCAAAATAGGTCTCAGATACCGTATCAAAAGCAGCCGGAATCGAGGTTTCAGCCTTATACAAATCAGCAATATCGTAAGCAAAAGACAGTGGCTTACCCGTATGAATAAAGCCCAAAGCCGGAGAATACCCCACCGAGTTCAGAGCAGCCTGACAGACCGCGTATAAGCAACTATTGGCAATCGATAGCGCTTGATTTATCGGGTCCGCCTCATTCCAGGCCGTTTGCTTATAATCGCGCCCCTTCCATTCCACGCCGGTGGCCTTGCTAAGCTGACTGTAGGTGGTTCGCACGCGCACACCCTCTCGGCCTCGAATCTGCTGCAGCGTTAAATCCTCTGACAGCTCTTCGTCGAAGCGAAACTGATACATGCGCCGAACAACGCGCAGACGCTTGAGAGGATCAGCCCAAAGACTGACTTGATGCTGGAGGCGATCGCTATTGCCCGATCCTCCCTTGCCGCTGGCATAAAACCGCAGCACATCAGCCCCCACCCAATGCACCTCGCACGAATTATCGGCCAGGGTTTTAATCGCCGCATGGGTAATCGAAGTCCCTGGCCCAAGCAACAGCGTAGCAATGCTGGCACAGGGGACAAAGAATTTATCTTTGTCTTTGAAGATTGCGATCGCGCGATCGTCTTGTTCAATTCGGCAATGCTCAAAATAGAGAAAGCTGATCTTATCTCGAGCTTTGGGTAGCGTGCGTAGGTTAGCCATGGTGAATAGGTTTGAATAAAAATCAGCGGTGTATGCTAGAGGGATAGAGTGAAGGGTTTGGTTGAAAATGCGATCGCAACACAGCTATACAACGGTGGTCATTCCAGACGACAACGGCACCTTTGTGGCCCAGATTCCTGCTATTCCGGGATGCCATGCTTGGGGTACTACACCAGAAGAGGCACAGCAAGAACTGGTATCGGTGTTTGAGATGATTCAAGAGGAGTTCAGGGATGCAAAATATTCAGCTTAAAGTCGAGATTTTTCAGGAAGACAATTTGTATGTTGGGATATGCCCTGCTTTAAATGTTTCAAGTTTTGGAGAAACAGTCACAGAAGCTAAAAAATCGGTTCAAGAAGCGCTAGAGGCGTTTATTGAAGAATGTACTGAGATGCAAACATTGACGGATGTACTGGATGAAGCAGGCCTTACCCTTAAAGATGGTTTGTGGGTCTACCCTCAACCCATTGCAGTTGAGATGGTCACACTGTAACTGTAATGACTGCGAGAAAAATCATTCCAGTTCAGTACCAAAAACTAGTCAAGGTTTTCGAGATCGAGGGATTTATTGTTAAACGGCAGAAAGGCGATCATTTGATTTTGACTAAACCAGGAGTCAAACATCCGCTCGTGATCAAAACTAGCCCTCGAAAGGTAGCTGTCACGCATATTCTGACCAATCTGAACACAGCAGGTATGAGCCGGGAACGATACTTTGAATTGCTAGATCAGGTATAACTTTCTCCTTTCATGAACATCAGCTTACTGAAATCGAAGTACTCTGGCGATCGATAACAACCCACACCCATAAGAACGTCCTCGTCCAATTCCTTGTCGAATGGATTCAATCAATAAATTCGGGTCTTCTACTTCTAGGATGCCCTGATACAGAACCGCAAAGATCTTAATGGGTGAATTCCCCTTTGCTTTAAACCCAAAAATATTAGGGGTTGGGATTATATTTATCCCATTGACAGAAAAGCCACACTGCTTTCCCTTGCGCTCTAGCCACTCCCTCTGATCTGACTGGTGAAACATAGCAATTAGCTTGCCTGACGCTTTATCTCGCTTGCTCGGATTAGCCTTTAGGCGAAATTGAAAGAGTTGGCTAGATTTAATTTGACTGGCCTGCACATCAAAGGACTTAACGGCGTGCTGAACCAAATAGCCCTGAGGTAGTCGCGCCCAGTCAGGTTCAATCTCAGCATCAGACTGCACGAGAATAACCTCACTGTCTGGTTCTTGGCGAAATAAAATATTCCAGTCAGCACGAGAATTTTCACGATTCTCGTCCGGGAACGCTTGCATGATGCTGCGGTGTAGGTTGTGGGCATTGCTCAAGTCTGAACGGACTTTGCGATCGCGCTCATTCAGCACTAATTTTGAGAGATACATGCGTCTAGCACCTCATGAAATATGGTTTCTACACAGCGGCTACCAAACAGTCGCTTTTGCCAGTCAAGCGGGACATCCTGACGAACATCTAAGCTGTCAGTGACTTCCAAAACGTAACGGAGTGGGTCAGGGTTTTGACCCTTTAAGAGTTTGCCTTCGTAGGGCTGCTGTTTCAAGGCTTCCTGTAAAGGTAAATCCTCAATGCCAGCGTGAACAGGACGGCTAGGGACGAAGCTTTTGCGACCAAAGTAAAGCTGCCAACAGGGATTTTGGAGCGCTGCATCTAGTTCTGTAAGCTTGGCACAGTCGCCTTCAAGCCCAACCCAATAATCGGCATCAGCGACGTAATAGCGATCGCTCAATACCGTATCGCCCTTACCTCCACTAGATTTGATGCTGTTCATAATGGTGTGATAGTCACACTGCACCAGCCCTTCTTGGTTGACTCGTACCCCCATCTTGAGGGCAGCGAGATCATGAACTGGCTCCCAGCGAGGACGACCAAGGGCAGCGCAAAGGAGTCCAATCACGGCAGATTTAGTCGGCTCACGACGAGTATCACGAATCGTAAAACGGCTGTGATCACCCCAGCTCATCATGGGGGCGCGCATTCTTAAAAGCAGGGTTGGCATCGTTAGTTTGCTCCTGGGAAAGCATGGGAGATCGCTTCCTTCAGTAAAATCTCCAGGGACGGTTTCTCAACGGATGCGAGATGCTGCAACTGCTGAGCAAGCTGAGTCCGGGTAACAATGCCCTTATAGACAACGGATGATTCGCCATACATTTTGGTAAGGTCAGCCCAATGGTCATCCAGTTTAGCCACTGAATTTTCCAGAAGACTTTTACCATTTTTGGGTGCAACCGGAGACTCAAAAGCATCCACCAGAGAAATAGGCTGTCCATTACGAACCACCGCCATTACGGCTGCGGGTAAACTATGAGCGGCAAAACCATTTTGGTGCCCGGTTGGGATCGCATGCACAAAAGCTTCAGCAAAGGCTTTAGCAATATTGGCAGAGAGTTCACCTGTGCCAAGGTTCTGTTTAAGCTGTTCGGTATCTAACGTCGTGAAGCGATAGAAAGTTGAACTGTTATAGCCTGTTTCGCCAATGTGATCGGCTCCAGTCTCTTCATCTTTTCCTAAGTCATCAACAGCCGTGAAAAAATCAAATTCTTGCTGAAGGTTATTGACGCTAATGGCATGAGCCATCTGCACAGCAGCATCTACATTAACAGTGGGCAGAGAAGCCATCATCCGGCCAAAAAGCGCCACATCTCCTGGTTTTCCCGTATCTACTAACGCTTTCTCAATCACTTTAGGGATATTGGGTTCCTTTTTGGGTAGTCCTGGTTCTTTCCCAGATAGTCCGGGTTCAATCTTGCTCCAGTTGTTAACCAGAATATTTGCGATCGCAGCAATTTCTGTTCGCCCCAGAAACACAATGGTAGTCGCCTTGCCTTTTTCATCAAATTTGAGCTTTAGTCCCTCTTCTAGAGCGAGTCGAGCTGCAAGTTCTGCTTGAGGTTCATCAATCCCCTGTTCAACCAAGAGTGATTTTAATTCAGGCAACCAGTTTCTAGAGCGCTCAGCGAATTGTTCTGGAGCAAGGCTAGCAACATCTTGATAAGATTTTCGTACCGCTCGCTTTTGACATTGGCTAGAAATCCGCGCCCGAGGACGACCGCCAAAAACCGTAGATTTGGGCATTCCATTCTCATCCCGGTTTAGATTAGCAGGAGGAAAGCTTTGTAGAATATGAATTTCAAGTTGCATGGTAGTTTTTTGTTTGAAATGTACTGAGTAAAAATTTACGATTCATCAGCCTGGATAGCCTTGAGAACTTGTTTGACAATCTTGGGGTGCAAGGTTTTGCCAGAATGAAATGGAATGACAACTCGTAGCCTATCTTTTCCGTAGATGCGATGACTGCCCTCACTTCTCAGTAACTGAAAGCCAGCCTTTAGAACAAGACGTTCGGCTTCAGCCGCAGTTAATCGGGGTGATTTAGGCAACCTGAACCTCCATGACGACTGTGGTTAGCTCTCGGCTAAAAACCTCCTGTTTTTCAGGCTCAGATAACGTCGATAAGTAAAGTGAAATTGCCTCTCTAATATTGGCTTGAGTCTCTTCTATAGAGTCACCTTGAGTTTGACAACCCTCTAGAGCAGGGCAGTAAGCATAGTAGCCAAATTCATCTTTTTCAATTACGACCGATAGTTGATGCATCATTAAATCTCCTGATTGTCTTGTTTTTAGTCTTTATTTGAGCTAGAAGCCCCCCAAAATGTTCGCGCCCAGCGATCTTGAATATATTGATTGGGATGCTCCCACTGGGTCAGATCCGCCAGCAGTTGAGGATAGTCAATGCGGACCTCCTTTGTTTTAATCTGACGGACAAGAGCTGTCAGCGGTGACTGAATATCATCCAAAGATGCATCCAAAAGCGCTCGAAAACGACGATCTGCCCCCTCTGACTGAGTGTGATTGGCTAGGCCACGGCAGCTAGAGCCAAAATTCTGCTGTTGTTCTCGAATGGATTGTGGGTAATACACCGACAGGCTGGCAACCAAAATCCAGATTCCTTGCTGCCGTTCGTGGATCCCGCCTAGGTAGGGCAATACTGTCGAATAGGTGTTGCGAATATGCCGCTGTTCGCCAGAGAGTGCCCGCTTGAATGCAGCTTTTGCACCGTTATCATTTTTAATTCGACGATGGAGACTTTCTAGAAATTGGGTTTGTCTTTCTAGGTAGTTTTTGGGTGTTTTAGTGGTTGTCATTGAGGTTCCTGATCAAAAAAATTAGGCGGCAGTTTTCTCTTTCTTGGCTTTCTTCGATTTTTTAGACTGCCCAGTGTCTTCCCCGCGTAATTTTCGGAGTTGATAATCGAGAGATCGCAGTGCCATGGCCCGCGCTTGATAGTTGCGGATGGATGAGATAGATTCGGTAAAGGCATGTTTGGCAGCAATTTGAACAATCTTTTGCCACTCTGGCAACACCCGATTACCATAGGCCGTCCCATTCCCATCGATAGTTTTATCGGCAGCAAGTTTGATCAAAAGGGGCTGAAACGCCTGATCAAGCCTTGCCCAGTAACGAGATTCACCATCCAAGCTTTTAGCAAAACTACCCGCATCAGGATGATTTAAGGCTTTAGCTAAGGCATGATAAGGGCTACCCTTAAAGGAGCGAAATACCTGCTGATGTTCTTCAGAGACCCGTAGCGCGGTTACTAAGGCTTCCCACAAGGGCCGTTCTTTAAGATAAACAATGGGGGCTGAGAATTGTTCGCTGGTCCACCCCAGGGGTTTAGCATTATCAACCGTTAATCCCAACACCTGTAGCTTGAGTCTGTCATCGATCAAGTCTTCACCCTGCAATTCAGCCAACCACTCGATAATCCTGGGACAACTTCCGGCATCTGAGGATTGCAAAAAAGCTGCAGAGTCTCGCCAGAGAGATCGGCTCAGATTCAGCCGCACTGTGAACATGCCTTTCTTTGTTTTGGCGTAGGCGATGCCACATTCCCACTGAGTGGGCGATACATCTTTCGGCAGGCGATCGCCACCATGAAAAGCAACCTTAATCGCCTGACCGTTCTCAACAAATAACCGCACTCTGCGCCATTGAAACGTCAAGTAGTCGATATAGCCTGCTGGAATCCGTTCAGCCGCAGGTTTATTGTCCCGTTCCCAGGCTGGTAAATCATCGCCGTTGACAACACTCGGCATTCCTTGGGCGGGGTTATAGTGCATCAAATTTAACAGCAGCGTTTCTTGCAAAGTTTTTCCGCGAACGAGAACATTCGCTGCGTCCATGGTCGGAATCACCCCAGCAGAAACAGATGTGCCTGTTTTGCGTCCGCCTACATCAAACCAATGCAGTCGCAGCACTAACCTCGCGGCTGCCTCAATAGGTAGCGATCCACCACTCCACTGATGTTCATGACAAAATACAGTACTGGTATTATTTCCGTGAACAACGTACGCCTGATAGATTTCAGCCGCCATATCAAAGGTTAGGGTTGCATCCTGCATAAAGGGTCGCTCAGGATGTAGTAAGTCAAAGCAGTCTTGTTTTTCCTGTAGGTAGGCGATCGCCTTTTTGCCTTCATCATCTCGAATCTGTTCCCAGTGCGACTCATCCCTTGGCCCCTGGTAAGCGCGATGCAGAATCGCTAGCAGAAAGCGATAGAGCGCTAGGGTAGTGGGTGGGTTATCCGCCTGAATTTCCTGGAGCATCGTCCAGGTTTCAAACAACTCCACCAAAGACACCTCTCGTCGTTGCCAATCTTGGCTAACGACAGGAATCCAGCATTCTTGAGTCAAATTGAAAGACTTTTGTTCTGACACCATTAATTTTCCTTGAGAAAAAATCTAAGCTGGGTTAATTCGCCACTGGTCAGATAAGATAGATCGGTGAATATATACGTTCAAGTGTAAATAGACTAACCAAAAAATTCTGCCAGCACTCACAATCACATTATTTTTTAATGAGAGACGAATACGATTTTTCGCAATCTTTACAAAATCCATACCTAAAAAAAATAATCGAGCGAGTCATAATCAATCAGGAAAAAGGAATAGTAGAAACCTTAAATAGAAGCGATGACGACCCCCTTCTGAATATCTAAGCAAATCTCCCACTTGCCCACTTGTGCTTGACAGCCCTCGTCCAGCACGACAAGCCGACAGTGCCGGAGCAGCGCAGAAGTCCATCTTGGGGGTTGTTCTTGTCGCTTCAGTTCGTTAACCAGACCCATCTTAGAAATTCGGGTGCTGTGTTCTAGCAGCCGCCGCATCATCTTCAAGTCAGGAGTTTGCTTAAGGTTAATGCGCTCTTGAGTATTGGGTAGAACCAAGCCCTCGGCGGTTTGCTGTAAAAAGATTGTCGTCACCGATTCTCTACCCAGCCGTGTCACCTTGGCGATCGCACTATCATCATCTACATCGCCTAAACGAGTAAACTCACTGGGTTTAATATCACCTTTACATCCAGGCGGAAGCTTGACCGCATCAGCCTTTGCCTGATCTTGACTCTCATCGTTGAGATAATCTGATAGAGAAGTATGCCAATCCTCTTGATAAACAGGTTCTAGAGCCTCGTCAGGGGTTTCATTTTTGTTATAAACAGCCTCAATCAGGCTATCCATCATCTCTGGAAGCTGAACATGGGTTTGATGGCGCAGGGTCAGCCAGCTTCTTAACAAGACATGGCGATCATAGATAAATCCAGAATTCCCAAAATCTGTCTGCCCAGATTCACTCAGTTCAGGTGCAATCAGCCACATTGTTGGGTTCTTTAACTTTTCTGGACGATTTTGCCGTTCTTCATGGCGATGCAGCCGCCCCGATCGTTGCAATAACAAATCAACTGGCGCAATATCGCTAATCATCAAGTCAAAATCTAGATCTAAACTCTGCTCAATCACCTGGGTTGCTACCAATACATAGCGATTAGGCCGTTTTGTCTCTGAAGCATGGGGCTTGCCAAACTTTGCAATACAGTCTTTTTCAATGCGATCGCGATCCACAAACAAAAATCGTCCATGAAATAACCCCAGTTCATCCTTGTCAAAATGTTTTTGCAATCGTTGAAAAACTTCCTGTGCCCGTCCCACCGTCGAGCAGATCACCGTGGCACAACCGCCATCCGATAGCTTTTCGCACAAAGCCTCGGCCCATTCTTTATCCTTCACCCACTGCAAATTAAGCGATCGCGTCACGTGCGCCGATGCATTGAACGGTATAACCGTCAAACCTTGCGGCGTAAACACCGTCAGTCGCGGATACTCTGCCCCAGACATTTCAGGCTTGGCAGAACCACAACCTTTAGCATAGGCATTCACCAACCTGCGCCGGGTTTCAGTCGGTAGCGTTGCCGATAGCGCAATCACCGGAGAACCCAATAGTGCTAGCCATTCTAAAAACCGCTCTAGCAACGTACTAGTGTATAGGTCGTAAGCATGAATCTCATCGAGAATGACAACTCTCCCTGCTAAACCAAACAACCGAACAAACTGATGCTTTGAACGCACCGTCCCCATCAACGCCTGATCAATCGTCCCAACTCCATAGGGACTCAGTAATGTGCGCTTCCGGGCTGTATGCCATTCCCCAGCGACGACCTTCCCATCTTGGTCATAGACCTGATCTAATCGACAAATTGAGCTTTGATAGTCATCTTGAAGTGCCGCTGCTGAATGGCTCAACGTCAAATTAACAGTCTCTTCTGAATATCGATGCCCCAAAAATTTTCGCACTCGGTTCCACATGGCGTTACTGGTTGCCTGAGTGGGTAAGCCAATATAAAAACCGCCCGTCGCAGCTTGATGCTGCAGGTGATCGGCTAAGTACAGTGCTGCTTCCGTTTTGCCTTCACCCATCGACGCTTCTACCAAGATTAAACAAGGGGCTGTAAGGGTTTTCGTAGTTGAGATCGCCGCCTTTTGTAGTTCCCTCGGCTCTGTAATTTCTTTAAACAGCTCAGTAAACTGGAGCGGCTGACCGGTTGGCAACTTTGTCCATCCAATCGCCTCTAATGCCCGTTTTGCTTTTTTGGGTAGTTCATCAGCATATTCTTTAAATGGGCGATCGTTTGCGTAGCGGAACCCAGTCTTCTCATCAGGATTCGAGGCAATCCAATCTGAAACCGTGGTCAATCCTGCCAGAATCATAGCGGCGGCGTTATCACACTGCGTCGGTAAGTCCTGCGTCTCTAGCGCCACAAAACTTTCAAGCTGCTCAAATATTTCACGACTATATTTCCGCCAAGCATTCCCCTCATTCGCCCCAGCCAGCACTTCATTCAAATTCTTAATTTCTGTTGCTGAGGGGAAAAAACCATGATGCCCTCCCACAATTGCCGCTAAGCGTTTAGCCAGCGCTTTATCTAGACTGCGCTCGATCAAAAACTCTGGCAAGGTCTTTGCTGTAACCAGACCATGGGGAGCTTTCTCCTTTCGGGTCACAGGGTTGATGTGATGCCATAGGTCATAGAGTTCACCCCCTGCCAAAGCTTTCCCGACCGGATCAACCTGAAACTGAAAAGCGGGACTGACCTTACCTAAGTCATGGGAACCGGCAAAGAATCCACAGCACTTCACTAAAGATTCACCCGTCAACCCCAGGCCACGTTCAAGGGTATGAACCGCGACCGGACTGAGACAATTTCGCACAATCTCCATTGCCACTGCTGCCGTATCTGCCAGATGGCAAATCACCGGATGATATTGAGGCTTGCCATTCTCGAAGTTTCCAGATCCCGTTTTTGCCCAAAATCTTGTCTGCATATTATTCAATCCTTTTGATCTGCTGCAAAATAACTGCGCGTCATCCAAGCAATCTCATTCTTCACCAGCTCTACCAGCTCCGGCGGCTGCCGCACGATCGCACCCTTGCCATACCCTAAAACCCATCGCTTCAGATCATTGAGACCACTCACCGTCATCTGCAGCGTTACGGAGCCATCAGGATGTTCCTGTAATTCCTGGGTGGGGTGCCAGCGTCGCTCTCGAATATAGGGTGCTGTCACCCCATCAAACCAAATCGCCACATCTACGGTCCCTGAACCAACCTCATGCTGAAAAATCATCTCCAGATGGGTTTTGGCATCGAACTTAGGATCGCGTACAAATTTCTCCTGTAAACACTCTAATTTCTGAATGCGATCAACCCGAAACCATCGAATGGCTTGGCGTTTGTGGCAGTAGCCAATCACATAGGGATTTGTCCCTCGGTAAATATGGATCAGGTAGGGGTCCAGCTTGCGATCGCTCACTGCATTTCGACTGGCCGTAAAGTAGGTCATTTGCACCGTGCGAGTCTGGCCGCAGGCGTTTTCTAACCGATGCCAAATCTCAGGATCTAGATCGATTTGGGCACCGGTCCTGAACAAAATGCGTTCGTCGGCTAATTGCTGCAAGTCTACCCAGGTTTGTTCGGGTAAGCGTCGGGTAATCTGTGCGATCGCGGATCGCAGCTCCGCTGCATAGGTCGAACCCGCATAGGCTTCCAGCATTCGCGCCCCCAACGTCAGCGCAAAGAGTTCGCCTTTGTCGAGTGCAATGATCGGCAACCGCCAATCAGCATCCGTATAGTACCAACCTCTTTTATGGCTGTACTCCACTGGGGCACCATAACGATCTCGCAAAAAAGCAATATCATTGCGAATGGTCCGCTCACTTTTTTCTAAGTGTTCTGCCAGCCGCTCCGCAGTGCAGCGCTCAGAAGAACGGATTAAGCAATCTATTTCTAGCAGTCTTTCCAGTTGGCGCAACATAAGATGAATCAGAAGAGTCTGCTCATCTTAGCTAAAGACCCCGGCAAAAAATCTTCCGGGTGTTGTTCACTCTAAATATAAATTATACTGCCAACGACTAAGGACTTAACATTTGGATTGAGCTGTAACTCTCTCAGCTAAAGGGTTTGATGCTCATGACAAAAGTAAACTTTTAACTCGTTCGGAGTATAACGTCTCAACACTGATGCTGATTCAGCCATATCAATAGCTCCTCTAGTGCTTATCGGCGGTTTGATACAGGTGAGACGGCAGCATCTCGGCAAAACGTCGATATTCGGCTAAATATTGCTCAAGGACAACGAATTGAGGCAAGTTAAGGCTGTAATAAATCCAGCGGCCCTCATGACGGGTGTGAACCAGCTCTGCATCTTTGAGTACCTTCAGATGAAAGGAGAGCTTGGACTGGTTTGTATCTAAAGACTCACACAGTTCACCTACGCACAGTTCTTGATGACGAAGCAGCTCTAATACATGGACTCGCAGAGGGTCTGCAAGGGCGCGAAATCCGTTGGAGATTAGAGTCGAGGGAGGCGCGTAGGCTTGTGGCATTTGAGCGTAGTGATAAATACTTATCTGTGAGTACCCACTCTGTTATACACCTTATCCCCGTGATCTCCCACCCCATGACTGGAAACATTTGTTTTATGCTCAAGCCTTGAGCGATGTCTTCGTCATCAGATGTTGACAGGCAAGGGGATTGCATCCTCTTTTGTCGAGGCTGGTTGCTAGCGATCGCACACCGGCACATAATCTTGGTCATGGTCACCCATATAGATTTGAGTGGGCCGATAGATGCGATTGGTCTCAAGCTGTTCTTTCCAGTGAGCCAGCCAGCCCACTACCCGCGTCGTGGCAAAGATGGGCGTAAATAGATCGGTGGGAATGCCTAATTGCCGGTAGATTAAACCCGAATAGAACTCAATATTGGCGTGAATTTGACGGTCGCCCAGGCGTTCTTCGACCGCTCTTTCAAGTTCTTGGGCAATGCCATAGTAGCGATCGCAACCAAACTCTGCGAACAATTTTTCGGCTAACCCTTGCAAAATCTTGGCCCGTGGGTCTTTGACTCGATATACTCGGTGCCCAAAGCCCATGATTTTTTCGCCCCGCTTCAGCTTTTGATCCAGATAAGGGCGAACATTCTCAACCGTGCCAATTTCCGTCAGCATCGGAATCACTGTCTCGTTCGCTCCCCCGTGCAAAGGACCACCCAAAGTCCCCACCGCTGAGGCCACAATCGCATAGGGATCTGTTAGCGTCGAGCCGGTGACCCGCGCCGAAAACGTCGAAGCATTGAGCGTATGTTCAGCATGGAGCAACAAACAAGTATCAAACACCTCAGCCTGCAGCGGATGGGGTTCCTTCTCGTTCATCATGTAGAGAAAATTCGCGGCATGGCCTAAATCATCCCGAGGTTTGACGGGGTCATTGCCTTTACGCAGATGGCGAAAGGCCGCCACCATTGTCGGCAGTTTCGCCAGCAGCCGAACGACACTCTCGCGCAAATAATCTGGGTCGTCTAACCGCCGCTGGGAGTAAAATAAACCCAGCGCCGCCACCGAGGCCTGCAGCGCATCAATGGGGTGTCCACTATCAGGGAAGCATTCCATGACATCGCGAATTCGATACTTGGTACGGCGATGGCGGATAATTTCTTGCTGAAACAGATCAAACTCTTTCTGGGTCGGCAGTTCACCCCAAATCAGCAGGTAGGCCGTCTCTAAAAAGTTGCTCTTCTGGGCCAGTTCAGTAATGGAGATGCCACGATATTCAAGGCATCCGGTCTGACCGTCAACAAAGCCAATGCTAGACCGAGCGGCTGGCACACTCTCTAAGCCAGGAAAATAGTCGCAAACTGCCATACTTTTGCTCCGTTATCGATCACACTGGGCTGCTGTTTAGAGTCCCCTGGTCGTCTCAATCATAGCCCTGTTCTAGAGCCTGAAAGCAGACGGCTGAATTGTCTATGCCGTCCTGCAGAGTAAGAGTAGAAACTACAAAATTCTAAGCCGAATAGCTAATGACCTGTAGGGGGTGCCAGTTGAGAACATCTGTAAGGAGGGTTTGGTAACCGTGGGTATTAGGGTGGAGGCCGTCATCACCCATTTGTTGCTGACACCAGGCTTCACCCCGCTGCTGCCACAGATCAAAGAGATCTAAGAAGGGAATTTGACGTTCTTGGCAGGCGAGACGAGTTGCCTCATTGAACAAATGCTGGTCGTCATGGTTAAAGAAAAAAGTGTCTAAAAATGGCATCTTGGCTTCATTGACGGGCACCATGCCGACAAAGGTGACCGGACAAAGCTGATTCGCTCGATCTAATAGGTCTGCTAAGCGCGCTTGAAACTCTGGGAATGGCGTCATATTGCGCCCATCGGGGCGACCCAACCGAGCGGAGTCATTGACGCCAACGGACAGAATAATGTGATCGGGTACTTGATGGCGCAGCTCACCCCGATGACGGAACTCACTCTCTAATCGCTGAGAAACATTCCGCACGGTATCACCCCGCACACCCAAGTTGTAGAGTATGGGACCATCTTGCATCCACTGGCGGCGCAGTCGATCGACCCAGCCGCCCCCTTCAACATCGCCAAAGCCATAGATGAGGCTATCACCAAGTGCGATCGCCTTAAGGGGAGTGGCATATTTAGGCGTAGGTCGTTGAATGTCAGTTCTAGAGAGTGCCTGAGTCAAACCCTGATCTCCGAAATTTTGTATTTGAAGTTGTAAAGATAATTCTAATTATATTAAGAACTTGCAAATAAACCTAAAATTAGTTCTTTGGGGCGTCAAGTCAGGAGCCTTGCGAAAAAGATGACATCCATGCTGAATACCTTTGTCGCACCACAAAATCGATGAGACCCACTTTCGCCGCTCATACACCGCCCGATGGCTCGGATCAATGGCATGACTTAAAGGAGCATCTGCAAGAGGTAGGCGCTGGGACTCAAAACGCCGCGAATAAGTTTGGGGCAGCTATTCTAGGGCAATACACAGGACTCTGGCATGACCTAGGTAAATATAATCCAGATTTTCAAAGCTATTTAGAGCAATGTCATGCCGCCTCTCAATCTAATGACGATCGCAAGCTTAAAGGCTCACCCCACGCTATTTATGGTGCAAGACTGGCTTGGGATTTACTGAAGCAAACACCACTGGCCCCGATCATCTACGGTCATCATGCGGGCTTGCCAGAGATGAATCACATGAAAAGTCAGCTTGTCGATCCTGAATTTGAAGAGCGTTATCAGGTTGTTCTGCAAGAAGCACAACAGGCACTTGGAGCGTTTAGTCCTGAAGTAGATGCCTGCAACACCATTTTGCGGAATATATACAACGATGCCTATGACTATAAACTGGACTATGAACTGCTTACCCGGCTGTTGTTCTCTTGTCTAGTAGATGCAGATTATCTCGACACAGAGGAGCACTTCGACCCTCAGCAAACAGCTCAGCGGCAGCAAGCCGCGACGGTGGCGGAGCTATGGCCGAAGTTAGAAGCAGCTCAAACTGATCTGCTTGCAACTACTGGGGCAACGGCTACCCCCGTGAATCAAATTCGAGCAGAGGTTTATGATGCCTGTCTCAGTACTGCAGAATTGACCCCTGGTGTATTTCGCTTAGCGGTTCCAACGGGCGGTGGCAAGACGCGCAGTGGACTGGCCTTTGCATTGAAACATGCTGTGAAGTG
This sequence comes from Thermosynechococcaceae cyanobacterium, assembly GCA_050330855.1. GTDB lineage: Bacteria > Cyanobacteriota > Cyanobacteriia > Thermosynechococcales > Thermosynechococcaceae > RCC1774. The sequence goes on along the minus strand of JBHJNL010000135.1, from coordinate 10,331 downwards.
GGGATGCGATCGCATCATCGTCGCTGTACCCTACACGAGCATTATTGAGCAGACGGTGAAAGTCTACCGAGGCATCTTCGGTGATACGGCGGTCTTAGAACACCACAGCGCGGCCAATACAGATCAGTTTTATGAAAATAAAAAAGATGAAACCAACGATGACGCTCGGCAGCAGTATGCCCAAGCTCGGTTAGCAACGCAAAACTGGGATGCACCGTTGATTGTGACGACGACGGTACAGCTTTTTGAAAGTCTGTTTGCGAATCGACCGAGCAAATGTCGCAAACTTCATAACATCGTCAACAGCGTCATTATTCTTGATGAGGTGCAGACGTTACCCATTGGTTTACTCAAGCCGATTGTGAGTTTGTTGCAGGGATTGTGCGATCGCTACCATGTTTCAGTGGTTCTCTGTACTGCGACGCAGCCAGCCCTGGAGGGCAATACCCCCTATCTTGAAGGGTTCAAAGATATTCGAGATATTGTCAGTCCCGACGTGGCTCGACAACATTTCAAGACCTTACAGCGGGTCAACTATGAAATTCAGCTCCAGGGTTGGAGTTGGGAACAGTTAACTGAAGATGCGATCTCTCATCAACATCAGCAGGCATTAATTGTTCTCAATACTCGCAAAGATGCGTTGAGTGTCTTAGACACATTTGCCACCAATACAGAGTTTGTAGCAGAGGACGATATCTTTCATCTCTCGACCCTGCTCTGTGGCAAGCATCGGCGCGAAGTATTAGCTGAAGTGAGAACTCGATTGAAAGAGGGACAACCTTGCCTATTGGTCTCCACCCAGGTTGTTGAAGCCGGAGTCGATATCGATTTCCCGGCAGTGTATCGAGCCTTGGGACCACTCGATCGAATCGTGCAGGCTGCAGGTCGCTGCAATAGAGAGGGGAAATCAGAGCAAGGTCGCGTCGTTATTTTTCAGCCGGAAGAGGGAAAAGTTCCCCCCGGAGAATATAAAGCAGCGGTGGATGAGACGGCTTTACTGTTGAGGCGCGAGGAATTGGATTTGCATGATCCCAGTATTTTTTCAGAATATTTTCAGCATCTCTATCAACAGGGAACCGATAAATACGAGATTCAGGCTTTACGTCGCAGCCTTAATTTCCCAGCAGTTTCTAAAGAATTTCGGTTGATTAAAGACGAGACCACTTCTGTTGTGATTCGATATGACGATCAGGTCAGTGATCAGATCCGCCAAATTCAAAGACGAGGAATCTTTGCTAGTGATTATCGTGCGCTTCAGCCCTATACCGTCAGCCTCCGTGACCAGGAGTTTCGCAAAGCCAAAGACTTCTGTGACGAGATTGCGCCAGGACTGTTTATCTGGGGCGGTAGTTACCATCCCCTGAAAGGGATCGGGATTGGTGGGGATGCGATCGCCTATGACCCAGCAGATCTGATTATTTGAGGTGCTGTATTGGATATTTATGTCACGTCGCGGTTCATCACTATCATGGCATGCATTGACTTCTAGAGAAGTTGATAGAATGGAAGCGATAGCAAAGCGCATTACATGAACTTTGAGTGGGATACCCAAAAACGACAGGACAACATCAACAAGCATGGCGTTGATTTTACTGAAGCAGCTCAAGTCTTCTATGATCCCCTGCGGATAGAAGTGCTAGATGATCGGTGGATTGAGGAGGAACGCTGGTTAGTTCTTGGTATTACTTCTTTAGGTGTATTGTTTGTGGTCTATACCGTTCGCGGCCAAACGTATCGAATTATTTCCGCAAGAAGGGCAACAAAAAATGAGCGAAGAGACTACCGTAAAAATTAAATTGCACGAAGACGGTACTGTCATTCAGGTTCTGGCGGATGGCTCTGAGAGGATTCTAGAGAGTCAAACTGACTGGGAACGTGTAGATGCAATGACAGATGAAGAAATAGAGGAAGCGGCACTTTCTGATCCAGATTGTCCACCTAGTCGTGTTGGGCAGTTCCGGCGTCACGCATCTCAGAAGGCTAAGGCATCTTTAGGAAGCTGAGGTTAAATGTATGTATGCATCTGGGAATTTGCACAACCCGGATGAGGATTGGAACAAAGTATAAGATGCTTCTGAATACATCGGGACAGGGTGGACACAACTCATCCTGTCCTTAGCTTAAAAATTAAGACACTTTTAAACTTCATAAGTATAAGATGCTTATTTAAAAGCTATACTTGTGAGAGCTTGTGCTTTGCTTGAGGCTTCCCTATGACTAAAACGCGACTGGCTTGGGCTACCCCTCAAATGCTGCTGGAACGTCTGAAGTACTTGAGGCAGGAAATGGAAGCTTTAGAAGTTTTGATTTGCCAGGTCCTATCAGATCACGCCGATACAGTAACTGAGCTTGAGAGCTTGGTCGATCCTTACTCTGATTCTGGTGCCCCAATCTGCAATACCTATCGCGAATATGGAGAAGCTGATGATTAATTCTCTGCTGGCAGTCAAAGTTGAAGCCCCCTATGCCTGCTTCACTCGGCCCGAATTTGGCGCAGAGCGGGTCAGTTACGAGGTGATGACGCCCAGCGCCGCTAGAGGGGTGCTAGAGGCGATTTTCTGGAAGCCTGAATTTACCTGGCAGATCAGAGAGATCCACGTCCTCAAGCCGATTCGTCATTTTTCGATTTTGAGAAACGAGATTAACAATTGGCAAAGTCCGAGTTCAGCCAAAAGCTCTGACTATCGATTTTTTGCCGATGATGACCGCAGCCAGCGCCACACCCTGGGTCTCAAGGATGTCGCCTACATCATCAAAGCAGATATGGTACTCAAGCCCCATGCCCACGCTCATCCCGCCAAGTATCGCGCTCAGTTTCGGCGGCGGGTTAGCAAAGGCCAGTGTCACCATCAGCCTTATCTAGGGACGCGAGAGTTCAGTGCTTTTTTTGAAGAACCCGACGGCAGTGAGACCTGCATCAATAAAAGCGATTCGCTGGGGTTGATGCTGCTAGATATGGAGTTCACTGCTGGGGATGGAGCTAATCTTAGCTACCTTACTCACGACCAGAATGGCGCACAGCTCGTAAAGGGCAGCGCTAAGCCTAAGTTTTTCCCTGCCTATTTAGATAAAGGTGTTTTGAGGGTGCCGAGCCGATGATTCTGACCAAGCTCAAGGAATATGTAGACCGTCAGATGGCGCTGCCACCCAATGAGCGCGAGATGGAACTGCCACCTGCCATGTATAACAAGCGCACGGTGGGATGGCTGATTAGTCTAACGTCAGAAGGCGCATTGGAAGATTGCATTTGCTGGAAGGGAGACACTAAACAGACCAAGAAGGGACACAATATTGTGGCTCCTGATGTGGGGCGCACCGTTGGCGTTAAGCCCAAGCTACTGGTTGATTCGGCAGAGTATGTGCTGGGGATTGGTCGGCCGACAACAAAACCAGATCGGCTGGCAGATTGTCACGGGCAATTTAAGGCTTTGGTGCAGACCTGTGCGGAAGAGACAGGGGAGGTGGTGATGGATGCGATCGCAACTTTCTACAACTCCTCTGATTTAGAAATCGCGCAGGAAAAGTTCACGCAACTCTTAGAGAGCAAGCAGTTTGACCCCAGTGAAACCATTACCTTTCGGGTGGGTGGCAAAATTCCAGCCCACGCCGATGAAGGGTTCCATGCAATAGAACAATTTTGGGCCAAGTACACCAGTCGCGGGGAAAATGATGGAGACAATAGCCAAAATCCAATCATGACCTGTCTGGTCACAGGTGAAGAAACCATTGTCGAGCAGCGCCTCCCGTTCTTAGTTAAAGGTCTCTACGGGGGGCAACCGTCGGGAACCGCTCTGGTGTCTGCCAACGCTAAAGCCTTTACCTCCTATGGGTTGCAGAACTCCCTTACCTCACCAATCTCCCGCGATGCAGCGGAACGCTTTACGAAGGCGCTCAATCATTTACTGGCTGGCTCGAACTCAAGACTGTCAGTAGGAAATACAGCCTACGTATTCTGGACCCGTGAACCAGAAGCAGATCCGCTATTTTCAATGCTGGATCGCCCCGACCCTCAAGCGGTCAAGAATCTGATGGAGTCTCCTTTCTCTGGTCAGCAAGTTTACGGAACGGATGCCAATCAGTTTTATGCCCTAGCCCTGTCGGCCAGCATTGCTAGAGCGGTGGTGCGCGATTGGCTCGAAACCACGGTGCCAGAGGTGAGGGACAACTTAAGACGCTGGTTTCTCTATCAAAAAATTATCGATGCCTACGGAGAAAAGGGAAAACCACTGGGCGTCTATGCCCTCGCCGCCAGCGCATTTCTAGATGCCTCTAAAGACATGTTGCCTGCAGTTCCCATTGCTTTAGTTCGCACTGCTCTAAGCGGCAGCCGATTGCCCAATGATCTGTTAGCAAAACTGGTGCGCCGGAATCGGGCTGAGCGACAGATTACCTACCCCAGAGCCGCCCTAATCAAGCTGGTTCTCAGCACGCAAAAAGGAGAAGACTCAATGGCAAATATGGACAAACTCAATGAGAAACCCGATCTAACCGGGAAAGACTTGCAAGCCTATCAGTGTGGGCGTCTGCTAGCTGAACTGGAATCGTTGCAAAGGGCTGCGATCGGTAAGGTGAATGCTTCGCTGTGCGATCGCTACTACGGAGCCGCCTCCAGTACCCCAGCAACCGCATTTCCAGCCTTAATGCGGAACCGACAAGCCCATTTATCGAAGCTTCGCAAAAGTAGAACGGGTACCTTTTTTGCCATTGATGAACGCATTGAGACCATCGTGGCCGACCTGCCCACTTTCCCTAAAACCCTCAATATGCAGCAGCAGGGACTATTCTCGCTGGGTTATTACCATCAACGGGCGCATCAACGAGCTGCATCTAAAGCTGCCGCTGCCGCCAAAAGCTAAATCTACAACCGTTTTTATCTTAGGAGTAACATTGCCATGACCGCCCACCTTAACCCAAACTATCGCCACGATTTCGCCCTATTGTTTGACGTACTAGACGGCAATCCCAATGGCGACCCTGATGGCGGTAATTTACCCCGCACCGATCCCGAGACTTCTCATGGTCTAGTCACCGATGTTTGCCTGAAGCGTAAGATTCGCAACTATGTCGCCACCTATGCTGAATATGAAGCCAGTGAAGCAGACGCGGCAAGACTAAAAATCTTTATCGAGCATCACGGCGTTCTGAATGATCAGATCCGACGCGCCTACACCGAACAAAATATGGCGACCGCGAAACCTGCATCAGAGCCAGTCACTGATGGCGAAGTGGTCGCAGCACTCCGAGAGATGCATGATCACCTACCCGCTGCATTCGCCTTTACAGATGCCGAAGAAGATAACGCAGAGGATGCAGTGACAACGCTGACCTACAGCGGTGAATTAACGCCAGAGGAGCTGAAAGAAGAACTCAGTAATATTGAAGCGATCGCCACCCACAAAAAGCTGAAAAAATTTATTGAGAGCCTGACGAAAAAAGCAGGCAAACCGAATAAGAGCATTGATAACGTCAAAAAGGCGCAGAAGTGGATGTGCCAGGAGTTCTTTGACGTGCGTATGTTTGGAGCTGTGATGAGCACGGGCCTCAATGCAGGACAAGTGCGAGGGCCAGTTCAGTTAACCTTCGGCAGATCCTTTGATCCCGTGCAGCCCCAAGATTTGGCTGTAACGCGGGTGGCTGTCACTGACCCTAAAGACCGAGAAAAGCTACAAACCATCGGTCGAAAAACGCTGATCCCCTACGGGCTGTATTTGACGCATGGCTTTTATTCACCCTGCCTTGCCGATCAAACAGGTGTGACTCAAGCAGATCTAGAGCTGTTCTGGCAAGCGTTGGTCAAAATGTGGGACTTCGATCGCTCTGCCAGTCGCGGCCTAATGGCCCCCCGTGGTCTGTACGTATTCAGTCATGAATCTAAGCTGGGGAATGCCCCTGCTCACAAATTGTTTGAACGAATTCAGGTCAAATTAAAAGAAGAAGACTGTATCCCGCGCAAGTTTAGTGATTATGAAGTGGCTGTTTTAGGTGATGAACTGCCTCCCAATATCCATCTAACTCGCTTGGTAGAAGGCTGAAGTGATAACTGGTGTCCTGATGGTTTCCTTTCGCAATCATGGACCCGCTAGAATTGAACCAATATGAGTCTAAACACATGACCACCAACCAGCCCGATCGCCTGGATCGAATTGAGGCGACCTTAGAAAACTTGACCACTGCAGTCCAAACTCTAGTGACTGAGGTGCGCGCCACCAATCAACGACTTGACGATACCAATCAGAGACTCGAAGAAGAGGTAAGACGGTGGGATGAGCGTTTCTTTCAGATGAATCGAGACTTTGGACAAACCTCTCGAACGATTATTGTTACAGCGGGAATTGTCGTGATTATTTCCCCTGTCCTCCAGGCTCTTTCGCCAGCCATTGAAGAAATTGTGTCTCGCTTTCTTGACTCTGGCGTATGAGAAAGCGACTCAAGACGGAATGCAGGAATTTACAGTTGAGTTAAACCAAAACGTTTCGTGAACTGGAGTTCAAATTTATGGCGAATCAAACTCTTTCAAAGCAGGATTACTATGTTGTGATTGAGCAGGATGAAGATGGCTTATATGTGGGTGAAGTGCCCCAACTAAAGGCTTGCTATAGCCAAGGCGAAACGATTGATGAACTCATGACAAATATCAAAGAAGTGATTGAGCTGTGCTTAGAAGAACAGCCGACCTCATCACAATCTGAGTTCGTCGGCATCCAGAAAGTTTCTATCTGATGCCAAAGCTACCGGCTGTTAAAGGAACCAAAGTTATTAGCGCGCTCGAAAAAACTGGCTTTCAGAGGATCCGTCAGAAAGGAAGCCACGTTCGCCTGAAGCATCCCGACGGCAGAGTAGTTACTGTACCTATTCATGCCGGAAAGGTGATTGGCAAGGGCTTGTTACTGAAAATCTTGCGTGATGCAGAACTTGCCCAGGATAAATTTATCGCTCTACTTTAAGCGTTGCGAACAACGATGGCTGACGACGAAGTTCTTGTCTTGATTAGCGCTCTACAGCACCATGCTTACTGTCCGCGCCAATGCGCTCTTATTCATGTTGAGAAAGTGTGGGATGAGAATCTATATACGCTGCGGGGTCTGCGGGTTCATGAAACCGTTAATACCCCAGGTGACGAGCTAATTGAAGGCGTTCGAGTCGAAAGGGCGATGCCGCTGTGGTCACACCAACTGGGACTGACAGGAATTGGGGATGTGGTGGAATTTTTAGAAGATGGCACCCCCTATCCAGTGGAATATAAAGCGGGTTCTCGCAAAGTTCGAGCTGCTGACAGCATTCAGCTCTGTGCCCAGGCGCTTTGTTTAGAAGAGATGCTCAATCGCAAGGTTCCCAAAGGCGCGGTTTTTCACCATGCGTCACGACGACGGCGAGAGGTTTTGTTTGATGAGGGGCTAAGATCGCAAACTCAAAAAGCCATCGAAGGGGTGCGATCGCTCCTAGCCAACCCAATACTGCCGCCCCCCGTTGCCGATCAGCGCTGCCCAGACTGTTCGCTCATTGATGCCTGTATGCCCTATGCCATCAAGGCGTTCCAGAGCGCTAATCACAATCCCTTTGCCATTGAAAAAGACATTGAAGAAGAAGAGGCATGAAGCAAATTCTCAATACGCTCTATGTGCAAACTCAGGGCACCTATCTGCACCTCGATCACGACACGCTCAAGCTAGAGGTCGAGCGGCAGACTCAGTTTCAGGTGCCGCTGCATCATTTGGGGGGCATCGTGGCCTTTGGCAATATTTTAGTCAGCCCGTTCTTAATTCATCGCTGCGCGGCAGATGGTCGCAATCTGGTGTGGCTTTCTCAATATGGGCGATTCAAGGCAAGGCTAGCCGGATCAACGACGGGTAATATTTTGCTCCGCAGGGCGCAACATGCGGCCCTAGACTGCCCAGAGATGACCTTGAACTTTGCCCGATATGCCATTGCCGGCAAGCTGCAAAATACTCGCAATGTATTGATGAGAGCGGCACGAGAAGCGAAGGATGATGGCGATCGCAAGTCTCTAAAAGCTGCGGCCCAGGTCCATGTAGACTCGATTCGGAATGCTGAAAATGCCGTTGATCTAGACAAGTTACGCGGCATTGAAGGATTTGCGGCCAAGGCTTATTTTTCGGCGTTTACGTCTATGGTGCGGACGAATCGAGAGGCCTTTGAATTTACGGTGCGATCGCGTCGCCCTCCTAAAGACCCGATTAATGCGCTGCTGTCGTTTGTCTATACGCTATTGGTGAATGAGTGTGTGGCGGCCTGTGAGGGGGTGGGGTTAGATCCGCAGTTGGGGTTTCTCCATGCCCTGAGGCCGGGGCGGCCGGCGCTGGCGTTGGATTTGATGGAAGAGTTGCGATCGCTTTTAGCTGATCGGTTGGTATTGACGTTGATCAATCGGGGTCAGTTGCAGCCTGACGATTTTGTCGAGAGGCCGGGGGGTGCAATTTACCTCACCGAAGAGGGGCGCAAGACTCTATTGATGGCCTACCAAAAACGAAAGCAAGAAGAAGTTCAGCATCCGATTACAGGGTCGAAGGTGCCCTATGGTTTGATCCCCCATGTGCAGGCAAGATTGTTGGCAAGGCACTTGCGGGGTGATCTGCCCTGTTATCAACCCTTTATTTTGCGCTAGCCCTGAAAGGATAGAGAATGAATATTTTGGTGACCTACGATGTGAATACTGAAACCAAGGAAGGGCGGCGGCGGCTACGTAAAGTTGCGATCGTTTGTAAAAACTTTGGGCAGCGGGTGCAGTATTCGGTCTTTGAGTGTCAAGTTGATGAGGCGCAGTATGAGGCTTTACGGGCGCAGCTTGTGGGCATTATCAATAAAAAACTAGATAATCTCCGGTTTTATAAGCTACTTTCGCCCAGGGAGAAGGCGGTTGAAGCCTATGGCATCGATCGCTATATTGATTTTGATGAGCCGTTAATTTTGTAGTGCCGCGAACCTAAAGCAATAGGTAAAACACTGAGAGGTTCGCAATGGCTTTCTGGATAAGGGTTTGGAGTGATTTCAACAAAGAAGCTATGGCTAAATTTTGGTTAATTAGACAAGGTTCGCGGGGCTGTGGCCTATATTCCTTATCTGGCAAGGGTTTGCTATGATCGAGGTAGCTCCGGGCCTTCGGGCCTGGAGAGGATTGGAACTTCTGTGACTTGCGGAAGTATTGAGGGACTGGAACGTAGCTCCGGGCCTTCGGGCCTGGAGAGGATTGGAACCGGCACAGTAAGTCACTACTGCCTTAGAGCAGCAAGTAGCTCCGGGCCTTCGGGCCTGGAGAGGATTGGAACCAGGCGATCGGGGCGGTGATTGAGGGCACTATTGAGTAGCTCCGGGCCTTCGGGCCTGGAGAGGATTGGAACTCATTTGCTCCCTCCTGCTCTGTTTTGCCGTCTCGTAGCTCCGGGCCTTCGGGCCTGGAGAGGATTGGAACAAACGGATGGGCAAAGATCATCCTGGGGCATAAGGTGTAGCTCCGGGCCTTCGGGCCTGGAGAGGATTGGAACTAGCGGTCAATCCTCGTCATACCAGCCAGGAATGCTGTAGCTCCGGGCCTTCGGGCCTGGAGAGGATTGGAACGCAACGTTTTTCGCAATCTTTGCAACTGGTCCCTTGTAGCTCCGGGCCTTCGGGCCTGGAGAGGATTGGAACGATCAGTGGAATGGCCTGATCAGCTCCATTGAGATGTAGCTCCGGGCCTTCGGGCCTGGAGAGGATTGGAACTTCTTGAAGGAGAAGACATGGAGGTCTGCGGTGAAGTAGCTCCGGGCCTTCGGGCCTGGAGAGGATTGGAACGTTAGTTGCCGAATATGCCGAATGCGATCGCTCGTAGCTCCGGGCCTTCGGGCCTGGAGAGGATTGGAACTTCGCAGCGGTTATCTCGCTCGGCCAAGAAAAATCGTAGCTCCGGGCCTTCGGGCCTGGAGAGGATTGGAACCAGAGATCACAGATGGGAGGATCTAGATGCCTCGTAGCTCCGGGCCTTCGGGCCTGGAGAGGATTGGAACCTACAGCGCCACCCGTTAGCACCAGAGCCTCACCAGGTAGCTCCGGGCCTTCGGGCCTGGAGAGGATTGGAACAGGCTCTAGCGCAAATTGCGGCTGAAGCTGCGGTTGTAGCTCCGGGCCTTCGGGCCTGGAGAGGATTGGAACGCTGTACGCGGTCCCCAGCTTCCATCCTCGGCTATCGTAGCTCCGGGCCTTCGGGCCTGGAGAGGATTGGAACCTGAAAACTTGTCCAACCTGGTTGCTAACCCGACCTGTAGCTCCGGGCCTTCGGGCCTGGAGAGGATTGGAACGATCCAGTGGCTGGCAATTACCAAATCACTGGAAGTCGT
>JBHJNL010000134.1:0-7190 GCA_050330855.1 Thermosynechococcaceae cyanobacterium | reverse complement strand
ATTTCATTTTTTGAGCCTTATTGAGATAAGTTTCTATTTGCCGCCGAGAAAATATTCCTCAATAGGCCAGGATGACGGAAATTGGTTAGGGCTGAGGCGAACCTGCGGAATGTCGGTCTAGGCTTCTGAGTCTGCCATTTGCGATCGCATCTTTGCCTCAGCCCAAGAGGGCTAATAGAGCTGACTCAAACATCCCCAGAGATCAGAAAGTGACAACATGGTCTTGGGGAATTTGCCAAAGTTCGCTAGCGTGGGGTGTAGAACACACAAAGAGGTATCTCAATGACTCGCGCCATTATGGAAACGAACAAGGGCACTATCAATCTAGATCTCTTCGATCAAGATGCCCCCAACACCGTCAAGAATTTTGTCGATCTTGCCAAAAAAGGCTTTTATGACGGCCTCAGCTTTCATCGCGTCATCCCTAACTTTATGGTTCAAGGAGGCTGCCCCCAAGGCACAGGTACAGGCGGTCCGGGCTACAAAATCAATTGTGAGATCAACGATAATAAGCATCAGGCTGGCACGCTATCGATGGCCCACGCAGGCAAAAATACCGGCGGGAGCCAATTTTTTATCTGCCATGCGCCTCAGCCTCACCTTGATGGGGTTCACACGACCTTTGGACAAACTCAAGATATGGATATCGTCAATGCGATTGTTCAAGGCGACAAGATTGTATCGCTCAAAATTGAAGACGCTTAATGCCCTGAGGCTTTGCTCTGATTTCAGGGCTTTGCGTTGCTCTTGAGACGGGGCATTGGCGTTGTCACATCGCCTCCAGCATTGATCTCAGCAAACTTGCTCAGTATCGACAAAAGCTTGGATAGCTTTCTTTAGAATGCTACAATAATAGACTTACAAATCTATGTGCGCGCAGACCCATGGCTGTCCCCAAGAAGAAAACATCTAACTCCAAGCGTGATTCCCGTAGGGCACACTGGAATCGCAAGGCAAACCTTGCCGCCCAGCGAGCGCTCTCCACAGGAAAATCCATTCTGAGCGGACGCGCTGAAGGGTTTTACTACCCTGTTAAAGATGACGATGACGACGAAGAGTAACCCTCATCCGTCCGCATTCAATCTTGATTAACAAAGGGAGGAGCATTCAAGTGCCCCTCCCTTTGTTGTGACGGTCAAAATACCAAACAGCTTGGGAACCCATAAACTCAGTCGATCAGCAGATGAGTATCACAGGGCTTTTCAGAGCCTGCCAAAATTGTAGCTTTTATGGATTCACTAAAACCGTAGCTCAATATTTTGCAGATAAATCGAGCTGCAATTAGAAAGAAACAATGCTGCAAAAGATTAACGTGCAGCAGCCCAGTCTAGGTCGTACCCGTGAACAAAACATCAGGAAACCGGCCCTGAGCTTCTTCGAGGGGACGTCGCCGACCTTCTTCTTGCCAGTAGTTGATTACCTCTGTTGCTTGGTTCAACAACTCGACTCTATCGGTTTCGTTAATCCAGCTCTTCTTTTCCATCTCGGTTTTGAGTTCTTCCCAGGCATCAGCGCGGGGCCAGAAGAAATAAGACGTTAATGGGCTGCTGCCATTGCCTACAACCTGATCGACGGCAAGAGCAACGTTGTCATCAAGCCAGAGTGCTTTGAGAATAAACTTGGCCAATCAAACCTCCAAAAAATAAGACTGCGTATAGAACGAAAACCATTTTATCGCATTCAGGGGGCGCTGGTCATAAGAAAACGATGGTGATGTAGCATGATGGCGAGACGTTATCGCTTTTCAAGATGCAACAGCCCCAATCCCAAGCTCAGCGATGCCTGCAGGTCATTTTTGATATTGATGGCGTTGTCCGCGATGTCGCCGGATCTTACCGCCGAGCGCTGGCCGATACAGTGGAGCAATTTACCGAAGGCCAATATCGCCCCGCGATGGCTGATATTGATGCATTGAAGTCAGAGGGCTGCTGGAACAATGACTGGCAAGCCTCTGAAGAGCTGGTGTATCGCTTTTATAAACAGCAGGGTCTAGAACTGCCAACGCTGGACTATGACGCTCTGGTTGATTTTTTTCAGGGGCGCTATCGGGGTGAGAATTTCTCTGGTTACATTCAAGAAGAGCCGCTGTTGATGACGGCTGCATATCTAGAAACGCTGACCCAAGCCGACATCGCCTGGGGCTTTTTTAGTGGGGCAACGCGGGGGTCTGCTCAATATGTTTTAGAGCGTCGTATAGGGCTACAGGCTCCAGTGCTGGTGGCTATGGAGGATGCACCAGGGAAGCCGGATCCGGTGGGGCTGATGGCAACGGTCAATCTGTTAGAAACTGGGCAGCGTCGACCGCTGACGGTGGTCTATGTAGGCGATACGGTGGCAGATATTCAAACGGCGATCAATGCGCGATCGCAATACCCCGATATCCACTGGATCGGCGTCGGGGTACTGCCACCCCATGCTCAGGATCAGCCAGAGTATGCAGCCAAGCTGGAGGAGGTGGGTGCGATCGCAATTCTCAAAAACGTCGAAGCGCTAACCCCCCAAATGCTGCAGTCCCTCAGTTCATAACAAAGCACGCTTGCTAGAGCTGAACATCAAAGCCTCGCCAATTACCCTGCCGCTTCACCATACCGTTCATAAACGGTCTGATATAGCTGAGCTGATTGAGCGCGATCGAGTTTTCCGTGGGGCAACTTCAGGCTACGGGCCACCGCCATCAATTGCTGCTTCGTAATGTTCAGATCTTGGCAGACCTTAATCCAATCCACTGCGCTTTGTGTTGAAGTTACCGCAGGCTTTGCTGGAGTCGGCACGACTGGGGCCGCAGAGGGCATCTGCGGTAGCTCAGGGGATAGCGGGGATGGCTGAACCGGCGCTAGGAACTGAGTCACGTTGCTTTTGGAGGTGAGATCGCCCAGTTCAGGCACTGCACCCTGCTTCAAAATTGCCTCCGCTCGCTTCAGCAACTGGTGAATATCCTGATCTCGCAAGGCTCCGGGCTTCACGGTACGCCCACGATGGATCACGTTGCAGAACACGGGTCTGTGCTTACTTTTACTATCATCGTTGCCAGTATCGGGCTTAATGATCACTGGGTAGGCCAAATCTTCAGACTTCATGGTGCCAATGGCGGCCAGTAGCTCCCGCGCAAAATAGGTTTCAAAGCCAGTGACGAGAACGTATTCGCGATCGCCTTCAATAAAAACATGGAGCTTGGGATATTCTTTATCCACGAAGGCCACCCGCTTGATGTAGCCCTTGAGAATCTTGGATTTGATGGGAACCGGTTCATCATTCTCGAATCGATGCCAAAGAATATTTTTATCTCGCTCAATAATGATGTAATCTCTACCGTCACTGAAGCCCAAGGTAGGCTGCTGCCAAACGGCGGCTTGCACCGTGCTGAGCTGCTGCTGGAGCGATCTCACCTCTTGACTCAGGGATTGGAGTTGCGATAGCTGTTCAGTGATTAGGGTTTCGAGCTGAGGCGTTTGCTCAAAGGCGGGAAGGCGGTTTTGAGTTTGCATGGTACGCCACCAATTCATCAGTGAGGACAAAAGAAGACAAAAGTACGTTTGTACTACCTAGAATCATAACCTGTTTTGAATCGTTTGTGTGGCTTAGTTCAACCCCAGAAACAGCACCGATTGCTACAGGATTAAAACCCTAAAAAACCTTCGTGATTGGAGCTTTGGGCATTCTTAAAGTACGGCGATAGTTCTGAGAACCCGAAGACTCATGGAATGGAGGAACTGGCAAAACGTGCCGTTCGACAACCGTTATCTGCGGCCCTCCTGCTCAGGAATTTATGCTGTAGTTGATTGCCTCGACTTCGTTTGGCCTGTCGGTTTATCGCTGAAGTCGTCCAGATAGGTAGATGCGCTAAATCTGGCCAGAGTTGAGATTAGCCCGGTAAAGGTTCCATTTTTGAGACTCCATATCGCGACTAGGAAAAATAACGACCGCTTGCCAGTCTTCAGTCTCTGGATGAAGCTTGAGATAGAAATAAATCTCGCTAAAGCATGGGTTTATGTAACTACAATAGTAATTACATAAGCAGTGAGTGAAGCGATGCAAGTTAAATTGCGAAAAGTCGGTAACTCTGTTGGTACTACGTTTCCTAAAGAAATTTTGGATAAATTCAATCTAAAGGAAGGGGACGCACTAACGGTAGTGGTGATGGAGGATGGCATTAAGTTGATGGCCTACGATCCAGAGTTTGAGCAGGTGATGGCAGCTTACAAACAGGGGGCATCACAGTACCGCAATGCCATGAGAGAGCTAGCGGATGGCTGACCCCATTTGGATTACTGCAGTTATGGTCCAGATGATTCATACTGACCAAATTGCGACCCACGGTGGGGCTTATGGGTTACGGGATGAGGGCTTGTTGGCTAGTGCGCTGGCCCGTGCCCAGAATCGATATGGGTATGAAGCGGCCGATATATATCAACTTGCGGCGGCCTATGGTTTTGGGATTGCCAAAAATCATCCGTTTATCGATGGCAATAAGCGTACAGCGTTTCAGGTGATGTATGCCTTTCTCAAGGTAAATAGGTGGGCTATCAATGCGTCGGAGCTAGAGGTCGTTTTAATGATGCAGGCACTGGCGGCAGGAGAACTCTCTGAGGATCAGTTGGCGCAGTGGTTGGAAAAATATTCTCAAGCAGAGCAATGAAATTGGAGTTTATTATTTTTAGCTGGTTGATTGTAGTGCCCTTCCCATTGGTGTCTTGAACTGTGGCGTTTGCAATACTTCTTCTCAGTTTAGGTCTCTGGCTCTTTAGCCACTGGACCGCACTGAACCATCAATTCCCCTGGACCATCGGGATGGAGCTTTGGCCCTATTTCCTTGTGATTCCTGGCTTAGGCTTAATTTTGCGGCTATGGAAGCCTCAGCTCCGTCAACACTATTTGGGGCTAGGACTCGCAGCCCTCTTGGTGGTGATCACCGCAGCTCCGGTGGTGGGTTGGCTCGGTCTACCGTCCTTCGGCTCCCACTCGGCAGGATTGCGGGTGATGTCTTATAACATTTGGGCTTACAACCGTGACTATCAGGCAATTGAGCAATCCATTCAACAAGAAGATCCTGATATTCTCTTTTTGACCGAAATCGGGAAAACGGCGATGGGTGAACTGCAACGTCGCCTCGATTACCCCTACAGTGCGCGTTCTTCTGTAGGTGCAAATGCATTCTTTAGTCGCTACCCACTTTTGTCTGTGACACCCGAATACACGAACGTCTCCGATCACGGCAAAAACTTTAGTTTGGTCGCTCGAATTCAAGCAGATACAGAAATCTTCACGGTCATTGGTTTTCACCCGCCGATTCCCCTAACGCGATCTTCCTTTGCGGTTCGTAATCAGCAATTTGAACGGTTAGCCCCCTATCTTCGTGAACTCCAGGGCCGAGTCATTGTGATGGGAGACTTCAATATGTCGCCTTGGTCGCCTTACTTTCATGACTTTGAGCAAGCCGCTCAAGTCTCTAGCGCGACAAAGGGGCACTGGATCTGGGCAACGTGGAGTTTCCGGCCTGTGTGGCCGTTGATCTTGGCAAAATTGCCCATTGATCATGTCGAGGTGCGGGGCTTTAAAGGAATAGATGCCTGGTCCGGCCGCGCCAATGGCTCTGATCATCGACCAATTATTGCTGTGCTGAAGCCCACCTAAATCACTCGCGAACCTTGAGCTAGAGCTGTTTTGCTGCGTTACACTAAAGCCAGTTACAGAGGAGATCTCTGCGAGGGTTCGTCTTGATGCAGACCCATCCCAAGCCAGTCGATCTAGTACAGCAACGGGGACAGCAGCTAGAGGCATTGTTGCGATCGCAAAGCACCCCCAACCTGAGTCACCAGCCCTAGTGATGCAGTCAAAGGCAGTCAAGGAGAGCGCCTAATGAGCATTATGGATACCCTCAAGCAAGACTATGCTAAATTCCCGGAGCAGCAAAGCTATGACTTATACGCTGAGGATGTTTATTTTCAAGATCCCCTCAACCAGTTTCGAGGGGTGCAGCGCTACCAAAAGATGATCCGGTTCATGCAACGCTGGTTTATCGATACCTCTATGGAAGTCCACGAGATTGAGCAGCAGGGCAACAAGATCACAACCCGCTGGACCCTGCGGTGGCAAGCCCCGTTTCCATGGAAACCCAAGATGGCGATTTCAGGCCGCAGTGAACTACAGCTCAATGATGCAGGGTTAATTTGCTCCCACATTGACGATTGGGAGTGCTCACGGCTGGATGTATTGAAACAAGCTTCTCCCTTGGGGGCATCCGCCTAATATCGACAGAGAGCATACAATGGGGCGCAACCCCCTGATGCTCTCAATCAAGACCCTATTGGAGTCAAGGCAATGGAAATTGGTGTTCCGAAAGAAATTAAAGACCAGGAATATCGGGTGGGTTTAACCCCCAGTAGTGTTCGAGTGCTCCAAGAAGCAGGGCATCAAGTCTTTGTCGAAGCTGATGCGGGGTGCGGCTCTGGGTTTGAGGATCAAGACTATCTGGCAGCAGGGGCCAAGGTTGCCACAGCAGCAGAGGCCTGGGGCCGTGAACTGGTGGTGAAGGTGAAGGAACCTCTCGCGGCGGAATACGGCTTTCTGCACTCGGGCCAGATTTTGTTTACCTATCTCCATTTGGCCGCCAATCGAGCGTTGACGGAAGCCCTCATGACAGCAGGGGGAGTTGCGATCGCATACGAATCGGTCGAACTCAACAACACCTTCCCGTTACTTAGCCCCATGAGCGTCATTGCCGGTCGACTCTCCATTCAATTTGGTGCCCACTTCCTCGAACGACAGCAGGGCGGGCGGGGCGTTCTGCTTAGCGGTATTCCTGGCGTCAAGCCGGGGAAGGTCGTGATTTTAGGAGGCGGTGTCGTCGGCACAGAAGCAGCTCGAATCGCCGTTGGCATGGGTTCACAGGTGACCATCCTTGACATTAACGTGGAGCGATTGGCCTACCTAGAAACCCTGTTTGGTTCACGGGTTGAACTACTCTACAGCACCTCGCAATCGATTGCAGAGGCAGTACCCACAGCAGATCTGGTCATAGGAGCCGTGCTAGTACCGGGGAAAAAGCCGCCGATGCTGGTGTCTCGTCAACTCGTGGAAGCAATGCGATCGGGTTCTGTGATTGTGGATGTGGCGGTGGATCAGGGGGGCTGTATTGAAACCCTTAAGGTGACCTCTCATAGCGACCCCACCTATGTTGAAGCTGGGGTTGT
>JBHJNL010000133.1:0-11036 GCA_050330855.1 Thermosynechococcaceae cyanobacterium | reverse complement strand
TAGACCTGTTGGTAAATAGTGGATAATAGCAAGAAGTCTCATAGTGACCTACCCATGCTGAATCACGAACGGATTCTCAACCAAGACCGCCTGACACGAGCCATCACTGGACTGAACCGCAAAGCATTCGAGGAACTGTTACCCAGCTTTGCCGCCGCTTACCAGCACAGTCTAGTAAAGCCATCAGGGGAACGTCAACGTGCCCCCGGAGCAGGACGCAAGGCGACCTTGAGAACCATGGCGGAGAAATTGCTTTACATTTTGCTGTACTGCAAATGCTATCCCACCTTCGATTTACTGAGTGTCTTGTTTAACTTTGACCGCTCTTGTGCCCATGATTGGGTCCATCGGCTGCTGCCAATTTTAGAGACAGCCTTGGGAGAAAAACAAGCCCTGCCAGAGCGCAAGCTGCGGAGCATCGAAGAGTTTCTCGACCGCTTTCCCGATGTCACAGAAGTGATTTTAGATGGGACTGAACGACCGGTCCAACGCCCCAAAGACTCAGACACACAGAAAGCCCATTACTCTGGCAAGAAGAAACGGCATACTCGTAAACACATAACAGGGAGTACTCGTAAAAAGCGAGTCATTCTTCTGAGCAAAGCGAAACCTGGCAGCGTGCATGATAAACGTCAATTGGCCGAGGAACCTATCGTGGAGAATATCCCAGAGGAGGTGCCCATAGAAGGCGATTTAGGTTTTCAGGGACTGCAGAACGAGTATGAGAACATTCACCTGCCCCATAAAAAGCCAAGAGGTCAAGAATTGAGCGAACAACACAAACAGGAGAATCGAGACTTTAGTGCTCAACGAGTTAAATGCGAGCATGCTCATGCAGGCATTAAGCGATATAACGCTGTCACGTCCATTTATAGGAATCGTGTGACTGATTTCGATGACCACTTGATGTTGGTGGCAACGGGCCTCTGGAACTTTTATCTAGAAGCAGCATAGATGTAGATGACAGAGAAATCAGGAAATCCTTGCCCTGTATGATTTTATTTCCCAACAGGTCTACTATCGAGGAATAATTCTTCGACTCGGAACCTCAAGGCGTATTGCCACAATGTATTGAGACTCGGAGGTTCATCGGTGATCACGGCCTACGGTTCTTTGACACCTTTGATATTTGCCAGCACAAGATTACAGCGATAGATGCCATCATCCCAGAGACCCACATTGCGGTACAGGACCGCTTCACCTTTGCACGGCCACAGGCGACGGACTTCCGTCGGACATCGACACGGACGGTGAAGGACAACATCACAAGGGATACGAAGGCAGTAATGCCAACGGCTGTTCTGTAACCAGCTCATCAATTGATGGTTGGCAAATCCACGGTCTGCAAGCACCATCACATCCGGGTGCTCTCGCAATAGCCACCGTGCCCGACGCAAAACAGGTCGATAGGTCTCGAAGGCAACCATTGCACTCTTATGTTCTAGTGCCAGCCATAAAAACGGAACCGCCCGGCCACAGCACACCACCGATAGATGAATCATGCAGTATTGATTCCACAGCATTGTTGTATCAAGGGCAAGATACAAACGAGCAGACTTCCACTCACTGAGCGCTAGCATCACCAACGGGATATAGAGTTTATTGACATTGATCAGCCCATTGCACAGAAAGCGTTGCCAGCGGCGCTCGACACTTTGGGCTTTTTGGGCGCGACTGGGAACGTAGGCTTCCCAGACCGGAAGACTGAGTTGACCACTACAAATGAGGGCGCTCACCATCCATGCAAGGGCTATCAGATGACGCAGATCGCGATAACGACTCTATTGACGAAGAAAGCAGAACAGTTGGCCATACACAATGGTGGTGTTTGATATGGTGACAAAGCTGATTTTTGGTTAAATCTAGCGTCGCATATCAAATGCCACTTCCTTCTGGAACTATTGTCCTTGATAGCTTTGACCTACTTGTGTCAGGCACTCAGGTGTCAGGCAATTAGGATATAGAAGAGTTTTATTCACCCTGAGCAAGAAACTAGGCAATCAACTGTCCGCAGTTCAGGGTTCTATAAATCTGTAGGACAGATATCTGTCACCAACAAAAGCTTAGGTCTCACACTATCGCATCTCAATTCGAAGCGTGATTCTTATCGTCATTCTAGGTATAGCGGATTTCATAATTACAGAGAGCAGTATAATCTCTGAAAGCTATAACTGGCATGTCTCATTTTGTACTCCATAGATCTGAAGTCCGCTATATTTGCAAAAGAAGCAAATTTAAAGCTATATTTTCTATTGAATACTAGAGGTATAACCCTTATGAACGCTGTAAATCCTAAAGACTCTAGTTTTGAGATAGGTCGTCTAAGTGAAAAAGATATTACAGGGTTTAAACGAGAATTTGCATTTGGAGAAGAGCATGATCTTCAATATCGCCTTACACCTTCACCTTCTTATTTCTGGTATAGAAAACTTCGAATGATAGAAGATTTAACAAAAAAAATCTGGGTGTTTTACCTCGCTCTACAGAAGGAGAAGAATCAAAAATTTTAGTTGATATCGGTTGTGGTCTTGGTTATGATATATTTCTGATTAGAAGTATTTTTGAAGAAGAATCTCTCAACTATAAATACTTGGGTATGGAAGGACATCCAAGACATCTAAATCTTTGCAAGGTAAGAAAAGGCTACAATAATGCAGGCAATGTAGATTTCATGGAGTCAAATATTGCAGGGCCAATTCCATTAAATAATAACTCTGTTGATATCATCTATTGCTCCGAAGTCATTGAACACATGCCTAGCCCAGAAAGTTTTCTATCTGAAATAAGACGAGTGTTAAAGTCTAATGGCTATTTGTTCTTCACGACGCCTAATGAGCCTAATGTATTTCAAAAACCGTATTGGTTGTCTAGTCATCGTCAAAAATTAATCAAGAGAATCGAAGAAGAAAGAAATAATCCAGAGATATGTATTGTCAACAATAAAAAGGTTCCAGTATATGGACACATATCTTGTAAGGCGGTTAGCGAATGGGAGAATATCTTAGACGAATTTGGTTTCCGACTTGTCGATTTTAGGCGGGGGGCAATCGTATATGGCGGGTCTAAATTTCATGATACCCCGATAGTGCTGGGTTTAAGGATGCTTCTTGAAGCATTTCTTGATGCGATGCCTCGATCCGTGACTAGGCGTTTCTCTCTGCAAGTAATTGGTTTATATCAAATTGTCAAGTAGTTCAAGATAGAGATCGGGCATAGATTCAGTTATAAATCTTGGGCAACAAACCAGTCAATCATCTGCCTTGCAATGCTGGGCTTTGACGGAATATCGGGTAGATTTCGCTTCGTAAACCACGCTGCATCTGCGATTTCGGCTGGCTCAGGCACGATCTCGCCGCTGACATAGTTTGCCGTGAACCCCAGCATGAGTGAGTTAGGGAACGGCCAAGGCTGAGAGCCAAAGTAAGAAATATCGGTCACGTCGATGCCGACCTCTTCTCGGACTTCTCGAATAACGGTTTCTTCGAGGGATTCGCCCGGTTCTACAAAGCCTGCCAGTAAGCTATATCGCCCCAAAGGGAAGCGATGGGCGCGGGCTAGAAGTAGGGCCGGTCCACGAGAGATTAAAACAATAATGGCTGGAGACAGACGGGGATAAAACACAAGGCTGCACTGGGGACACCGCTTCACTCGTTCATGGGGTCGCTGGGTTGTGGGGGTTGCGCAGTGGCCGCAGTATTGGTGGGTGCGGTCCCATTCCATCATTTGATAGGCTCTACCTGCGATCGCAAATATCTGATCGCTCAATCTCCCGTATAGCGTCCGTAAGCCTTCCAGCTTCATCCCTGTCGGCACCTCAATAGCTGCCGACAGTTCTGCCGAATAGCAGGGTTGCCCCTCTAATAGCCCCAAAAACTGGGTCCGCAGGGGAGTGCATCCAGGCAATTGTTCCCCTGAGGGGACTGCAACAGATTCGCCCTCGTAAAGGACCAACAGCTCACGTCCTGCAAAGGCAAACCAAAGCGTTGCAGCCGAACGCCGCTGCGGCGCTTCAATGCCGGGTGTAAAAGACGGCATCATCGCTGAAGCTGACGCGCTTGTTGAATCCACTGGTTCACCTCTGCCACCGAAGGGCATCGCTCCCTTTTGTGCAGCAGTGCCACATGCAGCCGCAATATATTTTGATGGAGCTGAGCGGCGGGCATTTGCGCCAGTTGAGCGCAGGAGCTAACCCCTGCGTGAAGCAATAAACCACAGTGCCGGACGCCAACGGTCGGCACCTGGGCAAGCTGAGCGAGTGCCACCCACTTATTCAAATGCTTGGCATGAATCTGGAGCTGCGCTAAAATCTTCTGTTGTTGGGCCTTCGTGCCTGTAGCCGCTAAGAGTTGATCGGTTGTGGTGAGGCCACATTTTTGCAACCGCTCCCAATCTTGTGGGTCTAGCCCTGGCAGTTGCTCTAGGGACCAGCTTGCCATTGATGGGGCTGAGGGAAGAATAGATGCCATGATCAAGCCGTTACAACTAATCTGCACTATACTCTTTATCCTTCAAACGCTGGAGCAGATTAGCCTGATCCGAGAGAAGACCGGCCCTGGGATCACTGGGAGGAGGAGCGATCTCACCAAGAATACAAACAGCACAAAAAACCTTAACGGAGTACTGCCGGGTCTCGGCTCAGCTCACCAGTGACTGCTCGGCAGCCTCAAGTAGCGCCTGGGCAGATAGCGCCTGGGTGGGGACCATTCCCGCAATGCCTAGGTTGAGGGTGAACGTTGGTGAGGACGAAGAACCAGTCGTCGCCAGAACCGCTAGGATTTTTGCTTGAATCTCGTCAGCAAGACGAGCTGCAGCCGCCTGGGGCGTATTGGGTAATAACAGTGCAAAGGTATCTGCATGGTAGCGAGCCACAACATCTGTTGCTCGTTTGCTGGTTGACTGAATCACGGCAGCAATTTTTCGCAAAAAAGGGTCAGGATCGACATTCATGTCATCAAGCTGTAAGCCATTGATACGAAAGAGAACCACCGATAGAACCGTCTTATCTCGCTGCCCCCGCCCCCACTCTTGCTCAACTAAAGCATCAAACTTTGCCCGCGAGGCGACCTGGGTCACACCATCGGCCGTGAATAAACGCTCAAAAAAGCTGTAGAGTTCAGTTTGTCTGAGCGGTGCTGACAGGCGAGTGGTTAATTGCTCTATGAGCTGTACCTGAGACTTCTCTGACAGTGTCTCTATCGAAACAGGAGTCAGCTCTGAAATGCCTGCTCGCCAGCGCTCTGGAGCATTTGCATAGCGCTCAACCTCATCTACCTTGCAACGGATACACAGCACAATTTCATCGCCGCTCTCAATGGCTCCTTCACCGGTAATACTTCCTTCGATGCCATCTAGGGGCGCATCCAATGAAAACTCGTTGTCCCAGTTGATCTTTGTGTAATCACGAAGGTGTGACATTGCTGATGTCCTACGCTATGCATCAAGGGTAGTGTAGTGGAGAAATTATCGAGCGCGCGCAATGCTTCTCTAAATCTACATATTTGGCCCATTTTAAGCCATTGACTGAGGGCGGTCGGACATTCTGTATGATGACAGCAGCGGCCTATTCATCTAAAAATCCGCCCCGATGCACCAGCAGATGACAGTTCGATTTTGGGGGGTCCGAGGTAGCATTCCTTGCCCAGGCCCCCACACCGTTCGCTATGGCGGCAATACGCCCTGCATTGAAATTCAGGCTGGGGGAACTCGATTTATCTTTGATGGGGGCACTGGACTGCGAGTTCTTGGCGACAGCTTGCTCCGTCAGATGCCCGTTGTCGCTCACTTATTTTTTACCCACACCCACTGGGACCATATCCAGGGGTTTCCGTTCTTTGCCCCGGCCTTTATCAAGGGAAATTGCTTCCATATCTATGGAACGCCAGGGCCAAAGGGAGAAACCTTGGAGCAGCGACTCACCGATCAGATGCTGCATCCCAATTTTCCGGTGCCGCTGCAGGTGATGGCGGGCAATCTCAAATTTCATAATTTAGTAGAAGGGCAATCCTTAGAGATTGAGGGAGTGACCCTCACCAATGCGCCCCTCAATCACCCCGGCGGGTCAGTAGGTTACCGGGTTGAGTGGCAGGGACTAACGGTGAGCTACCTCACGGATACCGAGCATTACCTCGATCATATTGACGCAACTGTTTTACGCCTTGCCCACCAGACCGATATTTTGATCTATGACTGTACCTACACCGACGAGGAATATCACGACGAAGCGAACAGTAAGGTGGGCTGGGGGCATTCGACTTGGCAAGAGGCCGTCAAAGTAGCTGAGGCAGCCCAGGTGAAGCAGTTGGTGTTGTTTCACCATGATCCGTCCCATGATGATGATTTTTTAGATCAGGTCAGTGAGGATGTTCATCAGGCTTTTGCCAATAGTGTGATGGCTCAAGAGTCGCTAATCTTAACGCTTCAGCCTTAATTCACTGGCCGAAGCCCTCTGTCTCATCAGGGACGTTGATGATCAGCCCCGCTGGGTCTTGCTGGTTCAGGTTCGTGTGCAAGATTATTGGTGCGAACCTCAGGGAAGGCTGTAGGCTGTAATCAAAGAGTATGTGTCAAAATGTAAACTGTGCAAGTCATTTCATTTCTTGATCAAGTTTTAAAGCCGTCCGCCGTCGCGCTGGGTAACTTTGACGGATTGCATCTGGGGCACTGCCAGGTCATTAATGCCCTGCGTCCCTTTGCGAAGAAAGAAAATTGTGCGGTCACGGTGGTGGCTTTTGATCCTCATCCGCAGGCGTTCTTCTCAGGGGACTCGCGGCCGTTACTGACGCCCCTGGATGAAAAAGTTGCGATGCTAGAAGCCCTTGGCGTTGATCAGTTGGTTCTGCTCACCTTTGATCAGGCTCTCGCTCAGCTTTCTCCCCAAGATTTTGTGGAGGAAATTTTAGTGGAGAAACTGGTGGCTCGATGTATTAGTGTGGGCTTCAATTTTGGGTTTGGCTATCAGCGGTCAGGGACGACGGCGGATTTAGATGCGATCGCAACCCATCACCACATCCCGGTCTATATTGCTGAGCCGAAGATGACCGAGGGTGACCCCATCAGCAGTTCAGCCATCCGGGCGGCACTTCAGGAGGGACACCTGAGTCAAGCCCATCAGATGCTAGGCCGTCCCTATACCTTGACCGGCACTGTGATTCACGGTCAGCATCTCGGCGCAACCCTGGGTTTTCCCACCGCAAATCTCAAGATTCCTAGCGATAAGTTCTTACCTCGCCAAGGGGTCTACAGCGTTCGGGTCAGCGGCAGTGGCCTATCACAGCCTCAGATCGGTGTTCTCAATCTAGGCTACCGTCCTACGGTGAACGGTCAAACCCAGGTACCCGAAGTGCATCTGCTCAACTGGTCTGGCGATCTCTATGGGCAGACCCTCACGGTTTCGTTAGAGCAATATTTAAGACCTGAGCAAAAATTTGAATCCCTAGAGGCTCTGCAGACACAAATTCAGCTTGATTGCGAGATCGCCCGCTCCGGTCAAGCCTCCCTGGCCTAGTGATAGGGCTTACCCTGATCACAAGTCACTGCACTCTGCTCTTTGCATGGAACTGATGGAAAGATTCTCACGTCCAAAAAATGGGTGGTTAATTGCATGATCGCTATGATTTCGGAAATCTTGGCAGGATTTTTGTGATTTCAAGGAAATAACTTTCCTTAACTCAGCCCTAACGGCAGACTATTAATACACGCCCTTGAAACCCCCTCGATTGATATCCCTATCTCTTTGACTCACACCCTCTAACCGTACTTTCCTCTATGACTTACCGCTCCTCCTGGCTGCGAGTTCCGTTCTTGACCTTCGCACTCACCAGCCTAATCACTCCCACGACCCTCCTCTTCAAGACGCCTACGGCACAAGCCCAGATTCCTGGCTACTGCCAATCTTCAGAGCAGTCAGCGCTTCAAAAAGAAGAGCTGCTCAAACAGGCCATGAAAGGTAATCAAGGAGCCAAACAGCGCTATCAAAGTATGGTGCAGCAGAGTGCAAGCCAGTTGCGGAACTGTCGGTCTCAGAGCTGGCCTCAAACCCAAGCGGTTTGGCTACGGCTGTATGAATGCGATCTGAAGCCGGGAGTTCTCGATAGCTTGATGGATCGGATCGTCAATCGAGGCTATAACCGCGTCAATATTGAGGTGTTTTACGGAGGGCAAGTCATGTTGCCCCCTAGTGACAACCCGACGGTCTTCGATTCGATTGTCCGGAAGCCAGAGTTTGCAGGCAGAGACCTGCTAGCAGAGGCGATGCAGAAAGCCAGAGAGCGAGGGATTGCCCCCTATGCTTGGGCTTTTAGCATGAGTTATGGCTACGAGTATGGCAAGCGAGCGGATCGCCAGGGGGCTTTAGCCCGCAACGGGAGTGGTAAAACCAGTGCCATACTAACGAGTTCAGCCTCGCCAGAGGTCCAGGTGATTGAAGGTGATATTGACAAGGTTTTTGTCGATCCCTATAGCCCGGAGGCAAGACAGGATTATCGCCAGATGGTAGGTGCGATCGCAAAACGTAAACCCGATGGCGTCCTGTTTGACTATATTCGCTATCCCCGGCAAACGAGGGGGGCGTCGGTGGCTACCAAAACCAGCGATCTATGGATCTATGGCCGCGCCTCTCAGAATGTGTTGCTTTCGAGAGCCACCAATGAAAAGGGACGGGCTGTGTTGGAGCATTACATGGCCCAGGGCGCACTCTCAGCCAGTACGCTTGCTGCTTTTGATCAGCGCTATCCAAAGGATGGAGCTGCGATGTGGCAAGGTCGCCAAGTGCCGACCTTCACAACGTTACCGCCAGCCTCTGCAAGAATTGTGCGCCTCAATAATGATCTATGGCTCTTGAGTGTCGCCCATGCCTATCAGGGAATCGTTGACTTTTTATCGGCTGCGGCAAGACCCCTACAGCAGCAGGGCATCAAGGCTGGGGCTGTATTCTTCCCGGAGGCAAACCGTCGGGTCGGACGTGGCTTTGATTCACGCATGCAGCCGTGGGATCAGTTCCCGAGCAATATTGAATGGAGTCCGATGTCTTATGCCGTCTGTGGCACAAGTACAGATTGCATTGCCAGACAGGTGCAAGAGGTGGTCGCAACCGCTCCCAACGGCACTCAGGTGAGTCCTGCCATCGCGGGCGCTTGGGGAGGGTTTTCTTATAACCGCCCCTCTCTAGAGGCGCAAATGCAGGCGATTCGGCAAGTTGCCCCTCAGGTTCAAACCGTTAGCCATTTCGATTTTTCTTGGCAAGATCCGCTATTTTCTAATGCACGACGATCTTGCAAGGTGGACTATGGAACCTAACATAACTTTGACGTCTTGATACCCGTACAAGTCCTCGAATCGCTAAGATAACGTTGGTGTGAGCTTTTTGAGAGCCACCTAACCTTCGTATCAATAGAAGTAGAACGACTGCAGATGACTCAACCGATTCACGTTATTGGGGGTGGACTTGCCGGGACAGAGGCGGCGTGGCAGATTGCACGGGCTGGGGTGCCCGTTGTTCTGCATGAAATGCGCCCCTTAGCCAAAAGCCCCGCTCACCATACAGAGCATCTGGCAGAGTTAGTGTGTAGTAATTCTTTTGGAGCAAAGGCGAGCGATCGCGCCGCCGGTTTACTCCACACTGAACTGCGACAGTTGGGGTCTATTATTATTCAAAAAGCAGACGAACATGAAGTCCCCGCCGGGGGAGCCTTAGCCGTAGATCGTGCCGTCTTTAGCGAAGATCTCACTCAAACATTAGCCCAGCATCCCCTCATTGAACTGCGCCGTGATGAAGTCCAAGAGATCCCGAAGGATGAAATTGCGGTATTAACAACGGGACCGCTGACTAGTGCTGGATTAGAAGCTGATCTACGGCAATTTACCGGCCAGGACTACCTAAGCTTTTTTGATGCTGCTAGCCCGATTGTCGTAGGGGAGTCTATTAACCGTGAGGTGGCTTTTCTAGCCTCTCGATATGACCGAGGTGAAGCGGCCTATTTAAACTGCCCCTTTACCCGTGAGCGATATTTAACGTTTTGGAATGCGCTGTGTGCAGCCGAACAAGCAGAGCTAAAGGATTTTGAACGCGAGACAGCCAAGTTCTTTGAAGCCTGTTTGCCTGTGGAAGAAATGGCCCAGCGGGGTGAAGACACGCTCCGCTACGGTCCCATGAAGCCAGTGGGGTTATTCGATGAGCGGCTCGGCGACTTCAAGGCTCCTGAAAATCAGCAGCATCGACCCTATGCGATCGTTCAGCTTCGCCAAGAAGACAAAGCAGGCAAGCTCTGGAATATGGTGGGCTTCCAAACCAATCTGCGCTGGGGCGAGCAAAAGCGGGTCTTCCAGATGATTCCAGGTCTAGAAAATGCCGAGTTTGTGCGAATGGGCGTCATGCACCGCAATACGTTTTTAAATGCGCCGGAACTGTTACACCCCAGTCTGCAGTTCAAGCAGCGGCCCACACTATTGGCAGCAGGCCAACTGGTGGGCACCGAGGGCTATACGGCGGCAACGGCTGGGGGCTGGCTAGCAGGCACCAATGCGGCTCGGATTGCAAAGGGTCTGGAGCCAATTGTGCTGCCCCCCTCAACCATGAGCGGTGCATTGTTTGAGTTTATTAGTTCGGCGTCGCCTAAGCACTTTCAGCCGATGCCGCCCAATTTTGGGATTATTCCTGATCTAGCGCAGCGGGTGCGGAATAAGAGAGAACGGTATGGGGTTTATCGCGATCGCGCTTTAGCTGATCTCACCGGCTGGATTGCGGAGCCTCAAGTATTAGCTAGAGAAGCGTTAGTTTAGTGATTATTGCGATTTCTGTTATCGGTTTAATCAACAGTCCGGACAGTTTTGAGGTTTCCTGCAAGAAAGCTACCCATCGTGTAGAGTGCCATTGAGAGCAATCAAGGAGCACCGATGGATAGCATCAAAGAGATTGTAACGGGTCTGCTGACATCAGCAGGCCATTTCACAAACCTCAACGGAAGTTTCTGCTGATCCTACTGAGCAGTCTGTTCGTGGTCTGTGGCAGAGTCAATTACACAAACGTGAGCCGCTACAGT
>JBHJNL010000132.1:0-36777 GCA_050330855.1 Thermosynechococcaceae cyanobacterium | reverse complement strand
AGATGGTTTTGTCCCCTGAGGTTGTTCGGGCTTTGCGCTCTTTCATCGCTTTCTGCTCCTGAACTCTGCCTTATTTTCCCATTTTAACAAGCACAAACTAATTTAGAACCAGAAATGTGATATTCGAGGGGATGGTCTGAATGATGCTAGTCCCACCACTTTCATCGAGTATTTCGTTTTCTCTTTTTAGAAAACGGGCGAAGGCTTGGCAGTCAGAACAGTAGCACACACCTCTATTCACAACGTCAGTACGATTGAGTGCACCTTTGAGTTTGCCACAATTGCACTGAATTGAGTGGGGCATAATTGTTGTTCCTCTTTTTCAGCTTCTGCAAATCGGCTTGATTAAAATCCTAGCTCTTGAAAGGGGCATAGCCAAAAGTCACGTTAAACTCACGGCACCAGACTACAACGGACTTATAGTCTGTTGGATTAACACCTGACGGAATTTCGTACCATTGCGGCCCATTAACGTTTTGAAGGCGGCCCAAGCTCACATAGTTTTGCTCGGTATAGGTCTCAGGCACCCCAGAGCGATGCAGCAGTACAAAGAGGTCTGGCCCTTCGTGGGACTGAAAAGCCTTGTCAAGCACAAGATAGCTCTTGCCGCTCTTGTTAATGACGTAAGCATTACCTTTAGTAGGGTGATCGACCCCCACAAAGGCTCCGGTTAGTCTGGCCGGTGCCTGCTGGGCAATGGCAGGCTGTACAAACGGGACTGCAGTGCCAAAGGTAAGCATTGAAACCAAACTAACTGTCGCGATGTGATTCAATGAACCCATTTCAAAATCTCCTTAAAAAGCGCATATTTTGACTGTAGCGGCTGTCCCCCAAGTTTTTCCTGGGCAGAATATGAAGAGTGACTGAACTCTTCATATTCTGTTCCTGATGTTGTCCTCATCCGCTTCTCAGCTCTATACGCCATAGTTAAACAAGATGACTCCTTTGATCATAGAGAGATTAATCCAATGATTGCATGGCTAAGTTGATTGAAAGTACGTTAGACACCCTTGAGTGAGTTCATAATTTTGTCCCAATCCCATCGCCAGAAACGGACGAGCAATGGACCCCGTTTCAATACACCCCATACAACAACGGTGGTTATGTTTGGAATCATCCTTGCAATTGTGATGTTCATGATTGCTTGGTTCACTAAAGGGAGTCACACCCAGGCCTTTTTTGAGCAGTTAGCACACCTGCAAAGGCAACCTCTAGAATGGCTCAGTACTACGACTCTGCCCACTGAACACCTATGGTTCCCTACGATTGGACTAGTTGTTGCAGTGCTAGGAATCACGCGCTGCTCCCCACGATCTCAACCTTGGTCGCGAACTATTGTGATCGCAATGCTATGGGCTGTGACGGTGCGTTATCTGCTCTGGCGTTTGTTGACAACGCTGAACGTGACCGATCCCGTTAATGGCTTTTTTAGCCTGGGCCTTTTAATCGCTGAACTGATGCTATTGGCAGGCACCTGTATTCAGCTTTCTCTAGTTTTGAGACATAGAGACCAAAGCCAACGTGCGAACCAAATGGCTGTCGCAGTGGAAAATGGCACCTACACCCCCACGGTTGACGTTCTGGTTCCCACTTACAACGAGCCTCTATTTATTTTGGAGCGGACCTTAGTGGGGTGTCAGGCGATGACCTACGCGAACAAAACAATTTTCGTGCTTGACGATACTCATCGCCCTGAAGTAGCAGCCCTCGCAGCAGATCTTGGCTGTCAATATATTGCTCGCCCTGACCATACCAACGCCAAAGCCGGAAATTTGAATTATGCGATCGCAACAACGACCGGCGATCTGATTACTGTTTTTGACGCTGACTTCATTCCCTCCGAAAATTTCTTGAACCGAACAGTGGGATTTTTTCAGAGTGAGACGATGGGGCTAGTCCAAACCCCGCAAAGCTTTTACAACTCCGATCCGGTGTGCCGAAACCTCGGCTGGTCTGATGTATTGACGCCGGACGAGGAGATGTTCTATCGCTATATTCAACCCATCCGCAGCAGTGCAGGCAGCATGGTCTGCAGTGGCACCTCCTTCGTCATGCGGCGCTGCGCCCTCGAAAAAATAGGTGGATTTGTCACCGAGTCCGTTAGCGAAGACTACTTCACCGGCATTCGTCTATCCGCACAAGGTTATGAACTGGTTTATCTTAATGAGAAACTGAGCGTGGGCCTTGCGGCTGAGAATATGACCACCTTTGCCAATCAACGGATTCGCTGGGCCAGAGGCACATTGCAGGGACTCTTCATTAGCAGTAACCCTCTCACCATTCCGGGACTGACGTGGCTGCAGCGATTGAGCCATATCGATGGTTTACTCCATTTTCTTAATGGCTTTACGCGCCTGTTCTTTTTAGCGATGCCCTTTCTCTACGCCTTTTGGGGACTGGCTCCGATTCGCTTTACCTATGCAGACTTACTCTATTATTTCGTACCGTTCTATGCGGTCCAGTTTTTAGCCTATGCGTGGCTCAATGGCCGCTCGCGGTCGGCTCTCCTGTCCGATCTGCACTGGCTCGTGATTGCGCTGCCGCTGAGTGTCGCGGTGTTTAAAGTGCTGTTGCACCCCTTTAGCAAAGGCTTCACCGTCAGTCCGAAAGGGCTGGTCACTGATCGGGTTTCCTTCAACTGGCGATTGGCGTGGCCGCTCTTAATCTTATTTGCGTTGACGGCTGTGTGTTTTGTGATCAATCTGGGTAGCGTGATTAGCTCCAGTTTCGCTGCGGCCCCCAACGAGCAAGGGGCAAGCCTGGGCCTGTTCTGGAGTAGCTATAACCTGATCATGATTGTGATTGCCCTCCGTAGCCTGGTCGAGCTGCCGAAGCGAGATCCTTACCATTGGTTTAAGCTGCAGTGGCACATTCACATCGAGGGCAATGCTGAGGGAACGCCCCTGAGCGGCACAACCACATTGGTCTCTGAGCAAGGGGCAGATGTAACCCTGACCACGGCAAACCCCGTGAGCATTCCACTGCACAGTCCGATTCAGATCAAGATTGCGGACGAACATCTTGTGCTGCAGGGGCAAGTCATCCGTCAAAACGCTGAGCAGATCCAAATCCAGTTCGATCTGGGTCCGCAGCAGAGACGACGGCTGATTCAATCGCTCTTTTGCCGTCCTGGTCGATGGCAGCACCGCCAAGTTCCGGGGGAGCTGCAGGCGCTCTGGATTCTCTTTAGATGCTTGGCATGGCCACGGGCGCTGCTGAAGCAGACCCAGGGACGCGATCTGGCTGTGGCACAGGGTTAAGGTAAGATTGCTGTGCGTCCCGCACAACTGCTTGAGAGTCGAGGAAATATCTATGCCCTTACACCGCCGCATCATGGCCGTTGCTATTGGCCTTGAGATTTTGAGTCTAGGTGGGCAGAGCTTGGCTCAGCAGCAGGACTTTAGCAAAACCGAAATTAAAACGATCCCCGTCACTGACGGTGTTTATCTGCTGGTGGGCGAAGGTGGCAATATCGGTGTGTCTGCTGGTGACGATGGCGTTTTTATGATTGACGATCAGTTTGCGCCGCTGACGGAGAAGATTCAAAGTGCGATCGCAACGATCACCGACAAGCCCATTCGTTTTCTGATTAACACCCACTGGCACTTCGATCATTCTGGCGGCAACGAAAATCTGGGCAAAGCAGGCGTCGTCATCGTAGCCCACGATCAGGTGCGAGAACGGATGAGCACCGATCAGTTTATAAGCATCTTCACTCAGCCCAAAACCCTTTCGCGAGGGTTATAGGGCTGACAACGGCTAAAACCTACTGTCTAGACAAAACTTGGTCTATCATTCGTTCAGCCTGAGCCGCATAGCTCCCGCCAAACAGATTGAAGTGATTGAGGATGTGGTAGAGGTTGTACAAAATCTTGCGCTTCGAGTAAGCCTCCGGCAGCGGCCAAGCCTTGTTGTAGCCTTCATAAAATGCGCGCGGGAAGCCGCCAAATAGCTCTGTCATAGCGATATCGACCTCGCGATCGCCATAGTAAACCGCTGGATCCAGAATCACCGGGACACCCTCAGCAAACGCCGCATTTCCCGACCAGAGATCGCCGTGTACCAGAGACGGTTGAGGATGGTGATCGGCCAGGAGGTCTGGAATCGCCTCCAGTAGCGTCGCCCCCTGCGAAAACGGCCCACCCCGCCGCTGCGCTAACCGGAGCTGATAGCCAATCCGGTGCTCGGCGAAGAACATCCCCCAGTTGTCTGCCCAGGGATTGAGCTGGGGCGTATCGCCAATGGTATTATTCTGATGCCAGCCGTAGCCCTGCTCACTCACCGTGCGATGCATCGCCGCTAACCGTTGACCCATGTTGTCCCAATCGACATTGGCCTGTGACCCCAAATTGAGCCATTCAAGAACGATATAGCTGTACTCTGCAGCGGTACCCCAACAGAGCGGTTGAGGGACTCGAATGACCTTTGCTTGAGCCATTTCTCGCAGCCCTAGAGCTTCAGCTTCAAACATTGCTATTTTGCTGGCCTGATGGAGCTTGACGAAATAGGATTGTGAACCATCGCGAATGCGATAGGCCTGGTTGATGCTGCCGCCCCCGATCGAGTGACGATTCTGAATCGAAAACGGGTTTCCGGTGACCTGCTCAATTTGAGCTTCAATCGTTTGCCACATAAGCACCTAAGACAAAGCAACCTGAGAAAACATGAGTCTCTACAGGTTGCCTTAGAACGTGACATTGTTCCATCGACACAGCCGACGGAGTGACATTAGCTAGTCGTCATAGATACGGCACTCAGCCGCTTCAGGGTTATCGTCACAGTACTTTTCTAGAGAGGTTTTCTTCTGCTCTATTTTAGTGCGCTGGTGTGCTGCTTCTGCCTGTAGCTCTTCAACAGCGTCCCATGCTGCGGCACAGTCACCGGACTGGGCACCACTGGTGTCACAAGCTTCACGAGCCTGTTCGCGCTCTTTTTCAATCTTCTCTTGAATGTTGTTGCTCATAGCGTATTTACTTATCCCTTGTTCAGAGGTGTTCCGGTCACAGATTTCAGTTTAGCTTGAGACCACAATAGCCGACATCTACGGGTAGCCGTATCCCTTTTCATACTGTCTTAGGGATCTGGCAATGATTCACCCAATCTTAACCCCATAAATATCAACGAATGTAAAGAAGAACACATCCAAGCTCAAGCACAGTTCCTATACTTTGATGCCATGAGTTGTTTTTCGAGAGGTCCCTAAAATGTTTTCACTGTGTGATGATCTTAACCAAACAGACCTCGTCCGTTCTTGGGTTGAGGAGTTAACTGGCTTTACACCTCAGCAGGTGGAACAAGTCATGGAGCAATTGCAACAACAAGACGGTGATGGCTTTGCGGCACCAGCTTAAAGCTTGCTGAAACGAGTTTGGTACACTGCGGGGGCTGTACACGAACAAAGCTCAATGACGTTGCGACTGCTGTTTGTCTCTACCCCAGTTGGGGCCATTGGCTCTGGTGTTGGCGGGGGGGTTGAGCTAACGCTAATTAATTTGGCCCACAGTCTCATACAGCGCGGTCACCAAGTACAAGTCCTTGCCCCCAGTGGTTCCTCTTCTTCAAATCTGCCGATAATAAGCGTAGCGGGCCAGTTACAGATTCCGGCCCAGCATCAGGGACGCGCAACGCCGGTTCAGATGCCAGACAATTCTGTCCTTGCGAATATGTGGGCCGATGCGCGTCAAAGACAGGCGGAGTTTGATTTAATTATCAACTTTGCCTACGATTGGCTGCCGCTTTATCTCACCCCATTTTTTCAAACCCCCATTGCCCATTTAATTAGCATGGGGTCTTTAACCGATGCGATGGATCAGATCATTGCTCAGGTGACGACTCAGTTCCCCAACACAATTGGGGTGCATACCCACAGTCAGGCACAGACCTTTGACTGTGCTGACCAGTGCTATATCTTAGGCAATGGCTTAGATTTATCCCTTTATCAATTTTGCGCGAAGCCGTCTGCAGGTCTGGCTTGGCTCGGTCGAATTGCCCCCGAAAAAGCACTGGAGGATGCGGTGCTGGCTACGGTACAGTCGGGGCTGTCGCTACAGGTGTTGGGGCATCTGCAGGATCAGAAATACTTTGAGCAGATTTTAGCCCAAGCGCCCCAGGGAACGGTTGATTATTTGGGATTCCTGCCCACGGACCAAATGCAGGCGATAGTCCGGCAATGTCGGGCTTTGTTGGTGACGCCCCGCTGGGTGGAGGCCTTTGGCAATGTTGTGATTGAGGCCTTGGCCTGTGGGGTGCCGGTGATTGCCTATCGTCGAGGCGGTCCTGCCGAGATTATTCGAGAGGGTGAGACGGGCTGGCTAGTGGAACCAGATAGTGTGGCAGGGTTGGTGGATGCGATCGCAAAACTCCCTCAAATCAACCGCCATGCTTGCCGCCAGCAAGCCGAACAGGAGTATTCACTCGAAGCATTAGGCGATCGCGCTGAACAGTGGTTTGCAAATATTCTGCGGGACCGAGGCTAGCAACACCCCCAAAGTACTATCGCTAGCTGGAAAATATGGAGCCTGCGATCTCCCAAACCTAATTGCAGAAGATTACTCTGCCTATTCCTGTCCTTCCGTTAGGATTGGGAATAGATTGCTTGTGAGACTTGGCTTCCTTGAAGACCGATAATTTATTTTACAGACTCTTCCAAACCGAGCCGCGTCTCTTTTTCGAGCTGTTGGGTGAGCCGATTTCCGAGACAGCAGGCTACCAGTTCACGTCTGAGGAAGTCAAACAAACCAGTTTCCGTATTGACGGTATCTTTACGCCGCCTGCAGATACGGTGGAATTGCCGCTCTACTTCGTTGAGGTGATGGGGTACAAAGATCGTCAGGGCATTTTGTATCCGAGTTTGTTCAGCGAGATCTTTCTGTATCTCAGCACCTATAAGCCTGAGCAAGACTGGCGGGCGGTGGTAATCTTCACTAGACGACGACTAGATCCTGGCCTAGGGCAACACTATCAGGAATTTAGCCACGGCAGTCGTCTGCAGCAGATTTATTTGGATGAATTCTCGGCAGAGCAAATTCAGAAGTCCGTGACATTAGGGATCTTTGAGCTAATTGTCAGTACAGACGCTGCCGTTCTCACCAAGGGGCGACGACTGATTGAGCGTATCCAGTCAGACGTTAGTGATGACGGAATGCTTCAGAAGTTTCTAGAATTGGTAGAGACAATATTTGTGTACAAGTTTCCTGAACTAAGTCGCCGAGAGGTAGAGTCGATGTTTGGTTTAAGTGATCTGAAACAGACGAAGGTTTATCAAGAAGCCCTTGAAGAAGGACGCCAAGAAGGACGCCAAGAAGAAGGGAAGATGCTCTTACTTCAATTGCTCAAACATCGCTTCGATGTGCTGCCGACTGGAGCGGAGGCACAGATTCAAGCTCTATCTCTACCTCAGATAGAGTTACTGGGCAAGGCATTGTTTGATTTTGCGGACTCAACCGATCTCACCGAGTGGTTACAAAAAAATGGCTAGGTCTAGAGATCGCCCCCACCTCCTCTAAGTCTTGCCAACAGCAGAATCTCTGGACTTGCGATCGCACAAGGTCAATATGTAATTTGGCCCATTCAATGTTTTCATCGGTGGGTATTAAATCACAGGAGCCTAGCCACTCCACTATAAAGACAGGCACCAACACCACAAATATAGACAAACCAAGTCAGGCCAAAACCAATTGCACGACCAGGGGAAGGGCCATAGGTCTTGATCAAGCCCCATGCATGGGCAATGCGTCCGATAGTCAACAGGCTTCCCATTGACCAAAGAACCCAAGGTGGAGAAGGCATCAACTCTAGAACAATAATAAATAGCAATGCGAGAGGGACATATTCTGTAAAGTTGCCATAGGCACAGACCTTGCGTTGCAGAAGTCCATCATCAGCCGTTTTTGTGATCATCAATTTTTGAGTGCAGCTTTCGATAAAAGCGGCCCACGGGTTAGGTGTTGCCAGATAATCTTGCTGGGTTCCAACGTCTAGTTCAGTTCCGCCATGCCAAACTCGCGTTTTGGTTCGTTCCAGAACCACAATGAAGGACAGAGAAAATGCAATGAGACCATTAAGGCCAACAAAAAATGCTGAGATGGGGATAGACATGGGCAACCTTGCCTATGGGTTAGGTCTATAGAATAGTGAGTGGCAACTCGCTCACCAAGTCCCCAACTGGGTACAAATCAATGAAATTTGCTCCTTTGATCGAAAAGATTACGGCTGCATCGAATGAAGTGCAGTTGCGGTCTTGCTTTATGGATTGTGCAGGCGATCTGATCGGAGCCACTGCCTGGGGAATTGATTTGCTGGATCGGCGTTTTCAAGTCATTGAGTCGGATCTACGGGGAGTGCCTGATACATTTCGCGATCGCTATCAGAGCGTTGGACGCGATGGAGATCAAATCAGTCAACAGATGATTAAGGATCAAATTCCGGTTCATAATCTATCGGTCTACTCTTTACCAGAGTGGCACCAGAGCGCCCTCTACCAATCTCTCTGTTGTCCCTACGAGCTTGAGCATGGATTAGTTGCACCGCTAATCGGCAACGGTTATGTCATTGGCGGCATCTATTTCATGCGTGGCAGAGGTTTTCCTGCATTTCATGACGGGGATCGTATTCAACTGAGTTCTCTTTGCCTACATCTATCCGTTCGTTTAGCAACCTTCCGTCTCGCTCTCGATCCATTTTTAGTCAATGCTCTGACACCACGAGAACTTGACATTGCGGACTTAGTGGCCCAAGGGAACAGCAATCGAGTTATCGCCTTGAAGCTGAATATCAGTCGTGATGCCGTCAAACAGATTCTCAAGCGGATGTTTCGGAAATTAGGCGTTTCGGCCCGTGCCGAAATGATCGCGAAGTTAAAGGCTTAAAAACTTCAATGTTGAAGGAGATCGCGATCTCACTCTTCCTAGAACGATCTGTGCAATATCAAAAGCGCCTTGCCCCACGGTTAATGACATTGTGAGACTATAAAATGACGGCTTGAGAGTCCAGGTCGTGTGGTTTAGGTCAGTCTCTAAAATTTATTCAGCGCTATGGAAAGAACGAAGGCAAAGTCTCCCAAGGCAACTCAAGCCTATGGTCTTGTTGAAACTTTGCAAGAACGATTTGTTCAAAAGCTAGAAAGCATCAGCCGATCAATGGGGCAAGATCAGTCCTTTGAAGCCCGTGAGTGGTTCCGCGATCAGGGCGAGTACGGCGGCGGGATTCGTTACCTAGCCACCGATGAGCAAACCTTTAATCGGGCCTCTGTTAATATCTCGCAGGTGAATTACGACAGCAATCCTGACAAAAAGCTCGGCTCTGCCTCTGCGATTTCAACCATTGTCCACCCCAAAAATCCCCATGCGCCATCGGTCCATATTCACATTAGCTGGACTGAGATGAAGACGGGGAAGGGTTACTGGCGAGTCATGGCCGATCTCAATCCAGCAATTCCCAACCCGGACTTTAAAGCTCGTTTTGTAGAATGTATGCAACAAGCGGCTCCCGAGCAATATGAAGAAGCATCTGCTCAGGGCGATCGCTATTTCTATATCCCTGCCCTAGAGCGACATCGCGGCGTCACGCACTTTTATCTTGAAGATTATGCCACTGACGATGAGGCCGCTGACTTTGCATTGGCCCAGACCTTTGGCGAAGCCGTGATTGATTGTTATGCAGACATTCTTCAACAAGCGGTAAAAGAACAGGCTAACCCAGCATCAGAAGACTATGAGCAGCAGTTGGCCTACCACAGCCTCTATCTATTCCAGGTCTTAATGCTTGATCGAGGCACCACATCAGGGCTATTGGTTCACGATCAAAATGATGTAGGCATCTTGGGTTCGTTGCCAAAACATGTGAGTCGATCTCTGTTGACCTCTTGGCAGCAGACCCTTCAAACCCCGCAGGATCAATTACTAAACGGCATCTTAAATGCGTTGCCCACTGAAGATCCTTGTCTGGTGGATGAGCCAACGAAGAAACGGCTGGCAGATTGCGTTCGCCATCATTACAAAACCCATCCCGAAGCATTAAGTCTGCAGGCGAGGGGAAATGTGATTCCACCCACTGTTCAAAATCACGGTTAACATGCGTTCCCACCTTCAGTGAGCCATATTGTTTTTCTCTCGGAACGCTTCCCCCCTGATCTCGGGGGGGTTGCTCGCAGTGCTGGTCGTCTTGCCTCATCCCTAAGCAGTCTGGGCCACTCAGTAGATATCATCACCTGGAGCCGATATCTCCAGCCCGGAGAAGTCGCTCCTCCAGAATCAGTAGAGCAAGTTAAGACAAAGAACGGAGGACAGCTCACCATTCATCGTATGGGCCTCTATCGCCATTGGGATGGCACCATGCCCCATACCCTCAACTTACTAGACTGGATTCATCAGGCAAATCCTGTTGATGTTGTCTGGGGTCATTACCTTTTCCCTGCAGGCTTTCTCGCGACTTGGTTTGGTCAGCTTCATCGTTGCCCTACTATTGTCAGCGCCCGTGGCAATGATGTTGATCGCGCTGTCTTCCCGCCCGGAGATTTTGCGCGGCTGCAGTGGACGCTGACCCATGCGACTCAGGTAACGGCGGTGAGCCAAGATATTGCCCATAAGGTGCAGATGATTTGCGATCGCACCGACATCTTCACCCTCCCCAACACCGTTGATGCAAATCTATTCTGTGTAACCGGCCCCAATCAAGCTTTGCGGCAACAGCTCGGCATCGCAGACGATGAGATTGTACTGGGCTTCTCCGGTGAATTACGAGAGAAAAAGGGCCAGCGCTTTCTGCTGCAGGCACTCACGCAGGTCATTGAAACTCGACCCGCCTGTCTATTAGTGATGGGCGAACTCCGCACGGCGGCGCAATCGTTACTCCAGACCTTTGCTTTAGATCATCCCAAAGCTGCCGCACGGGTGATTG
Organism: Thermosynechococcaceae cyanobacterium; assembly: GCA_050330855.1. Classification (GTDB taxonomy): domain Bacteria; phylum Cyanobacteriota; class Cyanobacteriia; order Thermosynechococcales; family Thermosynechococcaceae; genus RCC1774. Next base: position 25,881 of record JBHJNL010000132.1, on the reverse strand, counting down.
TGACGGGGCACTTACCCACTCAAGCAGACGTCGTGGAACACCTCAATCTCTGTGACCTTTACCTGCAGCCCTCACTCTGGGAAGGCATGCCCAATGCCTTGTTAGAGGCCATGGCCTGTGAGCGCTGCTGCATTGCCAGTGATGCAGGCGGAATTCCGGAAGTGGTCACCCATGGCGAAACGGGTTTTTTGCTGATGAGATCGCAACTCCACCAACTTGGGCACGCCATTTTAGAATGCCTGGATTTACCTGTAAAACAGCGACAGGCCATTGGACAAGAGGCTCGCCACTACATCAAAAGAAAACATGGTTTAGAGCAAGAAGCCATGCTTTTACAAAACTTACTGCCCTAACTCAACCACAATGAGACAAGATTACCTTTGTAACGATCGAGCCATGGGGGCGTCTGCACTGAACCTCTTGACAAGTGATCTAGGTCATTTGAAGGTCAGGCAGGCTAGTTCAGAATGAATTGTGTTGCCCCACTCTGCACCAAAATCTGAAAGGACTCGACTTTTAGGTATTGTTTCTCCCAGACCGCTCAGTGATAGTGCAGGTAAGACTAACAGGCATCAAGACCGGAACCAAACACAAGGGGAAGACAACCATGTTGACAGTCTTGTTTACACAATTGATGAGCTTCTGGATGATCTGCTGCATTTTCGGCTGCTATTTCACCCTAGAAGAACAAAGTGCTAACGATTTCAACTAAGACTGCCTATCTTTAGGGCAGAATTTAGAGGACAAATATCCATTTTTCAATCTAGCAATGGGAAATAGACGATCTCATCTCAGTGAGACGCACTTAAGCAGAGGCTCAGAGCTACAGCACTATTGCGAGAATGCCCCACCTCGGTCATCTTCGTTATCCTATGGGTACTGTTACTCCCACTAGAACCCTATGTTTTTTGCACCCTGTTTTCCCCCTTATCAGAGTTCTCACAAAGATCATCTCAAGTTCAAATTGAATATGCTCAAAGTCATCCGCGATAGCCTTGAGACCCGCCTTGCGGCAACAAATGCAGCGATAGAAACCACTGAGCGGCAAATTGCCGAGGCCGAAGGGCCAGAAACGGCATAGCCTATATGCTGCTCCTAGAGCAATCAAACAATGAGTTGCCATAGCCCCAGCGATAGCCCCAAGGTGGTCAAGTGCTGGGGCAGCAGGTTCCAGACTGATTGACGGCCAATTTTTTGGGTTAGTAACACAGTTAAAAGCGACGCAGCGATCAGCGTCGATCCCTGCAGAAAGTTAATCACAGCAGGATGGGCGACCCAAATAGGCAGATTGATGCTTGATAGCCCAAACGTTGCCAGCGTGACAGGCAACACTCGACCCGCCTCCCCAAGACCTAAATCGAGATAGTGGGCTAAGCTGCTGCCCAACACGAGGGGCAAATAGCCATAGGCTAGCTCAAGAAAGGGACGGGACTTCTTCTGGAAGAGAGTCTGGATTGCATGGGTGGCAATAGGGAAAAGGGTTGCGATCGCAAGTACCCCCACAGACACCCCACAATGAGGCCAGAATTGACCCAGGTGCAAATCAACCGCAAGTAGTACTTCGATTTCGGGTAACCGATGCAGAAAAATTCCGCCCAGTAACAACAGCAGCAAAGCCACCTCATAACTCCGAGGCTGATGGGTTGTCCACAATTCAATCCCAGGGGGCCGCAGATTGAACTCAACCGAACGGTGTGGACAAGCCTTCAGACAGGTCATGCACAGTACACAATCCCGATTCTCTTCTAGCTGGGCTGGGTGGGAATAAATCGGGCAGCCGTTCGTTGCTTGGCCCTCCCCCTTCTCAGGGCCGCCCTTGTAGCACTGATAGGTACTGCACTCTGCCGAACAAGTCCCCTGCTGGGCACGCACTTCCGTCATCGAGAGCTTCGCAAACAAGCCATTCATACCGCCAATGGGGCAGAGATAGCGACACCAAAAGCGTCGTTCAAAAATAACGGAGAAAATGACCGCACCCGCCGTAATTAACAGCAGCAAACAGCTCGATAGATAAGCCGTATTCTCTAGATTCCACAGCTCTTCCCAAAGAAAAATCAGCACGAACAATCCATAGAGAAACCAGCCCCCCCATTGCTCTGCCTCTTGACGAGGCCAGCTTTTAAGCTGCCGGGGTACCAGCCACAGCGAGAGCTTTTGCGCCACCTCGCCATAGATCATGAAAGGACACACCGAGCACCATAATCGACCCACAAACGGGAAACTGATCAGCACCAACGGCCACCACCAGGCCCAGAACAAATTAAGCGCTACATTTTGATCTCGCTGCTGGGGTCCAATAAAAAGCAGCAACACCACCAGAGGGAAAATTGCCAGCGTGACCCCATAGTTAATCCGCGTCGGCCACCAATCACTACGCAGAAACTGCCTCAGCCTCGGATAGGCATTGAGTAAATTCAGTCGAAACCGCTGCTTAGGGGCTTGGGCGGGCCAGAAAACTTCTTCCGTCAGCTCACCAGAATCAGAGGATTGCGCCATTGCGCGCTCAATCAATCCCTGCAGTTCGGCGAGATTGCCAGGGAAACTGTAGGCCTGCAGCCGTCTCAGGGCGGTTGCCGAAAGGCTACGCTTGGGAATGCCCTGTTCTTGGGCAATCAGGCTGATGTAGTAGTTTACCTGAGTTTTCATATCTGCCTTGCGAACTCTCAAAGGCGGTACTTTAATGGTGCGTTCAACCCACTGATCAAGCTGGGGGGAAACTTGCTCAGAAATCATAATGATTCGAGCTTGAGAATGGATGGGTGCGATCGCAGTTTCTGACTCTCGACGAACGGGGCAATAGGTTCCTGTGTCGAGCAAAACCTTTAGCTTCGGGCAGAGTTCTATCGGCAATTCGTGAATATTATTCAAAATCAGGGTGCCTTGCCCTAGAGCCTCTAAGAACCCTGGCTTGCCTCCAGCTCGGCCAAACAGCTCTGCGCCACTGGTCTGCAACGTTCTACAGTTAACCTGAATAATGGGTTCTCGCCGCCAAGGAGCACCAAAGTGAATTAGGGCCGCCGCATTATCTTTTTCGAGGCCGGGTTCACCAAAAATGAGCGTGGATTTGCGATCTTGACTGGCATCTTGAATATGCTGTCTGAGTTGAGCTGCATATCGACTTTTACCAACAATCCCTCGCTGGGCCCGAGTCACAAGATAGGGGCGTAGAGTGGTCTGTCGCTCCTGCTCTATTGCAAGTTGAGCTGAAACCTCTGCCAGCTCTTGCGATAGTTGCTGTGATACCAACTGCACCATATCGGGATGTTGCTCCACAACCTGAAGGAACTCCTGCTTGGGAATCATCCACAGTTGACAGTCTGAAAGGGTAATCACCGTTTCCTGAGTCGGCTGCTCTAAGAGCAGTTCTTTGAGATGAAGAACGGTCCCTGGCAAAAGGCTACAGGCCCAAGCCTGACTCGTCTGACTGGAGCGATAGCGTTCCATCTTGCCCTGATAGAGAATATAGAGCGCATCTGGCAGCGTATCTTCTAAAACCAATCGGCGGTTCTCTGCAACGCTAATCTCCTGTAGAGACGGGACTAGAGATTCCAGAATGAGCCTCGGGAACATTCCTAACGCTGAGCGCTCTTGAAGCCAGATGATAGACTGTTCGAGAGATTCCATGAGTTTTCCTCAATGCCTTCTCCCTATCTTGCCAGACCGCTCTTGACCACTAACCTCAATATCGAGGTGAACGTTCTAGACCTTTGGGTGCCAATCGCGCTACTGGGCTTGATTATTGCGGCTGCACTCTATTTCTCAAAACAATAAATAACCTGCCATCTCATGAGAAGGCAGGCTGAAGAGGAGAGTTTTGAGACAAGTCAAAGAGGAGAGGCAGCTTTTGCTTACCCTCGCTGGAGTGCTGAAAGCTGCGTTTGATTAGACGATCGCATTGAGTGGGCTGAAATCGAGATTGCAGGCAAACGTTGCAAGATGCTCAGAGACGCTAGGGTCCATAATTCGCGCATAAACCATTTGAACCGGCTCATTGTAAAAATGCTCTTGCTTGCTCAGCAATGAACCCGTAACTTTACCGGCAACCGCGAGTAAAAGAATAAGAATCATAGATCAAACCTGAACGATTGCGATCGCTAAGCTTAAAAAAAGAAAACAATCCGAAGGATCTAGCTGACGGCAAATGCAACCGCTAAAATACCGGACATGAAGACTGCACTGACAACACCCAGAATCCAGTAGGTGCGCTGCTGGCTAGCTGAAGGATACTCCGCAGCGTAGGGCTGAGGATCTCTAGCGAAGTTGTTGATAACGCCTCTTTCATCTGTTGTGCTAATCATGCCGTCGCCTCAAATGTGTTTTTATGTAAATAACTCTAGCATCTTTGTAACGATTCCGCAATAAAAATTGACGTATATGTTTTTAGTTGCTACGGAGCTAGCCTCTAGGTCTGGTTTGTGTGCCGCCTTATCAAGGGTTGACTCAGTATTTCATGGAGTTTGTTGATGTTGAAAATCAGTTTCTATTGTTGCCGAGACGGTAGGCGTAGTTTTTTAGGTTCAATTAGAGGTCAAGCTGTCGATAGACATCGATCAAGGCCTGAGTGGACTGCGGCCAAGTGTAACGCCGCTCTATCTGCTGTCGTGCCGCAGCCGATAACTGTTGCCGTAACTTAGGGTTATTCCGCAGTTGGAGTAGATTATCTTTGATGGCTTTTGCAGACCCTGGCCGACCAGTGAGAAAGTGAGCTGCATGTTCACCCAGCGCATTGACAACGTCTAGATCGCTAGTCACCACTGGGGTGCCAGAGGCCATGCCTTCTAGGATTTTTAAAGGGCAGCAGCCTTGAATGCAGTTGCGATCGTTGGGCTTGAGTGGGGCTAGAATCACATCGGCCTCATGCATTTGCCCAGCAAGTCGTCTCTGATCGACCGGCTCTAGAATCTGGACGTTCTCTTGTTGTCTCAGACGTTCGATGCGACGGAGTAGCGATCGCAGCTGCTGCGGACGCGACGGGCCTAGAATTGTGAGCACTGCTGGGAAATCTCGACCGTAGAGATCTAGGGCATCAATGGCTAAATCGACCCCTTGCCAAGCACTCAGCGTTCCAAAATACAACAGTTTTAAAGTGCGTAACGCGAGTGTTGGGCGAGGGGCTTGATAGGTAAACACCTCTAGATCAACACCATTGGGAATAACTGCAATTTTATGGGGCGCGACGCCCCTCTCGATTAAATAGGTCTTTGTTAAAGGACTGGGCGTAATCACCTGATCAGCTTGGGCAAAGCACAGATCCTCTTGAGCGACCAGCTTGTGCATGAGTTCATCATCTTCAGCCACATGAGGATATCGATACTTCAGCTCAATGGAAGGCAGTCCGTTAATTTCTAAAATGAACCGATCGCAGAGCGCCTGTTTTTGTTGCGCGATGGGAAAACCTTCATACATAGAGCGCACCTGAATGGCTCTAAATCGCTGACCCTCAAGCCATTGGTTGAGCTGCCTGCGAAAGGAAAGCACCCGATCTAACAGTGTTTTGCCAAGGGCCGGTAGGGCGGTATGGTGAACCTGGGGCCAGCGTTCAAGGGTAGAGATCGGGTCAGCAGTAGGGGAGACACTAATCAGGTGAAGGGGGCCGCATTGAGTTGCGATCACCTTTGCAAAGGCTTCAATGTGAACCGCCGCGCCTTTAGGGGCTGGAACGATATCAAAACTAATATAGGCTATCGGAAGATTTGGCATAGGTGAAGATGAAGCTCTTTAAAGAACTGCCATCAACGAGGGGAATGGCGTTCATTTGATGTTATTAAATGTTTGACAGTCGATGAACTTGCTGGGGGATATAACGGCAATGAGAGCGTTCAATGACCCTTAACCTTAAATCGTTTAGAAAATCATTGATCTATAGCCGCAGCGGTGTAGGCAAAGAGTTGATTGCCGATCTCAATGTGATTGCTCAGAGCGACGCAATCGCAGAAGCAACGAGCAAGAAACTCAACCGCTTCACGACCATCTCGGTTATTGGCTTGTTTAGCACTTTTTTGATCGGTATATTTGCTCAGCTTATTTTTGCTTTTGCCATTACAGGCATCTTTTTTATTGCTCTCATCATCATTCTGATTCTGTCGAGCAGGAACAGTAAACTCAACATCGCTAATCAGCGCTATGGACTGCCGAAGCAGCTCATTCCTAAGTTTTTGCGCGATATGGAACCAAATGCGCCCATTCAGCTTGCGATTGATTTGCGAGATCGCAAACATAAGCAAAAAAAAGTAGACACTATTCCTGACCCGCGCCGCGCCAAGTGGAAAATAGATCGCTACGCTGATTCGTGGCTGCAAATGCAGGGACAGTTTCTCGATCAAACCCGATTCCAGCTTGAAATTACCGAATTTACCGTTGAAAAGTACGGCTGGAAACGCAGCCGCAGCGGCAAAAGCAAATTTAAGCGCAAGACTAAGCCAAAGGGATCAGAAATCTCCCTAGCACTCCAGTTTCCCCGCAGTAAATATGGAGCTATCTCGATCTTGGGCGAGTCTCTCGCAGAGGCCATTGCACTACCAGACAATGCTCAAGTCAAGCGCCTCAAGGTTGCCAACAATCGACTATTTTTAACCGTTAAAACACCCTTGCTGGCTCAATCTCCCGCGCTCTATTCTAAAAATAAAGGTGCTGAGCAGATCGATAAAGACGCAATGGATCACGCTGACCAACTCATTACCCAGATGATGCTGAGCCTCTATCACGGACTCAACCTTGCGAAAAAGCTATCCCAGCCAACCTCCTAGTCTCCGCATTTAATTTTTAGACGCTCATATTTTATAGATGTTTAGCCCCCACTTCTACATGAATCGAACAGATCAACATGATCGGCTGATGGCTGTCTTCTGTATTGGCTTATTGCTAACCCCCACCCTTTTGTTGACGAGCTGTAGAATAACAGCAACGCAAGATCCCCCAGCACAGATCTCGGAAACAGCACCTGCTACGACGCCCGACGGTCAAACACCCACCACCACTCAGGACTCGGTAAAGTTTAAGCAAGAGGGTGGCAGTGAGCGCTTTACGCTCAAGTACAAGCCAGACGGAGCCAAACTAGAGGATGCCTCCGGTGCTGAACTGGCTCGTCTGAACATAGATGCAGATCGAAAAGTCAAAATCAAAGATGCTGGCGATAAAGTTCTTGGCTATGTCGTTCCCACGGACAGAGCCTGGAAGCTAGAGAATGCTGAACAATCTGAGGAGCTGTATATCTTGCGGCAGCAAGAGGACGGTGACTACAAGCTCGAAACGGGTAAAGATCAGTCTGTCTATCGGATTAAGAGAAGAGACTACGGCTATGAAATTGAATCTCCTGATAAAAAATCGCTCTATAAAGTGAAGGAAAAAGAAGGTAAGATTTCGCTCCGAAATGCCGATGATAAGACCATTCTGTACTCCAAAGATAAGACTTCGCTGATTGCGATGGCCTGCTTTGGATTCGAGGTTCTATCGCAGGAGCAACAGGCCGCTTTCGCCTATGCCGTTTCTCAGTCAACACCCTAATGCAGATTCAACTGATTTGGACTGACCCCAAAACAGGGCAAACGCTACAGCCGATCTTGGCACTGCCCGTTACCATTGGTCGCAGTTTTGGGTTGATGCCCGGTACTCTAGGTGGCAAGGCCGTCAGCCGCATTGTGATGGTCAATGACCAAGTTGAAATCTACCATGCGCTTCTAGAAGAAACTGACGGAACCGTCACGATCAAAAGCCAAGGGGATGCATCATTGAGCGTCAATGGTGTTTCTTTTAGCGCCGTCTCTTTAGAAGCGGGCGATCGCATCGGGATTGGTTCTTTCGATATCGAGTTTAAGCTCCCCACAGACGCTGACTTGGCTGCACCAGTTCCGGCAGAACCTCCACCCGCACCACTGCCTCCACCCACGGTTCCTCAGTTCATCACGGTTTCACCACCACCCATTACCCCAGGAGTGGCTGCGATGGGCGTTGCTGCAGCCGCAGCCTCTTTGGGTGATGATGGCCTAACCGACGGGGGATCGAATTCGCCTGCGGTAGGTGTCAATTTGTCGGGCAGTTGGAGATGCGATCGCAAAGTCGGTTTCTTATTCAAGCGTCCCTGCGAGCGCACCACCCAGAAGGGCTGTCCCTACTGCCGAGATGGGCAGGTCCGCAATGATCCCTATTTCCATGACTATGAACTGTATCCGGGCTATGGGCGCTATGGGCAGGGGTATTGGGGCTATGACTATTACCGAGATCGCGATCGCTACCGTTATAACCGCGATACGCGAGACCTGGATTTCACTGAAGCCGATGCCGCCAGCTTTGAGAATGAAAACGATACCGACTACGAAATGGACTATGGTGCCAGCTAGCCCGTGGCAAACTGGCTTATTTATGCCCTGGGTGGGGGCTGGGGACACCTCAATCGGGCCATCGCCTTAGGCCGCAGAGCTGCCGCCCACCACCAAGTCAAAATTCTGACCAACTCTCCCTATGCAAGCTGGGTTCAAGCACAGATCAAAGCGGGATCCTTCAACTCAGCAGAACAACCGCCGCCCCTGTCACTGCACATTCTCTCCAGCACATCCACTGCCGAGATCCGCCACCAGGTTCAATCTCTGGTGTTGAGCACTCCCTTTGATCGTCTCATCGTCGATACCTTCCCCAGAGGCTTAGGGGGAGAATTGGTCGACTGCTTACCTCAGCTCACCGTCCCAAAAATCCTCGTTCACCGTGCGCTGATTCCAGCCTATATTGAAGCAAAAGAGTTACGCCCCTGGGTAGCCCAACACTACGATCTCGTCCTCATTTCAGGGGAACCGGAGGATGCCGATTTAGCCGATTTACCCCTGGCAAAAGTCACTGCACCATGGCTGATGTGGAGCTATCCCGAACTTGTCGCCCTCCAAAACATGCCCTCAACGCAGCCGGTGGTGATGGTGTGCGCCGCTGGCAACCCAGATGAATTATCCTTTTGGGGAGATCTCACCCTGAAGCTGCAGGTAGCGTTCCCTTCCGTAACCATTCGCTGTTTAGCCTTCCAGCAGCCTCCGGGCTGTCCTGTAAACTGTTGGGTTCAACATTGGCCGGGGATGGCTATTCTCCAGCAGGCTGATGTGATTGTGGGCGGAGCGGGCTACAACACCGTTTTTGAAGCGGCAGCGCTCAAGATTCCTCTCGTTACGTTTGCGTTTGACCGCCGCTATGACAATCAGCGCCAGCGAGCCATGAAGTGGGCCTATCTAGTTGAGTCTGTTGAAGAAGCGATCGCAACCCTCACGATCTTGCTACAGACGCACCAGCGGCAACAGCCCCAAAGCTATCTCAATGGCGTCGATCAGGCCGTTCCGCTCATTGAAGCGCTGCACTCAACAAACGCTTAAATCAAACTGCGAACGTCAGTAACCTCACCCGTGACTGCCGCTGCCGCCACCATCACCGGACTCATCAGCAACGTTCGTCCTGACGACGATCCCTGACGGCCCTTAAAGTTTCGATTAGAAGACGATGCACTGAGCTGATTGCCCTGCAGCTTGTCGGGATTCATCGCTAGACACATCGAACAGCCCGGCTCGCGCCACTCAAAGCCAGCTTCTTCAAACACCTTATCTAAGCCCTCTGCCTCCGCTTCTTTTTTGACGCGCTCTGACCCTGGCACCACAAAGGCTTTGACGCCCTTTGCAACATGTTTACCCTTGGCAAAGTGAGCCGCCTCTTGCAGATCGCTGAGCCGCCCGTTGGTGCAGCTTCCGATGAAACAGACATCCACCTTGGTCCCCTGAATCGGAGCACCTGGCTCTAGCTCCATATACTTGTAGGCTTCTGCTGCAATCACCCGTTCTGATTCTGGCATTGACTCTGGCAAAGGTACTGATTCATTGACCGCAATGCCCTGACCAGGGGTAATGCCCCAGGTTACAGTAGGGGCAATGTCGGCCGCATCCAAGACCACAACATCATCGTATTGAGCATCAGGATCACTTCTCAAGCTAGTCCACCAGTCGACAGCCTGCTGCCAAGCCTCTTGCTGAGGGGCGAAATCACGACCTTGAAGATAGTCAAAGGTGACCTGATCGGGATTGATATATCCGCACCGTGCCCCGCCTTCGATGGACATATTGCAGACGGTCATCCGCTCTTCCATATTCATCTGCTCAAAGGTGGTGCCTGCAAACTCATAGGCATAACCGACGCCACCCTTCACGCCCAATGTTCGGATGATGTGTAGAATAACGTCCTTGGCATAGACACCGGGCTGCAGAGAGCCGTTCACTTCAATACGGCGGACCTTGAGTTTAGCCAGTGCGAGGGTCTGGGAGGCGAGTACATCACGGACCTGGCTGGTACCGATGCCAAATGCAATAGCACCAAAGGCTCCATGAGTAGAAGTATGGCTATCCCCGCAGGCGATGGTCATCCCTGGTTGCGTGAGTCCCTGCTCTGGGGCAATCACATGAACAATGCCTTGATTGCCAGAGCCAATGTTGTGAAAGGTGATATCGTGTTCAGCGCAGCTCTGCTCCAGCGCCTGCATCATTTCTTCGGCTAGCCCGTCGGCGAAAGGTCGGGCCTGATTTTCGGTGGGGACGATGTGGTCCACCGTTGCAATGGTTCGCTGAGGATAGAGTACCGTTAAGCCTCGCTCTTTGAGCATGGCGAAGGCTTGGGGGCTGGTCACCTCATGAATCAGGTGCAGCCCGATGAATAGCTGAGTTTGCCCAGAGGGCAAAACCCCCACTGTGTGTAAATCCCAGACTTTATCGAACAGGGTGCCTTGGCTCATGATTTTGAGGGTAAACAGTCAGGCTCTGATCTTATCTCAAAGGGCAAAGTTGCGATCGCAACTTTGCCCTTTGAGATAGGCAAAAGAGAGACGACGAGGCTGTGTGCATCAGCAGAGATAAATATGAAGTGGCGCGTAATCTTGGAGCCGGATCCAGAGACAAGTGATTGGGCGGTTTGGTGTCCTGAACTTCCTGGTTGTGTTTCCTGTGGAGAGAACCAGGCTGAGGCACTTGAAAATATTCAAGAAGCTATTGTACTTTATCTCGAACCAAGCCCCATAGAACTTCAATCTGGCGCGATTTCTTGCGAGGTTTCAGTCTAATGGGCGATCGCATTCGCCGAATGGACGCCCAGCAAGTTGAGAAAATTCTCAAAAAATATGGGTTTCAATTAATTGGGCAAAAAGGAAGCCACCGGAAATGGCGGAATCTTGAACGAAATCTTCAAGTTGTTGTTCCTTATCATTTGTTCGCGCCCCTGACCACAATCCGTTAAGCGACTATGACTACGTACCCTGGTTCCTGTCACTGCGTTGCTGCTCCGTTCGAGAGCGTTACGATTGCTGCTGTAGCTGCTGAGCTATTTCTGGATTGTAGAGCCGCAGATAGTTCCAGTGGTTCTCTAAAACAACTCTGACGTAGTAGTTTGTCTCTGGGAATGGGATCGCTTCAATAAATTCATCCACATCGTCTTTAGGACGCTCCCGCAGCCACTTCGCGACCGCGCCAGGACCGGCATTATAACTTGCGATCGCAAGCATTGAATTATTATCGTACTGCCGATGAACAAAATCAAAATAGCCCGTCCCCAGGTTAATGTTGTCATCGACATTGGTTAGCTTATAGTCCTGCAACCCAACCCGTCGAGCCGTTTCTTTACCCGTCGAAGGCAGTACCTGCATCAGCCCCACCGCACCTGCCGATGAACGAATCTCAGTCTGAAACCTCGATTCTTGCCGGATCAAGCCCAGCACCAGAAGCGAATTGAGATTACGCTGCTTGGCCCACTTTGAAGTCTCCTGAAAATATTTAAGGGGATATAACGCCTGCCAAAATTTCGGATCCTGTCGCCATTTTTGATATAGCTCTCGCTGCTCTGGTTCTTCTTGAGCGCGATAGAAGAGATTCAAAAGCATAAACATGCCCCGCAAAGAATCACCCACTTCAATTCGCAAGAGACCATCGGTGAGCTGTTCTTCAAAGGTCCGCTGATCGCGATTTGTAAACTCCCACTGCCAGCGCTCATAGGCTGCTTTAGATTGCCCCAATTGGTATAGTTCTTGCACCGCCTCTGACCCTGCCGGGAGCGGCAGACGGGTCTGGGTCGGCGTCACCTGCGGCTGCAAAAAACGAAGGGTACTAAAGGTGCCCACCTGCCATCCGGCGTCTGAGGCGGCTCGCCAAGCGTAGTAGGATTCAGGGTGATTTTTCCATAGCCATTGAGAGGCCTCTGGCATTGCTGGGGATTGCCCCACTGCTTTGCCCCACTTGCCCGCCCAAAATGCAGCCTGTGCCGCCAGTTCACTGTTAGGGTTTTGACTCTGCAGCCGAAGCGCCCAATCACGAGCGGTTCCAAGATCTTTAGCCTTTGCTTTTGCCTGGGCCTGTTCCCACCGTAGTTCTGCCGCTGCTTCCGTGGTGCCATAGTCGGTGAGCAACTGCTTTTCGATCTCGGTCGCGCCCCCCTGCTTTTTCAACAGTCGCGCTTTGGTTTGCAAAATTTGACCGGCTCGGTGGTCTTCTTTATTTTGGGTTGCCAGCTTAAAGGCTCGATCTAGCCCGGTTGCATTTTCCTGTAGCTCAGAGAGCTTGAGCAGTGCCGTTGCGGTTTCTTCTGCATCAGGGTAGTTAGTAATCATTTTCTGATAGGCTGCGATCGCCTCGGCCTTCTCGCCCCCCAACTGCAGCCCCCGCGCGGCTCGAAACGCTGTTAAAGAGCTGGGAGTGGCCTTTGCATAGGCTAAGCCGGCCTCTTTATAAATCTGCCGATCCCAATAAGCAAAGGCGATCGTTTCCCAATCTTCGGGCTTGAGCTTGCCCCTAAATTCGGTGGTGAGTCGATTCAGATACCGACCGTAATCAGGATGCCACTGGCCGTATTTCGCAATCAGCAGTCGCAGCGGAATATCGACTGGATTGCGCTTGAGCCGCTCCACCGCAATATCAATAGCCCGTGGATGGCTCGGGAACTGGTCGATAACTTGGTCCCAATATTGCGGATCTTGTTTACCCAATGCGTAGAGCGCCTCGGCAGCAGCAGGTGTTTTGGCTTTTTTCTTGAGAATCTCTGTCCAGATTTTCTGAGCCTCTTTCGTTTGCCCCGCAAGGGTATGGGCTTTAGCCTGCAGCACCAGAATCTCCCCAGCCAAAACCGGATATTGGCTCTCTAGCCCTTTCAAATATTTCAGGGCTGCACCTCCTTGCCCCTGCCCAACGAGATCTGCAGCCAATAGATACTTGGCCTGGTTTTTTGAAGTTTTAGATCCTTGCTCTGCCAGTTGTTGAAGCTGCTTCGTTCTCGCGGTTGGGGGCAGAGTCGTCAGGGGGACAATCTCATCGCTAACGGTTTGCTGAACCTCAGTAGTTTTATCTGAAGAGGTACAAGAGTTGAGCGTTCCGCTCGCTGTTAAGAGTAACAAAGCTGCTAGGGCAATCGTGCAGTGGCGTTTAGGCTGGTGTAGAGAAGATGGGGGCATAGTCGCCTTCAGGTATATCAGGGGCTGTGGTGTATAAATGAAATGAAGGATAAGACCCTTTCTGTGCTTAATCCTAGACCCTGATGCTGTGTATTGGGCTGATTTTGGATGCGATCGCAACATGAAAACTGAGCTACTCCCCAATGAAACCGTCATCAAAGAAGGTGCAGCTAACCTGCAGCGCGGCGCAGAAACCGTTGGCAGCAAGCTGTTCCTTACCAACCAGCGCCTTGTTTTTGAGTCCCATGCTTTCAATATTCAGACCGGCGCAACGCTCATTGAGTTGGCCCACATTGTCAAGACAGCCCTGTGCTGGACCAAGTTTTTAAATTTGATCCCCCTGGCTCCCAACTCTTTAGAAGTGGTGACCCTGCAGGGCGAACAACATCGCTTTGTCCTTTACGGACGCAGGGCATGGAAGCTCGCGATCGACTCACGGATGCAGTAGAACGCCTAAGCAGCTCCAGCTTTTTCATCATAAGATACAGCAGCGTGTCCCCAGAATTGCCGCTGCTCTGCAGATGCTGAGGAGTTGGCGACCTGAAAAGGTTCTCTGCTCAGCGGAAAAATGCAATCGCAGCAGCTATATGTATGCAGAGATATCTTCTTTGCATTCATCAGCAAGGTAGGACAGCGATCTAAACCGAAGGCCCACCAGTTGCTCATAAAGCGGATTGAGCTTGCACAGCGGTGGAATATGGACGACCTTGCGACCAAACAAGGTAACGTCACGCTCAAAGGGACATTGAGACGGAATCATTGAGCAGAGAAACTTCGCAATCTTAGGATCATGGACTTCAAACCCATCAAGCCAATGTCGGACAGGCTGCAAGATATCTCGTGAGGACTGATCTGTGGGATGTTGCGGATCAGCGTCTAGGTCGGCATGTTCACCGTCAAGGGTGTGCCGGAGCGAGTCTAGAGCGCTCACCTCCAGGTTTAACGCCTTACCAAATGTCCCCAACAGCTTATCCTCTTGGCTAGAGTAAAGACCATCAGCCAACGCCACCATGACGGCCGTCCGTAAAAAGTTCTCCGCCATTTGCGGGTCGTCACCGAGTCCAGCCGCTAGGTCAGCCGCAGAAATGGGTTCAAAGGACTCTGTATCGACATCAGGAAGAAGATCCTGGGACACCAACCCCTCAATCAAGGCTCTTTCTTCGGTATCAAACTGACCGTCTGCCCAAGCAATAGTCAGTAGCCCACGCAACCAAACCGTTGTCTGTGTGGATGTTGGCGTAAATTGGGTAGTCATAGAAACACAATTGCGTGACAAGATTAATGCGACAAGATTAATCCTAAAACATTGGCCTGCTTCTTGGCTGCCGCAATGACCGGCTAAGGTATTGCCAACTCTAAACCGTTATAACGGCTCATGGATTTTTCGACGCCTTCGGTAAGACTCATTTCAATGGCTTGGACAACGCCGTCTAATACAGCAGGTAAAACCTTTATCTCTTGGGGGGTGAAGCGTCCTAAAACGTGAGAAATAGTATCTTTTGAGGCCCCTGATGCTTTTGGGTTACTGATTCCCACCCGCAGCCGTGGGAAATCTTGGGTACCAAGATGAGCAATCGTAGACCGCATCCCGTTATGGCCACCGGCAGACCCCGATAATCTCATCCGAATCTTGCCCACCGGCAGGTCCATATCGTCATAGACCAGCAAAACTGACTGGGGTGATAGCTTAAACCAATCGAGAGCCGCTCGAATCGATTGACCCGACTTGTTCATGTAGGTGAGGGGCTTCAAGAGGCGCATTCGGTGCCCTGGCAGGGCAATACCGTCCCCAACCTGGCCCTGGAACCGCCGCTGCTCAGTGAGGGGGATTTGCCATCTGCGGGCAAGCTGGTCAATAACATCAAAGCCAATATTGTGGCGGGTCCGGTCGTATTTACTACCAGGGTTACCCAAACCCACAATGAGTGAAGGGATAACCAAGGCAGACGTGCTGCTAGGCATTAGGTCTCTGAAATAGTGGGTGTTTCTTGTGGGGCGGGGGTTTCTTGTGCCTGAGTTTCCATTACGGGTTCAGAGGCTTCCGCTAGCTGGGGAGGCGTTTCAAGGGTCGCCTTCATGGGCGTGTCGTCGAGGGTATCATTGAGTCGCTCTGCCTCACGCTTGAACTCGTTTTCAAATTCTTTAGAGGCATCTTGAAAACTCTTGAGCCCTTTGCCTAGACTCTTGCCAATTTCGGGTAGTTTTTTGGGGCCAAAAATGAGGAGGGCAACAACGAGGATGAGGATCATCTCGGGTAGGCCAATGCCAAATACGTTCATGTGCGCTCCTTATTGGTTTTCATCCAGCAGATTAAGTATTTAGGGTCTAAGAATCATGGATTAAATAACTGATCGAACTTTAGCCCTTGTTACACCCTCACCCCAGCCCTCTCCCTATGGAGAGGGAGCTAGATTCAAAGTCCTTCTCCCTGGGGAGAAGGATTTAGGATGAGGGCAGCAAGGGCACGTTATATAGTTCTTGATCCTAAGCCAGCTTGTCTCATTTTCTGAGTGATGACTGTGCAGTGTCTCATTTTAATGGTTTTTAGTTTACCCATTACCGTTGCGACCATCAACGAACGAGGTGTCCCAGCGACTCATTCCCTTTAAATTTCAAGAGACATGCCGGGTCATAGCTACAACAAGCCATGAAAAAGCCCCAGTACAACCGGGGCAATGTTGAAACTTGTTTTACAGTGCGTTCAACACTAGACAAGCAAAGTCTTTAACCGCCGAAGCTGGTCCAACTGACGCCAGTGCCTTCAAGAATAATTGAAGAATTATAAATCTCAAGAAGAATGAGGAGCAATAGCGCCATCGCGATCATGAATCCAGCCATAACGGGAGTGGTTCCCCAGCCTGGAACGAATTTGCCCGCTTCGGAGTTAAGCGGCTTAAGGATATCGCCTAACCAGGTTTGTCTTGCCATTAGGTCACCTGTAACAATAAATGAACAAAGTTTTTTTACATTCGGTAATATTATAAAGGAACGTGACTCAAAAAATTATGCAACTTTCTGACCCGGCAACAGTTCTTATCATTACTTTGGCAGCCACTGTCATTGCCTTTACCGTCTATGCGGTCTATACCGCCTTCGGCCCTCCAGCCCAGGCTTTGGCTGATCCCTTTGAAGAGCACGAGGACTAAATCTCCTCGCGGAATTTGATGGCGTTAGTCCAAATTCATCTGAGTCCCTCGGCTGTCTTGGGGAATAAAGGTGCGATCGCAAGCAATTTCTGCCACCGGTTCAGTCAGGGTAAATTGGCCTGACTCGATCCATTCTTTTAGCTCTAGGGCCACCTGCCGAGAGCGATGGATGCTGGCGAGCGGGGCTGTACGAACTCGCTTACGCTCAATGGTAATCGACCCAGACTTAAGCTGAGCATAGCTGACTAGCCCAAAGGTGGGCCTCACTCGTCTTGGAATTGAAAAATCAATCACAGGAGCGACTAGCTCTTTGTCGGTTACCGCGCAGGCCTGCACCACAGATTCATCTAGAACAGGCAGCGGAATCCCAACGCCCAGCATCAGCGACGGGCCATAGTTTTTGAAGTAGCACCCCCGTACCCATTTCGGATTCATTTGCTTAGCGTCACCGATCAGAGCCAAGGTTGCCGCAGGCCCGATCGGCGTTTCGTTAGGGAGGCGCTTTTGTAGGGGGAAATGCTGGGTTCCCTCCCAGGTGACATAGCCAATGCCGCCGCCGAGAAAAATCTTAGTGCCCACTCCCACCAGTCTTAGCTTGGGGTCATTCATCAGCGGTGACAGTGCGCCAGGGTTAGAGTAGACTGCATTACCCAACTGAGGCTGGAGCGGCCCTAGATAGGTATTGAGAAGGCGATCGCCCCCGTTAACGCCCACAATAAAATTTTGATAGAGATTGCGTGGGTTGAATAGATAGAACTGGTTGATACTCTCGCGGGTAATCATCGTATTCAAAACAGAGCGCGGATAGCAGTCCGTGCAATGTCCTAGCGCTTTAAGGGGGAGTGCCTTGCCTGCAATTAAATCTTCAATAACGTGACCGCCACCTCGCTCACGAGCCTCTTCAATCTCTATCTCACTACCGCCCTCCGTCGATTGAGAGGCTCCTAAGTAGAGGTCCACAGCACCAAAACCAGAATAGGCCAGCACACCATCAATCCAGCACTGACGAATTTTAATGGGGGGATCGGTATGGCCCAGATTGAGAATAGCCCCCGAAGACTCCATCGGCTCGAAGGTTCCAGTGGTAACCACATCAACCTCTGCTGCCGCTTTGGCGACGCCCACCTCTGCAACCCGTGCTTTAAGCGCCTCAACGGTTAAAACCGCGACGGAACCCTTCAGTATTTTGGTATTAATCTCTGCAATGGTACGCATTCGGGCTGTCATAACTGGATTGCCCCTATCTTACGGTCTATGTCTTGCTCGTCACCTGTCCAGACGTTCTAGTGAAGCTGTGCCGAATCAGGCATAACCGAAAAAGCTGGCTCTATCCCCCCTTCCCTCAAACTTGAAGACGGCTGCAAGCCTAGGCGGCACTAGCAAACTGAAGGGGATGGGGCATGGCGATGCCAAATCCCTGAACATAGTCAACGCCGATTTTTTGCAGCCGTTGCAGGGTAACGTCATTCTCGACGCATTCAGCAATGGTAGAAATGCCGAGTTCATGGCTGAGGTGATTGAAGCAGTCAACAATCGCAGCGTCGGTGTGGCTGTTCACCAGTTGCTTAATAAAGCCACCGTCAATTTTGAGATAGTCCACCGGCAGGCTTTTGAGGTAAGCCAGCGAACTCATGCCCTGACCAAAATCATCTAGGGCAAAGCTGCAGCCCAACTGCTTCAGCGCTTTAATGAATTCAGCCGCCTGATCGAGATCTGAAATAGCTGCGGTTTCTGTAATTTCAAAGCAGATGGTTTCAGGGGGGATCTGATATTGAACCAGCTGATCCTGTAAAAACGTTAGGAACTGAGGACTATTGATGCTGCTGCCGGACAAGTTGATGTTGTAGAGAAACTGAACGTCTTGCGAATGAGAGGTTTGTCGATAGGCTTGATAATCTTGGCAGAAGGTTTTAACGACCCAGCGATCAATTGTAGGCATCAGGTCATACCGTTCAGCGGCAGGAATAAAGTTCATCGGCAGCACAAGGTCGCCGTTACTTTCAACCAGGCGGAGCAAAACTTCGGAATGAATATCAAGATGAGTCGCAGTCAGGGGGTGAATGGGCTGACTGTAGAGGCAGAAACGCCCCTCTTCTAGCGCCCTGTGGATACGGGTAATCCATTGGCGTTCATAGCGCTGCTGGACCAGCCCTTCATCGGTACTGCGGTAAATATGGACGCAATTACGCCCCCTCCCCTTGGCTGAGAAGCAGGCTGCATCTGCTGCGCTGAGGGCCATGGGCGCATCTTGAACGCGGGCATCAATGCTGACTAACCCAATGCTGGCACTAATATTAAAGAGCTTGCCCTGCCATGTGAAAGGCATCTCTTGGAGCCGTTCTCTCAAGGTATTTGCTGTGATATCCGCTTGCTCCAGTGAACACTGATGGAACAAGATGCCAAATTCGTCGCCACTCAGACGAGCTAAGGTATCGGTGGCTCGAACCCGCTGCTGTAGTAACGCTGTGACCTGCCGGAGCAGCTGATCGCCAGCGACATGGCCACAGGTGTCATTAATAATTTTGAATTGATCAAGGTCGAGACAGCACAGCACATGCTCTTGCTTGTTTTGTCTGGTACTGGCAATGGTGTCTGTCAGGGTTTGTTCAAAGGTGCGCCGGTTCATGAGTTGGGTAAGGCTGTCATGGGTAGAGTGCCAGGACAGATCAAGTTCCATCTGGCGAGACTCGGTGATATCGCTTAAGACTAAAACGGTGCCCAGGGGATTGCCGTCTTGATCTTGAATGGGTGAGATCGCAATTTCAACGAGATATTCAAGGCCGGTGCGGCTCAGCAGTAAACCCTGCTGGCGCTGGGTGGGCTGCTCTGCAATTAAAGGCCAGTCTAGTGGATTGGTGATGGGCTGACGAGTGACCTCATCAATGGCCTGGAAGATGGTCTGTAGTGGCTGTGACTGCGCCTCAGCAATGGACCACCCGGTTAAGCGCTCTGCGACAGGATTGAGCGTCTGAATTTCACCCTCTAAATCAACCGTCATCACGGCATCTCGCACCACCTGCAGCATGACCTGAGCAAGATGTTGCTCGTGAGCTAAGACGGCTTCGGTATGCTGCCGCTGGGTAATTTCTTGCTGCAAGATATGGCGAAGATCGGGCTGATGCTGCTCATGCTGCTCAATCACGAGTCTGAGGCGCTTGCGCTCCATTTCGGCCCGCTGGCGTTTGATCAGTTCGGCTTGGGCAATACTGTACAGGTCGCCCTGGCGAATGGCGATCGCAACCAGTGAACTCACCTGCTCTAAAACTTCAAGATCGCCAGTCCGCCATACATGAGGGGCATTGCAGTGCTGCACCATGAGTAGCCCCCAAAGCTGCGACTGCTGAGAGCGGCTCTGATGGGTGGACCAACCGCCCCCAAGTTTGACCCCTTCTTGGCAATCTTGCAAAACGGGGACGACCAGATTGGCTCGCCCCTGCAAACCTGAGAGCAAGGCGTGGTGCCCTTCGGATAGCTCACCATTGTCTAGAGCGGTGCTGAGATCTGAGAGGGTCAGTCCCTGTCCCTGTATATAGAAATCGATCCAGTCATGAACATCACTGGGATCTTCGATTTCTTGACCTAAGAGTGATGGAATCTGGGGGCCAACGGATTCCATCATCACCATGCCTCGCCAATCGCTACTAAAGCGACACATGAGCACCCGATCGGCTGCAAAGAACTGGCGAATATCGGTAAGGGTTGCCTGCAGGATTTCGCTCGTTCTCAGGGACCGTCGCATACGCAGGGTTAGAGCAGTCAAGAGACTATCTCGATCAATGGAGATACTCACTGATTCAAAAGCTGAAGGGTCTGCCTCAGAGTCAAGCGGATCACTCGACCTCTGAGAGGGTGGATCGTGGGGGTGCATATAGCCGCGTTAAACCTGGTTCGATGGTCTTTGGCTCATTTGTCTAGGCTTCCCATTTCCATTGTGAATTGATCAAGAGGGCGCATTTTTTTAGCTACCATCAGAAACGAAGGATACCGAAGGTGATGATTGGGTGGCTGTTTGGAGCGCAGCGAGAATGTTTTGCGATCGCAACTCATATTCGGCCTGCTTCAAAACAGGGATCGCCTCACTGATATCAATGGGAGTCTTTAACTCAATCCAAGACCGACATCCCCCATACCATTCGTTAAGCAGAACGGGCTGTGGCAGAGCATAGGTCCGCAGTAGCAATACAGAGATTGGCTGCTGGGGTTTCCAGTTGAGGCGCTCGGTCGCAAATGGGTCAGTCCAGATATGGTAGGGCATCAGGTGCTGAAGCTGGGCCTGTTCACTTACCTGCGCGACAGCCGTGATTTGCGCCCAAGCCTTGAGATGGATGGTTGGCGGAGCTGGCTCAATGTGTTGTCCAGATTTTAAGAGGTGCGATCGCTGATGTTCGTAGGTGGGGTAAAGCAACACTCGTCGATGGTCTATTTCAAATTTCCCCTCTTGTTCTCGAATGCCGCCTTTACGCAGCAGCACAATCGTCTCTCCGGTTAACAGGGCATCAATGGCAATCGCCCATTCCTTTAGTGCAGCACTCAGTTGAGTCATGAGATTGGATTTTGCATTCAAAGGTAGACCTAAATTCTAGGGGCAGAGCCAATCGTACTGAGTCTTCGTTAAAAATGTGACACTGACGTTAACAAATCGATACCATTAAGGTGACGGGCCTAGGGCGCTGTGCCTAGCGCTGACGTCAGTTCTTTGAAAGAAAAAATTCTATCGTTTGGCAATGGCAACCTATCTCGTCACAGGGGCAAACCGAGGCATTGGCTTAGAGTACTGCCGACAACTTAAAGACCGAGGGGATGTTGCGATCTCACTGTGTCGCCATAGCTCGCCAGAGTTAGAGGCACTGGGCATTCAGATTGAAACCAACGTCGATATCACCTCCGATGATTCTGTGGCAAATGTGGTTCAGTGCCTGGGCGAACGCCCCATTGACGTGTTGATTAATAATGCCGGGATTATAGAACGAGTCACCTTGGAGAACCTCGACATCGACAGCATCCATCGGCAATTTGAGGTCAATGCGGTGGGGCCACTTCGTTTAACCCGTGCGCTGCTGCCCAATCTCAGCGCTGGCTCTAAGGTCGCTTTGATGACCAGTCGTATGGGATCCATTGACGACAACACCTCAGGCGGATCCTACGGTTACCGCATGTCTAAGGTGGCGCTTTGTATGGCAGGCAAGTCGCTCTCCCACGACCTCAAGGCCAAGGGCATTGCCGTTGCCATTCTCCATCCCGGCTTAGTACAGACGCGAATGACCAATTTTACCAACAGCGGCATTACGCCCCAGACCTCAGTGCAGGGGCTGTTGGCTCGTATTGACCAATTGACGCTAGAGAATTCCGGCACCTTTTGGCACGCGAATGGAGAGGTTCTCCCTTGGTGAGGGACTGACTTTGAGAAGACACTCAAAGTTCTTTGTGGAATCGGACCTTCAGGCCATGTTGCGTCGCTGGGGTGCTTGGCGCTAGGGATTGTGTGCGTAATACTGAAGCAATAGAGCGCGATCACCCCTTTCCGTTGAGGAAATATGAGTCATGACAGCCGTTCAACTGCGACAATCCCGGCCATCACCGCAAATCTCATGGGAGATATTGCCTGCCGATTACATTCTGCCGGATGACCCTGTGGATAATACGCTCCAGCCTTTACTAGCAGCCGCACTGCGCGAGTCCCTTGAACTTGCGGGACTCATCCTTGAAGCAAACTTGATTGCCACTAACTTTGGCCTATGCAGCCAGGTTGATGACAAGATCGTCGTCAAAGCACCAGACTGGGTTTATATTCCCTCTGTACAGCCGGTCCCGACTGGAGAGATTCGGCGTAGCTATACCCCACATGTTGAAGGTGATGTGCCTGCGATTGTGATGGAATTCATTTCAGAAACAGAAGGTAGCGAATATTCCATCAACCCCCACTATCCCTACGGAAAATGGTATTTCTATGAGAAAATTCTGCAGGTTCCCGTCTATGCTATTTTCCATCCTAAAGCCGGGAAACTAGATGTCTATCGATTGACTGAAGGCAAATATCAGCAACAGCCAGCAGACGAAGAGAGCCACTACTGGATTGAAGAACTCAATCTGTTCCTTGGCGTCTGGCAGGGTAAAAAGGCTGAACAGACTGCATTCTGGCTGCGCTGGTGGGATCAGTCTAAAGGCCTATTGTTGTGGGGCAGTGAACAAGTAGAGCAAGAAAGACAGCGAGCAGAACAGGAACGCCAACGAGCAGAGCAAGAAAGACAGCGAGCAGAGCAAGCTGGAGTTGAACTCGAACAAGAACGTAGTTCAAGCCAACGATTGGCTCAAAAATTAAGGGAGTTGGGGGGTTGACCCAGATTCTCTATAGATTGTGTTCAACTGCAGGCAATTCTTGTGCTTTTAGGAACGATGCGCGACTCGCTTGCCTAAAGCTCTAGGCTTTGTTGATAACCCGTCATTTCTACATATCCTTTGCCAGCAATCGGTTGTTGAGCATGGGTGCCGGATAGTTCTACTGCACCTTCCCAGTAGGTTGTAGAGAGAACAAGTTCTTGGTTGTTCATGGAAGGAATGACCTGCGCCTTGATGCCCAGCTTCGGAATGGAAACATCCCATTTTGATGGATACTTTGCCTTTGTTTTAGGGCTGGTCCACCGTTCTAAAACATTAATCTCAAAATCCTCACGGTTTAAATGCTGTACCTTACCGTCCGCGCTAATATAGGTGCCGTTAGACTCCGGCGTTGTAGCGTTGTTAGCAGTCCGCAGACCATAGAGCATCAGGGCAGAGCCATCTTCTAGCTCTAACGAAAACCAGTCCCAGCCTTGGGTTCCGTCGCTGAGTGCGCTGGTAGAATACTCATGATCGGTCCAGCTCTTACCTGAGACAGGATAGCTTTCTCTCTGTACCGTAACAGTCCCTTCGGTGGGCTGCTGCACCATCGAATAATAGTAAGAGGCATTCCCCGGCTCTGGGCCTTTGACGCTATAGCCGCGATCGCCCTGCAAAACGGGCGTTGTCAAAGCAAGCGTTAGATCCACGGAAACTTCTTCCCCTTGAGCCTGAAGCTGCACCTGCCCTGGCCCTGCTGTTTCAATGGACCAATCATCGAGCCAAATGCGATAAGGCTCTGCCTGCGCCCCAGCCAAACCGGCTGCGCCCCGGCTAAACCGCTCCTGTGGATAAAAATCTTGATTTTGAATGTCGCTCAAGGTGAAGTGGGCAAAGTAAACTTGATTGCTGCGCCACGCAGACCCCGGTTCTGCTGGCTCTGGCTTCAGCCCCCGCCTAAATAGCGTTAGCTCATAGCCAAAGGGCTGCCCTGAAACTGTTTCTAGATTGCCGGTGTAGTACCACCATTCCGTTTGATAGATTTCGTGGGGACCAAAATCTTGCGGGAATGAGAGGGAGATAGGTGCGATCGCTTTCTCAAACTGCGGTGTTTCAGTTGGCTCTAGCCACTGAACCGTTCCCTGCTCTGCTGCCCAAGCCGGATTGCTAAACAGCCATAGGCTGAGACATAGGCTGAGACATAGGCCCACTAAAACTCTTAGTAATCGCATCATTTTTACTCCTCTCGAATGGCGGTGGTGACAGTAATTCGGCTCATTCGCCAAGCTGGATAAACCCCAGCCAGGAGTGCGGCTACAATTGCCACCATCCAAGCCTGCCAAAAATAGCTAGGGTTCAACTGCATCTGTAGCGTCCAGCCAAAGGAACGGACGTTAATCACGTAGATCAAAATCCAGGCCAACACATACCCCAGTGGCATCGCCAACAGACCCGCCACATTGCCCATCAGGCCTGTTTCGAGTAGCGTTAGCCACCAAAGTTGCTGGGGCGTCATCCCGGTGGCTCGCAATATGCCAATCTCGCGGGTGCGCTCTAGCTGCAGGCTCATCAGGGCGCTGAGGACGCCAATAAAAGCAACGATCACCGCCAGTAATCGCAGCGCTTGGGCAATGGCAAAGGTGCGGTCAAAAATCTCAATAGAGCCATCTTTGAGACTACGGGTGGATTGAATGGTGACATCCGTACGGCCTTGAAAATGCTGGCGCAGTTCGTCTACGACGGTATCGGCTTCAACTCCGGGCTGGGTGAACAGGCCCAGAGATGCAACGCCGTCATCGCCCCACAGTTGAATGAAGGGGGCATCATCAAGAATGATGGTTCCCTGATCAGAAGAATAGTCGTAAAACACCGCCACCACAGGAAAAGTCTGTGGTCCCTTGGGGCTGTTGAGGGTAATGGCAGTGGGCGGCTCCGATAGATTGGCTTTGAGCATCAAGGCTTCTGAAATAATCACGCCCTCACCGCGATCCAATGCGCCCCAAGGATCAGCACTTGGGTCTTGCTTCCAGGCATAGGGACGCTGACCGTGGGAGACATCGCCGTCTGCTGAAATGAGCTTGACGGGTTTATCAACGTCGAGCTGTTCTGCCCCGTAGCTAAAGGCAGTTACCTTTACGTCAGCATCGTTGTAGGTGACTACATCATCAAGACCGTTCCAGCATTGAATTTCACTGACGATGGCGGGGTCAAGCTGTCCTAAGACTCTGTTGGCGGTGGTGCTGGGGGGTGAAACATAGATATCAGCCTGGAGCGTTTGGTCTAACCACTGAACGACGGTGACTCGGAAGGAACCCACCATAATCGAGACGCCAACGATGACAGAAACGGCCACCATCAGGGCTGCTATTGCAACTGAGGTTCGGCTCAGCGATCGCACAATATCGCGAGGGGCCAACCGTCCCAATACGCCCAGTTTAGCCGTGAGGGGCTGGACAGCCTGCATCAGGGCTGTTGTGATTGGCGGCGTCAATAGCGCTGCCCCCAACAAAATGGCAAACAACCCTGAGAAAGCAATCACTAACCCGGCCTGCAGACGCAGTAAGAGAATCCCCGCTAAGGTGCTGCCGCCCCAGCTCAAGACCAGCCAAGGCAATAGCTTCTGCACTTTGCTCTCTAACGAAGAGCGCTGCAAAATAGTTTGTGGGCTGGTTCGCATGGCCTCTAATGCAGGCACCAGCGAAGCTAACAGTGCTGAGGCGATGCCAATGATCAATCCCTTCACCAACGAGAGCGGTGAAATAGCGACCTGCTGAACACTAACCACTTACGGTTCGCTCATTTTCAGGGTGGGTCGTCAGATTGTGGCCCAAGGCGAGTATAAATCTCGGCTGGGAAGTTCATTAGACCTGTTGGGAAATAAAATCATACAGGGCAAGGATTTCCTGATTTCTCTGTCATCTACATCTATGCTGCTTCTAGATAAAAGTTCCAGAGGCCCGTTGCCACCAACATCAA
>JBHJNL010000131.1:0-4084 GCA_050330855.1 Thermosynechococcaceae cyanobacterium | reverse complement strand
CCAGGAATTTAAGGAATCAATGGAAATTGTTTTTGATACTTACCTTCCAAAATGGAACTATACGGCTAAACCTCAGATGACCTAATTCTGGTTGTTATTTAATCCACGATCCTAAGCTGTCAACATTATCATCAACCGCTAGGATGCGAGGGGGCTGTAAATGGCTGCAGGCTTTTGCCAGCAGTACTGACAGTAGAGGACACCATAATCTTGAGAGAGGATGCGATCGCAAGCGCAGCAGGCTCCACTCAAAATATCATCTGTATGTTTTTGCCAAGGATCTTTAAATATCACTCGTCCACTCTTCTATATAAAGGTGAATAAAGGTGAAAAATGCTCCTAAACCGGATTTCAGCGTTTCATAGTACTCGATCAGCATCTGTTCGCCATCGCACATAGAACGTCTCAAACTCTGAAGCCACAAGCTTTTAAGCGAATAGTGACCGGGTACTGTCCGATCTGTTGGCATGAGTTAAATCGTGGGAATCTGCTTGTTGTGCATTGAGATCTTTCGCGTTGTCAGTGGATGAATGATTTGGTTTGATGGCAGCAAGGATGGTATCAGTTGCGAGAGGTAGCTTTTCTCCGCCGCACAGTAGTCAGAATTGTAGGCAGGTGGGAATTCTAAAAGAAAGACTGTTTTCTAGATTATGGATTTCAAAAAGATTACTCTGGCTCTATTGGCGCTAGGTCTCCTGTTTGTTTCGCTGGGAGATCGTGTTTTACCTGCTCCTGTGGCGGGATATAGCCTGAGTGCTCGGACAACCTTAAACAAAGTGTTGGTCGGTTTGCTACCTAGCATCAAGTCCCAAAATCCTGATGCCAAGACTGAAGAAACAGTGAAGGAGCTTCACGAGAATCGCTAATACTCAGTTTTCTGCTCGCCAACTTCCGAGACATCAGAGGTGATGATAGGTTCGCCTAGAGCTGCTGGTCTTGAGCCACCCCATAATCACAGAATAATGGTGCTTCGAGATGAGATCGCACGGCTAGTTCCGATTTGACGGCCAAAGGTGGGAAGCCCATGCAGAACTTCTGGCTCACCTCAGTCAGGCCGAAAAGCCATAGTGCTTTCTGTGATGCTGGGGCTTGGTTGCGATCTCATCTCTAAAATCCCTCGCTCTAAAGGTTTTGAAGGCTTTAAGTACCCCCAATAACGGTAGGATATCTAGGCCGGGTACCCGCAATGAAGCAGCGGCTTGGGGCAAAGGTCTCATCCAAGAGATCTGACTGCCTTTGTTCACCCATCACCGTTCTGCGCATAGCTTGTGCGTAGGTATGCCGGCACCTAAACATTTTGGAGTGCATCAGTGAAGAGCGATCACGCTACTATCGTGCCTGAGTCATTTATCGGCTTGCTGTATGAAGATGGGGCGTTTGTGCGGACCCTCAATCCAGGCCGCCATGCGTTCAAATCTCCTTTGCTTGCATCCCTGATGTCTTGGTTCTTCCCAAGTATTCAGCGCGATATCAAACTGGTCGATATGCGAGAGCGCTCGTTAACCATTAAAGGGCAAGAAATTCTAACGGCAGACAAAGTCGCAATCCGGGTCAGCCTATTGGTGTACTTTCGAGTCCAGAATGCAGAGAGCGCCATGCATAATGTTAGTTCCTACGAAGAACGAATCTATGAAGATGTGCAGTTGGCGGCCAGACGCTTTTTAGCGAGCCGTGATTTAGATGCCATTTTGAGCGATCGCAACGAAATCTCTGACAATGTCAGGGTAGATGTCTCTGGTGCTGCTACCAGCTATGGCGTTGAAATTATTCGCGCTGATGTCAAAGATTTAGTATTTCCGGGCAACCTGCGCGAAATTATGAATCAAGTGCTGGAGACAGAACGGCGAGCTGAGGCAAAGCTGATTGAGGCTCGTAAAGATGCTGAGGCTAATCAGGTGCGATCGCAAGCTGAACACCAGGCCATGCTGCAAAAGCTAGAGGCCGAGCGCATTCAGGTCAGAATTTCAGCAGAAGCCGAACAAGAGCGGGCTAGAATTCATTTGCAGACTGAAATTGAACAGGCCAGAGTGTTAACAGAGCATCCGATCTTGCTGAGGCTGCGCCAGATTGAGGCCCTGCAAGAAATGGCAAAAGGTGGCGGCAAGTTCGTGATTGGCATCAAAGACGATGAGCTGTCTTCTGTCTTTGAGCAAAATAGATAGAAGGCTTGATCTTGAAGCGAGTCACTTCTCTCCTGGAGAGGAGAGGACTCAAGAGCAGATGGGATATACTTTGGATATCATTCAAAACCTTGAGGCACATTGATCATGAAGTCACAGGTTGGTCAGTGGGGGAACTCGCTGGCAGTACGAATTCCTAAGTCTATGGTGAAGGCGCTCGCTCTTAAGGCAAATGACGCTCTTGAATTCTCGGTTGAAGACGGCAAGTTGATTTTGGCTCCCGTTCAAGCGTTGCCTGAATTGAGTCTAGAGACGCTGCTGGCCGAGGTAACTGAAGGGTTTGAACCAGAGGTTGAGTGGGGGCCATCTATGGGGAATGAGGTTTGGTAGAGTATATTCCTCAACGAGGCCATTTCATTTGGCTAAGCTTTGATCCACAGGCAGGACATGAACAAATGGGTAAGCGTCCTGCGCTTGTGATTAGTCATGACGGGTTCAATCGCAAAATGGGGTTTACGTTCGTCTGCCCCATTAGCAATACCCAAAGAAAAAATCCGTTCTATGTTTCAATTCCCAAAGGTGAGGGGGTAACAGGGGTAATTATGGCCGATCAGATGCGATCTCTTGATTTTAGAGCAAGGCAAGCCAGTTTTATGGGCGAATGTTCAGAACTGGTGCTGCAGGATGTTCTCAGAAGAGTCAAGCCGATCATCTACTGAGGAATGAAATGAGATTCAATGCCTATTATTTGTTCTGGTCTATTCTTCTATTCCTGATTGAACTCATCATTGCCCTTTATGTTCGTGATGGGTTTATTCGCCCCTACCTCGGTGATGTGTTGGTAGTCATTTTGGTTTATGCGATCGTGAGAGCCTTCTTTAAGTTTTCAATCTTGACCACGGCGGCGGGCGTTCTTGTTTTTGCCTTTGGGGTTGAGATTCTGCAGTATTTCAAGATCGTCGAGATTTTGGGATTAGAGACCTCTGCCGTCGCTAGAACCGTGATTGGAACCACCTTTGTTTGGGAAGATCTGCTGGCCTACAGCATCGGAATCGGCATACTCCTCGGTCTGGAAAGATTCATCGGCAAACATCAGCAAGAGTGGCGTATCGTCAAGTGATCGAGGACAGTACCAGTGTGAGTACAATAACGTTTGGCAAATCAAGGCAATATAGAGAGGGTTAAACGAGAGCGCTAGACTTGACCGGTATTCAACCTCTATCGACAGAGCTAGTCCACCGCATTGCGGCTGGGGAAGTGATTGATTCACCTGCAGCGGCGGTTAGGGAACTGCTTGATAATGCCATTGATGCCCACGCCACCCGAATTGTGGTGGCGCTTTGGCCTGATGATTGGCGCATTCAGGTCTCTGACAATGGCGATGGATTGAGTTGGCCCGATCTGCAGCAGGCCGCCGCTCCCCACACCACGAGTAAGCTGCAGAAAGGTGATCTGGCCCAGATCACAACATTGGGCTTTCGCGGAGAAGCACTCCACAGCTTAGCTCAAATGGGACGGCTAGAACTTTGCAGCCGCTCGGCAGATGAAGGTTGGCGTGTGACCTATGACCGGCAGGGACAGGTGGCTGAGGTCGGGCAAGTTGCTATAGCATCTGGCACCATTGCCACCGTCGATCAGCTTTTTCAGCATTGGCCGGCGCGCAGACAGGCACTGCCGTCACTGACCCAGCAATTACGCAGTATTCAGGCCGTTATCCATACCCATGCGCTGTGTCATCCGCAGATGACTTGGCAGGTCTACCAAGGGGAGCGGCTCTGGTTTAGCATTGCAGCAGGATTAACAGCCCAAGATATTCTGCCCCAGATTCTGGGCACCCTGCAACCCGCTACCGTGTACACACAAGTCCTCCTAGACTGGGTTTGAAGAGTTAGGACTCGAATAAAATTGGACAACCCAATACTGATTCACGCACAGCAGGTCGGTCGAATCGCCTTTGGAGACCC
>JBHJNL010000130.1:0-2600 GCA_050330855.1 Thermosynechococcaceae cyanobacterium | reverse complement strand
GCTAAGCGACTGATGGCTCGGCTTTTGCGATCGCCCTCTCTCCGGGTCAGCGACAATGCCGCAGGCACAACCCCAAACACCGGGATCAAATAGACAAAGAGCAAGGCACGTTTAAGGGTCTGATTATCAAAGGCGTCGCGAGAATTGTCCATCGCAGAGCAGCAGTAAAATTCACTTCTATCCTAGCGTGTCTGTGCGGTCCCCTTACCGGGATAGTCCCATCAGCACGGGCAATCGAAACGTCAGAAACTAGCATGATGTTCAGGGATTAACATAATTTTTCCCAAGTTGCGCTACTTTAGACAGTAGCAGCCCTAGATTAGGCGCGTATGAAAAATATACTTCCCCTGCCAGGAATGGTAAATGGTGCGATCGCAATTCTGCATCCCAAGACCTTTGACGAGACGGCCCGTGCCGTTGAAGCGCTCAAAGCCGGGACCATTATTCTGCTGAACTTGGCTGATCTGGCCTCTGATCAAGCGCAGCGATTCCTTGATTTTGCAGCGGGGAGTGCCTGTGCGATCTCGGCTCACCATCACGCGATTGGGCATGATGTCTTTCTGTTTGCGCCCTCCACCACAGAAATTATGACAAAGGTCTAATATTATTACCCAACAACGCTATTAATGGAGATAGTATCAATGCTGATCTTCACAGGCACCGATGCTGACCCAGGTGCTTGATCCGTCTAGCCAATGCTCTTTCTTCCAGATAGGGGCGATGTGCTTGAGGGTGTCAATGCCATACTGACAGGCCGCAAAGGCTTCTGCACGGTGAGGGCTACCAACCGCCACCAAAACACTGATATCGCCTACACGCAATCGGCCAATGCGGTGGTAAATGGCAATACGCTGCACGACAGGCCATTTTGCCTGAATTTGTGCTGCAATGTCTTGGAACACCTTAATCGCCATCGGCTCGTAGGCTTGATATTCAAGTGACTCCACGGCTTGACCGTTAGTGTTATCGCGAACCGTGCCACTCATGACCACAACTGCGCCGTTTTGGGAGTCATCCGCCAACCTATATATCTCGTCGAGTGCAAGAGGGGCAAAGGTGATTTTAAATGCGTTGCGCTGCTGTGTAGGAAGGGATGCTGACACCATTGATACTGACTTAGGGCGATTGCCTAGCGAGAACTTGTCCATTGAGATGCTAAATCATTTAGTGCTGCGATTGCTGCGGCCAAGGATTGTTCTCAATGATCCGCAAACTGGTCAGCATGCACAAGGGTGATGTCCTGAACCCCAATAATGCTCCAAATCGCTCTGAGATAGGGTTCTAAGAAGTCGCGATGTTCTCGTTCAGAACCGGGATGATACATGGGGCATGAAACGGGCTGAACTGGATGAGTCAGCAACCCACGGGCACAAAAAAGGCTGCTGATATGAATCAACAGCCTCATTGAACAGAAGCGTAGTGCTTATTCTGAGATAGAACCCAGCGCTGCAGGGATGCGACCAAAATCAAATCCACAAGCCTTAAGAGCGTGGTAGAGATGTCCTTGAAGGATAGAGAACGCGAGTAGAAAGTGAACGTTACTGAGCCAAGCACGGGCTGAGAACGCGCCACCGGGTAAATCAACCGTGTCGATAAATCGAGGGAATAGCGTGAACTCTAGATCTAAAGGAGGACCATAGAACTCGACAGGGTAAGCAACGGTATTCACTGCAGAGTAGTAAGCAGCGGCAAAACCCAACATAGAAAGACCTGCCAGGGAAGCGGCCAATTGACCATCGGCTGAGTAAAGAGAACTCAGGAGTCTGGTAGACCACTCATAGGGTTGCTGAATGATATGCCAAGCACCACCACAAATGAGAACGACACCAATGAAGGCATGGCCAGAGGCAATATCTTCTAGGTTGTCGACAAAGTAAGGGTTGTGACCGGGCGTAAACAAGCCATACTCAAAAATGACGCTCCGAATGGTTGCACCTGGATTGCTGACGATGCGAACGTCGCCAATGGCAGGGTCATAGATGCCGTGGAAGCGAATCCAGCCGACGAAAAGGAGGGCTGTCACCCCCAGAAGTAGAAGGTGGTGACCGAGAATGAATCCCAGTTTCTTGGGATCATCCCATTCAAACTCCCACTTGGACCCACCGCCATCAATATCGCCGAGAGCTTCAGGCGCGACGCGGGTATGAAAGAATGCGCCGAAGGCAAAAACGGCGGCACCAAAAAGGTGACCAAATGCAGAGAGGGTATAAGTGCTGGTGTCAATGATGCCACCAGGCTCAATCCCCATACCGAAAGCTGCCAGGTGAGGAATTAGAATCAATCCCTGTTCACCCATTGGCAGGCTGGGATTATACTTCGCAACCTCTAAAAATGTAATTAACGAAGCCCATAGACAAATAAGGGAATACTGCGCGATGTGAGCAGCAAGCCATAAACCGGATAGATCTTCTAGGCGGCTATTGCCCACCCAGAAATTGTATTCACCGTTAGTTGCACTAGTCATTGTGTTTATTCCAAAAACGCTTTAGGAAAAACTTCTCCATATATTCGGTCTGTATTGATGGAGGGTGTTCCTACCAAAGCAAGCGACAAGGCTATCAACACAGACTAATGAATTACAATATTACGCCGCAGCGAAC
>JBHJNL010000129.1:0-33248 GCA_050330855.1 Thermosynechococcaceae cyanobacterium | reverse complement strand
TTAAAGCGGGACACTTTAGTGTGGGTCTTATCTAACGAAAATGGCTGAAGCGCTTACTCTATCAGGCAAAAGCTAAAATCCATGCGGGGCAAGCTGTCCCGCCTTAAGTTGGTACCCTGTGCGACAACACAATAAGAGATCTGACAGGTCAATCAATAGTGTTGTTTGCCCTGGTCTTGGCACTGGGATAGGTCGAGTTCCTCATTCTGAGGCTGCGCGCCAGATGGCATTGGCATATGATCACTTTCTCTATCCGCCGAAGTCTTTGAACTGCTTTGTTGCAGCATCACGACAGCTTCAAATCTGGGAAGGCTAGAGTTTTATTTCTCATTGCGTTGCACTGGCCCCCCCCGGCCCCCCAATTCTGGGGGGAGAATAGCTCTAGTGGGTTGATGCTTGTTGGAGGATGGTTGCTAGGACTTCTTTGAGGTTGGTTTCAACTTCTTGGTTGCTGAAGCGAATGACGGTGTAGCCGTAAGCCTGTAGGTGTTCGCTTCTGGCTTGATCATAGTCTTGTTGGTGTTGGTGAATTTCACCATCAACTTCCACGACCAGGCTGCAAGCGGGACAGTAAAAGTCCACGATGAAGCGACCGATTGGATGCTGACTGCGCCAGCGCAGGCCGCCCAGTTGCCGATTGCGTAAAACCTTCCACAGCTTTGCTTCTGCGGGTGTCAGCCGATGCCGTAGGTAACGTGCGGCCTGCTCGATTTCAGGTGTTGTACCACGAATGCATTTATGGGGATGGGGCATGTTGCGATCGCAAATCATTCACCCCCAACCTGCCACAAAACTAAAGCCTACAGCCACTCTCCCCCCAGAATTGGGGGGCCGGGGGGGCCAACGCAGCACCCAACAACGAAGCCCCAAAGATACACAAAAACCAACAACATGGCGGAGATGGAGCAAGAGAGGCTCGGCAGTCTCATAAGCTGGACATCTGTGAGTGCAACTCTCACCTCCGCTACCAACAACACGCCAGTGTAGCTCAATTGGCAGAGCACCTGATTTGTACTCAATAGGTTGCAGGTTCAACTCCTGTCACCGGCCCCAAACATGCGGATATGGTGCAACGGCTAGCATGCGAGGCTTCCAACCTCTTGATACGAGTTCGAATCTCGTTATCCGCTTTAGGCGAGTGTGAATCTCACCACTCACTTTTTGTGGGAGTGTCGCCTAAGGGATCGGGCACCAATTTTCTAAATCGGTCTGTGTAGGTTCGAATCCTACCACTCCTGCTATATGGGTCTGTAGCTTAATCGGTAAAGCGCCTGCCTTGCAAGCAGAAAGATGTCGGTATCTCCTATCGGAGACGCTTCGCGAACAAATCCGACCAGAATCCACCACTATGTTGGCCGAATCCGAAGCGGACGAGGAGCTAGGTTGTGACTCTAGCGTTAGCGGGTATCTCCTGCGGAGACGCTGCGCGAACAAGTCCCGTCGGTCAACCCAATTCTTATCTATGGAAGGTGCCGCTGAATGGTCGGCAACTGGTCCTGAAAACCAGGGTATGGCACTGCTGTAGGGGTATTTCCTTCGGAAACGCTTCGCGAACGATTCCTCCACCTTCCGCCACCACCAGAGGCCGAAAAGTGAGGCGCTGTGCTGATAACACAGTCATAGCAGGGGCAGTACCTGCCTGGTGGATTTCATTATTTTTTGTTCAAAGGAGGTGAATATAATGAAACTTGCAGAAGCTTTAATTCAAAGAGCTGATTGCCAAAAAAAGATTGCTCAACTACGGCAGCGACTGAATCGCAGTGCCAAGGTGCAAGAGGGTGAACAGCCGCCTGAGAACCCTCAAGAACTGTTGGTGGAATTAGAAAGTGCGATCGCAACTCTAACAACCCTAATCCAGCGCATCAACCGTACTAACTCAAACACTGAATTCAACAGCGGTAACCTCTCTGATGCCCTAGCGCAGCGAGATACATTAATGACCAAGCGTAGCGTCCTCGAAAATCTGATTCAGGAAGCCTCCATTACGCAAAATCGTTACAGCCGTTCAGAAGTCAGGTTCGTCAGTACCGTCGATATTGCCGACCTACAGCGGCAGATCGACCGTGCATCCCAGGAGCATCGCCTTCTAGATGCACAGGTGCAGGCTCTCAACTGGCAAGTAGAGCTTCTGGAGACCTAGCTTCGAGCTGGGTAAAGACAGAAAATAGTTGGTAGCCACTGACAGCAGAAGCGAACACAACCCGCCAACTGGGAAAGCTGGAAACCGTGTTGTCTGTTAAACAACCTTTGGTATGCTGCGGGCCAGCGTAAATGGGTTCGACTCCCGCTTACAAATCACGCCCAGCAATGTGACAGGGGCACTGTGTACAGTCAAAACTCACAACCATGCGTTGATCTGTTAAATTTGGCGAGGGCGGGTTCGGGGACTATTGATTGGAGGATGCGATGGCCGAAGGCCGGTCGGAGACCATCGCACCCTCTAGTACACAGATCTGCTAAATTTGCGTATACTCTTTGTATATACTTCTTAGTGCCTGATGAAAACTAAAGTGCAAAAGTGGGGCAACAGCTTAGCCCTGCGGATTCCTAAATCATTCGCGGCAGAGATCCTTCTGCAGCCTGATACTGAAGTTGAGTTAAGTATGGTCAAGGGTAAGTTGGTGATCACCCCCATCCTTGAAACTAACTACTCATTGGAACAGCTACTCGAAAATATTACTGACGAGAATATTCACGTCGAAGTAGACACAGGAGCCTCAGTTGGCAATGAGGCTTGGTGAGCATGGCCTATATTCCCGAACAGGGTGATGCGGTTTGGATTGACTTCAATCCTCAGATTGGGCATGAACAAGCAGGGCGACGTCCGGCTTTGATTTTGTCGCCGTTGTCCTATAACCGTAAAGTTCGTTTAGCGCTTCTGTGCCCTATTACCAGTCGGGTTAAAGGATACCCCTTTGAGGTTGCCATCCCGTCAGGTGAAAAGGTCTCGGGCGTGATTCTATCGGAT
This sequence comes from Thermosynechococcaceae cyanobacterium, assembly GCA_050330855.1. Taxonomy (GTDB): domain Bacteria; phylum Cyanobacteriota; class Cyanobacteriia; order Thermosynechococcales; family Thermosynechococcaceae; genus RCC1774. Next base: position 30,280 of record JBHJNL010000129.1, on the reverse strand, counting down.
CAGGTAAAAAGCTTAGATTGGCAGCAACGCAACGTTGAGTTTATCGCAAAACTTCCTGATGAGATTGTTAATGAGGTTATGAAGAAGCTGAAAACGCTTCTTCATAACCTTAAGCAAAACAACATAGGACTTTCTACACAGTAATTTACCCGCTTCCACATAAGAAGCGGTACTTTTCAGATGGCTTTATGAAACGGCGATCGCCAAACGATTTAATTTTTTCTAGATGAAGGAGGTCAGACAATGACCAAAGTAAATTTTGAATACATGGCCCACAAAAGCGGACACCCCATCAAAGCTTGGATTAAAGGCGTTGACGTAGGCGAAGAAGCGATCGCACAGATTAAAAACGTCGCCAGTCTCCCCTTCATCTACAAGCACGTCGCCGTCATGCCCGATGTCCACTGGGGAAGAGGTGCCACCATTGGTTCCGTCATTGCCACTAAAGGCGCAGTCATTCCCGCCGCCGTCGGTGTGGATTTGGGCTGCGGCATGATGGCCTTGCAAACAACGCTGACGGCAAACGACTTGCCCGATAATCTAGATGCAATGCGTTCTGCTATTGAGTCTGTGGTCCCTCACGGTCGGACTGATAACGGCGGACGTGGCGATCGCGGTGCTTGGCATGATCTCCCTGAGATTGTCAGCACTTTCTGGAAAGGCTTTGAGTCTCGCTATCAGCTCATTGAAGCCAAGCATCCCAAGGCGATTAGCTCTAACAACGCTCGTCATTTGGGGACGTTGGGGACTGGCAACCACTTCATTGAAGTGTGTTTAGATGAGTGCGATCGCATCTGGGTGATGCTCCATTCTGGCTCTAGAGGACTGGGGAATCGGATTGGCTCCTACTTCATCCGCAAAGCCAAGCAAGAATTGGCGCGGTACTTTATCGATCAATTTCTACCTGACAAGGACTTGGCCTATTTAGTAGAGCATTCAGAGCTATTCGACGACTATGTCGAAGCGGTGGCCTTCGCCCAAGACTTCGCTTTAGCCAACCGCAAGGTAATGATGAAGCGAACGCTAGAGGCAATCCGGTCAGTGTTGCCAGAGCTAGAGATTTCTGTAACCGAGATGGCGGTAAACTGCCATCACAACTACATTCGCAGAGAGAATCACTATGGCGATAACGTCTGGGTGACTCGTAAGGGGGCCGTCAGCGCCCGTGAAGATGAGCTGGGAATTATCCCTGGTTCTATGGGGACTGCTTCTTACATCGTCAAAGGGAAAGGAAGCAAAGACAGCTTTTGCTCTTGCTCCCATGGTGCCGGTCGGCGTATGTCTCGCGGCCAAGCCCGTCGAGAGATTACCCTTGAGCAGCACAAAGCTGCTTTGAAAGGCATTTCGGCCCGACTCGATTCTGAGGTGCTGGATGAGAGTCCAGCCGCCTACAAAGATATTGATCAGGTAATGGCGGCTCAAACTGATCTGGTCGATGTAGTGCATTCACTTCGTCAGGTGGTGAATGTGAAAGGGTAAGGGTATTTTAGGGATGCGATCGCAACCAATCCTCCAGATCCGAAATGGTTGAGAAATCCAACAGCGCCTCGCCCAAATCTTCAAGTCTAGATAAAGAGAGTGCTCGAACCTGGGCCTCAGTTGCAGATGCAATTACACCAAATCTATGGAAAATGAGCCGCAGAACAAGAGCTAACTCCCCCTCCCGTCGGCCCTTACGTTCGTTCTCCCACTTGCAAAATCTCTTGATAGATAACAGACTCACGCATAATGCCCTCCCGAAATACCGTTTGAATCAAATCTTTCTTAAACCGCAATCCTGCCAAAATCTGAACATAGGCCGACACCTCTCGTCGCTGCTGCGGTGACTCCATTAACATGCCTGCAATGCACAGACATCATAGCCCATGACAAAGTGTGACTTCACGAAACGTCCGACTTAGCCCGACTGACGATCCGACGATGCGACGGCTAAGCTGAGAGCATCTCGGTTGATTCAGAAAAAGGACGGTCCCATGATGGTGGCGCAATCTATTGCCCAATTGATGCGTAGGGAAGGCGAAAATCCATGACTTACGATCGCAACTCAGTCTATTTTGATGCTAAACCCACTCCGTTGATGCCACTGAATCGACTATGGGGGGGGATCACGGTCCTGCTCTGGTGTTTTTTGTTTTTGCCAGATCTGACGGGGTTCACCCATCTGCTCCAAGGTTTGTCCCAATTCAATCTGATGCTGTTGGCTGGTGCGGCAGTGGTCCTGCTCATGCAGGGCATTCGCTACCGAGATCAATGGAACCTTTCGCTGGAACCCACCTTTCAAGGATGGCCCGTAGTATTGATGTTGGGGGCTGCGATTGCATCTCTTCTTACCCGAACCCTGCTTGATGTTGAACACCTTGCCGTCGTCGGTGTGGTCATCGGTGCCTACGGCTTGTTCGGTCTCTTTTGTGACCCGCAAGCTTGGAAGCGCAGCATCCCCTTTATGGGTGCCTTTGCCCTCTTGATGTTTCTGTTTGCCCTAGAGTTCACCGACTTGGGCCACCTGGCGCGCACCGCCATTGCCGAGGTGACCGAATATCTGCTGCAGCCCTTTCATGTCAACGCCATTTCTTCAGAAGATATTTTGGTGCTTAGTACCGGCATAGCCTTTGTCGATCTGCCCTGCAGCGGATTCAAGAATATTGAGATTGGCAGCTTATTTTTTATCGCAGCCTCGGTGCTCGAACGTAAACAGCTAGGGCTGCGATGGTTTTTGGTGGGCCTGACAACGATAGCCCTCCTTATCACCGCGAATGTGGCACGCATTCTGGTGATTGTGGTGCTTACCTTTGTGATCAAACAGCCCACCTTAGCAGGAATCCTGCATGTGCCCCTGGGATTGTGTGGGTTCATTACAGTTTGCCTGATCGCTCTGCTACTGCTGCGATGGGTGCCTCGCCAGACTGTACGATCTCAGATAACACACCCTGATTCCAGCGCTGTACCGACGGCTTCTATCCGTAATGCATTGCTCACACTAGGTTTGATGATCGGCTTGGTCTGTGTTCCCCCTCCAGCCGCTGCGGCCCCTGTCACCTTTAATATCCCGCAGTGGTCTCTGCCCCTCAAGAGCCGCGACATCAATCTATCGCCACCAGAGCAGACCTTTTTTATCCGAAATCCGGGTGTTGTGGCTGAAAAACAAGCCTTTGAGTTTAACGATATATCTGGCTCCATGATCTTTGTTGCCAGTCCAAGCTGGCAGGCCCACCATGCGCCCGAACTCTGTTTGACCGGCAGCGGCTTTAAAATTGACCAGATGCAAAAACGGTTGTTGACGCCCCAAGTAACCGGGCGGTGGCTATCCCTCGATCAAGGGCAACATCAGGCCGCTTACTGGTTCCAATCGTCGCAACGCACCACAGACAATTACCTCGATCGCGTTTGGAGTGAGATCACTCGCAGAGAACCTCAGTGGACGATGGTGTCTATTCTTTTTGATCAGCCCGTGTCAGCCGATAACCCGGAGGTCAGGTCGATATTGGAAGAGGTCCATGATGCCGTTGATACAGCCATGACCTAAGCATGGATACCGCTGGCGAGATACCCATTCAGCAACAGATATCACTAATCCATATTTATCAAACTGATTAACAGTCTTTCTTATGAAAACGTCACTGCCTCAGCTTAAGGCCAGCCCACTCTTTTCAATTTTCTTCTGGCTCTTTAACAGCTCACTATTGCTCGTTATATTGATTGGGTTTCTGCCGTTCTTAGCGCTGAGTATCTTTCAAGATGCGCTCAGGGGTGAAGTTCCCTTCAGTATCCTCATTCCTGTGTTGGGCCTAATCGGGGTGCCCACGACCTCGACCATGATGGGCCTCCAACGTAGGCGGCAGCTCAAACAGCGCCACAACTTGCAACCTGACGATCCGTTAAAGTCTGCGCCTCAGCCGATGGCACTGTCCCAACTCTTTTTTGGCATTGAGGCTCCGTTGTTGATGGCCTGTACAATTCGGCTGTTTTTTCTGAGAGATTTAACACCCGCAAGTTCCTTCATTTTCGTTTCTCTGGCGCTGGGAACAATCGCTGCGGTTCATTGGCTGCTGCATCGCGATCACCGCGAACTATCCGGTGCAACCTGGGCGCAGTTGGCTGGACTGACCGTTATCTTGGCGCTGTCAATTTATTTGTGTGCGATCGCACTTTTCTTCATCCTACCCATCATCGTTGCTGCTGGATGGAGCCTATATCTTTCCGTCTTTTTAATCATCCTGGTTCCTATCCTTTTTCCGTTCATCATGTTGTTCTCAGGATTAGCCACTATGCCTTGGGGCATGGTGATGGTGTATTCCAAAGCTTGGCAACAGTCACTAAAGCAACTCTCTAATCAATACGGCAACTGGCCCCGCGCCTGGGTTGGTGCTGTGCTGGCCCTGTGGCTCGGTATTCTCTTGCTCCTGCAGCAACAGCCCCAAACCAAAGCCTTTGCGCTCTTAGAGAAAGCCCCTCAATCGGAGGGCGATCGCAAAGCACTCTTGCAAAATACCGAAGTCATCCGCAAAGGCTTACTCAATGCTTACCTTGGTGCCTATCGCTATCCCCTGCTCGATAGCAGTGGCATAGCTGATATCTATCGAGAGATTCTAGGCGTCTCAGAGGCCAGCGCGACTGCGGTTCAGAGTGCCTACAACACACTCCTGACGCCCTTTGCTTATCAAGGGACTGCCCTCGATAAAGACAAAGCGGCTCGACTCTATGCCGAATTTTTTGATGCCCCCATCCTGCGAGGCGAACACAACGCCATCCAAACAGCGGTACTCTCTAACTTCAACCGAACAGAAGCGAAAGCAGGCCTCTTAGATATCAACGCTGAACGCGTCAAAATTCAGCAGCAGGATATTACCATCACGCCCCAAGGAGACTGGGCTGAGGTGGAACTGCACGAAGTCTATGCCAATACTACCCTTGACACCACCGAAGTTCTCTACTATTTCTCTTTGCCAGAAAGCGCCACCGTTACTGGCCTGTGGCTCGGTGAAACGGCAGATCTTAACCAGCGCTACCAATACACCGTGGCCCCCCGTGGTGCAGCGCAGCAAGTCTACAACGATCAGGTTCGGCGCAGCGTCGATCCGGCCTTGCTAGAGCAGGTAGGGCCACGGAACTATCGCCTGCGGGCCTTTCCTATCCCTCGGGCAGGTCAAGACTCGCTTCCCCAAGACGGCAAGCCTGACACCATGCATCTGTGGATGACCTACAGCGTTATGAAGCAGAACAATCAGTGGATGCTGCCCACCCTCAATGAGCGCCGCAATGTTTTTTGGACACCCCAAACCCAACGCACAATCAACGGCAAGCCCCTCAAAGGCAATGACCAGTGGCTCCCGGCCTCACTTCCTGCCGGTGCAGCGACCGTCCAACCCGTGCAAGCAAAGCTACCGGGTGGCTACGTCGTGGCTAAACCATTGACTGCTAATGATTATCAGCTTCCGGTTGGCAAGCGGTTTGCATTCATTCTCGATCGGTCCTACAGCATGGATGCCCATCGAACCGAGCTTGAAAACAACATCCAGTGGCTGCAAGAGAATCTATTAACGGACAATACCACCGACCTGTATCTCACGAATACGGGCACCTCTCCCGCGCAGAAAATCAACGATCTGACCACCTTTAAGCTAGAGCAGGCAACCTTTTACGGCTCCCTCCAGACTCGCCAAATGCTAGATCAGTATCAGCAGGCTGCATCACAGACCTACGATGCCGTTATCCTGCTCACCGATTCGGGCAATTATGAACTCACTGAAGATGGCGCACCACTGTCGCTATCGACTCCTCTATGGCTGGTCCATTTAGGGGGCTTCCCAGCGGCCTATGACGATGCCACGCTTGAAACGATTCAGCGCACCGGCGGCAATGTTGCCGCTGATGTCAAAACCGTGATGACCCGGCTCGCAACCCAGCCCAGCTTGGGGCAGGGGACATCCCTGCTTAATGTGGCTGATGGCTACAGTTGGTTCCTCAGTTCAACGCCGGTTGCAGATACGGCGACAGCGGCAATGGCTCCCATCGCTGCCCGTCAATGGATTGCCCAGGTGAGTCAAGCCATCAAGCCGAACCAGCTCAATCAACTGGATGCCATTCATCAGGTCGCTCAAGAGAACGGCATTGTGACGCCCTATTCGTCGATGCTGGTGCTGGTGAATGCCCAGCAAAAAGAGCAGCTTAAGGCAGCAGAAGCCAATCAAGATCGCTTCAATCGTGAAGTCGAAGATTCGCAACTGCCTGATCCGCAGGATGCGATCGCACCGGTTTCGGCGGTGCCTGAACCGGCGGAGTGGTTACTGCTGATCGCGGGTTTAGTCATTCTTGGGGCTTGGTCTAGGCAAAGGGCGATCGCTAGCGAGAGTGACCTTAAATACTCCAGCGATATGAATCCTTCCCTTGCAACTGATTCAAACTGCTGTAATCAAATCCTTCATGTTTTAGCAGCAGCATTACCGGACCACTTTTTGAGGCTGTTGCGAATTCTGCAGGGCAGGCTTTAGAACGCGACGGGTTCGGTTCCGACTGAGGTCACAATGGAGCATCAGATAAAAGCAGGGAATAATAAACAGCGTTAGCAACGTTGCAAAGGATAGGCCCGCAAACACCACCACTCCTAGAGGCTGCAAAAATTCTGACCCTTGCCCTAACCCCAACGCCAATGGGAACATGCCCAACACCGTTGTAATCGTAGTCATCATAATGGGCTTCAATCGTTGAGCCGCCGCCTGCACGATTGCATCTCGTCGCTCTAGCTTTGCCTCAGCATGGAGCTGATTGGCAAGCTCCACCATAATGATGGCGTTGTTCACCACAATGCCTACCAGTAATACGACCCCTACCACCACCGTGGCCCCAATGGCAGTTTGGGTCACATAAAGCCCCAGAATGCCCCCCGCTAGGGCTAGGGGCACCGTGAACAAAATCACTAATGGGTCAATAAGGGAGTTATACTGCACCGCCATCACCACAAAGACGAGAAACACGGCCAGACCGCCCAGTACCTGCAGCGCATTCTGCAGATCTTGATTACTTTGGGCTGCAGAGCTTGGTAACAAGGAGACGCCGGGGGGCAATGCGATATTTTCTAGAACTGCACTCACCTCCGCGAGGGCAGCACTCAGACGAGCACCTTCATTCAGATTGCCTGCAATGGGGTAAATCGAACGCTGATTGATACGCTGAATACTGGTCGGGGAAACGCCTGACTTGACCTCGGCAATATCAGCCAGCCGAATCTGCTGCGCCCCAGACGTGAACAGCGGTAGCTGAGCCAACTGCTCTTCAGTTTGAATCGAACGAGGATCAAGCTGCACTCGGATATCTACGAGGCGATTAGAACGCTGGAGTTGAGTGGGGACGAGGCCATCCACGGCGGTTTGAATCGTATCGCCGATTTGCTGTGCGGAGAGGCCCAATGCGGCAACCCGCTCCCAGTCTGGATAAATCTGGAGTTCGGGTTGTTCGGGATCGTTGTCGGGACGAAACCGGGCACTGGTCACCTGGTCGCCGAGGGCTTGGAGGACGCTGCGACCGGCCTGATTGAGCTGTTGAGTATTTTCGCCCTGTAAAAGAACATCAACGTCAGCTCCCCGCAGAGGGGAGTTACTGGTGATTAAACCGCGCAACTGGCCGGGGTTAACGCGAATTCGTGTGTCAACGAGGTTGAGGGCTTCTATCGCTTGGCTGATGCGCTCAGCATAGGCTTCAACATCTACGCCAGATTGAAGGGTAATCGTACTGGTCGCTCGTAGGGGATTCTCGGAGACGTTGGTTCCGAATAGAGCGCCACCCGCTGTGGTGAAGGCATATTCTGTCTCGGGCTGCTCGGCCAAGATCTCATCAATAATCGCCATCACCTTCTGGTTTTGGGCCAGCGTCGTACCGGGGGGGAACTGGGCAATTAACGATGCTTGCCCCGTATTGATGGGGGGCAAAATTTCTTGAGGGATCTGGTCGAGCATCAACAGGCTGCTGCCGCCGAGGACTAGAATTGCGATCGCAACCACTCCCCACCGCCACTTCAGCACCCGCGATAAACTCCGGCGATAGCGTTCGGTGGCCCGTTCAAACTGGTTTCTAAAGCCCACCAGTAAAAAGGTTTGGCCGACCCGACTAGACCAGCGCACCGTCAGCAGGCGTGAGGCTAGCATCGGCACCACCGTCAGCGCAATCAAAATCGACGCCGCTACGGCAAAACTAATCGTCAGCAACAGCTCATTAAAAAGCAAAGAGATAAAGCCGCCAATGAGCAAGAACGGCAGCACCGCCACCAGGTTAGTGCTGGTCGAGGCCACCAACGCCGACTCCACCTGACGACTGCTCTGCTCTGCCTGCCGGAGGATGGCCTGAGTGCTGGAGCCACTACCGGGGGCATCGGTTCCATCCACAATGCTCTCTAGCATAACAATGGAGTTATCCACCACAATGCCCACGCCCAGAGCTAACCCGCCCAGACTAAAGACGTTGAGGGAGAGGCCAAATAGCCGCATGAAAATAATGGCCCCCAGCGTTGCCAGGGGAATAGCCAGCACAATAATTAGGGTTTGACGCAGGGAGCCGAGGAACAGCATCACTGCCACGGTGGCAAGGGCCATGCCGCTCAGACCTGCGATCGCAACGTTCCGAATGGAGTTGCGAATGAATACCGCCTCATCCAGGGTCGGAATAATCACCATCTCGGCAGGAATCACGGCCTGCTGACGGAGATACTCCAGTTGAGCCTTGAGGTCATCAACCACCTGAACCGTATTGGCATCGGGCTGCTTTTGAAGGCTCACTTTTACCGCTGGGGTTTGATTGAGCGTTACAAACACGCGCTGCTCCGCCTCACCATCCACCACATCGGCGACATCCCTCAGATAGATTTTCTGTCCTGCCTCGGCGGCGGCTTGGGCTGTCGGGACTGAATCAGAACTTGAGTCACTGCTTGTGGGCGTCGCAATGGGTAAAATTAAATTTTCAATCTCAGCCACCGACTGAAACTGTCCCACCGTGCGCGTCAAAGGTTCTGCCAAGGTGCCCGGCAAACGACCGCCAGAGATATCTTGGTTGCGCTGCTCAAAAGCATCTAGCACCGTCGTGAGTCCGACCCCCATTGCCTGCAAACGGTTCAAGTCAAGATTGACCAAAATTTCTTCAGGAGACGCACCCGACACCTCCACGGAGGAAACCCCTGGGACAACGCCCAGTTCTCGAGCCAGCGTCTCTTCGGCAAAAACCCGCAACTGAGCATCGCTCAATCCCGGCGAGGTGAGCGCCATCTCGTAAACCGGCAGTTGTGAAGGGTCAAATTTAAACAGTCGCGGCGGCTCCAGGGTATCAGGGAGGCGATCGCGAGCGCGGTTGAGGGTAGCGGTGGCATCATTGAGCGCCTGATCAATATTGCCGCCGGGTTTAAAGTACAAATCGAGACGAACCCGACCCTCCTGCGTTTCGGAATAGACCTGTACCACACCTTCCGTTGCCGCTAAGGCTTCTTCGAGGGGCTGCGTAATTTCGTCAATGGCGACCTCCGGCGAAATTCCGGGGGTATCGATTCTGACGCCAATGCGGGGGTAGGTAATTGAAGGCAGCAAATCCACCTGCAAATTGCTCAGGAAAAACACGCCCAAAACAACCACCGCTACGGTGAGCATCAGGGTGCCAATGTGACGCCGAATCGAGAGGGTACTCAGACTAAAGGGTGCCATTACTCTTGCCCCGGCGACGACTCTGAGATGGCGCTGGGACTGACCCCGGCTCCATCTTGAAGGGGACCGCTACTCCGGGCAATAAAGGCTTCCCCTGGCCTTAGCCCTTGAATGATTTCAACTTGACCATTGCGACGCTCCCCCAAGATCACTTTGCGCTCAAGAACCTGGGGTTTGGGGCTGTCTGCATCCAGGACAAAAAGAGTACCCTGACGCTTGTTCTGAGGCGTCTGTGGCGTTGGGGGGCGTGAGTTCGAGCGTCGTTCTGAGGCTTGCTGTTGCCCTCCACCTCCACCAGACTGGTGAGGACGGCTGGGGCGTTGTGCCTGATTTTGCGTTGATTTTTGTGGATCTCCTGGACCTTTTTTGGACGGTCCTGGTTTGCCTGACTGCGGCCTGCCTTGGCCTGGGGGGCCACGCCGACCTTGATTGGTTTCTAGAGCGGTTTCGGGGACCAGGACTTTTTGTTGCTTCGACTGAGCAAAGTTAACACGGGCTAGCAAACCACTGCCCACTCGACCGTTGACGTTTGCCATTACGATTTCTACGGGCAACAGCCGCGAGGTGGCATTGGCTAGCGGTGAGATGCGGGCAATGGTGCCCGTAAAGCTGCGATTAGGGAAGGCATCCAGGGTCACCTGGGTTGATTGATCAACGCGGAGCTGTGACAGCATCCGTTCTGGCACCTGAACAATCACTTTGACTTGCCTAAAATCGCCAAGGCGAAGTACTTCGTCCCCGACCTGGAGTAGATTCCCCTGCTCTGCTAGACGCTCCATAACAACACCATTTAAGGGCGCTTTCAGGGCAGCAAAGGAACGCTGTTCTTGAGCTTGATTGAGGACGGCCTGTTGAGCTAAAACTCGCATTTGGGCTGCATTGACGCCGCCTTTTTCAATGGCAACCTGAGACCCGGCTGCCTGCAGGACTTGATCGGCGGTCCTGACTGCGGTTTGGGCCTGAGTAATTTCTTGAGTACTGCTGGCTTGAATATTGACAAGATTTTGCTGGGCCTGTTGGGCTACGGTGCGAGCTTGTTCGGCCTGCTGCTTTGAGATGGCTCCGGCCTTGGCTAATTGAGTCAGTCGAGCGGCATCGGTTCGAGTTTGTTGAACCTGCAATCGCGCCTCTTCAATCCGTGCCCGTGCAGAATTTTGGAGCTGCAGCACGTTCCCCTTGGCTTGACTCAGGGTCAGACGGGCTTGCTCAACTTGAGTACTGACGGCCCCCAGCTGACTGCGGGCGCTGGCAACTTCTGAGACTTGCGCTTCGCGCTGGGCGCGGGCTTCGTTGACGGCTCCGGTGAGCACGCCATCATCCTGACGTCCGATGATTTGGCCCTGACGGACCCGATCGCCCACTTCTACCGCTAGCCCTCGAAGCTGACCTTGAATTTGAGATCGCACCAGTACTTCTTTAATCGGCGCAGTGGTCCCTGTATAGGTGAGGGCGGATGGAGTAGTGTTGGGTTTTGCGATCGCCACATCCACTGCGATGGTCTCCGGCCTTTGGGATTTTGACCCGTCGGTTTCGCCCGAAGCCGTCACGGTACAGGCAGTGGTTAACGCCAGCAGCCCCAAACTAATGAAGCGGAGATTGAAGGTAGCAATCGTTGCAAGCACTGAGCCGGCACGCTGCGGGGAGTCTTGAGAGCGCAACAAGTCAATTCCTCTAGGTAACGGCTAGATGGCTGAGTACTTGATCGCCCGGTGGCATTTTTCAAGCAGACGTCCAGCGCTAAAACTCACACACGTATGAATCCTAATCTCAAACGACTCTTTTTTTCTAGGATCTTCAGGTCTAAGCGATCTAGTCCTTTCAATCGATACAGGTATAGAACTAAAGGACTAAATTACATGATTTACCATAGAGGTATCAATTCGCGGTCTGTTTAGATACAGCGCCAAGCGTTGCGAGACTCTAGGAGCAGAGAAATTAGGTTAGACTTCAGGCAATGACTGGGGCAACAATCAGCAGCTTTGGTTATGGATGCGATCGCAACCCTTAAAAACGTCTACTATCTTTATCCAAAGTCCACCACGCCCGTTTTACAAGATATCTCACTAGAGATCTACAAAGGCGAATTTTTAGGCATCATCGGCCCCACCGGAGCCGGAAAAAGCACTCTCTGTCTAGCTTTAAACGGCATTGTGCCCCAGTTCTATGGCGGACGCTTCTTTGGTCACATTTCCATTACCGGAAAAGATACCCTCAGCTACCCCATTAGTGACTTGGCACAGCATGTCGCCACCGTTTTTGAAGACCCTGAGATTCAACTCACTGCAACCTCAGTAGAGAACGAGATTGCCTTTGCTCTCGAAAATTTGCGGGTACCTGCGGCTGAGATTCGGGCCAGAATTCCCCGTGTTTTAGAAGCAGTGCGGCTGAGCGGAACCGAAGAGAAGCATCCGCAGGATTTATCAGGGGGACAGAAACAGAGACTTGCAATCGCATCGGCCCTCGCCCTTCAACCCGATTTACTGATCCTCGATGAACCCACCTCTCAACTCGATCCCGTCGGCACAGAAGATATCTTTGCCACCGTCAAACATCTCAATCAAACCCTAGGCATCACCGTCGTCATGGTCAGCCATGCCGCAGAAGAAATGGCAACCTACGCCGATCGCCTCGCCTTACTCGCGGATGGCCGACTGCAAGCCACCGGAACCCCCTCAGAAATTTATGGTCAGTTTATTCCCCTACAGACTCTGGGTCTACGGCCCCCTCAGGTCACACAAACAATGGCCCAGATTAATGACCCAGCCTTGCCAAATATGCCTGTTACCCTCTCAGAGGGTCTAAAAGCCCTAGAAGAATTGACCCAGCGGCGAGACTTATCGCCAGCGCCAAAGACTGAGCAGCTCTCGCCTAGGTGCGATCAGCCCCAAATTTCAGTCCGGAATCTGAGTCATACCTACGCCGACGGGACGCAAGCGCTGACAGACGTGTCCTTAGATATCTTTCCGGGGGATTATCTGCTGATTGCAGGCCAAAACGGTGCGGGTAAAAGCACACTGGTGAAGCACTTTCTCAACTTACTCAAGCCCACCTCTGGGACGGTGATGCTGGGGCAGCAGCCCACAACACAGCTCAAGATGAGTGAGTTAGCACGCCGCATTGGCTACGTGGCACAGAACCCAGACAATCAGATTTTTAACTCCACCGTCGAGAAAGAAGTCACCTATGCGCTGCGGAATCTCGGCTATGATGCGGGCACGATTCAGCAACGCGCCAATGATAGCCTGGCGGCGATGAATTTACTGGCTGAGCGGCAGGCCCATCCGCTCTCGCTACCGAAGGGCGATCGCGCCCGCATTGTGATTGCTGCCATCTTGGCAATGGAACCCGAGATCATCATTTTGGATGAACCCACCATCGGCCAAGACGATCGGGGAGCCAATGCGATTTTAGAGGTGAGTCAGCAGCTACACGAGATGGGCAAGACGCTGATTGTAATTACTCACCATCTGCATCTGATGCCAGACTATGCTGAGCGGGCCATCATTATGGGGCAAGGGACGATTTTACTAGATACGTCACTGCGAGAGGCATACCATCAAACAGATCGTCTTAAATCCACTTTTTTAGCACCTCCTCAGGCAGTTCTATTGGCCCAGCATTTAAGCAATCTGACGGGGCAAACCTATCCTTTGCTAACACCGGCTGAGGTGGCTAGCTGTTTTCACGAAGGCAGTTGACCTTGCTGTAAGACTTTATGGGTACCTTCAATCAGAGCCTCAACTCTTGCCTTCCAGCTATGGTTCTTTTCAATCTCCAGCCGAGCCAATCGACCCATTTCAGGCAGTGAGTCTTTCTGAGAGAATGCTTGTTTTAGAGAATGCTTGAGATCATTCTTGTCGCTAGGTTGAAATAGAAAACCAGTTTCTCCTGGCTGAACCAAGCGTTTTGCGTCTTCAAATGCTGAGGCAATCACGGGCTTCCCCATTGCCATATATTCGTAGAGCTTCATGGGTGAAAGATACATCTTGCCATTTTGAATTTCTACTTGTCCAGAATAGCCAATATCAATACCTGCAATATACTGAGGCACCTCTTGCCAGGGGACTCGTCCTTCAAAAGAGACCTGTTTCGAGAGTTCAAGTTCGTTAACCATTGCCTTGAGGTCTACTTCAATTGCACCGTCCCCTACAATTACGAGAGAAATAGGGAGTCCCTCTTGATGGAGTTCTGATAATGTTTGAATCAGAATATCTAGCCCACACCAGCTATATAAACTACCGACGAACCCAATCGTAAAGCCCTCAAAAACACGTTTGGGCTGGTGAATTGATGGATTAATAAAATCAATATCTACACCATTTTGAACCAAGACAATTTTATCCGCCGGGATATCAAAGTCTGTGATTAAAATCTCTTTTAGAGTATCGCTAATACAGGCTAAGACATCACACCTGCGATAGGCCCATAGCTCTATCCACTTTGCAACTTGGCTGAGGACTAACGCTTTCCGCTCGACTTTTGCTTCATAGAATAAAAGAGCTTCTGTCTGAAAAATCCAAACGCGATTGTTGCGCTTAAAGATCCAGCCTAAGGCCTGGAGTGTTGCATTGTATTCATAAACCCAGTCCGTTTGGTCCCCTAACTCTCGCCAGCTTTTCCATGTATTTGTAAGTCCTAGGCCTATCCGCACGATATCTACTGCAAGCGTTCGCAGAAAACCCCGACTGATGGCTTCACTAGATCCTTTGGCAGACCAATTCTTCGGAACCCTATCTCCAACGATAAACGGCTTTACAGTCCAGCCCAGTTCTTCGAAGCCCTTAATAATTCCCAGAACACGAGACCGAGGGCCAGACATCTCAGCATTTGGATCTGTCGAAATTCGAGGCGCTCCAGCGAGAAAGCCAAGTTGGTTCGTCATTGAGTCACCTTGAGATTTGAGTATCGATTCATCCATGACAGCTCATTAACTGCTCTGCTCAGGAACCTCACAAAACGAGGGAGATTCATCTAAATTCTTGTACCCAATTACGGCACGGAGGTAGGGTAATAACCAATAGATCAGCCATAACGGGCCAGAATGTCGCTGTAAATAGATGGTCCAAGCTTTCAACGGAAATCCTTTGATCTGAAAGACTTTCTGGAGACGTTGATGTACAGGTAGCTGCAAATCAGCCCAACTGCCTTGAACTGAATTTTGGGGACAGGAAGCTACAAAACCCGGTGCAACCCAGATAGAGCAGCCCAGTTTTCGCGCTCTAAGGCCATAGTCTAGGTCACCCAAAGTATGAATGAATGCGGTGTCGATATTGCCGACCTTCTCAGCCACTGAATGAGGAATGAGGACGACATTGCCCTGCATGGTGTCGCATGCTTTGGGAACCTGAGCTGGCTCCACTGCCTCGAACTTAAAGGAATACCAGCGTTTGGGTCGCGATCTCCCTCCATAGGTTTGTTTACCTGTAATGGGATCTTTAATAGAGCCAACAATAATTGAGTCTGATTGGCCCTCACTCATTAAAAACTGGTGGGTCTCTAGTAGATTTTTCAGTGCGCCGGGTTCGAGTAATGTATCGTCATTGAGCCATAAGTAGTATGAGTGGTCGCTTTGCAGAGCTTCCTGAAAGGCCATCCGCATTCCCCCGACCCAAAATAAAGAGCCATGTCCTTGCAGAATATTGACGGCAGGATAGTTGGCTTGAACAGCGTGTGCCGTGCCATCTCGACTCCCATCATCAACCAAATACACCTCAAAATCTGCATCTTGCTGATGGAGAATATGGAGGCAGGCCAAGGTTGTCTCACATCGGTTATGGCAGGTCATTAAAACAGCGATTTGGGCGGGTTGGGTGACCATAGTCTCAGTTGACATAAAATACCTCAAAATGCAGGGAAAGTGTCGATGCAGCTATATATGTTGAGTAAACAGGTGAGAAGGGCTAACATCCTGAATCAGGCTTTGTAAGAATATCCATATTTGATGAGTAGCGGCAATGTTGCATAGCCCGAAACAAATTTGTCTATAGCACTAATCTTCTGTTGCCATTTGTTATCGGTCTTTAGTTGAACGGATCCTGTTTCTGAACGACTGCTTGGACTACCACTAATAATATGGTCCACCCCCATTTTTACCGTTGATGGCTGTATAAAAGGCAGTTTAGACTCTTGCTCATTAATTAGGCTAAGAATAGCCCGAACAGAGTCTTCTGGTGCTTGAACAAAATCTTCATACCGCATTCTTAGATATCGAGTAGGATTGCGATTAAGTAATCGCTCTACGCCAATATTCTTGAGGTTCCAAGACAACGAGGCATGGAGAGGGTTATACCATTGACATTCTGGTTCACCTTGAGACTTACGCCGTTGTAGTGAATAGCAGACGCCACGAGGATCGCGAACGATGTGAACGGTGTAGAGATCAATATTTTCTAAGGTGCTGAGGATATAGCCATACCATGCGGCCTTCGTTGAGTCGACGATGACTTTGCTATGAGTCTTTTTCTGAATAGAGCGATAGAGATTTTCTAAACCCTCTAAATATCTTTTCGGTACTTTACTAAACGTTGACACGCTCAAGGGGTCTAAAGACTTCAATAAAACAGCAGCCCGTGTTTTGCGTTTGAGAGACAACATCTCATTCGCTGTTAAACCCACGTCTTGTTCAAATTGTTTGTCATAGATGGCAGACCATTCGTCACATTTGCTAAAGGAAGAACCACAGGTACAGGTTCTATTTTCTATTTTCCCGTGCTCCCAAATATCTCGCAGTTCTCCCCAAGCGACAAATCCATCAATTTGCCCTAATACCCTGTTGACGAGAGTGCTTCCACTGCGCTCAAATCCAGCAATATACAATACTTTGATCTTATTATTGTTCATTCTCTATGATTTGAGGAGTTAGCGTAGAAATAAAGGGTAAGAGGATTGACCTAAAACTGAAAATAAATAAATGCGTTGTAACTAGTTGACATTAGGGCAAGCATGATGGGAATACATAAGCCATATATTACCGATACGGCTGGGGAAGAGAGTCGTTCCCAGAGACCAGAGAACAGTTTCCTATAGTTGAACCAATGGGCAATCCCTAAAAATAAAAGAATGTATGCTAACATGCCACTCATTTGCTGCGCTCCTGGCGAGTCAAACAATACAAAGGATTTAAGGATAATCAATGCATGGTCGAAATCACTAGCGCGGAAGAAGATCCAGGTGATACAGACGAAGTAAAAGGTACCTAGAGATCCCAAAATTGGCCCCAGAGACATAGAGTTGTGGGTACTAGGTATTTTTGATTTTATAAACTCGCGCTGCAGGACTAAGGCAATGCCATGCATGCCGCCCCAAATTATAAAGTTCCAGCCTGCTCCGTGCCAAAGGCCGCCTAGAAGCATCGTAATCATTAGGTTTCTATAAATGAGAAGTTTAGGGACTCGATTGCCGCCTAGGGGAATATATAGGTAATCTCTGAGCCAGGTGGAGAGGCTAATATGCCAGTTACGCCAAAATTCGGCAATGTTTCGAGAGAAGTAGGGAAAGTTAAAGTTAAGACAGAACTCGTAGCCGAGCAGACCGGCAGATGCGATCGCCATGTCAGAATAGCCCGAAAAATCGCAATAAATTTGTACGGCATAGGATACAACCCCAATCCAAGCACTTGCTGCCGTGTAGGTCTCTGGCGCAGAGAAGTAAGCATCAATAAAGGGCGCAAGGTTGTCTGAGATGCAGGCTTTTTTAAAGAAACCCACGAGAAATAGTGCGAGGCACGCTTTAATATTAACGTTGGCAACGACTCGTGATTGTTTGAGCTGTGGTAGAAAATCCGATGCGCGAACAATGGGGCCAGCGACAAGCTGAGGGAAGAAACTGACGTATAGAGCTAAATCTAAAGGAGATCTAACAGGCTCAAGCTTCCGAAGATAAACATCTATGGTATAGCTCATGGTCTGAAAGGTATAAAAGCTAATCCCCACAGGGAGAATAATATGGAGCGTATTGAATCCTACAGGAAGCCCCAAAAAGCTAAAGAAGACCTGTGCTGAGTCGGCAAAAAAGTTAAAGTACTTGAAAAAACCCAGTAGACCAAGATTAGAGATCAGACTAACAGCTAGCCATACTTTCCGTTGATAGGCGGGAATATCTTGCTTCGCCACCATGAGGCTGACAATGTAGTCAACAATGGTAGAAAACAGTATTAGGCCAAGAAAGCGCCAATCCCAGGCACCATAGAAGGTGTAGCTGGCTGCGAGTAGCCACAGTTTTCTAAACTTGTTGCTGTTTAGCTTCCAATAAGTTAGAGCAACAACTAAAAAGAAAATAATAAAGCGGAACTCGGTAAAAATCATAGGTTATACTGTAGCTAATTAAGATCATTCATAAATTCTTGGGCGAGAAGTAGTGTGAATTCTCGTGCCCCTTTATCATTGAGGTGCTTCTCATCAAAGCGGAGATTAGGTCTATAAAGGTTTTCGTATTTTAGCGGATCATTAAAGGCAAGGATAGTTACTGGATAGCCGTCTTCACGAAGTTTTTGTAACGCTGGCTCACGTTGCAGTTTAGGCGGTATCACGAAAATAGGAGTGGCTCCAGAGGTCTCAATCAAAGTTTGAAATCGGTCTAGAATCTCCTTTTCTCCCCTGGCTACGTTGGCCTTTCTCGTTTTCTGTCTAGCAAGAACATTGAGCTGACGGGAATAGTCATCAAGTCGGGCAAGAAAAACTCTCCTCGGCTGAATATAGACTTCGCCAGTTTCATCATCTAAGGCTTTATAGCCATTGAGAGACTTTCCGAGATATTGACGATAGGTATCAACATCTGGGGTTTTACTAGAATCTAGTGAAGCGAGCAGTGCGTTAGAAAAATCGCCAAGGTTGATCGAGTGATAAAAGAAAGGGAGAAGGTGACTATAAGCTGATGCTATTTTTCTAGGAAGTGTGTCCTTAACTGAGAAAATATAGTGAAGGGTGTTTATTGTATGCTTGAAATCGTGCCAATATATGACGCGATTGGTGCGTGCGTTAGCGATGGGCTCGTAAACGTTATCCAAATTGACTTCGACAAATACCCATTTGAGATTTTTGGGCTTCATCTCAAGCACTTTCTCTAACCAAAAATAGGTTTCAGGAAGCTTCATACCGAACATGCCTAAGTTGAATGACTGAAAGCTGCGAGTCTTAGTGCTTACAAACTCATCAAAATCATTTGGAGAAATTTGTCGATAGATTCGGCTGGAACCAATAAAGAGAACGTCATACTTATTCTTGTGAAGGGCAAAGTAATCTAGCTTCTCACTTACTAGAGGAATATAAGGAACCTTCTGCTCTAGACCTTGAGATATATATCCCACCACAGAAATCGAAAAACAGAAAGCTAAAAAGCCAACGACTAAACTAAAATAACGGAACCGTATAGTTCGCTTTCGTTTAATGGCTGAATGTGTTCTCTCAACTGCTTTTGTCATTATTCTCACGAGTCGGAATCAACTCTAGCTATATTGAATTGATTTTGAGGCCGCACATAACCTATTTGAACTCTATTTTGCAGCGAGGTATCATCGGAGGCATTGGAAAGCTCAATAAATTTAAAGGCAGCAATTAAAATTCCTAGACTCATGAGTATTATCCAACCCTGTGAAAACATTACATTTGAAATAAAAGCCCAAATACAGTATCCAGTCACAGAGCAGAATAAGGTTTTGCCGTGGCAGGCAACATCAACATCTACAGACTGCGATAGCTTGAACGCCTCTAGCAAGAGAATCAGCAAAAAAGATACATAGGCGATCAAACCCAGTACCCCCCACGAAGCAAATACCCAAACATAGCCACTATGGGAGGGATTTGGCACTCCGGTCACAATACTAATGATGTCGAGCTTGATACAAATATACTCCCAGCCTCGCGAACCAAAACCAAAGACGGGGGAATTCTCAATGGTGTATTTAATGACAGGGGACCAGACATGCTCAACCCTCCAATCTAATGTTCCTTCCCCATCCGCTTCTTGGCCGAATATCTTCCCAAATATTGAACCGCTAAATAGCAATGCAAAGCTGCCAATACTGAGTAATGGAAGGAATGAATAAATAATTTTCTTGATGGACATATTCGAATAGAAAAGAAAAGTAATGAGCGGCAGCGATACAATGAGTGCAGTCCTAGTACCGTTAAACAATAGTGCTAAAGAAAAAGCTGCAAATATTGCGAACCTCAAAATAACTTTCTTGAGTCCCTGTGTCTTCTCAACCCATAGAAGAGCTAAGGGAAACAGCGTGATAAATCCATTTGCATCTTCATTGGCGCTTCCGAAAATACCTGACAAATGCGATCTGCTTTCAAGTTGACCATAGCTAGACAATGCTGCTCCCAAAGATCCACCTGCGTGGGCAATAATATTCGGGTACTGGATAATGCCGACCAAGAAAATAATAGGCATTATGATAAGTAAAATCGATGAAATTCTTTTAACGGATAAAGTATTAATAGAAAGCAAGACACATAAATAAAGCAAAAATACAGCTGTGAATCTGACTGAGATGCTAGCGTGGGTAACAGCAATATTGCGCGGAAGTGCTACAAGTTGCAATACGTTGACAACAAGTATGATAATGATTGGAAAGCTTAGCCCAATAAAATGTCTAATTTTACTTTTCGATTGCTGAGGCAGAAGAGTGACTGCAACAAACAAAAGAAATGGAATAATGGCTAGTCTAAACACCCTCATAAATGGGATGATGACAGGAATCTCATCGACTGCATGTATTGACGTAATCAAGTAAATTGCAGTGAGGGGAGCTAGAAGACTTGAGGCTGATATTTTCATTGCAGTTCTAGACAGCTCTTACTTGTTCAAAGAGTGACAGATAGTGCCTAGCTTGGACTTCTTGGGTAAACTCTTTTTCAACTTTATTTCGACAATGTGGTGATCCATTGATTGAGAACGTTTCAAGCACATAGGCAATCCCTTTTGCTAAATCATGAACATCAAAGGGCTTAGCTAAATATCCATTTTTCTGGTGCTCAATCATGTCTGGCATACCACCAATATTAAAGGCAACACACGGAGTACCACAGGCCAACGCCTCCATAATTGTATTTGCTAAATTCTCTTGGATGGAGGGTAATACAAAAACATCTGCCGCAGAATATATCAGTGCAAGCGATAAGTCGTCGCTGAAGTTACCTAGATAACGAGTTTTGAATCCAAATAGAGGCGGATCTTTGGGTTCAGAGGAGCCGAAGATCACCAATTCTGTTGAGTCACCGATCGCAGAGTCACTCAACTCTTGAACCGCAGCCTGAAGCAGGTGAAAGCCTTTGCGCTTATCACTAGTTGCTTTCAGGGCACCAAATAAAATCAGCGATTTATCCGGTGGTAGTCTCAGCGATTCTCTAGCAAAATGCTTATCTATGGGTCGATATAGGTTGGCATCAAGCCCATTGGGAATGCATTCAATTCGAAAGTTTTTGAGAAGTGAGCTTGACTTAGTGCACTCACCCAGCCAAGCGCTAGGCGTGACGATTGTAAGGTTAAGATTTTTGAATGTTTTTGCTTTACGCTTCCATATTGAACGAGAGAGATCGTGCTCTTTTTTGCTCCCCAGTTGTGGACAGGTAGCGCAGATGGATGTGTAGCGATCGCAATCCTGACTGTAATGACATCCCCCTGTAAAAGCCCACATATCATGAAGTGTCCAGACAATAGGCTTATTGAGCTTTGCCAGTGTCTCAATCTGCATAAAACCAGCATTGGCCCAATGAAGGTTGATAACGTCAGGATTGATTTGCCGAACTTGAGCTGTGATGCGATCGGGGAGCCACTGAGGAGAGAATGTTGTTTTCTGATAACCCCTGTAGCGTTTTAGAGGTAATTGATCGAGGGTCAGTCTTAATCCAACCTTTGCTTGGCTTAAACCCGATGCAGCACTTTCTCCCAGTACAGCAGGATTATCACTGTCCTTAACTTGTACAAGCATATTGGAATCCACACCTATCACTTGGAGTCCTTGGTGCAATCGATAGGCAGCTCGAGCAGCTCCCCCTTTGGCATCGGATGTGTTGATGATTAAGGCTTTCATAGTTTCATGACCGACATGGGAGATAAAGCTTCGTTAGAGGACCATTACTCCCGCAGATTGAGTCTCAATGTTTTTTAGTTTTTTTGCAGGTACGCCTACCCAGACTTGATTGGCGGGTACCGACTTCGTCACAACGCTACCGGCTCCAATAATTGAGTTGCGCCCAATATTACAGCCGGGTAGAACAGTTACATTGGCTCCAATCCATACGTTATCACCTATGTAAACACCTGTTTTAGATTCATCCCAAGGTAAATCTCTGTATGGCTGGAACAAGGAAAGAACATGTCCTGATGCAATTAGAGAGACATGTTGAGCGATCAATGAATTATTTCCTATCCAGATTTCCCCGCCAGCGGCTCTAATATTGGCATTTGAGCCAATAACAACCCGGGTTCCTATGGTTAGCTTTCCTAGTATTTTGCTGTAGGGGGAATGACGCCTTACAACAATTTCAGAGAAAGAGTCTATTGTTGATTCAGCACCAATCTTGATAGACTTGCTATCATCATATATAAGAACAATCGGATATGACAAGTAGCAATCAGGATTGAGACACTGAATTTCCTGATGACTAAACCATGCCTTCATGCTTATTTTAGGCACTCTAAAATAAAATTTAATATTTCGCAATAATTTCATGTAGACAAACCATCCTGCTTAAATTCTTAAACGTTTCCGCAGCCCATGATACTTCCACTCAAGGCGCTTACCCAAGCTTCTTTCCCATACCTGCTTATACCACCTAAAATCATATTCTTTATCTACAGCAGTCGCCAAAGGTTTCTTTAACGGAAATTTCATAGATAATGAAGGTTTAGCAGATAAGTAGCTGCTTGCAAACTTCGTATTTGTAGCATCCTGTGAAAAGCCAATATTAGAAACTAAATTTACCGAGGGTGTAATCGTTAATCCTGAATTTATAAGGCACATAAAGAAGAACTGATAGGCCCAACTTTGAGTATTACCACTATGCGTCAAATCAAAGAGCCTCTTTCTATTGAGGTACTGCTTTTTATCAGCAATAACATCTCTTACTCTAGATTTAACTTCGGGATCTGACCACAATTTCATATCCACGTCATAGCTGTCCCATACTCTTTTCCAAGTAGCCCAACCCCACGAATTGAAATAGTTGGAATAATGATAACTTTGTAGATCTGATTTCCATTCACCTAAAATATTAGTACCAGTAACGCTCATGACGCGTTCATCATGCTCATATATCTCTAGTATCTTATCGCAAAAACAGAAAAATGTTGGATCTGGCAAACAATCATCTTCAAGAATTATGGCACTATTGACTATGCTGAAAACCCAGTCTAAACCACTTGCAATACGGTTTCTAAGCCCCATATTAGTATCAGAATAATTTCTAAATACTTCACAATCCCAATTAATTTCCTCGACAACTCTCCGAGCTTCAATACATTTCTTACTCTCGCTAGCTTTATCAGTACGTGGACCATCTGCAATGATAAAGAGTTTCGAGGGATTTGCTTTGCGTATTTCCTCACAAACAATTTTTGTAGTATCAGCTCTCTTAAAGATAATTAAAACAACAGGCGTTTTCATTTAATAGTGTTGTACCAGCTATTACATATACTCTTGAAAGAATAGATTCAATCGATGCCGTTTAGTTAGCAAGATATTCACTGAATAAACCTAATATGTGCCAAATATCAGCTACCTCGCTGCAAACAGACGGGGTATGGAAATCGTTTTGCTCCCCAACCTGCGGTTTGGATTGAAATCTAATTTCTTCGCTGCAAGGAGCGGATAATATACCCCTACTAGATTCAAAATGAGGTTAGGAGTAAAAATTACTTTAGAATTGAATCTCACTCTCATAAGAAACTTGCATGTATACAAAACTTGTATTAATCTGCTTTGGAAATTGCTTTCTCACTGTTTTACGGAATTAACAAAATATCATTAAACTTATCTATAAAATGTAGTTTTTGGTATGTCAGTTGAACAAGGAATTTAATATGGTTTCTCCAGTTTTTTTAATCTCTTGTTTCTTCGAAAAAAACTTTTCGGGATATTTGTATGATAAATCTATTAAGGAAGTCTCGCTGATGTTACTCTCTTGATTGGAAATATCTATAATTAAGTCTGACATATCCATATCTTTATAGATCCCATTAATTTTTCTGTGCTTTTCAGCATCAATAACTGCTACTGGGATGGACCCAAATATACCAGAGAACAAAAGCACATGCAGACGATTGCTAAAGGTATAAGTCGCTTTAGAGTAAATATCACATATGCTGTTGATGGTCAATTGTTCTTCAACTAAAATGATATTATGTCTATCTCTGTATTTCTGATATATCTTCGAGCAGAACTCATAGTCACTAGCAACTTGGTAGCACACAAATATTCTCTTGCCCCAAGTAACAGATACTAATTCAACTATTTTTGATAAGTAAGTAAAAAGTCGCTCCTGATAATCTATAGAATTATCTAGATCATTTGTGGATTCTCTAAAGCTAAATATTATGTACTCATCACTTTTATCTATAGACAGATCTAACTTACATTCAGACATCAATGCTAGATCAGGAAATCTCAAGACTTTGTCTATTCCTATACTTTTAGCATAGTCTTGGGAAATACTATCCCTCACAGCATAGAAATAAGTGCAGTTAGCTTTCCATTTTTCGAAAATTTGTCTACTTTTTGAATAAGGACCAACAGAAATACCAAAAGTGCAGATATGAATGTTGAATACTTTAAGCAAGATGTGAATAGCTATACTTTTAGTTGTGCTTAGAAAGTTGTTGATTGATCCATGATAGCCACCGG
Source organism: Thermosynechococcaceae cyanobacterium (assembly GCA_050330855.1). Taxonomy (GTDB): domain Bacteria; phylum Cyanobacteriota; class Cyanobacteriia; order Thermosynechococcales; family Thermosynechococcaceae; genus RCC1774. The sequence goes on along the minus strand of JBHJNL010000129.1, from coordinate 5,758 downwards.
GAGTCTTTATCCAAAAGACTCCTGAATTATGATCCTTATTTAATTTAAATTTATAACTCATCATCGAAGCTACAAAGCTATTGCTAAAACTACTTAGCCTCTCACTATCTTTTAGTCCTAGAAGGTTGTAAACAGAGTCTGGCACACCTCGATCATCAGAGATGATTTGTCCAAAATCTCTAAGTTTTTCGACCAAAATACGGTTGATTAAGAGATCACCCAAATTTTCATACTTAATTCTTGCACTAATAAAAAAAATATTTTGACGTACTTGATCTATGGACAAAATGATAAACCCTCAGATGTATATGATGAGTAAAAATAGTAGCTCAGCATTCTAAATATGATATTCTTGAGTATATTTCCTGTGCCTATATCAAAAAGTGTATTCATTTTTCTAGAATACAATATTACTTATTTATGGTGTGGTTGTCAATTTGAAATCTTAATAAACAGACCAGGGTCATTTCATTCTAAATCTAGGCCATGAGTTTAGAGAGTTTCGGTGATCGAGCAATTCAATCCATTTAGATTGAAAGGTCGTGTTCCCGTAGCTTTATAAAGCGTCGACTTTAGAATGAAACAGCCCTGATAAACATACTAAGCAGATAGTTGCTTGATTAGGGGGCCAATTACAAAACGCAAATCCATGAATCTTCTCGACAAATTGCGCCATGCTTTCCAGCGAATATTTGTCAACGTCATGTAGCGCTCACGAGCTTTGTTTCTACTACGAAACTGATTATAGAAAGCATGGTTATTGTGCAAACGTCTTGAAGCAAGGATATCTGGTAAACATGCCAGTTTATAGTGACGAGCAATACGAACCCATAACTCATAGTCTTCTGTAAGCTTTAACTTCTCGTCATACCCATTTAGTGCTTCGAGCACTTTACGTGGAATCATTACCGAACTATGAACAAATGGGTTTGAGCATACGAGCTTCTTGCGCAACTGAACATCACTTTCAGGGAAATGTAAAAGAGTTTCGTCTCTATTTTCTTCACTGAAAACTCTACAGGCTGTTCCTAAAAGACCAACCTCTGGATGTTTTTCTAAGTAGTAAAACTGCTTTTCTAGACGAGTTGGTTCCGATAGATCATCTGAATCTAAGTTAGCTATGTAGTTACCGCGAGCAAGTCTCCACGCATAGTTTAAGGATGGGATTCTCCCTGCTCTTCTACGAATGATTACGTTGATTCTGGAGTCGCTGCAGAACTCTTTTAGTATGTGTGGCGTCGAATCTGTTGATCCATCATCGACAATTATGAGTTCAATATCAGTAAGCGTTTGCTCTATGATACTGTTGATCGCTTCACGCAAGTATTTCTCACCATTATAAACGGTCATAATTACGCTAACGCTTGGAGTATAACTCATGATTATTTCTTGCTTTCATTACTGGCTGCTAAAATACTGTGTCTTTAATCTTCCTTTTGAGTTTCTGGAGATGGGTTTCACTGAATCCCATAGATAGCTTTTTCAAAATATACTCTTGCTGACTTCTGTCAAATATCTCGTTAAATTTATTTCTATTGTAGCTAATGGTAGAACTATTTATTCCAGATTTCCAAAGTTCATCTTTATTTACAATTTTCTTATAGGAATCCTTATATGAAGAAAGAATTTCTTCTTCATATTTAATATTGATAAAGTCACATACCCTATTGAGACTTATACGGGTATCACTGACAAGAGACTCATAGTGAACAATAATATGATTTGGTCTATATCGATACCTTTCACTTATGCTTTTGTATTTAGTCCATAGATAAACACACTGATCTATGTCCTGATAAGATTCCCATCCCGTATTTGGATACTTTAGTGCTGCATCATAAATAGAAGCAACTACATCAGCTCCATCTCTAATAATATGAATAAACTTGGCTTTATGTACGGATCGCTCTATTTCTTTAATGCAGATTAGATGCCTGGGAGATTTTTCAAGCCAGACTCTCTTGCCGTTCTTCTTGGTGAGAGTATCCAATGCCAAAGTGAACTTCCGAATGTACTGCTGCTTAAATAAAGCGTGAGTTACCGTTGTTTCTGATGTCTCTTTAGAATCGATATGCGAGAGAAACTCACTAAGCCGGTCTTTTGCTTTTGGAGAAGCAATTCTCATAAGCGATAATAAAGGTGAATTGTGATCGAGACTAAGAAAGAATTGAGATTCTGGGAAAGACTCAACCTCTGAATGAGCTGTCAGAAAACTCTGAAGTAAAGTAGTTCCTGAACGAGGACATCCGACAATAAATATTCTTCCTTTAATATAATCAGACATCTTTTACTCTTAGCTTTACTGCATATTATTGATCTATCAGATTGTGGTGGGCAGCACTAAAATTTTAGCTCCTAAGCATGCGTCACAACTTCAGTAAAGTTGCCAGATTGACTGATCATGCCTTGATCGAGTCGGTAGATGTGGTCACAGTGTTGAATTGTTGAAAGGCGATGGGCAATAATGATGAGTGTCTTTTTGCCAGCAAGACTACTGATCGACTCACTAATTTGACTTTCTGTTTCACTGTCAAGTGCAGAAGTTGCCTCATCTAATATCAAAATTTCTCGCTCATGATAGAGTGCTCTTGCGATACCTATTCGCTGACGCTGACCACCTGACAGGCGGACCCCTCGCTCACCAACGCCTGTCTTAATACCTTCTGGAAGTTGTCTCACTAGCTCTTCTAGCTGTGCTGCTTTAACAGCAGCACTCATACGCTCTGGGTCAATTAGATAATCTGGGACACCGAAAGCAATATTCTTCTCAATTGTGTCATCAATTAGAAAAATCGATTGAGGAATATAGCCCACCATGTTTTGCCACCCTCTCAGATCGCTGTAAATAGACTTTCCATCAACCTGAATATCACCTTGAGTTGGTGATAAGAGGCCCAATATAATATCAACTAAGGTCGTTTTCCCTGAGCCAGACTTTCCAATAAAAGCAACAGACTGGCCTTTCTCTATTTTGAGAGAAATATCATCGATCGCAATATCTGAAGTACCTGGGTAGCTGTATTGAATATTCACCAAATTAATTTCATTGATAAAGCTGCTCCTATTCTGTGTGTGAAGTTTATATTTGTTTGTTAAACTCTTTTCATCATAGTTAGAGGGTAGTAGCGAGACAGTTCCTTCTTGTCCTATCGCTTTAAGATCTTTATAGAGTAAATCAAGTGTGTAGCTTGAATTCTGGATGCTACCCATTGCTTGAGCAAACTGGCTTGTCGCAGGAATTAGACGCAGCGCAGTCACCGCAAATACACCAAGAACTGCGGTTAAGTCTCCAATGCCTTGCTGAGTAATAACCTGATATAGAGAAATATATGCAATCACAAAAATAACCAGCATGCTCTCAATTAAAATCTTGGGAACAACCTGAGAACTTTGGAAGAAGGTTGATGATCTTGAGTACCTTTCTCCTTGTCTCTGAATCTGCGTATAAAAGTAATCCTCACAGCCAATAATCCGTGTTTCCTTAATACTGCCTAAACTATGATTCAGGATTCGAATCATTTCTTGATTGGATTGAGATTTTTCTTTTCCCCATTCTGCAAATTTTCCTCTGAAAACTTTGAGGAACAAGAGCATAGGGATAAGTGAGCCTAAAATTAGAATCAATAAAAGTGGACTTGTGTTAGCAAGCAATATGAGTAGAGCGATCGCAATGATTGCATTGCTCATAGCCATCAAAGAAGCTAACAGGCAGTTCTGTGTAAATCCACTAACTTCTACAACAATATTTTTGACGATAGATGCCGTATTGCATTTTAAGTGAAATGTGTATGGAATTTCTAGATATGCTTTCAGTAGCTTTGAAATAAGTAACTCATATTGTTTATAGCAAAAATGATAGATGTATGTTCTTGCCAACAAATACGAAAAAGATCTAAAGCAAAAAACTATTGCAACAATCATTCCTAGAATAGGTATAAACTGACTGCTAGATTGAATATTTAGTGCATTGTAAACATATTCAAGTGGAGCAATGCTATGAATGATATCTGGGGTAGATGCGACCTTAATAAATGGCCCAATCAGTCCAATCCCCAACGCTTCAAGGAGAGAGTTAAAAAGTAAAATAATAACAAGCAGAACTAACTTTGACTTATTGCTTGGCAGAACATAAAAAAACTTAGATATGAATTGAAGCATCCTATGAATTCTGTGAGTAGTTTGTTAAAGCGGGAGATTGACTCATGAGATTCCCTTGACACCTTAATCTCAGTTCTGATTCTCAAAAACTGATAGTTTTAAAAGAACCATACCATCTTAGCTGCTTAACTCTCTTCCTAGAACTAGTAAGCCGTACCAGCAGAGAGAAAATGATAATTAGTACATCTTAGAATGGCTAGTATTGACAAGCTAACTTATCGATTAAAAAATAGTATTCTCCCCGTTACGATGGGACTTAAAGGGCCTACATAGACGACAAATAATGATTATTTTATGGTACAACGGAAACTGTTAACAATACGTATCTAAGTTAACATTTCCGCATATTTATTTGATTTCAAGACTATTGCTTATTTCTATGATCACCTAATCATAGATACATGTTTGATTGACTTAGGAGTGTCAGACTTAGCTATTTTCTAGAATCAACATGCGTGGGTAAAGATTGAGTCAGAGGTCGTAGCTGTGTTGATTCAGAATTGTTGTAGTAGTTTTCTGTAAGAAAGTGGCTATACGGCTCATATTTTTTGATCGTGCCATTGACAACGAGACCTAAGACATTCTGCTGAGATTGCTCAAAGAGTTCTTTCGTATAGTTGACGCTGGCTTTATTTGTGACTTTGGGTCTCGAAACTAACAATAAACCATCAACCATCTTTCCTAGAATAGAGGTGCTAGCACCGCCACTGAGCGGAGGGGTATCTAGAATGACATAGTCAAACTGTACTTTAAAAGCGCGCAATAGCTCCGTCATTTTTTGTGAGTCTAAGAGTGAAACTGGGTTGGGTGGTACTGACCCGGCCATTAGTAGCATCAGGTTGGGCCTAACCTCTATCATCGATTCTGACGCTGAGGCCTCTCCCACAAGTACGTTACTTAATCCAGAGCGATTCGGCATAATATCCCATACCCAATGCTGAATGGGATGATATAAATCAGCATCAATCAGCAAGACACGTTGGTCGGTTTGAGCAATAGATGCGGCTAAATTGCAGGCAACGGTTGACTTCCCTTCGCCTGGAACTGAGCTAGTAATTAAGATACTTCTAGGAGGGTGGTCCGAATTCAAAAACCTGAGGTTGTTGCGAAGCATGTGAAATGATTCGCTCAGAAGAGAAGTATTAACTTCGTTAACCACCACCTTAGGAATAGAACGGTCATCTGAAGATCTTAGCCGCTGTGCTAGGGTAAATTGCTTGAAGTTCGGGATAACGCCTAAAATGGTTAATCCAAAACTTTCCTTCGCCTCTGCAACCGTTTTAATCGATCGGTCGAGGGCATCTAAGATAAATGCGATAGAGATGGCGAGCAGCATGCCGAGCATGACGCCCGACATAACGTAGAGCCTTTTCTTCGGCGCAAATGCCTCTTGCAAAACCTCCGCAGGCTGCACGATTCTTGCATTGCCTACATTTTGATTCTCAGCGACCCGAACCTCTTGAAAACGCTGAAGTAGCAAACTATAGGTTGATTGAGCAGCTTCTAATCGGCGCTCAAGCTCTCGCTGCTCTTGCTCTAGCTTAGGTAGAACGCTGGCACGAAGGGTAGAGGAATTTCGAGCTGCTTCTAGATTTTTAGC
>JBHJNL010000128.1:0-28633 GCA_050330855.1 Thermosynechococcaceae cyanobacterium | reverse complement strand
TTCGGGGCTAAGCTCAACGGTATTCCTTGGATGGAGGCGCTTAACCTATGCACGGTGGGCAATCTGGATACTCTGATTATTTACACTGCTTAGCAGACACCATTTCCTGATCTATCTGTCAACGTTACGAACGGCTCTCTGGTCGCTGGGTGGAGATGACTTGGGGAGCCAAGAACATCTCTGTGCCCATACTCAGAGATGTTCTTGGCAGAGTCGGTAGATCGTGCGGTTTAGCTCATCAACGGCAGCACCATTAACAACTTGCCAGAGTTGTGGGTCACTAAATGATTCAAGATAGCCATGCTGAGCGATATTTCTGAACGCGATTAGCTGGGCAATGAGCTGGGTCTCTTCTTCGTCAAACCAATCGGCTGCAAGAGGTTCTAGTGTCTCAGTGCCAATCAAATTTTTGCCTGCCTCGGCAAGACGAGTCATTGCACTGACGATTAGCCGTTGGGCTCGGTCAGGCAATTTGTAAGGTGGAAGCTTTAGGCGTTCTACATCAGCTGGGGTGATCATCCCTTTGAAGTCTTCTAAAGCGATGAGTTCATCTCTCATAGACTCTAGGTAAAGGGGGGCATATTTTGCTGGATCTCGTCGCTTCCGCCCAGTCATAGCTCAACTAAATCCATCTTAATCATAGGTCCCATGTGCTTACTCTCAAGCACGGTCGTGGGCAGGATTTGAACAGGATGACCCAGCAAAGCCTCTAGATCCATTTGGGCGTTAGCCGGATAAAATCCCACAATATTGCTCAAATCTACATCACAGATTAAGTCAATATCGCTATCTGGAGTGGCATCCCCCCTGGCAACAGAACCAAACACACGGACATTTCCAGCATTGTATTTGGACAGAATTTGGAGAACCTTCTCTTTCTGCTGTCGGAGACTGTCTAAAGTTGGAGCCTGCTTTGAAGATACTTGAGTGCTCATTTTTTCTAGAGGCGAGTAACCGTTTTGGGCCGTGATTGGATAATCGCTTATGCGCCCAGTATAGCTATTAACGATTGCGAGTCGCCAAATTCTAGAGGCTTTGACGGGACGTAGCTCGGACCCAAAATAATGAGGGAATACAACATTGTTGCTGCAACGGGAGAAGTAACAGCGGTCTTAGTGTGAGGGGCCGATCAAGGTCTCAGCCGCATGACGAGCCCGGTCAAACAGGCCCAGATCCCCCGTTATTTGAGCACTGGCGAACGCACCGTTTACCAGAAGCAGGAGCGTTTGGGCCAGGGCTTCCGGGCTGGGGTGACCGAGGGCCTCGGCCTTCTCCTCAAAGAGGTCGAGCAATTGTTTCTGATGCTCCGCTGCGGCTTGGTGAATGGGGTGGGAGAAAGCACGAAATTCCGAGGCGGCATGTTGAAAAATACAGCCTGTAAAAGACCCATCGCTCGGGTGGCTGAGGGCCGGGTCTCTCGCGTAGGTCGCCATGTAATCAAACACCGCCAGGATACAAGCGCTCGGGGCATCGCCGATGCCGTTCAGGGCTGCTTCTAGCTCATCCATTATCTGCTGGTGGCGACGGGCAATCACGGCCAGAATGAGATCATCCTTATTGCTAAAGTTGTTGTACAGCGTCATGCTCGCAATCCCGGCTTCCTGAGTAATCAGGTTGATGCCCGTAGCGGTAAAGCCATACTGGGTGAACAGCCGTTCTGCGGTATCCAAGAGCAAGTCACGTTTCGATGCTCTAGCCATGGTTAAAACCGTGGGGCGGGAGATAATGGGATGAATTCAAGTCTTTTCATGGTAGATCATCATTACTAAACGGAGCCTATCGTAGCCTCTTACTTGTTCATGGCCAAACAACCAGACCCGCCCCTCAACATTATCGAGTATGGCGCTCTAGAAGTCGTCGAGAAGCAGGCCGTTCGCTCTCCGACACCCCTATCCCCGGCCCCCGTCATCGATAGCCGCTGGCTACGAGTCCAGGAGTTCCTGCGCTCTAGGGAACTCGCCCGCACCACCCTCAAGGCCTACGAAGGCGAACTCCAGCGCTTCTGCGCCTGGACAACCAAAGCCTGGCATCAGGTCACCCGAAGAGACCTGGAGCGCTACAAGCAGGAGCTACAAACCAAGCCTTCCTCCCGAGGCCAGTTGCGCTCTCCGGAAACCATTCGCCGCACCTTGGCCACGCTGCAAAGTTTCTTCCAATGGTTAACGGTTCACGACTACATCGTTAAGGATCCAACCCTGCTGATTGAACGGCCCAAGAGCCTCCCGGTCGTCTCTAAGGAATTCCAGATGGAGGAGGTCCGGGAACTACGCCTTGAGGCCAGGGGCAATACCAAGCTGCAAGCCAGGGACTTAGCCATGCTGTCGGTGCTGGAACATGGGTTAAGAGCGTCCGAGGTTGTCGGGCTCAATGTCGAAGACTATGACGGCGAGCGCTTGCATATCAAGGTCGCTAAGGCAGATAGCGTCGGGACCGTTCCGCTGACCGACAAGGCCCGTGCCGCCATTGATGCCTATCTGAGCTGGCTGATGCGCAATGGCTTTGAGGTGACGCCCACTGCACCGTTGTTCATTTCACTGTCACCTCGCAATCAAGGTCAGCGTCTGGGCTATCACGGCCTCTATAAGGAGTTCAAAAAGCTCGCTGAGCTTTGCGGCATTGAGAATGCACACCCCCATCGTCATCGCCATACCTTTGCCACAAGTCTCGTCCTCGGCGGTATGGAGACCGCAAAGGCCAGGCGGCTGACCCGCCACAAGACAGAAGCAAGCTTTGCTCGCTATAGCCAGAAGGCGCTCGATGCGGAAGCGGAGCGGGAATTTTTAGAACGGTTTGGTGACAAGTGAGTTGGAGTCGGCACGACCCCCTATTACGTCGCATCAATAGCGAGTTTCCATTCAATTGGTTTCCCTAGCGAGTAGGGAGAATTTCGCGATCGCGCCAGCACTCTCCAGCGGCGGCAGATCGCCAAACATCAGCGTGGTTTCTTGAGGGGGCGGCTAGGGCGATCTCACAAAACCGACGGCAGGCGCTGAGGCATTCCACCGCCTCAAGGGTAAAGTCGGGCGGTAGGTGCCCCTGCTGCTGCAATTGCTGTAATTATTGGATTGGAAAAGATGATATCCCCCTCTATGGCCCAGATGGTCTCGCTGGGTGGCTGAGAAGGCGCAGGAGGTGCAAACAAATAGGGCATGGTGTGTCATGGTTTAGCTCCCTTGAACTGCTTTGATTACATCTGCTGTCCTGATATCGCCAATAGCTTTGTGGATTTTGTACTGCTGCGTCGGCTGGGTGAAGATGATGATGGCCGTTTCTATCGGCGGACAACCCGGCTCTTAGCACTGAGGCTGATTGATCGAAATAGTCGTTTCTGCATCTAGTTTGAGCAGGTCGGAAATCTGAGCCTTGAGCTGCTGCAAAATCGCCGGATCAACCGTGGATTTGGTTGAGAAAATAAGTCCATAGTAAAGACTGGCAATGAGTTATTACGACTTTCGGACTCGGTACTGCTGATGACAGGCTAAGCAACTTTGCCGTACTTGATCGAGAGCACGGATAGAATCTGATCCTAAATTCTGACCCGTTACAACGGCTTGTAATGTTTCCAGACTGATTCGGAAGTCATTGATGATTCGAGCGAATGACTCTGGTTCTTCCCAGATCAAAGGCCTAGCGCCCCAGCCCTCAGATTCGAGCATTGTCGTTCCAGCAGGGAAAGTTTCATCAGTATTTTGAGCTAGAATAATTAATGCATTCACATGATCTAGCGCATGGCTGTCAAAGGGGGCATTGTTATCAATGATTGACTCCAAAGAGCGATAGTGAGCTGATAGTGCCTTCATATGCTCCCGTCGATAGGCAATAATTGTCTCAACTCCTACTGGGGATAGCGGAGTTTTGTCAATGGCTGAGATGACATTTGACTGCTTGTATAAACTGGCTATCCTTTCATCATAGGCACTCGTTGACAATACCGTAATTACAGCTATCAGAAGAATGATGCTAAGTCGAAATATGCTTCGCATAAAGTCTTTTTTCCTAGGGCTAAGTTAGAACAATTACTAAAACTGCTGTGGGTAGATAAGCTTGTCAAATGAGTTGGCGAGTAGGGAGGGGAGGGGGTTGTTATCACTTGTGAGATAATCCCCACCGTTTCCATTCAATTGGTTTGGGTGCGACTCTTGTTGAGTAAAGATTTGCAAAGAGATTTGGTATGTTTGGAGTGAATTTTGCTAGCTATAGAGAGAGAGTTGCGGGATGTATGCCTGAGGTGAGAGATAGGTACCCCTCCCGGACTCGATGGCGTTGCTTAGGTGAGACTCATGTCCTCAGTTGTTGAATCATCTTTTTTTCAGTCAGCGTATGAGCAGTATGTAGAGCTTGTTGAGTACCTAAGTGGCGAGGACAGTCGTATTTCAGAGCATGGAGAGATTGAGCGGTATATCAATACGTCAGGCACCGAACTGCTGCGCCGCCTATTCCAAGGGCATTTGGATCAGCGCTATGCGAGCGAATCGTACCAAAGCGAGGTTGTCGGAAGCGATGGTGACCTTCGTCCGCATCGTCGCAAACGTACCGCCAGACAGCTGGAAACGCTGTTTGGCGAAGTGGTGGTCACGCGAGTCGGATACAGCAGCCAACAGCCCGGTGTGAGTGCGCTGTATCCATGCGATGGGCAGCTAAATCTACCGACAGACAAGTATTCTGATGAACTGCGTCGGCGGGTGGCCGAAGAAGCGTCTAAAGTCTCGTTTTCAGAGACCAGCAGCACGATAGCGCAGACGACCGGGGGCAGCGTTGGCAAACGCCAATGCGAAGAAGTGACGGTAAAAGTGGCGCAGGATTTTGAGGACTTTTATGCCCAACGCACGGGCAACTTATCAGCGGGTCAGACTGATTTGTTGGTGCTGAGCACCGATGGCAAAGGGATTGTGATGCATTCAGCCGACCTCAGAGAAGCGACGGCGAAAGCCGCTGAGAAATCCCCCTCGTCCCATCAGACTCGCTTAAGTCCTGGCCAGAAGCGCCAACGCAAACGGATGGCAACGGTCGCCTCGGTGTACCATGTGCCCCGCTATGAACGGAGCGCCGAAGATATTATTGGCGATTCGCGCGAGCCCCCTCAACGTCCAGCCATCTGTGACAAACGGGTCTGGGCCAGTGTTGAGCAAGATGCCAAGACGGTGATTGCCAGTGCCTTTGCCGAAGCCCTCAGCCGTGACCCAAAGCAGCAACGCGAGTGGGTGGTGCTGGTCGATGGTGAGCCCCATCAGCTCAAATACCTCAAAGCCACCGCTAAACAACAGTCGGTGGAGGTGACGATTGTGCTCGATTTCATTCATGTTTTGGAATATTTGTGGAAGGCGGCCTTTTGTTTTTTCACCGTCGGCAGCCCAGAGGCTGATAGTTGGGTCCAAACCAGAGCCTTACGTCTGCTCAACGGCCAAGCCAGTGATGTGGCAGCGGGCATTCGCCGTAGTACCACCTTGAGAAAGCTCTCCCCCAAAACCCGAGAGAACGCTGATAAATGCGCTGACTATTTGTTGAAGTATCATCCCTATCTGCGCTATGACCAGTACCTCTCCAAGGGCTATCCGATTGCCTCTGGCATCATTGAGGGGGCTTGTCGCCATTTAGTCAGCGACCGCATGGATATTACCGGCGCGCGTTGGCGGTTGGACCGCGCTGAGGCCGTACTCCGCATTCGTGCCCTTAGAGCCAGTCATGATTTCGATGACTATTGGCAATTCCACAAACGACAGGAGTTCAAGCGCAATCACTTCAGCAAGTTTCAGGACCCTGAGAGATTCTTGGCAGCTTGATTTTGACCTTGCTTAGTTACCTCAAAAGAGCCGCACCCAATTGAATTTCCTGAAATTAAACTATCGCGACCCATTCGCCTTGCACGACAAGCCTAAAAGAAAAGCAAATCCAAGGGTTGACCCTTCACTATGTATTTCCCATGACCTTTCTGTAAAATCTGAGTTCAACAGATTCAAAACGCCCTCACCCCCGGCCCCTCTCCCAACAGTGGGCGAGGGGAGAAATAGTTGCAAGCCTTTTTTCTCGTTCGATTCCCCTTCCCCCGAAATCGGAAGCAAGGGGGTAATAGAGTCGAACTCAGGTCTGCAAAGGATAGTATGATGATCGTGAAAATGACAATCATTATCAAATTGTGCCTCCAGCAACAAATCTCACTGTTAGTCCATGTTAGATTGAGGCCGCTCAATCAAGTTAGAAAGGAAGAGCGAAATGGGAAGTACCGGCAGTGTTAGTTCTTGGAGTGAAGCGCTTCTAGTCGCGATGATTCAATATCCTGTTCCCGTCATTCGCGGTCCAGAGGATATTCAGGCACAGGTTAAGCAAATTTGCAGAACTGTTGACAATACGAAAGCAGGTTACCCTGGGCTAGATTTAATCGTATTTCCAGAATATTCGACCCAGGGACTGAATACAAAAATTTGGACCTATGACGAGATGCTTTTGACGGTGCCTAGTCCAGAAATTGATGAATTTCGAGAAGCTTGCATCCGCAACAAAATTTGGGGTGTCTTCTCGTTAATGGAAAAAAATGATGTTGAAGGTTTACCCCCTTTTAATACCGCTATCATCATTAATGACAAGGGTGAGATCGCCCTTCATTACCGAAAATTACAACCTTGGGTTCCGATTGAGCCCTGGTATCCAGGGAATTATGGAATGCCGGTATGTGATGGCCCCAAAGGGTCGAAATTGGCTGTTTGTATCTGTCATGATGGAATGTTTCCTGAATTGGCAAGGGAAGCCGCTTATAAGGGATGTAATGTTTATATCCGAATTTCTGGCTACTCCACTCAAGTGAACGACCAATGGATTTGGACTAATCGTACCAATGCTTGGCAGAATCTAATGTATACGATTTCAGTCAACCTTGCTGGCTACGACGAAGTATTCTACTACTTTGGGGAAGGAACAGTTTGCAACTATGATGGTAACGTCATTCAGCAAGGCCATCGCAATCCATGGGAAATAGTTACTGCTGAGCTATTCCCTCGATTGGTCGATGAATCGCGCAAAAATTGGGCGTTAGAAAACAATATCTTCAATGTGGGTTGTAGAGGGTATGTTGGTAAGCCTGGTGGTGAGCGAGAAAACTATCTCACCTGGGTTCAAGATTTGGCCGAGGGCAAGTACAAGTTGCCTTGGGATGATGAAATAAAGATAAAAGATGGTTGGGAGTACTATCCAGATGGCGTCAAGTTGGGGAAAATGCCAACTGCACAACTCGCAGCAACACCTATCCTGAGTTCATAGCTTTGTTGTCGTGCTAGAGTTTTTGGAGCTTGTGAAGCTTAGGGGAGCTGAGTTGGAATTTGGCTCCCCTTTGAAGTACAAAATTTCTGAAATCTCTATGGCACTTTACCCTCGTGATCTGGTCGGCTACGGTCAATATTCCCCAAATCCCCGATGGCCCAATCATGCTCGCCTAGCCTTGCAGTTTGTGATTAATTATGAAGAGGGTGGAGAGAGCTGCATTCTCCATGGCGATACTGCCTCTGAAGCATTTCTATCGGAAATTATTGGTGCTGCACCACTGCCGGGGGTACGCAATCTCCAAATTGAGGGATACAGCTTAAAGCGGGACACTTTAGTGTGGGTCTTATCTAACGAAAATGGCTGAAGCGCTTACTCTATCAGGCAAAAGCTAAAATCCATGCGGGGCAAGCTGTCCCGCCTTAAGTTGGTACCCGAACTACTGTCTGAGGATGCGTTTCACCCTAAGTTCAAAACCCATAAATTGAAAGGGGAACTTGACGGTTCTTGGGCCTGTAGCGCAGGCTATGATCTCAGAATTATCTTTAAGTTTGTACAACAAGATGGGTATGAAGCGGTTTTGTTGCAAACCGTTGGTTCCCATGATCAGGTGTACTAAATCTTCGATATCACTTCTAAAAACTCGTGCAACAACAATCTCTAGATTCCTCTGCGATTCCTAGGACGTGGGCAGTAGAATAAAGCAAGCTATTATTTTGCCAGTTTCTCAAGCGTTGGAGAGGTTATGAAATTTCAGCCGAATCAAGTAGATCGTATCCTCATATTCGATACCACCCTCCGCGATGGTGAGCAGTCGCCAGGGGCCACACTGAATACGGCAGAAAAGCTCACCATTGCCAAACAGCTCGCGCGTCTCGGCGTCGATGTCATTGAGGCCGGTTTCCCCTTTGCCAGCCCCGGTGATTTTGAGGCCGTTCAGCAAATTGCAGAGATTGTGGGCACTGAAGATGGACCCGTCATCTGTGGTCTTGCCCGTGCTACCCGCCAAGATATTGAGAGAGCTGCTGCGGCTCTGAAGCCCGCTGTTCATAAGCGCATTCATACCTTTATTGCCACCTCTGATATTCACCTAGAGCACAAGCTCAAGAAAACTCGGTCAGAGGTTTTAGCGATCGCACAAGAAATGGTCACCCTCGCCAAAACCTTTACTGATGATGTGGAGTTTTCTCCAGAAGATGCTGGCCGCTCAGACCCCGTGTTTCTTTACGAGATGCTGGAGAAGGCGATCGCCGCTGGAGCCACCACCGTCAATATCCCGGATACGGTGGGCTACATCACCCCCAGCGAATTTGGGGGCTTGATTGCTGGCATTAAGGCCAATGTCCCTAATATTGATCAGGCCGTCATTTCAGTGCATGGACATAATGATTTAGGCCTAGCGGTAGCCAGCTTTTTAGAAGCCGTGAAGCACGGGGCGAGGCAGCTTGAATGTACCATCAACGGCATTGGCGAACGGGCCGGAAATGCAGCCCTCGAAGAGTTAGTGATGGCGATGCATGTGCGCCGACAGTACTACAACCCGTTTTTGGGGCGTGCGCCAGAATCTGAAGCGCCGCTGACCAATATTGAGACGCAGCAGATTTATAAAACCTCCCGGTTGGTTTCGAGTCTGACGGGAATGCTGATTCAGCCCAATAAGGCCATCGTGGGGGCCAATGCCTTTGCCCATGAATCGGGCATTCACCAGGATGGCGTGCTTAAAAACCGACTTACCTATGAGATTATGGATGCTCAATCCATTGGTTTGGTAGACAACCAAATTGTGTTGGGTAAACATTCAGGGCGTAATGCGTTCCGTACCCGTCTCAAAGAGATTGGCTTTGAGCTATCTGAGCAAGATCTCAATCGAGCCTTCTTGCGGTTTAAAGATTTAGCCGATAAGAAAAAAGAGATCTCGAACTGGGATATCGAAGCGATTGTTAAAGACGAAACCCAGTCTCAGGTGCTGGACGGTTTTCATTTAGAGCTGGTGCAGGTTTCTAGTGGAGACCACGCTTGCCCCACCGCCACAGTGACGTTGCTGACCCCCACCGGTGAAGAGTTGACCGATGCGGCAACGGGTACAGGGCCGGTGGACGCCGTCTATCAAGCCATTAATCGGGTGGTGAATGTCCCCAATCAACTGATTGAGTTCTCGGTGCAGTCGGTGACAGCAGGTATTGATGCCATTGGTGAAGTGACAATTCGGCTGCAGCAGGGAGATCGCATCTTCTCTGGTCATGCAGCCAATACCGATATCATTGTGGCTTCAGCTCAGGCTTATATTAATGCCCTCAATCGTCTAAATGCAGCGATGCAGGAGCCGTCTGTTAAGAAGCAGGCCGACGTGACCAGAGCTAAGACTGCCGTTTAGGGTGTCTCTCGTCTTTTATGTATCCAGTTATGGTGTAGCTGCTCTGTGTCAGATAACCTTCACTCCCCTCCTTCAGAAGCAGAAAAATGGCGTCGTCGCTATGAAGTCGAAGCCCAGCAGCGTCGTAAAGAATATGCGATCGCACAGGAAACCATCCAAAAACTGAGGGCCGAAGTGCAGCAGCTTTGCCAACTGAAGCCTCAGGCTGCTGCAGCACTGCTGCCGAGCCATTCCATGGCCTCCTCCCAGGCCTTAGAAGCTGAGCGAGATCGGCTAGCTGAAGCCCTTATTCAAGAGCAAGAGGCCCACGCACGAACCCGCGACAATTTAATTAGCGCTCTTAGTGATGCGATCGATCTCGGGAGTTCTCGCACGACTGTTTAAACCTAGCTCCAGAGAAACGCCGTTTCATCCGCGACTAGGAGCGGTAGCTTGTAGACTAATAAAAGAACGCTAGGTATTTTTTCTGACCGTTGGGCGATCGCTGTTAAATTCTGTCTTCACTGAATCTATGGTATCTGTGCAAAACCTAGAGGCTCGCGAGTCTCTGTCCGCTTCAGCCCCTTCAGATCACGTCGATCAAAGGTCTCCCAATCAGCAAATTAGTCCCTTGACCGCCTTGACCTCTGAGCAGGGGATGTTATCGGTGGGGGGCTGTGACGTTGCCGCACTGGTAAAGCAGTTTGGTTCCCCGCTCTACATTGTCGATGAAGAAACGGTGCGAGTCGCGTGCCAGCAGTATCGTCAGTCCTTTGAAACGTTTTATCCCGGCGAGTCTCAAGTTCTCTATGCCTCTAAGGCCTGGAACTGTTTAGCGGTATGCGCCTTAGTTGCCAGTGAAGGGCTAGGTATAGATGTGGTCTCGGGGGGGGAACTCTACACCGCGTTGCAGGCGGGTGTGGACCCAGCCAAGCTTTATCTACACGGTAATAATAAGTCTCAGGATGAGTTGGAGCTTGCGATCGCAAGCCGCTGCACTATCATTGCGGACAACTGGCTAGAACTCGACCTCATCGTAGAACTCACCGAGATACTAGCGCCTACCGACTCACCCAGAGTTATGTTCCGGATGACGCCAGGGATTGAATGCCACACCCATGAATATATTCAAACTGGTCACCTCGACAGCAAATTTGGCTTTGATCCCGGTCAATTTGACGATCTGCTCACCTTCGCTCAAAAGCACCCCGAACTCACCTGGGTGGGCCTCCATGCTCATATTGGTTCCCAGATCTTCGAGCTGCAGCCCCATCAAGACTTAACCGGCGTGATTGTAGGTTGGCTCGCCCAGGCCCAGCAGGCAGGGCTACCCATGCAGGAGCTAAACGTGGGCGGTGGCTTAGGAATACGTTATGTAGAATCGGATGATCCCCCCAGTATTGCTGACTGGTCTCAGGTAATCTGCGACGGTATTGTAAAAGCCTGCGATGCAAAAAAATTAGCCTATCCGAAGCTGCTCTGTGAACCAGGGCGATCGCTGATTGGTCCCGCCTGTCTGACGGCCTACACCGTAGGGAGCCACAAAACAGTCCCCGGTGTCCGCACCTACCTCAGCGTAGATGGCGGCATGTCCGACAACCCCCGTCCGATTACCTATCAATCTCTCTACAGCACCGTCATTGCCAACCGAATGACAGAGGCAACATCAGAAATTGTGACAATTGCTGGAAAACACTGCGAATCTGGCGATATTCTATTGAAAGACGTCTCTTTGCCCCCTAGCAAACCCGGAGATATCCTCGTCATCTTAGGGACAGGTGCCTACAATTACAGCATGGCCTCGAACTACAACCGTTTGCCTCGCCCAGCGGCAGTTTTGGTCTATAACGGAGAAGCCAACATTATTGTGCGGCGGGAAACATTTCAAGACTTAATACGTCACGACTGCCTGCCCTCAAGGCTGCACGCCTGAGTAAGGCAGTCCCCAGGCGACAGTTCGGTGGGGACTTGAAAACGCTGAACTTTGGCTGAGCAAAAACGACCGAAATAAGGGTTAGACCACTGGAATGGAAGGGTTGCAAGCATGGCTGACAAACCAGAACTGGACCCAGTCCTTGCTTTTTTTGCTAGATGTTGGTTTAGTTTTAGCGCTGACCTATATCGTCCTGCTCGTGATTGCCGAGCGACGCACCCTATGGATGGTGAGAGGCTTCATCTTTTTAATGCTGGCTGCCGCTGCTAGCAATCGCCTAGGGCTAACACTGCTCAGCTTTGTACTCAGCAATCTTGTGATCGGCTCAGCCGTCGCAATGGCCGTTATTCTGCAGTCAGAGGCCCGTCGTTTTTTAGAACAGCTCGGTCGCGGCGATATCCTTAATATGCTGCGTCCCACGCGGCAGGGCGTTCAAGAACCCAAGACCGTGCTGGATGAGATTGTCGATGCAGTTAAAGAACTCTCGCAAAATCGGACTGGAGCGCTGATTATCCTGGAAACAGATGATATCGCCATTGATGAGCGCGATTTTTCAGTGCCTGGGGTTCGCCTCAACGCAGAAGTTTCGCGGGAACTTATTCAAACCATTTTTCAAACCTCCACCTTGCTCCACGATGGTGCTATTCTCATGCGGGGGAGTCGCATTGTTGCCGCCGGCGTCATTCTGCCCATCTCAGAGCGAATTGCGTCAAGGCAGCTCGGCACTCGCCATCGGGCTGCTATGGGTATTACTGAGCGCGTGGAAAATTGTGTCTGCATCGTTGTTTCTGAAGAAACGGGTTCTATTTCGTTAGCTGAAAAAGGAACCCTCAATCGCCCCTTAACTAGCAGTAAACTGAAAGAATTATTAGACGCGCGAGTTAGCTCCTCCGTCGATGAGGTTGTCACGCCCAGTCTTCGAGGAATCCTACGCCAGATTCGAGAAAAAAGTCTCGCCCTCTTACCTAAGCCCCCTTTTTCTGGTCCCCGCAAGAAAACATGATTTCAAAACCCGCTCTGCAAGATCTACCCATTGACCTTGATATTCAGCGACTTCCCAAGCATATCGCGGTGATCATGGACGGGAATGGGCGATGGGCAAAGCAGCGGGGACTCCCTCGCATTATGGGACATCGGCGGGGTGTCGATACCCTCAAGTCTCTCCTGCGCTGCTGTAAAGATTGGGGCATTGAAGCCCTAACGGCCTATGCTTTCTCAACTGAAAATTGGGGACGTCCCCTAGAGGAAGTTGATTTTTTGATGACGCTATTCGAGCGGGTGCTGCGTCGCGAGCTAGACGAAATGATGACCGAGGGGGTTCAAATTCATTTTGTAGGAGATCTCAAGGCCCTCCCCTCTTCTTTGCAGACAGAGATTCAACGCGCCGTCGAAGCAACGCAACATAATCGAACCATTCAGTTTGTGGTTGCAACCAACTACGGAGGTCGCTGGGAAATTCTGCAGGCCTGTCGTCACATTGCAGCTCAGGTTCAGCAAGGTAAGCTATCGCTCGAAGAGATCGATGAATCTCTGTTTGCCTCGCATCTCTATACGGCAGGGATTTGTGACCCTGATCTGATGATCCGCACCAGTGGCGAGATGCGGATCAGCAACTTTTTGCTATGGCAGATGGCTTACGCAGAACTATACGTTACAGAAACGCTGTGGCCTGACTTTGACCGTGGTGAATTTCATCAGGCATTGCAGAATTATCAGCAACGTCATCGACGCTTTGGCCGTATTTAGAGCGCTTTTTGGGCGTATACAACCGACACAAAAAATCTAGGTCTCTACAGCGCTTAGGGGCCAGAGAACACCGCATTCTCGATGTCTTGGCGACTGAGGGAGTATTTGAAGGTTCGTTTAATATCCTGTTGTCCCTCTCCTGCGTTGACATACAGCACTGCCAACTCTTCAACCTCAAGCCATAGCTCAGCTTTCCATTCCTCTGTTTGTAAACGCCAAAGATTAAGCTCTTCAGAATCCTGGTGACAGCCCTGTCCCCGCAACCACTGCTCAATTTGGGGTAATGGGTGGCTATAGAGCGGTGTCTCGGCACCAGGTAAAGGAGTCGTCATTGCGGTCATCGCGGCAGTCCTGTTGAAGGGGGTGGGGTGAGGTGTGAGGTCGAAAGCGGCAGGTCATTGACCTTGGAGATCTCAGGGCTATGCTCGTGGAACCATAAGACCAAGGAGTGCGCCCATTGTGGAGGATGTGGGGCCGTTCGTAAATCCTCACTTTGGGCCGTTCCCACAATCAGCGCCAAGACCAAGCAGCCGACAAAGGTGATGCCCAGCAGAAACAGAGCAAACATCTCACCGGTTGAGAGGGGACGCTGTTTTGGATCGAGATTGGCGGTCGGTACGACGGGGCGAGGAGGACGGCTCATGGGTTGAGACATCGTTGCCTGATGGCGATTGCCTGGGTTCCCATACGTATTCGTGATGGCTGCGTAGGCATCCTTAAGCTGCTGAAACTTTTCCGCTGCTTGCTCAGGCGGTAGTTCCGTTGTGTCAGGATGATAGAGCTTACTCTGCTGACGGTAGGCCTGCCGAACTTCAGCCTCGGAAGCTGTGGGAGTCAAACCGAGCAGCTTGTAATAGGCCGCAGACCTAGATGTTTGTGTTGACTGCTGTTGAGTCACGCAACCCTTTTGTACTATCACTATTGATATTGTACCGATTGATGCCGCGAGCTATCCGACTAAGTCAAAGACCTTGAACATGGGTAGATACATGGCAACCAGAATAGAGCCAACCATACCGCCCAAGACCACAATCATTAACGGTTCGATCACGCTCGTCATGGCCTTAACGGCCTGTTCTACTTCGTCTTCGTAGAAATCGGCAACTTTCATCAGCATCTTATCGAGTTCTCCGGTTTCTTCACCCACGTTAATCATTTGGGTGGCAAGGACCGGGAAAACTTTCTCTTTCTGCAGGGCCAAGCTGAGCATGCCGCCGCCTTGAATCTCTCGACGGGCTTCGTCTACAGCGTTCGCGATAATCTGGTTGCCTGCGGTATCGCGGACAATCTCTAAGGCGGACAGAATAGGGACACCGGAGCGGGAGAGAGAACCAAAGGTGCGGCAGAAACGAGCCACGGCTGTTTTTTGAATCAGGTCACCAAACAGAGGAACCTTCAGTGAGATTCGATCAATGGTTTCTCGGCCTGCACGGGTTTTGTAGTACTGGCGAAAACCAAAAACAGCTCCAATCACAGCAACAATGGTGGGAACAAGATAGGCTGGATTCCGTAGAAATTCACTGAGGTTGACGAGGATTTGGGTAAAGGCAGGTAGCTCTCCTCCCAATTGTTTGAAAATGCCGTCAAAAATGGGAATCAAGAAGATCACCATACCGAAGAAGATGGAGACCGCAATCAGGGTCACCACCACAGGGTAGGCCAAGGCGGATTTAATCTGGTTGTTCAGTCGAGCTGAATCTTCGAGCAGCTTAGAGAGACGGTTGAGAACTTCATCAAGGACACCGCCCATCTCACCGGCCTGGATCATGGCGACGTAGAGTTCATCGAAGGCTTCAGGATGCGATCGCATCGCCTCTGACAAGCTCACCCCCTGCTGTACGTCTGCATTAACATCAAGCAGAGCTTTCTTTAACTTCGGATTTTTGCACTGCTCTGACATGACGCCCAAGCCCCGCACCAGGGCAACCCCAGCATTAACAAGGGCTGCGAACTGGCGGGAGAACAGCGCTTTATCTTTGACCGTAATTTTATTGAGAAAGCTTAGATCAATGTCGCCACTGAAGCTAAAGCCCTCTGCTTCTTTAACATCGAGGATATAAAGCCCTCGCTGCTGGAGCGTTGAGCGAGCTTCTTTCGGCGAGTTGGCACTAATTTTTTGCTTAGTCGCCTTCCCTTGGGGACTGCGCGCACGCACAACATAGGTGGGCATATCTATACCTCTTCAGACATCAGTTAAGTGGATATGAATTAAAGAAAGGGTCATTTATCGACGGTGTTGACCTGCGGCAGCGCCATTCATCTGACCGCCAACCTGAGCCGAACCAATCAGACGCTGCAGCTCATCAGCCCGTGATGTTTTAGACATCGCCGCCTCAAAGGAAATCGTACCGGCCTTATAGAGGTCGGCCAGCACTTTCTCTAGGGTGACCATGCCCAGCTTGCCGCCGGTTTGAATCGCAGAATAGATTTGAGAGGTTTTCCCTTCTCGAATCAAGTTAGAAATACCAGGGGTAATCGCCATAATTTCTTGAGCCATGACTCGGCCAAATTCACCCGGCTTGACATTCTTGCGAGGCACTAGAGTCTGGCTGAACACCGCGACCAATGAGTTCGACAACTGCACTCGAACCTGCATTTGCTGCCCGGGTGGGAACACGTCAACCATTCGGTCAACGGTTTGAGCCGCTGAACTCGTGTGCAGGGTGCCAAAGACGAGGTGGCCCGTTTCTGCTGCGGAGATGGCAAGTTGAATGGTTTCTAAATCTCGCATTTCCCCCACCAAGATCACGTCAGGATCTTCTCGGAGAGCTGCCCGCAGCGCATTTGCAAAGCTTTTTGTATCTTCGCCGACCTGCCGTTGGTGAATAATACTTTTGATCGGTTCATAGACAAATTCGATGGGGTCTTCCACCGTTAAAATATGCTCGGCCCGCGTAATATTGATGTTATTGATCATCGACGCCAGGGTCGTTGATTTACCAGACCCTGTGGGTCCAGTTACTAAGACCAGACCACGGGGCTTCTCGGACATTTCGCGGACAATATTGGGCAGACCCAAGGTTTCAATGGTAGGAATTTTGGAACTCAGTACTCTCAGGGCCGCCGCATAGGTGCCTCTGTCTTTGTAGACGTTGACTCGAAAACGGGCCAGCCCGCGCACGCCATAGGAGCAGTCTAGTTCCCAGGTTTGCTCAAGCTGCTTACGCTGCGTGTTGTTGAGCATACTGAAGATCAGTCGCTGACACATTTCTGCTGAGAGGGGATCATAATCAGCGGTAATCAGCTTGCCGTTGACGCGATAATAGGGGGGCAGTCCGGCAGAAAGGTGGAGGTCGGAGCCGCCGCGCTCAACGACTTCTTCCATTAAGTCTTCAATCATGTAGTCCATGGATTTTCTCTTGTTCCTTTTACAAAGTTCAGATGTTTTATGGGCCGTTGGACTATGACTCGTCGGCCGGTGCTTCTTCAAACCTAGGTGTCGTACAGAAGGGGCAGTCTAGCCATTCGGGTCTTAGCGCTGCGGTACAGACACGGCAGGTGAGGGAGGTTTTACGCTTCGCCTTCAGTTCAGCTTCGAGGCCGCTATCGGTAAAGGTCACTCGCTCGACTTCTTCCAGGGTGGTTTCACCGTTCTTAACCAGATTGAGGCTATATGAGAGCAGGGTAATCATGCCCTCTTCTACGGCCACTTCCTTAATGCGCTCGGTGGGGGCACCTTCGGTAATCAGCGCCTGGAGTGTCTCCGTGACTTGCATGACTTCGTAAACACCACATCGCCCTTTGTACCCAATGCCTTTACAGGTGGGACAGACGGCCTGATGACTGGCTTCTGCGGACTGAATCTCGTCAGGGGATAAAGAATTGGCTTTGTAGAAGGTAATCTCTGTGCCTGGGGAGGCGGTTAGACCAAATCGAGACAGCTCTAGGTTGCTGGGTTGATAGGGCACTTTGCACTCAGAACACACGCGCCGGACAAGACGCTGGGCCACAACGCCTAGCAGTGATGCGGATACCATGAAGGGTTCAACATCCATCTCAGCAAGACGTGCGATCGCACTCGCCGCATCATTGGTGTGCAACGTCGTTAATACCAGGTGTCCCGTGAGTGCCGCTTCAATGGCCGTTTTTGCTGTTTCCTTATCACGGGTCTCACCCACCAGAATCACATCAGGATCCTGTCTCAGGAAGGCCCGTAGAATAGAAGCAAAATCCATCCCTTTCTCTCGAATCACCTGCACCTGGGTTAAACCGGGCAGCGTATATTCAATCGGATCTTCCGCTGTACTGATATTGACGCCGGGGTGATTACATTCTGCAAGGGCAGAATACAGAGTCGTCGTTTTACCTGAACCCGTTGGCCCTGTTACTAGAATGAGGCCAAAGGGACGGCTCACCATCTCTCGAACGATATCGAGACTCTCTGGATCGGAGATCAGCTTATCAAGGCCCAACTGCGTTGAGGAGTTGTCCAGAATTCGCAGAACGACCTTCTCACCATATCGACTGGGAAGCGTACTGACGCGAAAGTCAATCTTGCGTCCTTGGAAGAGACGGCGAATGCGGCCATCTTGAGGGAGACGACGCTCTGCAATATCTAGCTCAGCAATAATTTTGAAGCGAGAAATCACCGCAGGGATAATTTTGCGAGGCAATTGATCAAAGGCCTGCATTAGCACACCGTCCTTACGGAAGCGGACCCTCAGAAACTCTTCCTGCGGCTCAATGTGAATATCAGACACACTTTCCTGCAGAGCCTTCGCTAAGATTTTATTGACGAGAGTAATAATGGGGGCTGTTCCGGCATCCTGCAGCGCATCACCCAGGTCAGCTTCTAGCTCATCAGTGACTTCTTCGAGGCCCATAATGGCGTCGAGATCGTCCCCAAGATCAATATCAAGCGCCTTCTGCTCGACTTGACTTTGTTTCTCAACCTGCTGGTCCAGATACTTTGCAATCAGTTGCTGATAGTCTTCAACGGCAATTACAATGCGCTGGAGCGTAATTTCTTGGGGGCGCAGAATCCGGCCCAAATCATCCAAGGCTCTTAAATTGTCAGGATCCACCATTGCCACAAGCAACGTTGAGGGCGTCGCCTCTTTGTTCAGCATCAATGGGACCAACTGGCAGCGGCGACAGAGTTCTAGGGGAATCAGTGTCTCAATCAGCTCTCCAACTTGATCGGTGGGAATCTGGTTGATTGCGGGGTCTAGGGAATCAATACCGTAGAGAATTTTGAGTTCGAAGAGTTGCTGCCGCTTATACTGGCGAATGAGTTCAGGGGGTAAGACTTCCCCTGTAAGACCCTGTAAAATTTCTATGAGAGAGCGCCCAGACTGGCGACTTTCTAGCGTCGCCTCTCGGAGCTGGTCTTGATCGACATAGCCCTTGGCAATCAACTTATTCCCAAAGGGTGAAAAGTTTTGCCGTGTAATCAGTGCTCGACGTTGGGAGGGTGAGTTGACCATAGCGTCCAAGAATTAAAAGATGCTGAAATCGTGGATATTAGCTGAATCGTCCAGGCTCTAGAGGGGGCTTACGAGCGCTGAGGCTATTTATCTCAGCATGCCCACATTATCTATTGTTCTTTAACCTTGAGCATGAATTACCTCGTTTACGGGTATGGCAAAACTGCTAACACTTTAGAACTTAGGTATTGATACGATATGAGGGGACTTGATCAGCCAAGCTTAAACATGCGTGTGAGCATAACAGAAATGACAATAGTGATACTCTAGGCGGGGTAGGCTATGTTTCTGTACATAATGTAAATTGTTGATGGGATCTTAAGAAGAAGCATAATGAGTGGTGACGAACAGCAGCACGAGTATCAAAATGAAATGCAGGCAGAAGTCCTCCCTGATGAGTCTACTGAGGAAATGTCTGCCACATCAGTCTCGGAAGCACAAGATTCCGGTGTAGAGGTGCCCATTGTTGACGATACTGCCCCTGAGACACAGGTAACTGTTCTTGATGAGCAGGAACACTCTGAGACTGTATCTGAAGAATCACAACAAGATGCCGAAGATGAAGCTCTAAAGCGTCAGATTGAAGATTTGACCGGTCAGTATATGCGAATTGCGGCTGATTTTGATAATTTTCGTAAACGAACAGAACGAGAGAAGTCTGAGCTTGCTCAGCGTGTAAAGCGCGAGACGATTAGTGAGCTGCTCCCGGTCATTGATAGTTTTGAGCGGGCTAAGTCTCACATTAATCCTCAGACAGAAGAAGAAATTAGTATTCAAAAGAGCTATCAGGGTGTTTATAAGCAACTCGTCGATTGCCTGAAGCGAATTGGCGTTGCTCCGATGCGTGCTGCAGGTAAGGTTTTTGACCCGAACCTCCATGAGGCGGTGATGCGAGAACCGACGGACGAATTTGAAGAAGGGGCGGTGATGGAAGAACTCGTCAATGGGTATATGCTCGGCGACTTGGTGCTTCGTCATGCCATGGTTAAGGTGGCTGCAGAGCCGATCACAAGCTCTGAGGAGCAATCGCCAGAAACCGCTGAAAATCAAGCTGTTGAGTAGGTGTCTAATGCTCTTTTTAAGGGCGTGTTAGCAAAAATTATCTAAAAATGATTGAAATTGCTGGCAGTTGCGGCACCCTAACAAAGAAGGAGCCTCTTCATCAAGTTCTCTTACTGATATAAAAACTGCCGTTGGCTAGACAGAGATTATGGGCAAGGTCATAGGGATTGATCTAGGAACAACAAACAGCTGTGTGGCTGTTCTAGAAGGGGGGACGCCTGTGGTAATCCCTAATACTGAGGGCGGAAGAACGACCCCCAGTATTGTCGGTTTTGGCAAGTCAGGCGATCGCCTCGTCGGCCAGATGGCGAAGCGTCAAGCCGTCACTAATGCTGAAAACACCATCTTCAGCATCAAGCGATTTATTGGTCGGCGCTGGCAAGAAACCGAAAATGAGCGTTCACGAGTTGCCTATGGCTGCGTGATGGGACGCGATGATACCGTCAACGTACAGATCCGTAACAAAAGCTACACGTCCCAAGAAATTGCAGCCATGATTCTTCAAAAGCTGAAGAAAGATGCAGAAAGCTATCTGGGAGAATCTGTTTCTCAAGCAGTGATCACAGTCCCTGCCTATTTCAGCGACGCCCAGCGGCAGGCCACCAAAGATGCCGGAACGATAGCGGGCCTAGAAGTTCTACGGATTATTAACGAGCCAACGGCAGCCTCGCTTTCCTATGGTTTAGATAAACAAGATCAAGAGCAAAAAGTACTGGTCTTTGATCTCGGTGGCGGCACCTTTGATGTCTCTGTATTACAGCTAGGGGACGGTGTTTTTGAGGTTAAGGCAACCGCAGGTAATAATCACCTGGGTGGCGATGACTTTGACGAGGCGATTCTTCGCTGGATGCTGGCGCATTTCCAGGAGATTGAAAAGCTAGATTTATCAAATGATAAGATGGCGTTGCAGCGCCTTCGCGAGGCATCAGAAAAGGCGAAAATCGAGCTGTCTAGCACGATTACAACCTCCATTAATCTTCCGTTTATTACCGCCGATGAGTCGGGTCCAAAGCATTTGGAGATGGATCTGACACGGGCTAAGTTTGAAGAGTTAGTGGCGGATCTTGTTGCAGAAACACTGATGCCCGTTAAGCAATCTCTTGAAGATGGTGGGTTAAAACCCTCAGATATTGATCGGATTGTTTTGGTCGGTGGCTCCACGCGAATCCCAGCGGTTCAGAATGCTGTTCAAGATTATTTTGAGGGTAAAACAGCAGACCGTTCCGTCAATCCAGATGAAGCCGTTGCCCTAGGGGCTGCCATTCAGGCCGGTGTTTTAGGTGGTGAAGTCAAAGATCTATTGCTTCTTGATGTTTCTCCCCTATCCATGGGCATTGAGACTTTGGGGGGTGTCTTTACGAAGGTCATTGACCGTAATACCACCCTACCCACTAGTCGCTCTCAGTGCTTCTCGACAGCCACCGACGGCCAGACCTGTGTTGAGATTCAGGTCTACCAGGGTGAGCGGGCCATGGTTAAAGATAATCGGTGCTTAGGTAAGTTTGAACTAACCGGAATCCCGGCAGCGCCTCGGGGTGTCCCTCAAATCGAAGTTGCCTTTGATATTGACGCCAACGGCATCTTAAATGTCTCGGCTCAGGATAGAGGAACCGGGCGTGAACAAAGTATTCGCATCTCTAATACTGGCGGTCTTAGTCCTCTAGAAGTAGAGCGCATGCGTCAAGAAGCACAGGTATATTCTGACCAAGATCAGGTTGCGCGAGAGATCGCCCAGCACCGGAACCAGCTTGATAGCTTGCTGTACAATTACTCGTCCACGCTCAAAGAAAACGGTAGCCATATTAGCGTCGATCTTCAGCAGCGGGCTGAACAGGTCGTGGCCCAAGCCCAAGCTGCTAATGCTGAAGGGACGGTCACGGCAACGGTGCTGAAGCAGCATATTGATGAGCTAAATCGAGTCCTCATGGATATTGGCTCTGCCGTGTACCAGTACTCTGGGCAACCTTCTGCGCCTGCTTCTGCGCCCGTAGCCCCCCCCGTAGCGGAGGAAAGTTCGGCAGCGGCAGCGGTTGCTTCTGTTAACACGACTCCTCGCGAGACGATGAATGATGATGCTACGATCATTGGTGACTTTGACGATACCGTCATCACGGACTATGAGGCCGTTGATTAACTGGAGCGGTCGTCGGATATATGTTCTATTGAATCTGTGATCTATGGCTCGGGACTATTATGACCTGCTTGGTGTTTCTCGGAACGCTGACCCAGAAGAATTGAAGCGTGCCTATCGTCGGCTGGCTCGTAAGTATCATCCGGACGTCAATAAAGAGCCGGGTGCGGAGGATCAGTTCAAAGAGGTGAGCCGTGCCTACGAGGTGCTTTCTGATGCTGAAATGCGGGCTAGATATGATCGATTTGGTGAAGCAGGTGTGAGTTCTGCTGCTTCTGCAGGGGCCGGTGGGTTCCAAGATCTTGGTGATATGGGGGGCTTTGCAGATATTTTTGAAAGCTTCTTTGGTGGAGGCTTTGGCGGATCGACGCAGGCCGGACGGCGACGCTCAGGGCCAGCACGAGGCGAAGATCTTCGCTTTGATTTGAAGCTAGATTTTCGAGAGGCGATTTTCGGTGGTGAACATCAAATTCGTATCTCTCACTTAGAAGTTTGTAATTCCTGCAGTGGCTCTGGAGCAAAGGCCGGGACGAAGCCACAGTCTTGTACAACGTGTCAGGGAGCCGGTCAAGTCCGGCGGATGACGCGGACGCCCTTTGGAAGCTTTACTCAGGTTTCAGTCTGTCCCACCTGCTCAGGGTCGGGGCAAATGGTGACCGATAAGTGTGAAACCTGTGGTGGCAAAGGACAAAACCAGGTTAGTAAAAAGCTTAAAATTACGATTCCGGCAGGGGTTGATACCGGGACTCGGCTGCGAGTTTCTAATGAGGGAGATGCGGGGCAGCGAGGTGGACCGGCCGGCGATCTCTATGTCTATCTGTTTGTGAAGGATGATGCTGAATTCCGACGGGAAGGCTCTAATATTCTTTCTGAGCTAAAGGTGAGCTATCTACAGGCTATTCTGGGGGCAAAAATTCCTGTTCATACGGTGGATGGTGAAGAGCCGGTCATGATCCCTGCAGGGACACAGCCGGGAATGGTACTCACCCTTGAGAAGCACGGTGTGCCTCGTCTCGGTAATCCGGTCAGTCGTGGGGATCATTTGCTGACAGTTGTGATTGATATTCCGACGCGGGTGTCTGCAGAGGAGCGAGAACTGCTGGAGCAGCTTGCCCATATTAAGGGTGAGCAGGCAGGCAAAGGCGGTGTCGAAGGGTTCCTTGGTGGAATTTTTGGTCGATGAATAATGTCGCCCAAACGCCTGATGCACAGCTCGATCTACGCGGAACGCCTTGCCCTCTGAACTTTGTGCGAACGAAGCTGAAGCTGCTGCAGCTCTCGCCAGGATCTTTGCTAGAGGTGTGGCTAGATCCGGGGGAGCCGATTGAGCAGGTGCCCGATAGTCTGACGATGGCCGGATACGATGTGGAAGGGCTGATTGACCATTCTGACTATTTTGCGCTTCAGGTCCGGCGTCCGGTGGCGTCATGACGGATGCCCCGCACCCTAGTGATGCTCTCACGGGGATTGTGGTGGCGGTGCAGGCCAATTATTATCGAGTCAAGCTAAGCGCCTCCGGGACTCCAGGAGACGTGATGGAGCTTCTATGTACCCGACGATCGCGGCTTAAAAAGCTGGGCCAGCAAATCATGGTGGGCGACCAGGTGGGGATTGAAGAACCCGATTGGCAGGGGGGAAGAGGTGCGATCGCAACCCTTTCTCCCCGAACCACCCAACTGCAGCGCCCCCCGGTTGCCAACGCCAATCAGGTGTTGCTGATGTTTTCCCTTGCCGATCCTGCCCTGGATCCCCTACAACTCACACGCTTTTTAGTCACCGTTGCCGTCACTCAGTTGAGTGTGGTCCTCTGTCTCAACAAGCAAGAACTTGTCAGCACTGCAGAACAGCAGCAGTGGCAGGCACGGCTGCAGGCCTGGGGCTATGAGCCAACCTTTGTGAGCCTCTATGCGGGGACTGGACTCTCTGAGCTGCATGAACGGCTGCAGGGCAAATTAACCGTTGTCTCTGGTCCTTCTGGGGTTGGAAAATCAAGCTTAATTAATCATCTGATCCCCGACCGTGAGGTGCGCGTCGGAGCGGTCTCAGACCGCTGGGGACAGGGGAAGCACACCACGCGCCATGTGGAACTCTTTGACCTGCCCGGTGGTGGCCTGCTGACGGATACCCCCGGATTTAACCAGCCCAGTACCGTTTGCGCTCCGCAGGCGCTGGCGCAGTACTTCCCAGAAGCCAAGCAGAGGCTAGAGCAAGAGCAATGCCAATTCAATGATTGCTTCCATCGAGATGAACCGAACTGTGCTGTGCGAGGGGATTGGGAACGGTATCCCTATTACTTAACATTGCTAGAGGAAGTGATTGCCGATCAAGGGGAGAAGGATGCGATCGCAAATGCTGAATCGACGGTGAAGCGCAAAGCTAAGGGCAAAGGCAAAACAGAGTATGAACCCAAGCTCTCTAGCAAGCGCTATCGAAGGCCATCTCGCCGGTCGCAGCGCCAAAATCTCAAGGATCTCTATCCTGACCGACACGATACCAAGGATAGCTCTAATTATTAATTGAGCAAGATTTATAGAAATTAAACGCGATATATTGAGATCAGTACCCTGAGGGAACAAATGGACAAAACCTTAGAGAGTAGAGACTCAGACGACGCAATCATAGACTACTTAGAATCTGTGCTCACAAAGAAATTAAAGCCTAATAAGGCGAGCACAAGTAAGCGAAGAGATAAATTCAAGCTTCGTCAAATACTTCCTTTTGGTAGGGATAGAGGGAGATCTACTAAGCACTATGCATCTACTCCCATCATTGTTCCAGATAATTTTTTAGATGCAATAAAGCAGGCCAAACCTGATCTAAAGGAAATTGAGAATCATGCACAAGTAGTAGGTGAAATCGTAAATTCGAGTGGAGCAAGTCTGAAATTTTGTGAGGAGTATTTTCAGCTTAGGCTTGATGCCCACCTCGGTAGAGAAGAGGTACTATACTCCATCAACAGATTCGTGATATTTTTTTAGTCTGTTGTGCCGTGCTCATATTTGGTGACTTCTTCCCCCCAGAGAAGGATATTGTTAGTCAGCTCATTGCTTTAGTTTCGTTGACGGGTGTGCTGGAGTTGGGTTACAAGGCTTTTTATATGGAAAAATTACTACACTCTACATTTGCATTTAGATATTGCATACTCATCCTTAAAAGAGCGCAAGGACTCCAGATTGAGCAAAATTCTGTTGAGCGATCTGGAGAAGCATTCTCTACTTTTATCAATATCAAAGAGAAAAGCAGCCGGACTTCTTTCCGGCTTAAAGAACTAAAGGAGAAGCGACCACAAATTTTGGGAATTGCCCAGCTCTACGGGGCTTCAAATCTGCGTGTTTTTGGTTCTGTTGCCAGAGAAGAAAACGATGCTCTTAGCGATATTGATCTACTCGTAGATCTAGAATCTGGACGCACTCTGTTGGATTTGGGTGGATTATCAATGGATTTACAAGAGCTTTTAGGTTGTCCCGTTGATGTTGTGACCGAAAAAGGATTGAAGCCACGGCTGCGAGAACGGGTACTGCAAGAAGCGATCGCACTATGAGAGATGACCGCGAAAAACTCCGCGACATCCTCGAAGCCTTTGAGCGCATTGAGCGCTACATCATTTTTGGGCAAGAACGATTTGAAACAGATGAACTGGTCCAGACCTGGTTTATCCAGCATCTGCAAATAATTGGAGAAGCTTCGCGCTCTTTATCGACACAGACAAGAGCATTGGCCCCTGATATCCCTTGGAAACAAATTATTGGGATGCGAAACACCATCGCTCACACCTACTTCAATATTGACCTAGAAATTATCTGGTCCACTGCAATAGTCGGTCTTCCAGTCCTTAAACCTCAGATTCAAAGTCTGCTAGATGACTTGAACAATATCGCCAGCCAAGAATAAAGAAGCAATCGCACATATCTCAAGAATCAACCTGTGCCCCTGGAAAAGCTTGGTAGCGTCCACCCAAGGCTTCAACAATGGTTTTGGTATTGGCAACCAGCATTTTGACGTAGGTATCAGCTTCACTACCAGGGGCACCCAAAGAGTCAGAATAAAGTTGCCGCTTCGAGAGCTTCACCTTTGCTTCCTTCGCCACTGTCGTAATCAATGCGGGGTTAATGGTGGTCTCGGCAAAAATGGCGGGTACCTGTAGCTTGCGAATATCATCAGAAAGTTTCTTCACCGTTTGGGCGCTGGGCTGCTCTTCGGTGCTGATGCCAATCAAGGTGCCAGCCACCTTTAAGCTATAGGCTTGTGCATAGTACTGAAAGGCGTCATGGGTGGTCACCAACTGCCGCTTGTTGTCTGGGATAGTAGCGATTTGTTGGGTAACCCAGCCATCGACCTGTTGCAGTGATTGAGTTAGTTTTTTTGCATTGGCTATAAACTTGGCTTTGTCTTCGGGGGACAGTTCAATCAACTGATCACGAATGGCATTGACCATTGCGATCGCATTTTCTGCATCTCCCCACACGTGAGGATCCGGCTCCCGTCTACCTTTATAGTCATAGTCCAAGGGTTTAATCACCTCACCGACCGCAAAGGTGGCACCAGAGGCTGATGATTTGATCAGCTTGATTAGCCCCGGCTCTAAGTTATAGCCGTTATAGAGAATTAAATCGGCATCTTCAATAATCTGATTGTCTAAAGGCACCGGCTCATAAATGTGAGGATCTTCACCGGGATCAAGAATGCCCTCGACCTGGACTTCATCCCCAGCCACCTCCTCCGTCCAGTTTTTTAATATGGTACTGGTCGCCAAGACCTTGGGCTTGCCAGAGTCTGCCCCTTTCTGCAGCCCAGAACAGCTCCCTAGCAAGAGACCAGCGGCAATCCCCCCTAGCAGAAGGCTCAATACATTCGTTTTCAGACGCAGCATAAAAAGCTTTCATAATTCTTTCATTTTTTGATGTTACACTGTTTTCATAATCGTTTCATTTTTGAACAAAAGCGCCTAAGCTCAGATTAGCCACCGCGCTCAGCTAGGAAGCATCTATGAATTGTGCAAATGGTTTGACGGTTGAACAACTCGGAGTCCAGTACCGGATGGTGCAAGCCCTGTCGGATATCTCCTGCTCGATTTGTCCCGGACGGCTGACGGGGATTATTGGCCCCAACGGAGCCGGAAAAAGTACCTTGATTAAGGCCATGCTGGGGTTGATCCCTTCTAGTACGGGTTCGATTACCTATGATGGGCAACCGCTGACGGCTCAGTTGGATCGGGTGGCCTATGTACCACAGCGATCGCAAATCGACTGGACCTATCCCGCCACGGTTTGGGACGTGATCATGATGGGCCGGATTCGCAAGACGGGCTGGTTTCGGCGTTATTCTACGGTGTCGCGATGGGCAGCGGCAGCAGCTTTAGAACGAGTGGATATGGCGAAGTATCGCGATCGCCCCATTGGTCAGCTTTCGGGGGGGCAGCAGCAGCGGGTTTTCTTGGCTAAGGCGATTTCTGAAGAGGCCGATGTGTTCTGCTTGGATGAGCCGTTGGCGGGGATTGATAAGAAAACAGAGGCGATCGTTTTTAATATCTTGCAAGAGCTAGCCGCTGATGGGCATACGGTGCTGGTGGTTCATCACGATTTGGGTCAGGCGATCACTAATTTTGACGATCTAATTTTGCTCAATCGTGAACTGATTGCTAGCGGTACCCGTAAAGAGGTGCTGACAGGTTCAAATCTGCAGCGGGCTTTTGGAGGGCAGGTCAATTTCTTTGCGGGCGAGGCAGCATAAGGCTAGTTGGACAACAAAGCTTGTGGATCCAAGATCATTCAAAAAGCTAGAGGATTATCTAGCAAGAGTCCCGGCCGTAACAGACACTATCGGGTGTGGTAGCGAAGATTCTGGGTGGTGGGTCAAATTCGCAATCAATATTGACCAGCAACTCGCCTGACAGGTTGTTTAAGAGCAATGATCACACCTAATTGTGAGATCTGTCGAATATGTCTTTCAACGTTTAATGCAGAACGTCATAGACTTGAAGTACGAAAGTAATATTGAAATGTGATCCGAACCTTTAAAGCCAAGGAAACACAGAAAGTCTTTGAGCGGAGACGCTCCCGCAAATTGCCTTCAGAAATACAGCAAGTAGCGTTACGAAAATTACGGATGCTTAACCGTGCTGAAACTCTTCAAGATCTCCGTGTCCCACCAGCTAATCGGTTGGAGCGTTTGGTTGGTAATAGAGAAGGTCAATATAGTATTCGGGTCAACAATCAGTGGCGAATTTGCTTTGTATGGCAAGACGGTGATGCTTTTGACGTAGAAATTGTTGATTATCATTGAGGGGAAACAATGAATGTAGATAAGCTGATGCCAGTTCATCCTGGCGAGGTGCTTTTAGAAGAATTTTTGAAGCCTATGAACTTGAGTCAGAACCAAGTTGCTTTAGCCCTCCGAGTTCCTGCGCGACGTATTAACGAAATTGTTCACGGCAAGCGACGTATTACAGCAGACACTGCTCTTCGTTTGGGTCATTATTTTAATATGTCACCCCGTTTTTGGTTGGGATTACAGATGGATTACGACTTAGACGTGGTTGAAGATGACATCGGAGAGCGTCTGAAAAAGGAGGTTGCTGTTATGGCGGGTCGTCAAGAGGAATAAACTTTTTGAGGGATAAAGCGTAAAGCGGGACGCTTTAGGTCACCCCTTGGCACATCAAATTGGCTGCAACATCAGCTCAGCAAGGTTAAAGCTTAAACCTATGCCACATAAGCTGTCCCGCCTTAAGT
>JBHJNL010000127.1:0-67370 GCA_050330855.1 Thermosynechococcaceae cyanobacterium | reverse complement strand
TTTTCAGATGGTCCCCTTCGAGAGCGACTCGAAGCGCAGGGGGTAATCGTTAACATTCTGCCTGCCCCAGACTCTCTGTTAGGCATTCGCACCTCGTCAGGGATGAGTTCTCTCAAATCAATACCGGCCCTCATTCAACTCTCTCGACAGATCGCCACCATTGCTCAAGACTTCGATGTCATTCATACCAACTCCCAAAAGGCCTTCGTGATCGCTGCGCTATCTAAGCTATGGGGCAGCCCTCCCGTGCTGTGGCATCTGCGTGACATCATGACCTCCCGTCATTTCAGTCCCATCAACCGCAAAGTAGCCATTTCCCTCGCCAATCGATTTATTTCAAAGGTCTTGATTGTTTCTCAAGGAGCCGCCGATCAATTCATTGCCTTGGGTGGCAAGCCATCCCTTGTCAGAGTGATTTATGACGGCATTCCCCCCGATCCCTTTATCAAAGTGACGCCAGAGCAGATCACCGCAGTCCGAACAGAGCTGGGTATCGGTGATGCGCCACTACTGGGAGCTTTCAGCCGGTTGTCGCCGTGGAAAGGTCAACATATTCTTGTCGAAGCCCTGTATCAACTTCCTGAAGAGGTCCATGCCCTGATTGTTGGTGATGCTCTCTTTGGTGAATCTGACTATGTTAAAACCTTCAAAGCCGCCATTGCTGATCCTAAAATTGCCCATCGGGTGCATTGGCTAGGGTTTCGCACTGATGTCCCGGTGCTCATGTCTGCATGCGATATTGTCGTTCATACATCCACAGAGCCTGAACCCTGTGCGCGGGTTGGGGTTGAAGGTCAGTTAGCCGAAAAGCCTGTAATTGCGGCAAACGCAGGTGGAATGCCTGAAATTGTCGAAGATTACAAGACAGGCCGCCTCTACGCTCCGGGTGATGTAGGGGCACTTGCAACAGCGCTTCAGGAAATGTTGTCAGACACAGAGGCACTCAGCCTGATGGCAAAACAGGGCAAGGCCCATGCCCTCTCTCGCTTTTCTTTAGCCAACTGCATTGGGGATATTGAGTCTGTGATTGAAGAGGTTGTTACCGCATAGGTTGAACTGGAGCGATTTAGTCCCGTCACTGCGTCGACAAATATCTGACCCCTATGGCAGAATAGCGGTTGAGGGAAGATTATCCTCAAAATTGGCTTTAAAATTGCTGCAAGTCTCCCTGAAGAGGAGAGCAGCGATGTCACTTTTAAGGATGCTCTTGATCACGCGTTGGAGAATGTTTTTGAGGAACTGGACATAGATACTGAGCAGCTCATTTTATCTAATCTGCTATTTTCACAGGAAGTGGCGCAAAATCTATGTTGCCCGTCCTGTGGCAGTGCCATGAAAGAAGACTCACAACAGCTCTGCTGTTCACAAAATGATTGCAAGCAGTGTTTCCCCATTGTCAATCAGGTTCCGATCTTAATTAATGAAGAAAAGAGCATTTTTTCCATTGATGATTTTGTGTCTGGGCGGCCAACAACCTTTAATCTAAAAGAGAATAAGTTAAAAAGAATACTGAGCCAATTGCTCCCCGATATTGACCGTAATTTCAAGGCAAATCAAAACTACCGCACCATTGCAGAAATGCTGATGAGTCAATCAGGTAACAGCAAAATTTTAGTCATCGGCTGTGGCAACCTTGGGCAAGGTATGGAAGCTTTGGCAACGAACCCTTCTATTGAGCTAGTAGAGACTGATGTCTCATGGGGGAAGCGGACTCAAATGATTTGTGATGCCCATGACTTACCCTTTGCGAGCGATCGCTTCGACGGTGTTATTGTTCAGGCCGTTTTAGAGCATGTTGTTGATCCCCATCGATGTGTTGCTGAGATTCACCGAGTCTTGAAAAAAGATGGGGTTGTGTATGCTGAAACCCCTTTTATGCAGCAGGTACATATGGGCTGTTTTGACTTTACTCGGTTTACACATTTGGGGCACCGTCGTTTGTTTCGCCACTTTAGTGAAGTTGATAGTGGCGCTGTTAATGGCCCTGGCAGTGCCTTGGCATGGTCTTACCAGTATTTTCTCCTTAGTTTTGCAACGTCGAAAGTGACTAGAAAGTTGATTCGTGCCTTTGCTCGGTTAACCGCTTTCTATCTTCAATATTTTGACTATCTATTGCTTGATAAGCCTGGTGCCTTCGATGCAGCGGCGGGGTATTATTTTATCGGTCAGAAGTCAGATCACGTCCTCTCTGACAAGGAGCTATTAGCGCTTTATCGAGGCGGTATATCACTGTAGGGAGCATGATTTTACAGACCCGTTCAGGGATTTTCAAAAACCAAGCGACTCCTGAGATAGAGCTGCTGGTGTGCTGCGCTCGTACACATCTTGATGATGAGGTGCTGAGGAATATTGATTCGTTGCTTAGCCAAGATCTAGACTGGACTTCTTTTGTTCAAGTGGTGATGCAGCAAAGTATCGTACCTCTCGTAAGCAAAAACTTGCAGCGATTGAAGTCTACAGTTATTCCTGAGCAGATTCTTAATTATCTCAAAAATTATAGCTACCAAGTCGCAATTCAAAATACTGTATTTGCAAAGGAACTTTTTAAAATAGTCGAGGTGCTGCAGAAAAATGGGATTCCAGTACTGTCTTTCAAGGGGCCAGCGTTAGCGACATCTGCTTACGGCAATTTGGGACTTCGCCAATTTTGTGACTTAGATGTTTTAGTAGATCCCAAAAAATTTCTAGATAGCTTTGATGTCCTTGTCAGTCAAGGTTATCAACCCACCTATCAATGGGAATTCCTGAACCGGGATTTTGAGATTTCACTACGTGGTTCTAAAAGTGAATATTCTCTCGCGAATGAAGTGGTTTGTATAGATCTCCATCAGCATCTGACGGTGGAACGTTTTTTGTCTTCTAAGTTTTGCTTTGAAGAGTTATGGGAGCGCCGTCAAAGTATTTCTATCTGTGGTTATCAAGTTGATGGTTTTGGTGATGAAGACTTGCTTCTCTATTTATGTATTCATGGTTCAAAAGATTGCTGGAAGAATTTAAAGTTAATTTGTGATGTGGCTGAATTTATCCGTAGTCACCCCTATTTGAATTGGGACAGTGTATTACGACGATCTGAAGAGATGCACTGCCTACGCATGTTGCTTTTAGGACTGTGTTTGTCACAGTCAGTTTTGGGTGCGAAGATTCCTGATATTGCAAGACAATCGATTCAAAACAATGCTGAAGTCCAAGGACTTGCTACAGAATTTTCTGAGAATCTGTTTGTCCTTGATCTTGAATTGGGGAGGCAGTATTCTGCGAAAAAATTCTTTATTCATTTAAAGCTGACTGAGACTTTTAAAGATAGAATTGGCTGCTATTTAGATGTTCTACGACCGATACAGGCAAACTTCTTTTTGAAGCTGATTCCTACTCTCAAGGATAAGGAATTTCTAGAGATTCCTCAGTCCCTTTATTTTCTTTATTACGCTATTCGACCGATACGACTCATTTTAAGACAGTTTGCGGCGGTAGAATAAGTTTCTGTAGAGGCTGTTGTCGGACCATAGATAAACCTTCTCAACTCGATATAATCCTGCTACGCTGATGAGATTGCCCTGCCTGTAAAGCATCTATGTCATTAAGGGAACAGCAACATTCACTCATTCAGCAACTTACCAATGTCATTGAGTCTACTTGGCAACAATATCTTCAGCTTTCCCCCTATACGTTGCCGGACGACCTAGGGTATGTAGAAGGTCGATTAGAGGGGGAGCGGCTGGTGATTGACAATCGCTGCTATCAAACACCTCAGTTTCGAAAGCTGCATCTTGAGCTGGCTCAGGTGGGGACTGGACTAGACATTCTGCACTGTGTCATGTTTCCGGACCCGAATTATAATCTACCAATGTTTGGGACTGACATTGTGGCAGGACGGGGACAGGTGAGCACTGCGATCGCAGATCTCTCTCCCATCTCTGCCGACCGCAAGTTACCAGAGGCCTATCAGCACAAGCTCAGCGCTTTACCCCAGCCAACTTTTTCACAACCGCGCGACCTACCGGAGTGGGGCGATATCTTTTCTGAGTTTTGCTTTTTTATCCGTCCACAAGGTGAAGCTGAAGAACAGCAGTTTATTGAACGGGTTAGGGCTTTTTTACAGGTGCATTGTGAATGTGCGATCGCAACCCCCTCTACGCCAGAGCACCAAGAGCAGACTTTAGTAGGTCAGCAACGCTACTGTAGCCAGCAGCAGCAAAATGATAAAACCCGACGCATTCTAGAAAAAGCCTTTGGGGTAGACTGGGCTGAACGCTACATGACCAACGTTTTGTTCGATTTACCTGAACGCTAATCTTGTGCGGGGATCTCACCTCACCTCAGCATCTGCAGCGCTTTGAGACGCATCTTTCTAGCAGGGTTTTCCTCTATAGGCTCCGGCTCTCACTTTTAAAGATATGGTTTCAGATGCATCAAGAGCATACAAGAATCATGCTCAAAAATTCTTAAACGTCCGGG
Organism: Thermosynechococcaceae cyanobacterium; assembly: GCA_050330855.1. Lineage (GTDB taxonomy): Bacteria > Cyanobacteriota > Cyanobacteriia > Thermosynechococcales > Thermosynechococcaceae > RCC1774. The sequence continues at coordinate 62,915 of JBHJNL010000127.1, read as the reverse complement.
ATCGTTCGACGATAGGCATTAGATGTTATTGAACAATGGGCACACTCACTCCCCACCGTAAAATCAGTATTCTCCTCACGTCTTTAGAATTGGTCACGGACTATAGCACTCCCCTCTGCAATCATGAAACGCTCCCAACAAAAATCTGCCACAGATCGCGCCGTTTACAGTGAATTTAGCTCTCCCCAAGCCAAAGCCACCTCTCGCCCCGACGATCCACCCATTGCAGAGCAAAAGCTGACCGTACAAGCCTCTCGCAAGGGTCGCAAGGGCAAAACAGTGACAGTGGTGAGTGGCTTCCAGACCTCAGCAGAAAAACTCACCGAGCTGGCAAAGCAGCTCAAAAGCCAGTGCGGCAGCGGTGGCACTCTCAAAGATCAAAGCATTGAAATTCAAGGTGACCACAGCCAGAAACTCGCTGAAGTGCTGAAAAAGCTGGGGTACCCCGTCAAGATAAGCGGGGGTTAGCGTTGCTCTTCTAGGGTTTTCCAGCCCGGTTGCCAGAGGTCGCGATCGCACAATGACTTCGCACTAGTCCAAAATTTGACCGTGGAGTCACAGGCCGATACCAGCTCGGCAAAAATAAGCTTGCCTTCGGTCTTGCGATTAATGACGCGAAAATGCCGCCAGCCAAAGGTAGACTCTCGGGCAGTCCACTTTGATCCCAATAAATGAGGGAATCGCTGTTTCTTCACACCGATAGCGCCGGTTCAAGGTCCAATAAGGTGAGTAAACGCTCAAGGTCAAAATGCTGGGCAAACATTTTTTCAATACAGTCCACCTTGACTGCCTCATGGAGCCGCACCTGACCAAAGGCCCGATCCACAATTTCCACCGTCGTTAACGTATCAGAATCCACCAATAGTATGGGAATCTCCAGATCCTTTGCGCGATTGAGCACAAGGGCGTGGGGGGCAAATCGTCCCGTTAGAATCAGGCACTGCGTGGAGGCTTCTAACGCGGCAAGTTGTAGATCGGTCCGGGCGCTACCGGTGACCACCGCCATATTGACCGCCTTATGAAAATATTGGAGGGCTGAATTAACGTTCATGGCCCCAATCGTAAGCTGCTCCACCATCAGGCCTAGGCGATTGTCACAGCACAAGACCTCTGCCTGAAGTTGGTCAACTAGCTCTGCAACACTGACGCTCCGCAGCAGTGAGCTAAAGGGCATTAAACCTAGCACCGCAATCTGTTGCGATTCTAAAAAGGGTTTCACTTGTTTAGAAAACACTTCAAACTGCGCCTGGGGAATATCATTAATCAAAACGCCGATGAGGCGATCGCCCAGTCGTTGCTTCGCATCCAGTAAGGCATCGACACACTTAGGCGAATGTCCCCGCATCACCAAAACAATCTCAGAATCGACCCCTGCAGCCATTTGGGCTAAAGATAAATCAAAAATCTGACCCTGGTGAAGCGTACTCGGCCCCTCTAATATCACCAGATCACTCTTTTGCATGTCGCAATATTGAGTGAGCTGTTGCTGGTAGTCGAACTGATCTTCACCCTGCATCCGCTCAAGTAAATGGGCAGTATCCAACCAAAGCACCGTGGGGCGCAGCTGATCGTCCTTCAGATTCAGCGTTTGCTTTAAAAAGTCGATATCTTCATCAATGCCATTGGCCGGTGCAGAGGTCGAGAAGGTACTTAGGGGCTTGCCGTAAGAAATCTTGAGTCCCTTGGAGAGCAGCGACTTCGCCAACCCTAAAACCGTGGCCGACTTACCGCTGTAAGCCTCTAGTGAGCCAATCAGCAAATGCTTCACTGCAATATCCCTATCTTAGTTGGGTGAGCGATACTCAATCTTCTAGCTTTAAAAGCTTACGATAAAAGGTCTTCGGGAAGTCCGCAACTTTAGACCGACGATAGTTCGTAATCACCTCAATCAAGAACCCAATAAACTCAAAGTTAGTGATCGTCATTTCGTAGCTTAAATCGGAGTCGCTATCAAACTGCATCCGACAGCGAGTTAGGTCCGCCGGGAGGCTAGAGACATTCCAGGTCGATACAAAGGGAATATTGTCTCCCCCTTCAATTCCCCGGTGCCCCTCTAAGTTGCCGTGCTGATAAAGCGCGATCGCCAACGGCAATAAATCACGCTTGTTGCTGCCCTGGTAGTAGGGCAGATAAACGTTAACGTCTCTGGGCAGGGCAGGTTGAATCGTTTCGATTACAGCAGCCATAGATTAAGGATCCTTACAGACGATGCATTGAAATATCTCTCTATACAGAGTATGGGCCAATGCCTCTTGATTCTTGCGGGCCGCTCCAAATTTCCTGCTAAAGAATGACGGCTCACTTGCAAAATAGAGAGAGGGCGTCCCTGTTCAAGAATTAAGACTAGAGGGATTCTTAACTTAACTTTATGGTATACGTGAGGAGGGCCGCAGTGAGTTTATGTTCCTCCCCTAGATGAGTCAAGACCCTTGTCTATCTACAAAAATGCTGCAGCCGCAGTTGTCACCCTAACGGTCAATTAAGCACGATGGCACCTTTAGTTGCGAACTATTACCTAACCTATCGCTGTAATGCCCGCTGTCATTTCTGCGACATTTGGTCCTTAGAACCTGGGCAAGAAGCGTGCCTAGAGACCATTATTCACAATTTAAACGACCTAAAGCGACTCGGCGTTAAGTACATCGACTTTACCGGCGGCGAACCTCTTTTGCGCTCTGATGTAGGGATTATCTATCAAACCGCTAAGGAGCTGGGCTTTTACACCAGCATGACCACCAATACGATTCTCTATCCTCAAAAAGCACAGGAGATTCGTGGCCTGGTTGATTTTCTCAATTTTTCTCTCGATGGCGGTGATGCTGAGACCCATGATCAATCGCGGGGCGTTCAAATTTTTGACACCTTGGTTGAGTCGGTGCAGCTTGCCCTTGAGTTGGCAGAATATCCAGTCCTGAACCATACGGTGACAGCACAAAACTACAATCGTCTGCACGAAGTGGCTGAACTCGGTCAGCGTCTGGGGGTTCGGGTCTGGCTTAACCCTGCCTTTACGGCCCACAGTAACTACAATGACAAAAAAAATCCTACGCCTGAAATTGTGGCGGCCATTGAGAGTAGTGCGCGGCAGCATCCTAATCTTGGCTACAACAAAGCAGCCTTAGAATTCATCAGAGCCGGAGGCAATGATGTTGAGAAGCCCCGCTGTAAAGCGGTGGATGCGGTGATTGCGATTTCGCCCAATGACGAGCTGTTGCTGCCCTGTTACCATTTCGCCCAGGAGGGCGTCTCCATTGACGGCAATCTCTACGACCTCTATCGAGAATCAGAGATAGTAGAAGAATACCGACAATCGCAGGGAAAGCTATCGGTCTGTGATGGGTGCACCGTGTGGTGCTACTTAATCCCGAGCTTTTCTAAAGGTGTTGATAAGTACTGGTTGTTAAATCAAGTGACCTATGCCGGAGAATTCCTGGCCCGAAAGCGATTCCTGCAGCACGCCTAAGTCTCTCGACACGGTATTGCTAGAGGCTGCGGCCCTCGCTGAGGAGGAGGGGCTGGACTATCCTAGCGGGGAGGGCCGTCGCCGCAAGGCTGCTCTGATGCTGGCGATGGTCTGGAGCAGTACCATTGCCCTACATTTGATGTCAGGGGGGGTGTGGATTGTCTTTGGCGTTACCACCCTGATGGGGGTTCATGCCTTTCGCCTACTCCGGGCCAGAGCGGTGCCGATGCCAGAGCCTCTTGATTCAGATTTACCTGAGGCTGACTACCCCTATATTTCGCTGCTCGTGGCTGCCAAGAACGAGGCGGCTGTGATTCGCGAGTTGGTGGAAACCCTCTGTGCCTTAGATTATCCCTCTAGTCGCTATGAGCTATGGGTGATTGATGATAACAGCACCGACGAGACATCCCCAGTTCTGCAGTCACTCAGGCAACAGTACCCGCAACTGCAGCTTAAACGCCGCTCAGCAAATGAGGGGGGCGGTAAGTCTGGCGCGCTTAACCAAGTGCTGCCGTTGACAAAGGGAGACATTATTGGCGTGTTTGATGCCGACGCCAGGGTCACAGGCGATTTACTCCGTCAGGTGGTGCCCTTCTTTGAGCGGGAGCGGGTGGGGGCCGTGCAGGTTAGAAAAGCGATCGCAAATACTCAAACCAACTTCTGGACCAAAGGCCAAAGCGCCGAGATGATCCTTGATGCCTTTTGGCAACAGCGCCGGATTGCCCTAGGTGGCATTGGCGAACTGCGGGGCAACGGTCAGTTTGTTCGGCGTACTGCGCTAGAGCAATGCGGTGGCTGGAATGAGGAAACCATTACAGACGATCTTGACCTGACCCTGCGCCTGCATCTGAGCGAATGGGATATTGATTTCTTGCTGCAGCCTGCGGTTCAAGAAGAAGGCGTCACCCGTGCGGTCTCTCTGTGGCACCAGCGCAATCGCTGGGCCGAGGGTGGCTATCAGCGCTACTTAGACTATTGGCCCCTCTTAATTCGCAATCGGCTTGGGTTTCGCAAATCCATTGACCTACTGATGTTCTGGATCACCCAATATTTTCTGCCGTCAGCGGCAGTCCCTGATCTGCTGATGGCCACAACGCGAAACCAGCTTCCGTTACTAACGCCCATCACCGGCATCACGCTGGGGTTATCGGTTGTGGGTATGTGGGCTGGCTTAGATCGGGTGCGGCGGCAGCAGCAGCAGCCCTTTCGACCTTGGGTACTCGCGATTCAGACCGTGCGTGGAACCTTGTACATGTGCCACTGGTTTGTGGTGGTCGCCAGCGCCATGGCTCGGATGTCTGTGCGGCCCAAGCGCCTCAAGTGGGTGAAGACAATGCACCAGGGGGCTGGCGAGGTTTGTATTCAGGAATAATGGGTAATCGGTAATCGGTAATCGGTAATTAAGGATGCGCCTCAAGCAGCAGATCCTACTGGCAAGCGTTGGCTGTTTGCTCCTGACCTTAGTCTTTGGCGGGCTGTTGTCTGTGGCGGTGAATCTTAGCCTTGAGCAGCTTAAGGACCAACCTGATTTTGTTGTTCCAGGCCCAGGAACGGGAGCGCCTCCGGCTCAGCCTTAGTCTAGCGTCGCTGGGTAAACCAATCCTGGAGCTGTTGGCGACAGGTTGATTCTAAAATGCCGCCTAAGCTAGGGAGTTGATGGGTCGAGCAGGCGCTATCGGGTAGATTGAAGGCGGTACGAATCGCTCCAGTTTTGGGGTCGTCGGCCCCATAGACCAAAAAGCCCAAACGGGCCTGCAGAATAGCCCCAGCACACATCGGGCAGGGTTCAAGGGTGACGTAGAGGGTGCAGTGGTTTAATCGCCAGGTCTGCAATCGCTCTCCGGCAGCGCGAAGGGCCAGAATCTCAGCATGGGCGGTGGGGTCACGGTCTCGCTGACGGCGATTGGATGCGATCGCAACACAGTGATCTTGTTCATCCACGATCACTGCGCCCACCGGCACTTCGCCCACTTGACCGGCTTGGGTTGCGATCGCAACAGCCTGCTCCATCCAACGACGGTGGTCCTGATAGGACCGACTCACGACGTCCCCAGACTACTATTGCCTTGAATGACCTGTTTAGTCGTCAACAGCGTTTGTAAATCAATGACCCCAGAATGCCGACTGCGGCGACCACAGATACCGAGAGCAACGGTTCCCTGCCCCCCGGCAGCAAGGCGCGAGAAGCGCGGAGAGGCATTGATATAGGCTGTAGAACTTTGAATATCAAGGGCAAACTGACGGCTTTCGGAATAGGAATCGGTGACCAGACAATCCGCCTGTCCATGACTGTGAGCATTCATCCACTGAATCGCGACCCCCAAATCTGCCACCCGCTTAAAGGCAATCGTCTTTTGCAGATAGGGCTGACTCCATTCAGCCTTCGTCGCCAGCGTTAGCTCAGGGAACTCTGCCACCAGCTCAGCATCACCGCGCAGCTCAAATCCCTGTTCTTTGAGTGCACCCCATAGCAGCGTCAGCCGTGATGTTTTGAGGTTCGGCGGTATAAGTACCTTCTCAATGGCATTGATCGCCTCTGGGCAGCCATCATGACTATCGATGATCAAGGTCTTAACCGGTTCACTCCCGCAGGATTCAGACCAATAGAGATAACAGTTGCCCAGAGTTGGACAGAGGGCTGGCGTCTTAGACTGTTGATGCACCTGTTCAATAAAGCGGGGTCTGCCGTAGGGAATAATCAGATCCACCTCGGCCAAGTCGTGCAGCACGGAGTTGTTGTGTTCGAGCTGTCGACGACTATCACTGGGAAGCGCCTGCACACAGACATTAGGCAGCCCGGCCTGCTCAAGGGTGGCTTGCAGCAGATTAACGACAAACTGATTAGAATTTCGACCGGCAATATCTCCCTGCAGCAACAGACCGTTGCCGGTCTTCCAGCACATGGCGGCGAGGATCAGCGCCAGCTCAGGGAACGTCTCATAAACAAACCCAATCACACCGAGGGGTGCCGCCTGTACATAGCCCTGGGTCGTGGGTAGCGCCATCTGTTCACTGGTGAGCGGATTGGGCAGATGAACCAATTGCTCTAAAATCAGCCCAACACGGTTGAGGCGTTCTGGGGTGAGCTTGAGCCAGTTGAGCACCCCACTGGGCACGGCCAACTCCCGACTCATTTCTAAGTCCAGTGTATTTGCTTCTAATAGCTCGTTCTGATGGCTTTTGAGTCCATCGGCTAGCTGTTCAATTGCCTGGTTGCGAGCTTGACTATCTGTTTTGCTGAGGGTCAGCGCCCCGCGACGCACTTGGCGCAGTGTCGCCGAAAAATCAAGAATTGAGGGCGCATCCATAAATTATAAGAGAGCTAGTAACGGCGAGATCGCAGGGACAACACAACGGCACAGGTCACAATCACAACAATAACCATGAGAATCCACCATAGCATTCCACTCCCAACGTTGAGGGACGAGGCAAAGAGAAGACCAATGAAGAGTAAACAAGCAGACGCCCCTAGACTTATGATCACAACAGAACGTCCCGGCCAGTGCGGATGGAGGGGACGCCACCGTTGACCATCCCAACCCCACAGATGGGGATGCGTTGAGAGCTGCTCCAGCGTATACCCCCCCGGCTGAATCACAAAAATCTTTTGGCACTTTTGACACCCCAGCGCCTCAGTCAAGGTGATGGGGCAGAGCTGACCACGGGGACAGCAGGGGCAAGGATAGTCAAGATCCTGCTCAATTCGCTCTGTTTTGATCTGCATAGGGTAGCAGAGTTAATTTAATCGTTCGCTCTGTTTTGTGAAAAGGTCACCTGGAACTGACTTGAGTCAAGCGATGGTGAATACTAGGCTGTACCAATCTTACCGAATAACTTCATGCACGACACGAGCCTTCAATGTGAGAGAAGTCTCATTGGGCCAGAGTCAAATCTTCGCCTACTGAGTGGGCGATTTATCTTAATTTTGACTGAAGCGGGTAACGCGATTCGAACGCGCGACATTCACCTTGGCAAGGTGACGCTCTACCACTGAGCTATACCCGCAAATTAATGCTTTACTAGATTGGCAGATAAGGCGACGCTCTGTCAATGCCTTAGATTATGATTCTAGCGAATCAACGGCAACTTCGGGTGTCAGAGGGTTGGCTGATGGCAGGGCACCCCCCCTAGAATCAGCAAAGGAATTGGGAGACTGCTGTGGTCCCTGCCTGATGCTTTGCATCAAACTAACCATTTCTAGGGCGTTCATGGCATACTCCCACCCTAGATTGCTTTTAATACCAGAGCGCTCCAGTGCCTGCTGCATCGTATCCACCGTCAGCACACCAAAGATAATCGGAACCCCGGTCTGAAGCCCGGTCGCAGCAATGCCCTTGGCAACTTCCCCGGCAACGTAGTCAAAGTGTGGGGTTTGCCCTCGGATGACGGCTCCTAAACAGATTACGGCATCATAGCGATTAGAGAGTACCAACTGTCGTGCGACCAAAGGAATCTCAAAACAACCCGGCACCCATGCATAGTCAAGCTGCGGACTATTGGGACTGATATCAATGCCGTGACGCTGCAGGCAATCCTGACACCCGGCCAAGAGCTTAGTTGTCACTAAGTCATTGAACCGACCCACAACGATTGCGAATCGGAACGTCGAGGTTTGGGTAAAGGTTCCTTCAAAGGTTGCCATCAAACAAAAACAAGCTAGCGGTACTCAGAAATTAAAATGCCCCATCGGTCGTCGCGAGGTTTCGCGTAAACCAGGATGGGGCAGCTTGAAGAGAGGAGCGGGACTACACCACCACAAATGTGGTGATTGTGACGAGAACTAACAGAACAAACCAAGCCGTAGAGCCAGCTCCAATAAATCTCCGTACCTGTGCTGAATCATCAACAGTGGCGTAAACTACGGGCACACCTACAGCCATGATTGAGCTGACTAGAACAAAGAAGTAGAGCAGAAATTGAAAGGCTATTGTCATGATTCTCTCCCAATCAATCGGTAAAAAACGATTTAAATTTTCAGTAGAGGTAAAGATTGCGTGCGGCGACTGAGTGTGCCTGCAGATTACTCGAAATGATCATACCTCAAAAGGGTTCCCTCTATTGGGGGAGTAAGGAGGGACAAGGACTAAGGAATGGATATCGTTTTATGTCATCGAACGGCTGATTTTGATACGTTGGGAGCTGCGGTGGGGGTCGCTCGCCTCCGGCCTGGAACGCGCATTGTGTTGTGTGGGGGCGCTCACCCAGCGGTGCGAGATTTCTTGGCACTCTACCGCGATGAGTATCCACTCATTGAACGGCGATCGGTGAGTGCTGAGGCATTGAGATCCCTTACCATTGTTGATGTACAGCAGCGTACTCTCTTGGATAAAGCCGGGGAATGGCTAGACATTGAGGGGATTCCAGTCACCATTTATGACCATCACCTGCAGGCAGACTGCGATATCCCTGCCCAGCATCGGGAGCTGGAGGCCGTGGGAGCCACCACCACAATTTTGGTGGAGAAGCTGCAGGCCCAGGGCACGCAAATATCGGTGGCCGATGCCACGGTGATGGCCCTCGGCATTCATGTGGATACCGGATCCCTCACCTATGATCGAGCCACGCCTCGGGATGCGATCGCACTGGCTTGGCTGATGGCCCAAGGGGCGACACAGCAGGCGATCGCAAGCTACACCGATCGCGGTTTCTCGTCTGAGTTGCAGGAACTATTAGGGCAGGCTTTAGAGGGGTTAGAGACTCAAACCATTCATGGCTATCGGATCTCACGGGTCTTGCTGCATACCGCTCACTATGTACCGGGCCTATCGAGCCTTGCCTCTCAGTTGATGATGCTCAGTGAAAGTGACGGCCTTTTGCTAGGGAATGCCTATCGAACCCAAAAATCAGAGCAAGATCGCCTTAACCTGATTGGGCGGAGCCGACTGCAGGGTCTCAATCTCAATACACTGCTTAGCCCCCTGGGGGGCGGTGGGCATCCAAGGGCAGCGGCGGCCACGCTGAAAACCGCTTCGCCACAGGCGGTCATGGATCAACTGATGACCGAACTGGTAGCTCAGGTTCCCCAGCCCCCCACCGCCGCCGATCTAATGTCATCTCCGGTACGGACGATTCGCCCCCACACCACCATTGATCAAGCTCGCCGCATTTTGCTGCGCTATGGTCATTCCGGTCTATCGGTGCTCAATGAGCAAGATCAGCTTGTGGGAATTATTTCTCGTCGAGATTTAGATTTAGCCCTCCACCATGGCTTGGGGCACGCCCCCACGAAGGGATATATGAAGGCTCCCGTGCGGACCATCACGGCAGACACGCCCCTGCCCGAGATTGAACGGCTGATGGTTACCTACGATGTGGGGCGTCTCCCGGTCCTTGATCAGGGACAGCTCGTGGGCATGGTGACTCGCACCGATATGCTGCGTCAGCTCCACCAGCTCCATCAACCTGAATCTTTGTCTCAACATGCCGTCGTGCGTATGTCTATGCAAGATCGACTCCGTACGTTGCTATCGCCGCTCCTGCAGTCGGTTTTAACAAAAGCCGCGCAATTTGCTGAACAGCAGGGCTGGCAACTTTACCTCGTGGGCGGTGCGGTGCGAGATTTACTGGTGGCTGAGTCTCCGCCCCAGCTTCAGGAATTTGATCTGGTGGTTGACGGCGTCCACACCGGCGCTAGCGAAGGAGCCGCCTTAGCCCAGTTGCTGCATCAAACCTATCCAGAGGCACAGCTCCAAATCTATGGCGAGTTTCAAACCGCCGCCCTGATCTGGCATCAGGATCCGACTTTGGGATCCTTTGCGGTGGATATTGCCACGGCCCGCAGCGAGTTTTATCCCTATCCGGCCGCAAATCCAGAGGTGACGGCTAGCTCCATTCGCCAAGACCTATACCGGCGCGATTTTACGATTAATGCCCTTGCCGTTCGACTCACACCCCATCTCCAGCGACAGCGCCAGGGCGGCGAACTGCTAGACTTTTTTGGTGGTTTAGAAGATCTAGAGCAACGTCAGATCCGAGTTCTGCATCCCAATAGCTTTATCGAAGACCCGACCCGCATCTTCAGAGCAGTAAGGTTTGCGACTCGTTTAGGGTTTGAGATTGAGGCGCAAACGCAAATTTATATTCGCAATGCGATCGCAAGTGGCATCTATCAACAAACCCAGGGGAAAAACTCTAAAACCCCTGCTCTGCAGGCCCGCTTGCAGAATGAACTCAAATACATCTTCAAAACGGGTTACTGGCAGACCGCACTCAAGCTGTTAAGCGATCTCGGCGCACTCCAGTGCCTCCATTCGCAATTGACGATTTCCCCAGAATGGTGGAAACAAGCCCGTGTCTTACTGCGATGGCATTTGCAATTTGATCCCAACGCGAAGGCTATCTCTAGCTGGCAACTCTTGGTAGAGCATCTCTTGCTAGAACTGCCTGCAGAGCAGGCGACTCAGGTCGCCGTTACACTGCACCTGCCAGAGCAATCGCAACTCAGACCGCAACGACTGGTCGCGATGGAGCAACAGTTACAGGAGATTGCGCCAACCCATTGGCAACCCAGCACCGTTGCCCAAACCCTACAGCGACAAGAGCTACCGCTGTTGCTGCACCTAGCAGCTCGAAGAGAACTGGCTCTCAGGCGCGATATCTGGACTTACCTCAACCATTGGTCTCAGTTGAAGCCCCTACTCAATGGCGCAGATCTGATCCGTCTAGGGTATCAGCCCGGAAAGCAGTTTAAACGCATCCTAGACGCGCTGTGGGCAGCCACCATTGACGGTGTGCTTAAAGATAAAAGGGCCGCAGAGGAATGGGTTCAACATCAGTATCCCCTTCGCACATCGTGATGGCCTTGGGTCATTCATTTGGAGCTTTTTGTCTCGGCGAGAAGCCTGAGTACAACAGCGAGTTAATGCCCTGCGGTATACAGTTAAGGAGGATGATTTATCCCTTTCGATCGCATCTCAGGAAAAAGCATGGTCAATATCGCCGTCATTGATTACGACATGGGCAATCTCCACTCGGCCTGCAAAGGGCTGCAGCAGGCCGGTGCCCAAACCACCGTTACCGATCGCTCCCAAGATCTAGAACAGGCTGATGCTGTGGTTCTTCCAGGTGTGGGGGCCTTCGACCCGGCTATGGAGCAGTTGCGATCGCGACACCTCATCCCCGTAATCAAAGACATCATCGCCAGCGGCAAACCTTTCCTGGGCATTTGCCTGGGGCTGCAAATTCTCTTCGACGGCAGCGAAGAAGGCAGCGAAGAAGGTCTGGGCGTTATTCCGGGCACCGTCAAGCACTTCCAACCCGAACCCGGCATCACCATCCCCCACATGGGCTGGAATCAACTGGACTACACGCAACAGCTCCCTCTCTGGGAGAAGCTACCCCTGCAGCCCTGGGTCTATTTTGTCCACTCTTATTACGTTGATCCGGTGGACCCTAGTATTCGCGCCGCCACCACGACCCACGGCAGTCAAACGGTCACCGCTGCCATCTGCCGCGACAACCTATTCGCCGTTCAGTTTCACCCTGAAAAATCGTCCACCGCTGGCCTCCAGCTTTTAGCCAACTTTGTTGAACAAGTCCGAACGACCACTCAAGTCCCAGCCTAGGCAAGAGTCCACACCTATTACGCACATCCCCTCTTCATGAGCACCCAAAATAATTATCTCATTGCTGTCCTTCCCGACCGCATTCAGGCCGAGGCCGCCTACACAGCTCTAGAAGATGCCCAAGTCCCCTTAGAGCAAATGTCTATCTTGGGCAGAGGATATAAGAGCGCCGATGAGTTTGGCTTTATTAACCCCAATGAACCCGCCCAAAAGCAAGCGCTGGGAATGATTTACGTATTAGTGCCCTTTGGATTTATTCTGGGGTCTACCTTTCATTTAGCCACGGGAGCCGAGATGTTCCCGTGGGCTTACCCCACCGTCAGTCATATTTTAGGGGGCTTAGTTGGTGCCCTGTTTGGAGCCTCTGGCGGTTTTTTCGTCGGGGGTGGCGTCGGCCTGTTGGTGGGCGGGGGCGATGCCCTGCTCTACCGTAATCGCCTCGATGCCGGGAAATATCTGATTGTGGTTCAGGGGGCTGACACCTTGACCTATAAAGCCACCGATATTTTGCGCCAGTTTGAGATAGAGAATATTCAAGGTTACGTGGAGCCGGAGAGCTAGGGGCAAGTCGCGGTGCGAATCTATGGCAATCGCAAAATCAAGACGGTATCGGGGCCGTTGACCCGCCCCACCACATCACGGGTGCGAGAGGCTGTCTTTGAGATCTGGCGCAGTCGAGTGGAGGGCTGTCGCTGGCTCGATCTCTGTTGCGGCAGCGGGTCGATGGGGGCCGAAGCCCTGTGTCGCGGAGCCAATTTAGTGATGGGGATTGAGCAATCGGGGCAGGCTTGCGCGGTCATTCAAGAGAACTGGCAGCGCTTAGCAACGCCTGACCAAACCTGGAAAGTATTGCGGGGCAATGTCATCCAACGATTGCCGAAGCTAAAGCAATCCTTTGATCTGATTTACTTTGACCCGCCCTATGACGGTGGGATTTATGCAGGGGTTTTGGATGCGATCGCAACCCACTCTCTTCTCACCTCTGACGGAGAGATTGGCGCAGAGCATAATCCCAAACAGGAGCTGCCCTTAAAAATAAAAGGTATGATGGCCCAGCGAACTAAACTCTATGGCAACAGTGCAGTGACGTTTTATCGCTGGGACAACAATGAGGGAACTCGATAATAGTCTCAGTTAAACCTACAGACCCAACTCATCTCCGCGCTTGTACTGCTGCCAAGCCGCAACAAATAACCCGGCAAGGGTGATGGGAATGAGACCCAGTACAATACCAGACAATAGAGGCTCGACCACGGGGATACTCCTGTGCATTAGTAACGTTCGTTCATATTCCACTATAAATCTTTTGGGCAGGCCGAAGGGCTATGAGTAGAGAAATATCTGGACAGCTACCGACTGAGCGATCGCTGAAAGAAGCTCTACAGATCTATGGCAGGCGGCTCCTTCTCTTTTTCAGTGTTGTGCTTATCAACTATGCGCTATTACTGATCGGGGTAGCAGTATGCAAAACTACCGTCCATTAAAGCCAATCCGTGTTCTGATCTGTTTTACGCTAATGCTCAGCCTCTTTGTGCCGTGGAGCTACAATTCTGGTTTTTTCGGCTTTGGTGGAGAGATGATTGGTTTAACAACTCTGGGATTCATGGTGTTTATTGATCCTAAAATACTGTGCCTGCCGGTGTACTTCGTTATCAACCTATGGTTTGGACGAGACTCTCTATCGCTGGTGATCTGCCGTCTTCTATTGGCTGGAGCTAGTCTTTACTTGCTCCTAAGTGTTACTTGGGCCTCTGGTTTATTTTCCTACTATGTTAGATGGGGGTTCAGGCTAGTTGTGCTGATAATGGGGGCAGCGGCCATTGTGGAGCTGTATCATCTTTCGTTTTTTATCAAAGATGAGTGGAGCCAGCGTAAACGCAGGTATTGATTTATCCGCACGCCATTTTGGGCTATCGAAAACGGCCCAGAGTATTATTTTTAAGTGAGCTTAGTCCATTGTCTGGTCACTCTATGCTGTCAGTAGCCCAAGCCGAATCGATCATCCTAGACCAGGTTCAGCCCATCGTCGATCAAGAAACAGTTGATTTATTGACGGCAGTAGACCGGGTCTTGGCCGAAGAAGTGAGAAGCGATCGCAACTTCCCTTACTGGGACAACTCTGCGATGGATGGCTACGCCGTGCGTTTTGCAGATGTGCAAACCTGCAGCCCTGAGACCCCAGCTATTCTTGAGGTCGTCACCGAAATCCCCACTGGCACCGCACCACAACAGACGATACAAACAGGTCAAGCCGCCCGCCTCTTTACCGGCTCCATGATGCCCTCCGGTGCCGATACCGTCGTCATGCAAGAAAACACCCGACATCAAGGCCATCAGGTGCAGATCCTGCAGGCACCTCAACCCCAAGCCTTCGTTCGCCATCAAGGTGACTATTACCAAGCCGGTGAACCGCTATTGGCTCCAGGGACAGTGCTTAATGCCCCAGAAATTGCGATCCTTGCCACCGCCCAATGGTCTCAAATCCCGGTCTATCGGCGTCCGGTGGTGGCGATTCTGTCCACCGGTAGCGAATTGGTGGCCCCCGATCAACCTCTCAAACCAGGACAGATTATTGACTCTAATCGCTATGCTCTAGCCGCCCTTGTCCAACAGTCGGGGGGGGAAGCCCGCTTAATCGACACCGTAGAAGATACTCCAGCCGCCGTTAGAGCTGCCATTGAAACTGCACTAGATGCCGATTTCGTCATTTCCTCTGGCGGTGTCTCGGTAGGAGACTACGATTTTGTCGATCAGGTCTTGGCCGAACTAGGAGCCACGATTCACGTCCGAGCCGTTGCCGTAAAGCCCGGAAAACCCTTAACCGTTGCCGCCGTCCCCAGTGGTCACCGTTCAGTCCTGTATTTCGGGTTACCCGGCAACCCTGTTTCAGCCCTAGTCAGCTTCTGGCGATTCGTCCAACCTGCGCTGCGGAAACTATCGGGGCGATCTCAAAACTGGGGACCCATCTTTGTCCAAGCAAAATCTCAGCAAGACCTGCAGATCAGCGGACAGCGAGAGACCTATCTTTGGGGCCAACTCCGTTTGAATGAAGGGTTCTATAAGTTTTCTTTAGCCAGCGGAAGCCACAGTTCAGGCAATCTCATGAACCTTTCGCACACCAATGGGTTAGCCGTCCTCAGCCTCGAAAGGCCCACCATCAAAGCCGGAGAACTGATACAGGTCATGCAGGTCCATTGTTAATGACTCAAGGAGATGGGACCAGTGTAAATCGTCCCGGTGTGACTTCTTGCAGCAAGATGGGCTGGATTGGGTAAAAGTAGACTGATCGCAAATGCCGCTCTTTGAACCATACGACCGAGAATTGCGCGGCTAGCGATCGCTTCACTCTCGCTAATTCTGGGAATTCTTTTAAAGTCGCTGGGCTATGCAGTCCAAAACGCTTCTGGGGTGACAATAGAGCTTGATTTTGAAGAGGACGACGAACCTTAAAAGCAAAGACATCTGGCCGCCAGCTTTGCTGAAGCGTCTTTAAATCGACTAGGCGATAGGGGGTCTCATCGCCCGTACCTGCTTTTTCAAAGAAGAGCTGATCGTCAATGACAAGGGCAACATGATCCAGGTAGGTGAGATCGCCCCGCCGATGCTGAATCAACAGAATATCCCCTGGCTGTGCCGCTCCTATCACTGGCGTCGAGGCTTGCTGCAACCACGCTTCAATTTGCTGTGGCCCCGCCATAAACGTGTAGGGCATCGACTGGTTGTGTTGGGCTGTTCTTAAAACCTCATAGAGTGTTCCCCAGCAGTTTGCGATCGCGCTAGCCACTCCATCTTTGCTAGGCAACAGTTCCGGCAAGGGCGTCGGTAGAGGAACTTTCTCTACGTGAAACTGATGGGCATTTAGCGCCTGCATGAGGGGCGGCATAAAATCCATCAGGGTATAGCTCCGCTGCGGATCGTAGGGGGCAAGACGACGATTTTGCCAACGGGTATAGGTCTGCTGAAGCTGCTGCCATTGCGATCGCGTTAGCGTCCCAAACTCAAACCCAAGAGCAGATCGCCACACTGGCAATTTGGCTTGATCATTCTGGTGTTGCCAACACACATGGGGGATATCCTTCGCTGCCGCTAGCTTGTGGTTACATCGTTGTTTGCTTGTAAACGGAATCGGATGCAACTCACTCCATGCAGGGGTTGCCCCATTCACAAGCAAGAAAGCACCGAGAAGCGATCGCAATGCCACTTTTAGACCCATCAGACATCCCTCATTGCTATTGCGTCAGACAGTCTAAAGAGAAGGGATATTCACCCCGAAGCCAGCCCACGATCTCTTCGCTATAGGGCGTTTCAAAGGCTTGATATTTGTTGATAAGTTGAGACTTCAGGATCGGCGCAAGCTGCTCTAAGCCCTGATCTTGAAAGGAGGCTAAATCCTCAGATAAATCATCGGCTAAATCATTGCCACACAGGAGTTGTGCCGCTTTCGCAAAGGCTGCAGTCGGGTCGTACTGAGGCTGCCGTAAACTCATCGCCAAGGTCATTAACGGAATCTGAGAAAGGTAGGCCTGATTCATAGGGTTAACCGCAATCCCAGCGGTCCAGTCTGCCAACTGGGGCGGTCGGTACTCAAAGGCCCGCAGATGGAGAAATTTACACATGCGATCGCTATCATTCACCGGATAGTTATCCCAAAGATAGGGCTTGCGACCCAATTGCTGCCCCACTTCTTTTAAATGCGATTTAGGGTAAACTGCCGAACAGATCTCTGGCCCCGTCCAAAAAATCTGTACCGTGGCGTCTAGCAATCGCCCCAGGGACTCTAGATAATCGGTCGGACGGGGGCCAAATAACCGATCTAGAACTGAGCTACTGGAATAGTAGGTCGGACACATGAAGATCGTGGAGGCCGTCGTCAGGTCCATCACCCGATGCGTAATATCGGCCTGGATCTGGGCCATCTCTGTCCCTCCTCCCTGCATGTCATCAAACAAAATCGCTAAGATATCGGGCTGCAGTTGGTTGAGATAAAGAATCTTTGCCTTGAGTGCTGCGATCTCATCAGCATCATAATGA
This sequence comes from Thermosynechococcaceae cyanobacterium, assembly GCA_050330855.1. Taxonomy (GTDB): domain Bacteria; phylum Cyanobacteriota; class Cyanobacteriia; order Thermosynechococcales; family Thermosynechococcaceae; genus RCC1774. The sequence goes on along the minus strand of JBHJNL010000127.1, from coordinate 45,857 downwards.
CAGTGCAACTCAAATAGATTGAGACCCACCCCCCAGCTCAGGCCAGCCTGATGGTAGGCCTCCCCTAAAAGCTGAAGCTGCTTAAACGTTGGAGCCGACCACCGCCCCGGCCAATCTTGCCGGAGAATGCGATCAGCCTTCGGCGCATAGATGTAATACCGATAGTGATTCTGAGCCAAAAACGAGGCATAGGCTCGCCGATCTGGCCAAGACCAAGGCCGTCCAAAGAAGCCCTCAATAATCCCCGCCTCAAAGTCCATAGTCAAAATCGCCTCATCCTTCAGTACCGATAATTGCAAACGCTAAGGACACCGCGACACATTCCACCGAGCAACCAAAATCCTGAAAAGAATCTTAACTTCAGCCCTCCCTTCCCTACCGGAGTGTTAACTTATGTAAATCAGCGTCTTGGTAAGTATTTATGCTTACTTACTTCCATTGGCCCGATGCTGAGCTTATAAAACAACAGGCACTATGCAGCAACTCAGTGGGGAGCAACTCCTGTCAGAATATGAACAGGGTCGGCGAGACTTTCAAAATCTTGATCTTAGAGAAGCGCAGCTCTTCGGGCAAGATCTTAGAGGAATAAACTTAAGCCGCAGCGATCTCCGTAATGCTTATCTTGCCTACTCCAATCTTAGTAATGCAAATCTAGCCAATACGAATCTAGAGCGAGCACAGCTTGAGCACACAAACCTCAACAGCGCGAATCTCGAAGGGGCCGTGTTGCAGAATGCAACGTTATCACGGGCTAGCTTTTATAGCGCCAATCTTCGCAAAGCCCTCTTGGTGCAAGCCAATCTCAGGCATACTGACTTTCAGCAGGCTGATCTTACCCAAGCGAATTTGACTGAGGCTAGTCTGATCAGCGCCCAGCTTGAGGATGCAATTCTAATTGAGACTCAATTCAGCGGTGCCAACCTGTTTAGAGCAAGGGGAGCTGATCTCGCGGAGGCAATCATGAATCAAAGCACAACAATGCCGGATGGTTTTCCGAGCGATCTGCTCTAGCGGGTGGTCACCAATTCGCGCGATGGTTCCTTAATGGGAGCCGTTAATGCCGATTCGAGGGGGGCGCAGCCAAAGCGCTCTTCCAAGATCGCGAAAACCTCACGACCGAAGTTGTCTGGTTGTCGATTCCATGCCTGCAGGCAGACCTCTGCCAACATCGATCCCAGTGGTTCAGGGTTCCATAACAGCTTCTTTGCCACCCAAGGCAGGTGGATACTCAGGGGATCGTAACCGGGCTTCAGCATGCCCTCTTCAAAGGCATAGGTCTCTAGATGAGTATGGGGCTGTAGGCCAATGAAAAAGATGGCCGGATCGACTTTTTCGATGCCAAAAATACGTTCTAGCTCTCGATGATAGGCAATAGTTTGGCGAATGGTTTCAGGTCGCTCGTCAATAACGTTAAAGGAGTAGTTGACCGAGACAATATCGTTGAAGCCTGCAGCTTTTAAATCTCGACAGTTTTCTAAAACATTGCGGAGGTTATAGCCCATCCGCATTTTTCGGATTAGTTCTTGAGACCCACTGGTGATACCGATCTCGAAATAGTTCATGCCGGTTTTGACCATCAGGTCGCACAGCTCTGGCGTTAGATTATCGGCGCGAATATAGGCTGCCCAGTGGATATCGGTCATGCCTGAGTTTAGAATTTTTTGGAGCAGCTCTAAGGCATCGGGTATAAAGCGCTTCGCCGGAATAAATTGGGCATCAGTGAACCAAAAATTACGAATGCCGCGATCATAAAGTTGCTGCATCTCAGCCACGACTTCTTGGGCTGGGTTAATGCGAACTTGCTTGCCCTCTACAACGGTATAGATGCAGTAGCAACAGTTGTGGGGACACCCCCGCTTCGTCTGTACACCCACATAGAAGTCTTGTTCTTGAAGGTAATACTCAAACTCAGGCCAGATCGTTTGGATGTAGTCGTAGTTACAGGCCGTTTTTTCAATGGGTGTCGGCCACTCATGAATCATGCGATCGCGGGGTTCATTTTCACCCACAACGTAGCAACGCTCATCTCGAAAGTCTTGGCCCCGGAGCATTTTTTCAATGAGGGCTTCACCTTCGCCCACTGAAATAATAGATCCCTGGGGCAGCATTGATCCCAGTTGTTCATAGAAGACGCTGACCGCACCGCCACCGACGACAACCTGAACATCAGGGTTGTGGGTCTGCGCTCGCTTAAGTCCCCGCTTAATGAGACCGAGGTTTTGCCTTAGTTCTTTAAGGTAGGTGATCGCCATCCGGAGGCCCCCGAAAGCGCCCCGCAGGCGTTTAAGCGGGTTACGCGCATAGTAAAACTCAAAGGCATTCTGGAGCGGGTTACCGCCGCGTCCACCCACGGGCGCGTAGATCTGAATATCTCGCCAGGAGAACACCACTAAACTGGGCCGGAAGTCGTCGATGCAGCGGTCCAGTGCAGACTTAAAGTCCAGTGGGGGCACGGTCCCAAGGTCAAAAATTCTTTGCTCAGCATCAGGGAAGCACTTGCGGATGTGGTCCGCTAGATAGACGACCCCGACGGGAAAAATGGGGTTGCAGGGCAGCCGGACATAGAGAACTCGAGACGTCATCGAATGAACCTAATGGATGAGGATGCAAAGCATGTAAACAATTGTTGCATACTTCTCTCTTCATCATAGGCCAAACCTATGGGTAGGGTGATCTCCAGAAGCGTTCGCTACTATGGTCTGCTTCTTGAATAGGAACAACCAAGTGACTTTCAGGTCGAAGGTGAGTATGTGATGAAATATATTTTTATGATGGCCTTTCCTTGAAGTTTAGTAATGGGGAAGTCACAATATGTGAAGGAGGACGACCAAAAATCATGAATGGTAGTCCGCTTTACAGCTCCTGGGATCTCAGGATGCTAATTTCAAAACAGATTTAAACATCAGCCCATAAAACTCACTATTTCCTATGGCTCAGATTATTGATCCCCTCCCTTCTGATAACAGCGATCGCATCGTTTGCTCCTATCGCAACGTAACCAGTAAGATTCAGATTGCTCGCATCACCAACGTGCCAAACTGGTATTTCGAGCGCGTCATTTTTCCAGGCCAGCACCTCGTCTTTGAAGCGATCCCTGAAGCACAGCTAGAGATCCACACAGGTATGATGGCGAGTGCAATTCTCTCTGATACGATCCCCTGCTACCGTCTCCGTGTTGAGCAAGGCGTCTCTACCTCTAGTCAGTTTATACAGGCTCAGGTCAAAAACGATGAAGTACCAGTTATACAGGCTCAGGTCAAAAACGATGAAGTACCAGACTTAGCCGTTCAGAAAGCATCGTAATTTACACGCAGCATCATTGAATAATTTATAAAGATCTTTTTAAGAGCTATCGGTTCTTTCTCTCTTGATCTATCAATATCGGTTCTTGTCTAGCAAGGGCCGATTTTTTATATACTTCTATGCGTCGTTGGCTTTGGTCTGATCGAGCCAGCCAAGAATCGCTTAGTTTGACTGGGGAGGAGATGTTGCAGGAATTCCACACAAGTTTTCTATGGCAAAAAAATCCCCCTACAGTCTACAAGGGGGATTCTATGAATAATTGACTTAGGTTTTTTAGCTGACCAGAGAAATTCTATTTCCCTGCGCCCACCAACGTTTTGCTAGAGGACTTAGCCGCTAGCTGACCGAGAATGGCATCAACATTCTCTCTCGCATCGCCAAAGAGCATATCAGTGTTCTCTTTATAGAAGAGCGGATTATCGACGCCAGCATAGCCACTGCCCATACTCCGCTTCATCACCACGACATTCTCAGCCTTCCAGACCTCTAACACCGGCATTCCGGCAATGGGGCTATTGGGATCTTCGATGGCACTGGGGTTCACGGTATCGTTAGCTCCAATCACGAGCACTAGATCAGTCTCAGGAAAGTCCTCATTAATTTCATCCATCTCTAGCACGATGTCGTAGGGGAGATTGGCTTCAGCCAACAAGACGTTCATATGACCGGGCAAACGACCGGCAACGGGGTGGATGCCGAAGCGAACATTGGCACCGCGATCGCGCAAGTTCTTCGTAATCTGAGCAACAGAATGCTGAGCCTGGGCCACAGCCATTCCATAACCAGGGGCAATGATAATGTTCTTAGCGTTCCGCAGCTTCTCAGCCGTCTCTTCAACGGTGGTGGAGGTCGCTTCACCTTCAATTTTCTTGGCTTCACCCGTCGGTGCGCTGGTGCCAAAGCCACCCAAAATAACGCTGAAGAAAGAGCGATTCATGGCTTCACACATGATGTAGCTCAGAATCGCGCCGCTACTTCCGACGAGCGCACCAATAATAATCAGCAGGTCATTGGAGAGCATAAAGCCCGCTGCAGCCGCTGCCCAGCCAGAATAGCTATTTAGCATTGAGATCACCACTGGCATATCAGCGCCACCAATGGAAACCACCAGGTGAACCCCCAAAAGACTGGCTAGAGCCGTCATAATCAATAGCGGCTGCAGGCCGGCTGCAGAGGTTTCAGCTCCCATGAACTGCACGCCGAAGATGACGGTTGCCACCAACAGGCTGATATTCAAAATATGGCGGCCGGGAAGCATCAGTGGCTTGCTGCCCAAAATGGCCCGTAGCTTACCGAAGGCAATAATAGAGCCGGTAAACGTAACGGCCCCAATAAAGACACCAATATAAATTTCAATCTGATGAATCACCTCTTCAGAGCCAGTTAAACCCGACTCAGGCTGCAGGTAATTGCCGATCCCTACCAGAACGGCGGCTAGACCGACAAAGCTGTGCAAGATTGCTACTAGCTCTGGCATGGAGGTCATGGCAACCCGCGAGGCCAGAATTGACCCAATAATCACACCGGGGACAATCGCGGCAATGAGGGTCGTATATCCAGTCACCTGACTGCCTAGGGCGGTGGCGACAAAAGCAAGTAGCATTCCGGCAATGCCGTACAGGTTTCCTTTACGGGCGCTTTCTTGGTTAGAAAGGCCAGCTAGACTCAGAATAAATAATGCACTGGCCGCGATATAGGCGACAGTGACCAGACTATTGGTCATAATTTTTATCTTCTCAATATCGGCTTAAGGGCATGGGAGGAATAAATGCGATGTTCTCTATTTGCGGAACATTTGGAGCATTCGTTGGGTGACCAAAAAGCCCCCAGAGATGTTGATGGTGCCGACTAAGATTGCGATCGCACCTAAAACAGTCGTCGGCGACGTCAGCGGCCCTGAGATCTGCAGCATCCCACCCAGAATAATGATGCCGCTAATAGCGTTGGTCACACTCATCAAAGGCGTATGCAGCGCTGGAGAAACATTCCAGATCACCTGCCAACCTACAAAGCAGGCCAACACAAACACCGTAAAGTGCGACAGAAAAGACGGCGGCGCGCCAATCCCAACGCCCACTAAAGCCAGTCCAGCCAATGCAGGCCACAACAAGCCTTTCAAAGGAGATGGTTCTGCTGCTACCGCCGGTGCTTGCACCTCAGTTTTTTGTGATTGAGCAGCCGGTGCCGCAGTGGGTTCAGGCTTCGGCGCAGGCCAAGTTAATTCGCCCTGATGCGTGACGAGAGCGCCACGCACCACCTCATCATCAAAATCAACGTGATACTCCTCAGAGCCGCCCATATCCTTGAGCAGGTGCCAGAGGTTGGTGCCGTAAAGCTGGCTTGACTGGCTTGCCATTCGGCTAGGGAGATCGGTGAGGCCCAGAATGGAGACCCCATTGTGGCGATAGATTTCGTTAGGCTTGGTTAGCTCACAGTTACCGCCCTGCTCCGCTGCCATATCAACGATCACAGAGCCATCCTTCATTGCATTCACCATCTCTGCGGTGATCAGCTTCGGCGCAGGTCGTCCGGGGATCAGTGCAGTCGTGACAATAATATCGACGTCATGGGCCTGCTCTAAGAACAGGGCCATCTCTGCATCAATAAACTCTTTACTCATGGTTTTGGCATAGCCACCCTGGCCAGTGCCGTCTTCTTCAAACTCAAGCTCTAAGAACTCAGCGCCCATGCTCTGCACCTGTTCTTTCACGACAGGTCTGGTATCAAAAGCTCGCACAATTGCGCCTAGACTTCGAGCCGCGCCAATGGCAGCAAGACCGGCGACACCAGCACCAATCACTAACACCTTTGCCGGAGGGACTTTACCGGCAGCGGTAATTTGTCCGGTGAAAAAGCGACCAAAATTTTGAGCGGCCTCAATCACAGCTCGGTATCCGGCAATATTTGCCATTGAGCTGAGGGCATCCATTTTCTGCGCCCTCGAAATTCTGGGGATCGAGTCCATCGCCAAAACGGTGGCCTTGCGAGCGGCAAGCTGCTCCAGTAGCTCTGGATTCTGTGCAGGCCAGATAAAGCTAATCAGAGTCTTGTCTTCAGTCAATAACTCTGACTCATGCTGATTCAAAGCAGGGTTAATTTGAGGCGCACGCACCTTGAGGATGATAGTGGCCGATCCCCAGAGCGTTTCAGCATCAGCAACAATCGAACATCCGGCCTCTTCGTAGGCTGCATCCGAGAAATTAGCTGCAGCACCCGCACCGGATTCGATCAGAACCTTGAAGCCGATCTTCTGCAGCTTTTGCGAGGTTTCTGGCGTGGCAGCAACCCGACACTCTCCAGGGAAAACCTCTTTGGGAATCCCCACGATGAGCTGAGTCTTTGTTGATGCCTCCTGGGCTGGGCTGGTTTCAACTACGGTGGAAACAGCAACAGTCATGGGCGCTCCTTTGTGATGTGGTAGGTACAAATACTTGGTAACTCGCTTGTTAGACATCCTAACGTTTCGAGGCAGTTGGGTTAAAATCTGCTATCGGTACTCAGCGAGACTGCACTAATATGGATAAAAATCTGAACAATAATTTCTATTTAAAGTGAGACTAGGCGTATCTTCAACGCAAACCTAACCTCTGAAAGAGGCTGAATCCTGGTGATATACCCCACATGAGGACAACTAACAGATAGTGAGGTTGTATCGTTTCTGGTTACTATTTTTGTAATCCTAAACTGATTTTTAGGTTTAAGACGTATTTTTAAGCTGATGTATAGATTCTTGATGAGGTCTTGGCTGGTCCATTGTCTTATCAAACGCCTAGCAAGTTACAGCGGATCGCAGTTTTGTCGGGGCCACGTTCAATTCTAGAACTTTTGCTGGGCAAGCATTTCAGGATTTGCGATTGTCCCCCACAAAGCTAAAAACCGCTGTAAGCAAAGATTGCTGTTGTCAAGGGAGTCTTAGAGATTGCTGGATCCATTACCTGACAGGCAATTCACGGATTCCAAGCTGGCATAACCGGAGGTACCGCACCACTAGGGACAACCTCTTTGCCAATCGACCGACTCTCTGCACAAGCCCAAGATGAAGTCAATAAGGCGAAGGGTATTGACGGAACCCCCCTTAAGAGATTGATTGCAACGGATCAAAACACCAAGGAGAGTGCAGCCAGCGTTGCCAAAAAGCTAGCGGATGATGCTGATGTATTAGGCGTTATTGGACATTTTGGTAGCAGCTCTTCTTTGGGTGGAGCAGAGGTTTACGAACAATCAAAATTAGTGATGATTTCGCCCACCAGTACCTCAACTGAACGCTCTGGTGTGGGCAAATACATCTTTCGCACTGTCCCCAGTGATGATTTTACAGGTAGAGCGATATCGAGTTACCTGCTAGAGACCTTAAAGAAGACGACGACGGTGTTATATACAGCGGTTTTCAGACATATTGGGGGCACTAGATTTTAGTTATGATTTCCAGTCATACCATCACCAGCCTGTCTGTCCCCTACCTAGATGAAAACCGCTGTAACAGTGACAGTGGCTATAGCAAGTCATTGCAAACCGTCTTTAAAACCTCATTCTTGAGCGGCGGCGGAGATGTAATTGATGAAGTTAACCTTGTCGATTCAGGCTTTAATGCTGAGGACGCGGTTAAATCTGCGATTGATAACAAAGCGGAGGCCATAGTCCTCGTCTCTAATTCTGAGGCCTTTCCTCAAGCCTTGGAGGTGATTAAGGCCAATAAACGTAAGCTGCCTCTTTTGGGTGGAGATAGCCCCTATGGTTCTGCCCTGCTGGAAAAAGGAGGAGCCGATGCAGAGGGTATGGTACTAGCGGTGCCGTGGCATATCTTGGCCGATCCGGGGGCTGTGTTCCCGAAAAGTGCACGGCAGCTTTGGGGCGGAGATATGAATTGGCGAACGGCTCTCACCTACGATGCGACTCAGGCTCTGATTGCGGGTCTGGAGAAGGATTCAAGCTTTGAGGCCAAAGGAGCATCGGGTACGATCCGATTTTTATCGTCTGGGGATCGCAACCGCGCCACTCACCTCGCCAAAGTTAGCCCAGATGCAAATGCAGAACATGGGTTTAACTTTGTCCCGATTCGTTAATGGACGGGTTGAAGGTTGCATATCACTCTTACCGAGGGCATAATGAGTCAAATTTAACTCAAACTTAATCAGGGGCGATGTATGACTTTACATCCTGAGTTTAAGCGCAGTACCCTTCAGTTTTGGCGACAGATGGAAATGTTCCATGTGTTTCTCGGTTGCCCGGAGTTGGGGGTCAAGGTTTCCTACGATTTGAAACCGGTCCAGAAAATCTTTTTTCTCTCGGAGCATTGTGCGGTGGAGGTGCCAGACCTACCCACGATCACATACCGGGCCACCATCATCGATACGCTGCCGATTGAATCAGTGGAAGCGCTGATCCGTCGCTTTAGTTTTAATGCGGATCAGCAGTCCTACATTGCGACTTTAGGATTGGGGTAGGGACAGTATTCTCGCCAATAATGTCACCACAACGGCTCAAGTCGTTGCTCGGAAGGCTGCGGTGCCCCAGGATCAAGCTGTGGTGTAGTCCCATTGGGGGTATCAACCTGGACCAAGAATGCTGATTTAACAGACTGACCTTGTTTATTCGCAACGGTAAGGGTGATTTGCGATAGACCTTTAGTCGCCTTCAATGTTTTTGAACCGTTCGCTGAGACATCACCCAAAGGTTCGAGATTTACCGTCAGATCATCCCCCTCGACTTGCCACTTTAGGGTTACGGCCTGTCCTGCTTTTAGAAAAAGCGAAGGATTCGTGCCTGCGCTTTGGCCGTTGAGCGTGAAGGCTAGAATTTTGGGCGGCTTGCCCTTCACCTCCACCGGAACCGGTTGAGAGGGCGGTGCCTGCTTTTGGCCGCTCTTTGATACTGTTTGTAGACTAATCCCATAGGGGCCAGGGGTCGCGGGTAACCCAATTTTTACATTTGAGCAAAGCAGTTCTTCATTAACGGGTGGTTTGCATTGCTTGCTTAGCTCAGGGGGGATCTGGGCTTTGAAGTCATAGGTCTTAATCAACGTAGGCTTACCCTCCTTGGTTTGGCTGAACACCTGCAGTTCACTAAGTTGACTGGCATTCTTCAGTTTCCAGTTGAGGGGCAAGAGTTTGCCTTTCTCGATTTGAGCTTGGCTCGACGAAACACCTGCGACTAAAGGCAGTGGCCTGGGTTGTACGACGACATTTAATTCTTTCTGACTATTTTGCTGTTCTGACTTTGCCTTAATTTGGAGGTTGAAAGTGTATTCCCCAGCCAGTCGTGCGCCCGTGTCGATGTTGGTGCAGGTTAGGTTGCGATCGCGACTTTGACAGAACCGGCTCAATTCAGTGGGTAAGCCTTTCGAGAAATCAAACACCTGGGGCTTACTGGCGACTTGATCCTTTACGGAGTTAACCGTGAGCTGCTCCAACTGATCGACATTCGAGATAGTCCAAGCGAGGCGCACTCGACCGCCTTCTACATAGCGAATACTGTCCGATTTGAACTCAGTCAAGACAGGGGGCGGGGCCGGTTTAAAGAACTTCAACCACACTAAAAATCCGAACCCTGATAAGGTGCCAACCCCCACCAAGATCCACAGCAGCAATTGCCACCAAGGGCGAGCCTTCCAAATCAAAAGACCCTTCGGGGTCTGCTCAGGAATTGGGTATTCGTCAAGGTCTTGGAGATCAATTTGAAACGGTAGCTCTAAACCCCGCCCCAAAAGTGGACGCCGTAACTTATGCTTGGGCCGCACAGCTAGATCAATGGCTGCTGTTTCACCCATGAGTAGCCGCACCGAGGATGGCTCACAGGTATAGGTACACAGCTCCGTTTCATCTCGACTGCTGGCACTCACCGCTAATTCTCGGATCAAATTACTCTGATTCGTCAGCTTGAGCCGATACTGACCCGGTTTGCGGCTGACCTTGCCCAATAGGGTTTCGAGGCTCACGCTCAGCAGCAGCTTGGGCTTAACCTCTAAATACACCAGATCTAGAAACACCTGCTCCGGAGCATTATCAGACAGAACTTGCAGTGTCGGTGAGTAGTTCCCCGCAGGCATATCCAAAGGGAAATAGAACTCAACGGTAACGGTGCCCTGAGTACCGGGATTCAGCTCTAGGCTATCACCATCAGACAATACCCCCAACTCGCTGAGATCGGTACAGGGATATTGAATCGTGAACCAATCTGGATCGAGATCTAGGCAGTTGAGGCGAAATCGATCGACCCGCCTGGAGCGGTTGTTGACCTGAACCGAGAGGGTCTGATGTTGCCCCGGTTGAATCAGGAGAGGCGTGTCTGGGCTAGTGGCTAGGTTAAGAATAAAAGTCGGCTGATCGAGTCGTTCCACAGGCCGCTCTTTGATCAGAACTTCGAGCTGGCTTGGGTAGTGTAGCGGCGTCTCTTCGGGATAGTGATCTGGGGCATCTACAACTAAGGTAAACGGATAGCTACCTGGCAATGCATCAATGGGTAGCTCAAACGATAGACTCACTTCGCATCCCTGCTGGGGGTCAAGGGCAACCCGCTGCTGCGGCGACGGACACCAGGTCTGGCCCATCGGATCAATGTGGACATCAATGACAGCGCCCTGAGTCCCTTGATTAATAAGACTGACGTGCAGCATCACCGTTTCACCGGGGAATCCCTCTAGGCCTGAGGGAGGATTGAGCATAACCTTGAGAGACGTCGTCATTACATTCAACATGGCATTTTCCGTAAGGGGTTATTAAGGATTAAATCGATGGAACCGGACTTGAGCATCCTCAGAGCCGCTGGCGACCCAGACGCCCTGATCATTGGCAATCAGATCCAGAGAGGTCACCCGGCTAGGGAGAGTGGCAATGCGTTTTGGTTTTTGAGTCGAATCGAGGGTCAGTTTTGAGGTCATCGGCCAAGCCGTGATCTGACCGTCATCGCCTGCACTCACAAGCCATCGTCGGTCAGGGGTGAATTGGATTTGACGAACGGAGGCCTTTGCGGCCTGCCATCGAGAGCGTTGTGTACAACTTTGTGGGGGGAGTGGGTTTGCCTCAGTCGATTTTGGGGGACTGCTGCATTGACTCAAGTCCCAGAGCGTAATATAACCATCAGAGTCTGAGGCGGCGAGGATGGAAGTCTGGGGTGCAAAGGTGGCATCCCAAAAGAAGTCGTTTTCCCCTCGGTTTTGAGCAGGCTCTGCCGAGAGCTGACGGGGCTGCGCTTTGGCAACATCCCATAGAACAAGGCGCTTGAACTGGCCCGCACTGACCAGGGTTTTCTCATCGGGGCTGAGGGCTAGGGACCAAACTTGAGCCGCAAACCGATCGGGAAGCGAGAAGACTTTGGCGGGCTTAGGGTTAAAGCGAATGTCTCTAGCGCGTTGCCAACTGCGAATTTTGCCGCTGCCGTAACTGCTGTACAGCGTCAGAGCGTTCCGGGTAAAGGTGAGATCTAAGATGCGATCGCTGGTCTGATCCGTTGGATCGCGGAGCGTATATAACGGCTGGCCCCCATTAATATCCCAAGCCTGAATCGTTCCATTCTCTAAGCCAGCGAAGACCTGATTGTTGTTCACCGGCACCAACGCCAACGATCGGACGGCCTGTTTTGTGAGCGCTAGCAGGCCATCGGCAGAGCGGGGTTGCGGTTCGGTACAGGTATGGGGCAAAGTTCCTTTATTTAAGGTGCCTTCAGGCTGGAGTGTTGCCCAGCTTGTGATCCCCCAGCTTGAGATTCCCCAGCTTCGAATAGAGCAATCGTCTGAGGCGCTGAGCACCAATGGAAGTCGGCCACTGGTGCCGCTCAGTTGAACGGCATTGACCCCCGCCAGATGGGTAATCGGTGTCGGTTTGAAGATTATCGCGGCCAACAGGGCGAAAAACGCCACCAGCAACCACAGCGGAATAATGGGAAAAACCTTGAGGAGTAGAATCTGGGTTGCTGGATCACAGCTTCCGAGCCTTGGGTCTGAGAGCCAGGGCTTCACCTCAAGCTTCAGCTTTCGCGACAGCCCAATCCAGGGGCGGCGTGGGGAAAGGGTTAAGTCGATGGGGGTGATTTCTCCCAGGGGTAGAACCGCTTGCTCTGGGGTGGTCTGAATATGGCAGCGCTGAGCATCTTGGCCCCGCACCTCTAGCTCAACGGTCTGCAGTAGATTACTGGTGTTTTGCAACATCAGTTGGAAGGTGGCTTGGCGCGATTTCCAATTGGGCAACCAGGCTCTTTGGGCTGGAATCTGCTGTTGCTGGGGTTGGGCCTCAAACTGCATGAAGCCCACGGGCAGAACTTCTAGAGTCCCCCGCATGTCTAGGGTGTACCCCTCTTGATTCTGGGCCGTGATCACAAAGGGATAGTTCTGACTGGGAACCTGATCAGCCCCGGCTGGCTGACATTGAAAGATTGCCGTTGCTTCGCTGTTCGCGGCAATTTCTAGGCGTCGCTCTGTGCTGCCCACGAGCCAGCTTAGCTGTAGTTCTTTGCACTGCAGCAGCACTTCAGTGGTCTGTGACCCGACATTTTTGACCGTAACGGGAATGTTAACGGTATTGCGGGGATAGACCTGCAGATGTTTGACGGGCAAGGCGAGGCGCAGGTGGTTGGAGCCAACTCTGGGTTCGAGGGTCAGTCTGACCACGAGTCGCCGTTCTTCGGGGAGTTGAGGCGAAGAGACCCGGACCATGAGGTTGATGGTCCCCACGAAATCAGGAATGGGCGAGTCTAGAATCTCGACCTGAAACTCAGTGCGATCTCCGGGTGGTTTTGCGGTGGAGACTTCGGGGGAAAGGTGATACCAGCCGGTTTGTTGATTGGCTCCTGCGGCGAGAATTTCTAATTGAAAGGACGCAAACTGATCGCTGCAGTTCATCACTGAAACGCCAAAGGAAACCGAGGATTCCCCAGGGCGAAAGGTAAGGCTCTGTGTGGTTAAACTCGCATCAATGACTGAGCTGGCAAGCATGGTCTTTCTCAATCCGGTGGTTGCCTTTCATTGAAGGACACCCTGGAGCCAGAACAATTAGACAGAGGTCGGATCTCTGTCAATCAATCATCTGCCTGCGTTTCCAAGCAAAGTGCAAAATATTCAGCCCTAGCTCTTGAGCTGTGCGGATGTCAGTGCGCGATCGCATCAGTCCCTCATCTAAGCCCCACAGGCCAGCCAGATTCCCAATCGAGAGAATAATGCCGCCCCCCGATAAAAGCTGAATCTGGGTTTGATCGACCCTGGGTAGCGCAGAGAACAGGAATGGCTTGATGCGGAGCGGATGGTCACGGCGGGACTCTTGCAACGACTTCAAGGGCGTCTGTAATTGTTGAGCCAATACCTGAACGGATTGAATCAGCGCCTTTGCCTCACTGGGAGCATCCACCAGCAACGTTCCGCCCCGCTGTAGATATCCAGATAGCATTGAGCACTGACGGCTATTGAGTGATAAGCCCCTACATCCGGTCAGATAGAGCAGCTCATAGGGCTGTAAATCATCATCCCAAGTGACTTGATCGATTGTTTCTGCTCCTCTTAAAGCTGGATAAATATCTTCGACCGAGCGCGATAAGTAGGTGAGATTGAAGAAATTGCGGCTACAGTCTGCATCTTCATGCTGGAGTTCAGCCATGCGGACTAAACCTTGGGGGCGAGCCTGAGCCTGGTGGCGATAGCGCAGATCAATATCGCCGTAGCCGGGGAAAAAGACGTCAGTCGGCATCGAAATGGAATGCTGCTGCTCTCGCAATAGAAATCGGCATAGTTCTACGTCCAGTCTGCCGGGGGGACGGCTGCGTTCATCCACTCTGAAGGTTTCTGGGACGACTTCGTAGTCAGAGGTGTCTTCGAGCTGATCGGGATCTCTGTATTGGGCGACTAAGTAAACGGTGAGCGGCTCTGATTCTTTGATCTCAGTGGCAATCCGAAAATTGAGCGACTGAGGCACAATGATGAGATTTCCTTCTAGATCGATCGCAATGCCAGACTCAATTTTGACCCAACGCTGATCGCGGTATTCTGCCGCGACTGCAGCCGGTGGTGGAATCGCATGAACCCCTAATCCACAGACAATACCAGGCTGATTGAGGGACTGGTAATGAACGTTTTGACGCTGGCGATGGTAGTCATGGGCGCGCTGCCAGCGTTCGGCATTGAGGAGCAGACCGTCTTTGACCTGTTGGCGCTGTAGGGTTGCGATCGCAGGTGTCGGGAATGAATGGGCCATGATTATTTCTCCTTAAATTAGCGATTTTCTATCCAGAGGTCGTAGGTACAAAAGGCCGGTTTCTCCTGTTCAATAATGCGCCGGACAAGCTCTTCATCAATGGGATAGTCCTGTTCACAGCGCAGACAGACCTCAAAGTGATACGCCTTCCCCCCTCCTAAAATCGTATCGACCCCCATCTGAGCGACGCCCAGTAGACAGCCCTGCCCAGAGGGTTCGGTAATACTGATCGATTTATCTTCTTCTCGGCTCACCCCTTCATCAAGGGGCAGACCTGTATACAAATGCAGATAAAATCGCAGTCCCTTACGGGTGCCCCGCGACCGATAAATTTCGACCGCGCGACGAATCAGTCGTCGCTGCTGGGTCAGACTAAGCTGAGCATCAAGGGGCCAGTCTACCCAGTGGGCCAAAAACGGCAGCAGCGATTGTGGGGCCGTCAGCGGATCTAAATGGGCCCACATTGAAGAGAAGCTATTCACCACCGGATCAAAGGCTTCTTCAAAGATTTTGACGAACCGATGAATGATGTCAATTTCTTGGTACACCGTGGGCAAAAATGTGGTGTACAGACTCCGGGGCCGAACGTAAAGATCAAAGCTAGATTGCTGAATGGGCGATCGCGCTGCCTTGGCTGCTGCCGAACTTGATGCTGGACAAACAGACAGACAGCCCTGAAAATTGAGTTCAAGAGGCTCTGCAGCATGAGCCGGCCAAATATCCTGATCTTCAAAAAACGTTGGAGGCACTTGAAAACAGAGGTCGGCATACCAGCTTTGCTTGGCTGGAATGTCCACCGTTGCCAGGTGGGTCGCCCCCTGCTCTAGGGGGGCCATTCGCTGTGGCTCTGCCTCGGTTTGGCACCACTCTAAGGGAAACGTCCCATCAAGTTTGAGGGTGAGCTGCTGGGGGTACGACTCCCAATTCTTTAGCTCTAGGGCCACCCGACAGCGTTCACCGGGATGCACCACAATCTCTGATTGTGATGGAGCCTTTTCCGCAAGCCCGATGTCACTGCCGGCCTGAGCAATGGAGTCAGAGATCTCCATGGGCGTGAGCTGGAGGCTGACGCCTTTCGTCATTAGAGCCGATATCATCGCGGTTAAACCCTCATCGCCTGGGACGTTAGGACATTGATGCTATGCCCCGTTCTCGCCGGAGCATCTGCCCATGAACACAGCAAGCCCAGTGGCCCCGGATCAATGCAAAGGACGGGGGTGGTCTGCCGCTGCCAGACTTGCCCATGATGGTGAATGGGGAATAGCAGGATCGCTCCCAGATACTGAATCCCAGCTCGCTGCTGGAGCAGGGCCATAATGTCTGAAGGGTAAAGGGGGCGACCAAAGGGCCAGCCCTGACCATCAGGGCCACCTGTCAAGGGATTGAGATAGCGATACAGATCAACCTGAATGTTTTGCAAAATTTCAGATTGGGCGACTGAATTTTGGTAGGCAGGCTCCAACGTGACCTCCGCCTGTACAGAGACGCCCACATAGTCAGGCTGCTGGAGCTGGACCTGTACACCGAGCAATCGTCTCTCATCCAAGTAGTGTATGACCTGCTCTCGCAGTGCTGGGTTGAGGTTGAAGTGATCGGGTGCAATGCCCTGACCCCGTTCAATGAGATCGGTATTAGCTTGGGGAACCACGCAGACGCTGACGCTGCCGGCCGGGTGATTGGCTGAGGTGGGGAGGCATTGAGCTCTTGCGATCGCACCTCTACTCCCCTTCAAGGTCAAGGCTTCAAAGTCTGCTGCCGTGACCGCCCGATCATGCGATCTCAACAGGTGCGGGGCACGTAAAACGGCCTGATTAAGGGATTCAGCATCGGCCCCATTAACCGCCGCCTTATGGTTGGTAACCCGACTCACGTAGGGAATGGTGGTTTTCAGAAAATTCAGCGTGTGCGCCTGCACATTTCCCTGCTTGCCACCCCCCGTCCGGTAAGAAAACATTAGCTCCGCGCCTCGCGGCGGAATCGCGCCGTACTGATGCTCCATCATCTGAGCTTCCAGCTCTCGACCGGGCGATCGCTCCGCAGGAAGCACCTGCTGGAGATAGGCACGAGTCTGAGTTTGGCGCTTCAGGGACTGAGGTTCACGAATCAGTGGCCCCAACTGCAGAGTGCCCTCCAGCGAATTAACAACATAGTGGCGATCATGGGGACCAGACTCTGCAAAATCTTCCACCTCTTCCCAACTTTCAGGGGGTTGTCCCGGTGGTGTCACCAATAAATGTTCCCCCGCTCGACGCTCTAACACTGGAGCCGTCTGCACTTCAAAACTTTGTCCCGGCTTCCCGTCGCTCATACCCAAGCGTTCGTCTTGCACCCACACACTCTGGCTGGCCTGCACGGAACCACCAATGGTCTGTAAACCAATGGTGCGGATCCGAGGCGGATTGGAATATCCGGGCTGGTCGGAGGTCGGCTCCGTCAAGACGCAGCGCAGCCACCGTCCTCGAAACGCGGCAAAACTGTCCACAACCCAGCATTCTGGCAAATGAAGCGTCACATCTCCGCTCGGCTCGGTGAGATGGTCATCCACTTTATGCTCATTGAAGCTAAACCCATTGGTCGTGTCGTCAGCTTCTTGTAAAAGCACATTCACCCAAGCCTCGCCATCCCAAGCTTCCCAACGGCGGGGCGGATGATTCGGATCGATGCCCGTCGGGGTGCCTTGGGTGCCAGTGAAATGAATCGACAGCACATTTCCCTCCAGCGGCGCATCGGGTTCAAAGACCAGACAAAAGCTATGACCGGGCTGTGGCTGTTGCGGGAACACCATAAACTCATGACCCGCCACCAGAGCATCCCGATTCAGTTGCCACTCACTCGTATGGTCGGCATAGGCTTGAGGCTCCTTCGCCGACAAAATATGTCTGATCTTGGGTTGACCAATGACCAATTCTTGATCGGTGCTAAAGATAATGGCTTCTTGGGTTTCGGTCCGCTCTGTCGCCACCTCTGTGCCCAGCGGAATGGTGTAGTCTTCGAGCAAGCTTGTGCTTAGATAGAAGGTCAGACGAGCCTGAGCCGGAGCCGGGGGCTGCAGACGAATCCCCAATAGCTCTAGAAACGCCACGTAATTTTTGCGGGGCACTTGGTTAAACCGCATCAGCATTTGATCGGTGAGCCAAGAGAATAGCTCCACCAGCGTAATGCCCGGATCACTGAGATTATGGTCGGTCCACTCTGGGCAGTACCGAGGAATGCGGAGCAGGCATTCTTCGACTAAATCATCAAAGCTACGGTCATCGAGTTTAGAACTGGGGAGTTGAGTTAAAAAATCAAATTCCATTAGTCTTCCTCAACCTCTGACTGTAAATAGAACGGGTAGACAAAACTGTAGGGGTCAGGATGGGCTTTGAGGCGGTAGTTAATAATGATATTGATGCGCCCTCTGATTGAATCAGGATCGGTCTGCACCTCGTCTAAGAGAATGCGAGGCTCCCAAGTTTCTAGTGCTTCCTGCACATAGATACGAATCCGCAGCAGCGTATCGCTATTCATGGGGGCAAAGGCCAACTCAGATAAACGACAGCCAAAATTAGGGCGATAGATACGCTCTCCCAAATCAGTTCGCAAAATCAGCCAGATCGCCTCTTTGACCTTCTGGGCCTCAGAACTAAGCTGGAGTCCGCCCTGTACATTCACCTGTAACGGGAACGCTAAGCCGGTTCCTAAATATTCCTGTGGCTGCTCATTGATGAGGTACGCCATACTACTCATTGCCCTCAAAATTCGGGTATGAGAGTCAGACTATCTGGCAATCCGTCAGTCTCTATCAGCCGAAGGTCTAGATGCTCAAAGGATGAGATCGAGCCGATTGTAGAATCAATGTTCGTTCGGCGAGATAGCGTCACCAGATCTATCCGAAGGTAGCAAGGCACTCCTGCAAGAAAGCTGTAGAGTCCAAATTGATGTATCTAACTCAGGCAATATGGCTATCCCCACAGCTAAGCCTTTTGCGATTTATCAAACCCAGCAGGGTATAGAATTGCGAACCGAGCAGGAAAAACCGACGGATGCTGAACTGATTTGTACCGTGTCTCACTATCAGTCTGCGGTAAGAATTGCTCGTCAAGCGGCAGAAACACGCCACCAGCCCCTCATGACGTTTGTTAGCTCTGCTTAACGATGTCGCAAAAAAAAGATTTGATTTTACCCAGTCATTACTGAAAAAAGAGGCAGAATATGTTTGCAGAAAAAAGCCAAAAACCGAGTCTTCGTCGAGAAGCTGACAGAAGAGAAAGCAGACAAGAAGGTCGTGAACTTATCTCACCTGAACAAGGGATAAGCATTCAAAGAGAGAATTTTCTCAAGAATTATCCACTAGCGGCTCAGATGGTAAAGAACATTCAGATCAACGACAGTGATCCAAGTATTGCTTTAATTAGTTTGAAGGATAAATTCATGGAGTCTGGCTTCATCTACACGATGGCTGCTACGCATCCAGATGCTTTTTTGAAGGGCATGAAAAAAGAGGGAGACTGCAGTACGCTAGCGAAGGCCTATGCCAAAATTGCCCAGGATTACTTTGGGATCAAGACGGTAAAGGTTCGATCTAAAACGGAAGACTTCTTTGTGCCTGGAGGTGGGAAAGTCTTGGATCAGAATAATGCTAGAGGGAATGTCAATAATGGAGAGCATTGGGCTTTCACTAGCCACTATTGGGTTGACACTCCGATCGGCTCTATCGACCTCCTGTTTCTCGGAAAGCCTGTCAACGAGAGTTCATGGGAGGGTCAAACAGGCAATGGAGAAGAGGATGGAATTGAATATCGTGATTTCGGTGACTATCGGGTACATGAGGCTAGATATACAGGAGCGAGCATCGCGAACAGATACGCGACCGATCTCGCGGATGCAAAAGCAGAGCAAAAAGCATCAGAAAAAGAAATGGCGGAAATGGCTAAACCTGGCAAAAAGAGTTCTCCAAGCCGAGGGTCGTTTTTGTCTCGGTTATTTGGCTGATACAAGGTAAATATGGAGTGGGATGTCTGATGTCAGTGCAGACTTCCTCTCAGCAAGCCCTTATATCACAAAGCCCTCATATCACACCTTGGGGATTGATTGATAAGCAAGTACTTCTACTGGCGCATCTTTGAAACAAATCCACCCATTTTCAGTTGTACTGCCTTTGACGAGGTACTTTCTCTGGATTTTGATCACGACGACTCCACCCCGTCTACCGAATTGCTGAGCGATTTGTAGGTTTGTCGTATATTCAACCGTATTCGCTGCTGAACCTGGTTGTGACGTTTGGGGTTGCGATCGCGCCCAAGGTGCAGCCTCAAACGCGACGACATCAATGGCGGTCTGATTAGACGGTGCGAGTCCATCACTTCTGGCACTGCTGCTGGCACCTGCCGTCTCATTATCTTGAATTCCCTGTGCTTCGATCAATGAGTTCGCTCCTCTCGCGAGGGTGACCCAGTGATCTGGCTCTGCAGCATGAATGCTCCGCTCTGAAGTCAGTGTTGGTGGATTTTGAGAGCGACGATCCGAACGGCTACTACGCTCATAATCTTCCTGATCTGGGTAGCAGGTCACACCTTCTAATAGGGAGCCAAGGTTTCTGCCGCTCCCCCTTTCCTGAGCATGCTCTTCACGCACTGTTGGAAGGCTAGACGAGTGTTCCCTCGCGCGAGCCCTTCTTTTAGAAATTTGATCGCGTTCCATGCTGTCTCCAAGATGTCGTGAGTGTTGCTCAATGGCCCTGAGATAAACACTCAATGGGGTTGATTTTTAACCGTTTGTTAAATCGAGAAGTTACGCAAGTTGATTTGCAGGTTGCTTGAGTTCGACCCGCAGGCAAATCAGTCGATCTTGACCTAATTGCAGCTCATCACCTTGCTGGATAGGATGTGGAGCGCCTCTAGCTAGGAGTTCTCCATTGAGGTAGCTGCCGTTACGACTGTCATCAACCACCATGTAGGTGCTTTGTCCTGCATCCCAAAATAGGTGGGCATGGGTGCGAGAGATGACTCCTGCATGGGGCATATTGGTTAAATCAATTTCGGGTCGAGATCCACTGCTTAAGTTCTGGCGACCGATGACGCCGGATTCTCGGATCAGCACAAAGCTAGGTCCACTGGGATGGTGTAGCTGCAGTTGTGGGCGATCAGCCTCGCCTGTAACTGCAGTAGATTGGGTGGTTAGAGAGAAGGGCTGAGCATAGGAATTTCTTGTTTCTGAGGGGGCTTGGACAGCCTGCCCAAGGGGTGTGCCACACATGGGGCAGACCTTGGCGTTGTGGGGCAAGACTTGATTAAAAAAGGAGCAACTTGGCTCAGGACAGCGATGGGTTCCCATGATGATTTTTTTCCTAGCGATTGACAATAGGCTGTGATAATTGATGAGTTTTTGGCGTGGACTGCAGAGGGACTAGCCCCGCTTGCTGAAGGAGATACTGACCATCTTGCGTTTTGAGAAATTTAGCAAAGAGCGGACCAGAGTTGTGCCCAGGCAGATTGTTGTCAAGGGGATAGGCTACGATCAGGGGCATACTGAGTGGATATTGTCCGGACTGAAAGACCGATAGGTTAGGAAGGGGCTTTTTGTCTAGGCAAAGATTGTCTGTGGGTGATATCGACGTCACGGTTCCGTTGGTGGTTTGCCGCAGCAAGGGCTGCACTGGCGTTTTATCGTTCTGGCTTAAGGCCAGAGGATAGACTTTGCATTGGTCCCAGGTCTGGGTCAAGAGGCCGAAACTAATAGAGCCGGCTTCGTTCTGCTGTTCCCCTGCGGCGATGGAGCGCAGGGTATCAAAGGTGGACCGTTGCTCAACTTTCCTAAATTGGGCAATCAGTTGGGGGTCATTCCCCAGGACGTTCTGTTCAAACAGGCGTAGGGCTTCGGGTTCTTGGGGACGATAGGGCTTGATGGGTAAGTTAGGCAACCCGGAATCAAGCTGTTGCCAATGGGTCATGCGCCCGGTGAAAATTTGCTGGAGTTGCTCAACACTGATTTGGCCCTTCAATAGATGCGGTAGGTTCTGACTTTTGTAGGCGGGGACATAGACCAAGAGGCCGTCATAGGCGACAGATTCTTGAACTAAACCTTCGGGTAAGGGCGTGGATAGGCTTGCGATCGCAAATTCAGCTTTCCCATTCGCTTCCAGCACCTCTTGTAACGGAGACTGCTCCGGACGGTACCCACGATACTCAAACGTTGCCTTTATCGCGGACTGGGGCTGGGTCAGCAAGGTGCGAATATTGAGATCGCTCACCGGCTTCTTCCCTAACACCGTGCTCCAGGTGCCGAGTGCTTCCCCCGTGTAGGGATGTTGGCCGGGCTGAACGCCATTGACATCGGTAAACGACGGCAGCAGATTCTTGAACGGGGTGGTCTCCGCATGGGAGCTGGACCGGGGCAAAATCAACCACAGCAGCCCTCCTAAAATGGGCAGGGCCAGTAAACTCAGCAGCCAATATTTGCGCGATCGCTTTTTTGGCGTTTTCTCTGGCTCTCGATTCCCCTGTGCCAGTCTGGCAAAATCAGGCTGAGGGAGCTTGAGTAAGACCTGCCTTGCGACTGCGGCACTCTCAAAGGGGGCATCCAAGGCCAGAAGGCGATGGAGAAAATCGTTGAGGGGTGGATCATCTGGGGGCCAATGGGTCGCCTCCCTTAGATCAGACAATGCGTCAGGCTTCACAACCTGACCGGACCACAGCGAGAAGCCCATCGACCCGAGAGCGATTAAATCTTGGGCGGGTGATGAGGACTGAGGCGGAGCCGTCGTGAAAAGCTGTTCCCAGGCGGCAAGGTCACAGATATAGACGTAGCCATCATCACTGATCAAGAGACTGCTGAGACTCAAGTTTCCGTGGGCCATGTCGGCCTGCTCTGTGCCGGCGGGCTGACTATGGATAAAATGCAGCGTCTGCAAAACCTGCAGCAGCACTTGGCGAACCTTATGGGCAGGGAAAGCTCCTGATTCTTGAAGAACCTGCCTGAGAGTAGGCGTTGCGGCGGTGTTACTGGGGAAGATCAGGTGGATGCGATCGCAGCTGGGGTCTGCAATGGCCTCAGCCGGGGCAATCACCCGGAACTCCCGACTCTTGGACGTATTTAAGGGCATCTGGCGCACCACCGCCCGCCGTTGAGCTGCCTCAGTAGAATTAAAGCAGCGATCGGGCAGTAAAAACTCCTTCACCACCACGGGTTGACCATTACTGATCTGAGTCGCATTGTAGAGACGTCCTAGCCCTTGCGATCGGAGCAGCTCAGAAATGCGATAGGTTCCTAACCGGCCTCGGAGATCGGACTGAGCAGGCAGCGGCGTTGGGAAACCACATTCTAGGCAGAACTTAGCCCCAGGAATCTCCTCGATGGTTTCCCTCGGTTTTTGACAACCCAACGGTGCATTTTGATTACAGCGGTAGGATTGCGTGAGTGTATTAACAATCGACATAGAATCCTCTCGCTACGACTGGACCAGATTCATCTTGATCGCAGCCACAATCGCCTGAGTCCGGCTCGTCACCTGCAGCTTCAGAAAGATATTGGTGAGATGGGCCTTGACCGTGGCGACAGAAATATAGAGTTCCTTGGCAATGGTGACGTTAGAAGCACCCTGGACCAGCCAATATAAGACCTCGTTCTCTCGTTCTGAGAGATCACAGGGTTGCCCCATCTGGCTGGGCAAAGAAGCTTGAGTGGTCTGAAATCGGCGGAAGAAGCCCGTCGCAACTTCAGGGGGCAGATAGATTTGCTCGTCCATGATGGCGTTAATCGCATCTTGAAGCTGCTGGGTCACCTGACTCTTAAAGACGTAACCGTCTGCGCCTGTTTGCATGGCTTGATAGATCCAGCTATCTTCTTCATGCCCCGATAACACAAGGGTTTTACTCGAGGAATCACTGTCCTGCAACTGCTGGAGCAACGATAGACCGTCCCCTCCGATCAGTTCCATATCAATCAGAATGAAGTCAGGCTGCTTCTCTTTAGCCAGAGAAAGAGCCAGATCGGGGCGGTTGGCTTCCCCCACCACCGTAATGGATTGATCTTGAACGGTATAGAAATTCAGGAGCGATCGGATACCGGCTCGAAACTGATGATCGTCATCGACTAATACAGCAGAGAGAGTCTTTGTTTTTTCAGCTTGATTTAACATGCGAGATCCTCGGATAGATTTGCAGATAATAGGTGGGGCAAGCTCATGGAAAATTCTGCGCCGCGACCGGCTACATTTTTGGCCCACAGTTTTCCCCCGTGGGCACGAACAACCTTTTGGACAATGGCCAGTCCCAGGCCAGTCCCTCCTTCTCGACGGGTGAAAAACGGCTTAAAGAGGCTGTCTAGATCCTCTGGCGGCAGTCCTGGACCCTGATCGGTAATGCTGAGCCTCACATCGCCCTGAGCCATTTCCCAGTGAATCGATAGCTCACTATTCTCAGGACTGAAGTGAATGGCATTACTGATTAAATTATTGAAGGCTTGCTTAATCTGGAGCGGATCAAGGGGCAACTTCACCGTGCGCTCTGGCATCCGCACCCGGATTCCTTTTTCTTGAATCCAGCCCTGGAAATCCGCCAGCGTGTCCTGCATCAACGTTCGCAGATCTTGGGATATCAGTTGAAGCTGGTCACTTTTGGCACAGTGCATAATCTCCGTGAGCATTTGGTTGAGATTCTGCGCGGTTTGGTGAATGACGGTGACCTGCTCCTGCTCTGGCCCTTGGGGCAAAACCATCGCCAGATTATTGGCATAGAGGTTGATGAGGCTCAACGGATGCCGAAGTTGATGGCCCACTCGCTGTACAACGTCTTCTAGTAATTCAATTTTTCGAGATTGTTGGGTCACTTGCTGGTGGCTCTCTAGAGACTCCCCTAAAACATCAGCGGTGCGCTTAATCCACTGCCGCAGAAGATGGGAGGGGGAGCCTTCGATAAAGAGTAGTAAATACTGCTGTTTCTGCCCCTTAGCGAGAGAGCAATAGTAGAAGCCCGGCGTCAGTCCGACAATAGGATTCAACCCAGCAGAGGCTTCGGTCAACCACGCCTCAGTCCGCACCGTGGCGAGGGTCGCTCGAGAGAGCTGGAAAGGAGCCTGACAAGCATGGGCCACGAGACGGTGATCGGGCGACGAGGGATCGTCACAGACAACTCTCGCCCACTTAACTTGGGATTGACTAACGAGTTGATCAATCTGGAGCTGCAAGAAACGCTTGACCTTGCTGGCAAGATCGCTCGTCTTACGACTCTTCAGCATTAGGGGCTGGGAATTTTTTATGAGCTTGAGACGGGTACTGAGATGATTTAATTGACTCACCGTTCTTTCCTCCGGGTTGCAGATTAGGGATCTCATGGGGCCAAAGCGTGGATGACTGGCCCTGGCTTCGTCTAATGTTTACCTTTCAGTTAGCTGCGATGGTAAATGGCCTGCAGAGATATTAACTCAAAATATTAACTTATGCAGCTTTCGATTAAACAACAAAGATTAATATCGCTCGACTTCGGTTTCCGAGCTTCAAAATAGTCTTTTGCATATTAACTTCAATCCCTTGTCTTCTCTCGTTTTCAACGGATCCAGTACTGGACTCGATGATCTTGACCTCTTTACTGAGCACTAGTTTATGGGGTGAACCTCTGCCAAGTATGGCGTGAGCAAGTTGTCGCCCTAGCCCAGTAAAGCATAACTAAGTTAATACAATATGAACTATTGACATGTCAAGCAGATTAACATACTATTGTTAACATCAGGCGTATATAGAAGAACGAACTTTAGGGGTGAGGCCAGAGTAGAACATGAATTTTGAGGCCGTTACGAGCAACGTTAATCAATCCGTCCTAGCCCACGTGGGACGTTCTCTTAAGCCCGTTGAACGTTTAGTTCTGCAGGGGGCTTGGCAAGCCAAGACCTATGAGCAAATGGCTGAAGAGTGTGAGTACAGTCTGGCCTATATCAAGCAGGTCACTGGCCCCAGGTTGTGGAAGTTGTTGTCTCAGGTTTATAGCCAAAAGATCAGTAAGACGAATGTAAGAGTTTTGCTAGAGCGGCATTATGCCGGAACGGAGGAGCCGACGGTTGCAGTGGCTCCGGTTCCGGTGGACGATTGTCAGGCTCTTGATACTCGTTTTGAACCCCGAGATCACACGCAAGCACTGTGGGGAAACGCGCCGGAAATTTCTGTGTTCCACGGTCGGGTAGAAGAATTAGCCACGCTCAAGCAGTGGCTGGTGGCGGATCAATGTCGCCTCGTTGCTTTAACGGGGGGGGCCGGTATCGGGAAGACGGCTCTAGCGGTGCGGTGCGGACATCTGCTGCAGGATCAGTTTGATGTTGTCATTTGGCGTAGTTTGCATCAGGCACCTTCTATGAGCGCTTTAGTTGATGATCTACTGGAGTCCATCACCCAAAAGCCCGTAGTGCCGGGGCAAGGCATGGATAGTCAGATCTCTCGTCTGATGGCGGCTTTGCGCCAGCAGCGCTGCTTAATCATTCTCGATGCCGGCAGCGCGATTTTGCTAGAGGGGCATTTAGCCGGACAGTACCGCGATGGATATGAAGACTATGGTCAACTGCTCCAGCGGATTGGGCAGGTGCGGCATCGGAGTGCCGTTCTGTTTGTGACCCAAGAAAAGCCCAGCGAATTTGATCGTTGGGAGGGAGATACGTTGCCGGTGCGATCGCTGCGGCTAAAGGGGCTAAAATCCGATGCCCAAGAGCTTCTCAAGGAGCGGAATCTGCTGCACTCTGAGAAATGGGATGACCTGATTCGTCTGTATCGGGGCAATCCTTTGGCGCTCAAAATTGTGGCCACCATGATCAAAAACCTCTTTGGCGGTGATGTCTCGGCCTTTTTGGGGCAGCAAACCATTGTATTTGGTGACCTCAACGATATTCTTGATGAGCAGTTTGAGCGTTTAGCAGCGCTAGAGCAGGAGCTACTGTACTGGCTAGCCATCGAATGTCAGCCGATCTCCTTAGAAAAACTGCAGGCCGACCTGCTCTCTCCGATTTCAACAGGACAGTTATTCGAGGCGCTGGGTTCCTTGCTGAGGCGAGAGTTAATCGATCGCAGTACAGATGCCGGAGAAATTCTTTTTTCCATTGAGCAACCCGTGGTGAGTCACTACGTCCTCGGACGCTTGACCGAGCAGATTTACGCTGAAATCGAGTCGGTGAGTCAAACGTTGAAGATTGAAACCTTAGATCTGTTGAGAAGTCACGTGATTGGTTTTGAAGATGAACCGATCCAGGCTGAACAACAGCAGCGACTCATACAGCAGCCCATTCAGGATAAGCTCTATCGTTTATTTCGAGATGAATCGGTGATGGAGACTCAAATTGTGACCATCCTCGCGTTCTTAGAGGACAAGCCCTCTTTGGCGGTGGGGTATGCCAGGAATAATCTTCAGATTCTGCTGGGTGCCACCCTCACCTTCGAGGCGCAGACTCATCTGCGTCGGCTGGTTTAGAGCAGTCTGCAGAGCCAGCTATTCAGATAAGCGACGTTGATGCGACAATTGCACCATCCTGCTGAGAAGAACAGATGAGCTTTTGTATCAATCCAGATTGTTCCCAACGCCAAAACGCAGAGCAGGATAACTATTGCCAAACTTGTGGTACTAGCTTGGTCATTAACGAGCGCTACCGCATCATCCGTCCGCTGCGAACATTAGAGACGCAGCATTCTACTGAGGTATTTGAGGTTGATAACCTGGGCGTGCCAAAGGTGATCAAAGTCCTGATCAACCAACGTCGTCGGCTGGCAACGCTGTTTGAGCAAGAGGCTCAAATCCTAAAGGAGTTGAAGCACTTATCCGTCTCGCGGGTAGACAACTATTTTCACTTCACCCCAGAACAGGGTCCCAAGGATCTGCTTTGTCTCGTCCTTGAAAAAATTCCGGGTCAAAATCTACAGCAGTGGATGGCCGAGAACGAGGGGCTATCAGAATCACAGGCTATTGAATGGTTGCAGCTATTGGTCCCGATTTTAGAGGGCATTCATCAGCAGCACTTGATTCACCGTGACATCAAGCCCTCTAATATTATGGTGAGTCCCGATGGAGGTCTCTCACTGATTGACTTTGGGGCGGCTCGCAAGGTAACCACAACCTACCTAAAAAAACTAGAGAATGAAGATATTACGCGTATTTATACCCCTGGGTATACGGCCCCCGAACAAATTGAAGGGCAGGCTAATTACTCCTCTGATTTTTTCGCGCTGGGCCGCACCTTCCTGCATCTGTTGACAGGGATTAACCCGGATGAATTTCCGAAGGATAAAGAACGTCGTCTGGAATGGCGAGAGGCGGCACCGCAGATCTCAGACCACTTTGCCCATCTCATTGATGAACTCATTGCGCCGGTCCCTGAAGAGCGTTTATACAATGCTCAGGTTCTCACATTACGCCTTGCTTGGATGTCTGAGGTCGTGAATGCGCCCTCTGATCAGAGTAGCGCTCTACCCCCTGAGGTTTCAGAAAACACCACATTGAGACAGGTCAGTTCTGTCGGGGCTGAGTCTGCTCCTGAAGTAGGTAGCCCTGTACCTGCCGACCCTAAAAGGGGCCGAAAAGTGAAGCCGTTGATGGGAGTGATGGGAGTGAGTGTTGCGATCGCATCCCTAATTTGCGGCATGCGTTACTTAGGTCTTTTGCAGCCCCTTGAACTACAGGCCTTTGATCAATTAATGACGCTCCGTCCACGCGAAGTCCCCGACTCTCGACTTTTGCTGGTGACCATTGATGAAGCTGACATTCTCTACCAAAATCAGCAGAACATGTCGATGCGATGGTCACTCTCTGATCAAGCCTTAAAGCAGGTGCTAGAGAAGCTGGAACCCTACCAACCTAGGGCCATTGGCTTAGATATCTACCGTGATTTTTCCGTCACGCCAGATGAGCCAGAACTGGCGACACGTCTCCAGAACAATCCCCATTTCTTTGGCATCTGTAAAGTGGCCTCGCCCCTAGACGATGCACCCGACGCCACCCCACCCCCTGCCGAGTTGCCCCCCAATCGAGTGGGCTTCAGTGACTTTATTAGTGACGATGGCAATACCGTGCGCCGTCAACTGATTTATCTAACCCCTCCGGTGACTTCTAGCTGTTCAGCAGACTATGCGTTTAGTCTGCAGCTTGCCTCTCGCTACCTAGCCGCAGACGGTATTCAGCCCGGAGCCACCCCAGATGGGAACCTGACATTGGGACAAGCCGTCTTTAAACCCTTAACGTCTCACGCTGGTGGATATCAAGGCATTGACGATTCAGGACATCAAATATTGCTGAACTATCGATCGCTACGAACTGTTGACAGTATTGCCGAGCAAGTCTCTCTGCGAGACCTATTGGAGAACAAACTGACGCCAGAATCGCTGAAATCACTGAAGGATCGCATTGTTCTGATTGGGGTCACCGCTCCGAGCACCACCGATAATTGGCAAACATCCTATAGTGGCAACGCCGATCCGAGCCAAAAACAGACCCCCGGTATCTTTATTCAGGCGCAGATGGTCAGTCAACTGCTAAGTATTGTACTCAAAGAACGGCCTCAACTTTGGTGGTGGCCTTTATCGATAGAGGTACTGTGGATCGGGGGCTGGTCGTTGCTGGGTGGTATTCTAGCCTGGACCGTTCGCAATCCGCTCTACCTCGTTGTTTCAGAAGCAGTTGCCTTCGGACTTTTGTTTGGAATTAGCTTTGGTATACTGGCCCTAGGAGGCTGGATCCCTCTAGTTCCTGCTGCGATCGCTTTATTCTCAACCCCACTCGCTGTGCTGCTCCTATGGAAAAGACGTTTACCTTGAGAAGCAAGCTTTCACCCATTCCCCTAATCTCTTTAGGGGTGCTACTGTCCTGCGTATTGGGATCTATCCCTGATATAGCGCTGGCACAGACTTCTTCAACATCCAAAACACAGACTAAAGATTCCAAATCTCTCCCTAAACTCAAGGATCGGGGTGCCCCGACCGGACGACAACGCGGCGGAGCCAGCCAAAATAATTCTTCGGGCGCACTCCCCAAGCTTAAAGATCGCGGTGCCCCAGTGGGGCGGCGGCGAGGCGGGGCTAGTCGCAACGATTGCCCAACGGTTTCTAAACCTCTAACGGCTCTGGTCCCCGGTAGTGAAAATGTTGTAGGGCAAAGCCAGCGATCCATTTCATACATGGCTTCAACGGAGAAAGCTTACCCTACGTTTTGGGTTTATATCCCTGCCTTTAGCACCAACAAGGCCAGATTAGGAGAGTTCGTGTTACAGAACAAGGCTGGAGAAGACGTTTACCGGACACCCTTGACGCTGCCTTCTGATTCTGGCTCTCTTGGAATTAATTTACCCAATAAACCACAATACGCTCTCAAGCTTAATCAGGAATACCAGTGGTACTTTCAGCTCTATTGTGGCGACCCAGCAACCCAACCCGAATATTTTTATGTGGATGCCTGGATCAAGCGAGAATCTGCACCCTCGGTGGCAGCGATCATGCCACCATCTGCGAGTGCAGCCACGACCGATACGCCAGAGCCTCAACAAAACTTCTGGTATGACCTCTTAACCCAATCGTCGGCCCAATCTCAGAGTAGCAACTGGTCTAGACTGCTCAGAGAGGAAGGGTTAGGGGATATCGCTGACGAACCGATCCTGCGGCAATATCCTCAGCCATAGCGCTGCTCAATCGTAGAGCTGCTCAATGATAGGAACAGCCTTATTGCCAGTTGCCGACCAAAACGTAGGGTGCCCAAAAATAGGGGCGTTGATCTTGACCTAAAACTGCTATCTGTGCAGTTCTTAGCGCTTCAGCTTTTGTTTGACCCGATTCTAGTGCTTGATAAAACTGACTCATCAGATCGGTTGTGGACTGATCATCAATGGACCAAAGGGTGGCTAGGGTACTGCGCGCCCCAGCCTGCACTGCAATGCCCGCTAGACCCAGGGTCGCACGCTCATCTCCCACCGCCGTTTGACAGGCACTGAGGACCAGAAGTTCGATCTCGCTGGCGTTTCCGAGATCACTTTGTTGGAGTAGATTCGCCAGCCCGTTGCCTTTGAGGAGCTGGTCCCAGGTAAGCAGATAGGTGTTGTCTAAGCTAGAGCTAAACTCGCCATGCGTGGCAATGTGAACAATCGAGAAAGACTTAGATCGCAGCGTTTGGGTCAGATTTTTGATCGTAAATTTTTGATTCACCAGATCCTGACTTCTGGGAACCTCAATGCCGATTTGGTCTAATTCACTGCCAACATTGACGAGGGGAGCAAAACTCCGTCCATCGACCGTCCGCTGTACGTTGATACCCGCCGCTAAAACATTGCGTGGAGCTTGCTTCGATGGATTCGGTGGGACAAGCTGTAAGCTGGGGGTGAGGGAGATCGCATACTTTTCTACTAGATACTGCTGCTGTTGCTGGTCATAAAGCACCGCCATCGGTACATTCCGAAGCGAACCATCGAGGGCAAAGGCTAGGGTATCAACACCACTGGCTTTTAAGGTTTTCTCAATCGGGCGAATCAACCAGTCATAAATTTGGCTGGAGGACTGCTTCACTTGAATCATGCGGGTAATGTTCGGCAACGAGGTCTGAAGCTGCTCAATGGTCGCTTCAAGCTGATCTTCGGGAACCTCTGTGCTAAAAAATTCTAGCTGCTCCTGCCGAGGAATTTTGAGAATGAGCGCCAACCGATCTTTGAGAATAATGGGGTAGACGACGGCTGCATTAGAGTCTTTTTGATCGACGATTTGGTCAATCGTTTCTTTGGAGTCAAGGCAAGCGGATCGAAAATAGTTTTCTAGTTCGGCAACTTTGAGAGACTCTAAAACGGCTCTTGCTTGCTGAAGTTGAGCTTGACCCGGCGGGGTTCCCGAAGGGGCCAACAGCAGTAAATCCACTAAGTCACGGTACACTGGTTCAACTTCTTCGCGAAAAGAGAACTGCACCTCTGGATTCATCGTGGCTAAATCCCGCCGCAGGGATTGGAGATTAACGACGGCGTCTGAATAGGATGCGATCGCAGATGCTGTTTCTCCCTGACTCTTCTGCAGGCGACCCAATTGCCACTGCCATCGGTAGGATAAATCCGCCATATCGAGCGACTGTGACAAGAGCAGTGCCTGCTCAGTCAAATTCATAGCATCCTGAGACTGCCGACTCTGTTCGTACATCTTGCCGAGCGTTCCCAAAGCTAGACTTTGGGCGCGAGGATCACCTAGGCGTTGTGCCTGTCCAATCGCCGTGGCCAAGAGTTGAGCATTCTCTCGTCTTAGAGATGGGGGCGAGGGTCTACGTAACGCTGCATCAGAACCTTCTCCCCATCCAGAAAGCGTCTCACTGAGAAAAATGCTGGCATACACCGCCGTCCGACTCGGAGGGAGCTGCTTAATCTGAGCAACCAGTTTCGGCCATAGCATCTCAGCCGCCCCAAACTCTTGACTCTCAACATAAATCGAAAGTTCTTGCAGTTGGGCACGCGTCCGCAGCTCCAGAGAATCTGTACTGTTTGCAGCCTCTTGATAGAGAGCTAACGCCCGTGCAGACTCGCCTTGCTCACGAAGCGTTTGCCCCAAACTCAATCGTGTGTTGACCTGACCCTGTGGGTCTTGAGCCACCATCGTCAGACTCTCTTCGAGTACCTCTTGAGAGAGCTGCAGATCGCCGACCGCCCGAAACACATTCCCCAAACTTCTCAACCCCGTCGCCTTCAATACGCCATCGGGTTCACTCGTCAACTGCGTTCTAGCAGCCAATAAAGTAGAACGAGCCTGACGATATTGTCCTAAAGATTGCTGAGCCTGAGCTTGATTAATTTGGCTTTGTAGAACTTTGGCTGATTCACCGAGCTGGGTATAGGTAGCAGCCGCCTGTTGCCAGCTTTTAAGCGCCCCCTGTGGCTGTCCGCGCTCTAGCTCTAGACGTCCCTGAATATCTAATAGTTGAGCTGAGACTTGAATGTTTGAATCTTGAGAATCTTGACCTTTTTCAACGAGCGCCAAACCCTCAGTAATACTTTGTTCTGCCTCTAACCATTGACCCAGGCGCTGATAAGACAGAGAAAGATTGCCCAGAGCCATTGCCCGTCGCAACGGATCGCCAGCGAGATTGGAGGCACTGGCAGCTTGTTGAAATAATTGAGCCGCCTGCATAAATTGCCCAGACTCATAGAGCACCTGGCCTTGCTGGACAAGATTTTCTGCACTGGCAGCAGGAGAAGACTGCTGTGATGCAGCCGATTGGTCGGGCTGGGTGCTAGCCTTTGCGGGTGCCCAGAGCAAGCCCAAGCACAGAGGACTTAGCAAGACAAAGACGTGAGCCGCGCGAAACTGATGACGGCAGGTGAGCAATACCGAGGAAACAAATGGATCCAAATTATGGCTTGTCACTACTATTCTCTCGTTGAAGGTCCAAGATGATATTCGCAATCTACCCCTGGCAAACCGGCTGAGGCAAGGCAATTGTCTCCGAGGATGCAGCCGCAATCAAGACCAGTCGGCCCTCAGCATTCTTGGTCCACCCTTGAGCCTCATTCAATTGCTGGACTGAATGCCCAGATGATATTGATGCTGTTTGCTGGCGCGGAGCCGCAGGGTTACTCGTCTTGCGGTCAGCAGGTGCATCAAGGGTCACTAAACCGACCTGAAATGCATCTTGATTCAACGACTCTTGGGCGGTCGGCGGCACTCCCCCTTTTCCGGTCACGACAAAATCGCTGCGGCCCTGCTGAGGTGTGCAACTTTTGACGACTTTTACCTCCGGTGGCCTAACCGTTAAATTGATAAGATTATCGCTGGGGTCAACCTCTGAAGTTTGAAGGGTAACCTCCCCTGGAAGGTTTGTACTCGAACTGGCTGTAATATCGTTGAATGGCGTCAGAGAAGCCCGAGGCTCAATACCAAACAGTCCCTGGGTATTAACGCTAATGACACCACCTCGACCATCAACGGCATTGGCAATAATGTCGCTGCCATTCGATCCTTCTGGCGGTAGGGCAAGGAGTATAGGGGAATCGATTAAAATATTGCCACCGTTAGCTTCTCCGAAGGCATCAGCAGAAATGAGACTCTCATTGCTCAGGGTTAGAGTCTGGGAAGTTTGCAGATTAATATTAGCTCCTTCTTGTCCACTCTCACCTGTCTCTGCACTGATAGTTCCTTGATTGAGTTCAAGCGAATTTGCCTTGATGGTCAGGGTTCCGGCTTGGGCTTGAGGGCTGCTCACTGTGACTTGAGCGCCATCAGCAATGGTTAATGCCTGGGTTTCAACATTTAAGTTACCCGCATTGCCAGAGGCCGATGCCTCCGATGCGACAGATAATTGACTGCCTGACCTCAACTCAATACCTTCTGAGGCAAAGATATTGAGATTGCCACCTGCGCCACTGCCAAAAGTTGCGGCAGATATTTCTGACTCATTCGTGGCCTGCAGTTGTTGGGTTTGAATATTAATGCTGCCTCCGCGACCTGCATCGAAAACTGTGTCACTCAGAATAAGGCTGTTATCAAGCAGAAACTGATGACTAATATTAAAACTCAAGTCTCCTGCACTCCCCTGACTAAATGTGGTGCTAGACAAGAAACTATTGCGACTATCGAGTTGCTTAGCATTGATAGTGATATTGCCAGCATCACCTTCACCTATTAGTAAGCCAAGAAAGTCACCTTCTTCTACTAGGATAAAGTTTTGACTCGAAATAGTACTATCGACAAGCGAGAATTGATCCGCAATATTGAAAGTCAGCTCTCCAGAATTCTCAGAACCTAGTGCTGTGTTCAAGAAACGACTGTTATGACTAACCAGTTGCCTAGCATCAATCTCAATACTGCCGGTATCACCTGTACCTTCGGAGAGTGAAAAGATGCTGCCGTCATCTAGGACTTGAAAGTCACCACCACTTGAGATAGTGCTATTTGTCAATAATAGTTGATCGTCAATCTTAAACGTTAAGTCTCCGGCATCTCCCTGACTCAGCGTTGAAGTGGAGAAATTACTGTTGCGACTTATAAGCTTTTTCGCACTGATCTTAATATTGCCGCCATTGCCATTTAATGCATTTCCGGTTGCGTCTACCGTCTCGCTTATAACGTTACTGTGGTCGAGTGAGATCGTGTCAGCGACATCAACAGTAATACTTCCTGCATCCCCCTCACCAAATGTTGAGGTAGCTAACTCACTATTGCTCTTGCCAGCAAGCTGTTTCGCATTGATTTCAATATTGCCTGCATCGCCCATAGCGGAGGATCTTGAGACACTAAAGATGGTAGTGCTACTAAGCAGAATTCGATCGCCAATATTGAAGGTGATATCGCCTGCATTCCCTTGAGTAGAAGTAGAAGTAGAAAAGTTAGTACCTAGACTGAGCAATTCATCAGTGTTGATCTCAATATCACCCGCATCACCCGTATCTGCAAAAGGGCCAGCCGGTGATGGATTTGATTCACTACTAATCGTACTATTCTCAAGCAGGATTTTATTTTTGACATCAATGAGAATATTTCCTCCGTTCCCTAGACCTGCTGTAGAAGTAGAAAGATCTGCATTTCGAGCAATAAATTCTCCGGCATTAATCTTAATATCTCCACTCTGACCTGGATCAACAAAATTAGTAGCTGATTCAGTATTAAGACGACTATCCTCGAGGGATAATAGCTTTCTCACCTTGATAGTGATGTTCCCATCAGTCCCTTGATCTGCCGCTCCAGTTGATAGAGAAGACTCATGAGCGGTGAACTGATCGGCCTCAATAAAAATATTTCCGCTTGGGCCGGAAGAAGCAAAGGGAGCGACTGAAAAAGAGGTATCCTGCAAAACAATGTTCTCTGCTATCAGCACAATCCCTGTACTGTTTCCCTCGACTGGGTCAGGGATGTTTGAGATAGTGTTTCTAATTGAACTATCTGTTAACGCAAGGTTTTTGCCTTGAAAGCGAATCAAGCCTTTTCTCGCGCCTTCAGTTGTGTCCCGCGAACCAGCATTTGTGACTGAAGCCCGCTGAAGGTTAATGTCTCCAGCCTGGGCAGAAGGCAAAGAGCCTAAAGAGAGTTCACCATCGGTCGCGTTGATTTTTAGGGTTTGCCCTGCCTGAACACTGGCAATGTCTACCCGACCATTGATTGAATTTAATCCCCCTCTATTGAGATTAATATTGCCGCCAACCAATAAAAGACTTTTTCCCTCAGGAACCCCCAGACCGGTCGTCGACCGCGCTCCATCAGATACTGCCGAGATACCCCCGAAAAAGGCTTGTGATTGATTGGTAATCTGCCCAGAATTACTCTGATTGAAGAAGAACGCAGAGGGCTGAATCGTGAGTAGCACTGACTGTTCAGGGGAGGTTGCTCTAAAAAAGCTTTCTTGATTGAATTGAATGGCATTTGCTGTTGTGGCGACAAATGAACCGCCAACATCAAGCGACGCCTTGGGACCAAAGGTAATGCCGTTGGGGTTAATGAGAAAAAGGTTTGCGTCCCCCTGGACACCAAGGGTGCTTTCGATCTGGGACGCATGATTACCGGTCACGCGGGTCAGAATATTGGTGACACCGTTGGGATTGCTAAAAAAAATGGATTGTCCTGGGGCAACGTTGAAGTCTGCAAAGCTGTGGAAGAGATTTTGCCCGCGCCGCGCACCGCCTGTAATCAGATCGGTGGGGGTAGGCTGTATTTGCGGCTCAACTCTTGATGACTCTGCACCTAGGGTGCGATCAGGGGTGAGTTGGCTTTGTGCTGAGGCTTCTTTGATCGCAACGCTGAGACATAAGCCGATGCTTAGCACTGATAGTGAGCTAACTGTGAATAGGAGAGGATGGGTGCGATCGCATTTCATGCAAACTAACCTGCTACAGCCCACTAATTATACTGATCTGAGAGAAAAATGCTGTTATCCATCCAACATCAGCATTTCAAGCGAGTTCAGTCTGCATATTCCTTAAACAAAAACTTTTTCGTCAACCCAGCCTGACACTTCAACACTAGTCAAGGACTTGCCTAACTTCTCATACTCTGTTTGAGTTGCCCTCAAAATATGTTTCATTTGAACGGGTTCTCCCGCATCAGCAGCGATAAAGGCAGCATTCAGGGCAATATTACGAATGTTTCCACCCGGTGTATTGAGTTGAGCCAATCGCTCAAAGGCAAGCCCTTGCGTTGGTGCAGTGGGTGGAAATACTCGCCGCCAAATCTGGGCACGATGGGCTGCATCGGGAAGCGCGAATTGGGTCACAAACCGCAGCCGCCGCAAAAATGCCGGATCTAAGCTACTTTGCAAGTTTGTAGTTAGAATCGCTAACCCCGGATAGGATTCCATACGCTGCAGCAAATAACTGACCTCAAGGTTAGCATAGCGATCTTTAGAATCTTTCACCTCACTCCGTTTGCCGAAAATAGAGTCTGCTTCGTCAAAGAGCAATATGGCACCACCGCTCTCGGCGGCATCAAAAATTCGCTGCAGATTTTTTTCAGTTTCGCCGATGTATTTACTAACGACAGACGACAGCTCGATTTTGTAGAGATCTAACTGCAGCTCATTCGCTAAGACGCCTGCAGCAAGAGTTTTACCCGTTCCACTGGGGCCAGCGAAGAGAGCCGCAATCCCTAACCCCCGCCTATTCTTGGCAGCAAATCCCCAGGTTTCGTAGACCTTCGCTCTTTGCCGGACATGGGCCGAGATTGATTCTAAGGTTTCTTGCTGCAGTGGCGGCAGCACCAAATCATCCCAGGACAGCTTAGATTCAAGACGCTCTGCTAGCTCATCTA
This sequence comes from Thermosynechococcaceae cyanobacterium, assembly GCA_050330855.1. GTDB lineage: Bacteria > Cyanobacteriota > Cyanobacteriia > Thermosynechococcales > Thermosynechococcaceae > RCC1774. The sequence continues at coordinate 8,690 of JBHJNL010000127.1, read as the reverse complement.
GTCCTGGACGCGCTTGAACTCGACAGCTTTGCCATAGCGCCTGCTTCAGCGAAGGCTCAGACTGTGTTTTAAGTTGTCCGACGGCGGCGGTGCAGGCTCGACGAATCATAGAGGTACTCAGTTGAAATTGAGCGGTGAGTCCCTGCAAATCTTGAGAGAGCTGTTCTGCTTCGGGGACTAGATTCCTTTGGCCGTTGAGCTGAGCTTTAAGTTCTGCTACAGAGGCTTCCCAAGACATCATCTGTTCCTGGGGATGGGGTTTAGGAACATCGAAGCGAATCATCTGACGCCTGATGCCCTGGAAGGGAGTCCGGCAGGTGATAATAATCAATCCTTTGACTTCTTCAAGTAGTTGATTGAGAGACGTTTGCAGCAGTTGATCCGTTGGATCTAGATCATCACAATTAAGGAGTAGGACTCTCTGTTCTAAGATACTCTCCCGTTCCCATCGGCGAATGAAAGTGGCTAAGTCTTCAGCGTTGAGAGGCAAGCGATGACAGCTTAGGGAACTCACCCGTCGCTCAAATTGGTGACATACAACTTGTGCAATGTCGATCTTATCTTCAATTTCTGGACCACAGAGCTGAATGATGGGGGGAATACCTGAAGACAAATCTCGTTGACGCTGCCACAAAGCCTGAATATTATTCGCCAAACTCTGATGAGAGGGGATAAGTGGTTTTGATTCTTGAGATAGCTCAGTTATGCTAGACAGCAATGGATCAATAGTTTGAATACCAACTAGATAATGCAGTATTCTCTCATCAATGGAAAGAGATGCTTCAGTGAGAATCGCCCCTGCGCCTAGATTTATTAACTTCCAGTAACGGAGCGGCGCGTCGGGTGCCAAAGCACTCCAATGAGCATTTGGCAATGAATTAAAAGCCAAGCCAAAGGTCGGACAAGATCGATCAAAACCATGTATCTCAGCACATAATTTTGTGAAATGAGAATCGATCTCTGGCGCTGCACATAACATCAAGATTATGCGCTCAAATTCTGAAAGCTTAAAACTTTGGCAAAGTTGCTCAAGGGCTGGAGGCTGTGCCATTTTTGATGCTATTTCCCTGAGCCTGTCATGATACTGATCGATGTCAACAGGCTTTACACTAGAGCTAGAATCTGACTGCTTTTTGTAGCTTGTTAAAAGAGCATTTAGTTCATTTAATGCCACCATCAAATAGTCTCTATTTAATTGATACCAGCTTTCATGTTGTGTTGAATTTTTCATATGAACGTCCCTAAAAATTAGCGCAATAACTGAGAATTATTAGAAGAATTTTTTTATATAAAGATCCTGATTATTATAGCAAATTTCATAATTGCAGAGAGCAGTATAATCCCTGTAAGCTATAGCTGGCATGTCTCATGCTGTACTCCATAGATCTGAAATCCGCTATATATCTAAGATCACTCTAGCTTTGAGAACTAGTGCGGCAGACTGATTGACTACTGCCTATAATTACTCACTATCCAATTAAGGCTCGCTTGACTCATTCGTTCACGAGGCATATGGGTGGTGTGGAATGCACAGTTTTGCCTGATTATCAGGATTGCCCCCATGTTGATAAACTCTTGCCTGGGCACTTCCTTGCATATGAGAAATTCGAGCATGTTCAGTAGTCTGCATTAAGTAAACGGGGCCGTAGCCGTTCTCTCCACGGTCACCGTGGTGCCAGGTCTCCCCACTGCCAGGTCCACCCCGACCCGTTTTCGCAACAAGGTCCGCAATATCCTTCATCGAGTCCCCAGTGAAATAGATTGTCATAGTCGTTAAAACACCATGACCAGAATGACACTTAACTGCACTTTTCTTTCCGCCAGATTTGTCCTTTTGATTGCGTGCTGCATGAGGTGCTTCACCCCATCGATCGGGTGGATAAGAAGCGCGAGAACCTACCACTATATCTGCTGCATTATGACCTGCGCGCGCTGCATCTGCGCGCGTCTTAGCCGTCTTAGCGCGGGTTTCATGCTCATTCATAACGGTTCCTCGTTAGGTTCTTAATAGGTAGTTATAAATTATTCTGAATCTCTATATTCAGAATAGTTGTAAACATAGTAGAGAGTACTATACTTTTGTTTCAACTTTATTGTCTAAATTACCAACCCTACTCATTGTGACATCTACTGATTCAGTCTCAGTATTACTATCTTTCACGGAATCTTCGTGATGGTCTTCAATCTCGGAGTTTTCATTTTTAGGCTGCGCTTCTAATGCTGTTTCCTCAGTCTCAGAGTTACCTTCTATTAGTGCAGTATCCTGATATTCCGTTTCACTCATTTCTTCATCCCCACTGCTAGAAGCTAAAGTTTGAGTTTGAATCATGACTCGATGATCCCTCTGATTGAGGTCTAAGAAACTGTCAGCACCATCCACTTGAGCCTGCACTAGATATAGCCCTGATGGAATATCATTGACTACAACTTCAACAGCATCAGTTTCTGAGTCTCTAGGGGGAGCACTGACGGTAAAAACCTGATCTGAGTACTCATCTGCTGCCATGAATTTGAGGACAACCTGCTGCGCCTCTGCAATTTTTGGATTAAATCGAACCATTACAGTTGTTCCTTCAGTCTGCTCTTGACCATTACTGTTTGATGTCTTAGCAGAAGCTTTTATTTGGGGATGTAATTTGAAAGAGAGCCTGCTTGAGGTCATTCCACTTTCAGATAGAGGATTAGTAACCTCTTTATGAATCACCTGGATCTGATGCACCCCAGCCTGTAGTGTGGGTGGCAATTTCACTAAAAGCCTTATATCTTCAACAATAGTGGGAGTTAGCTCGTCTTCGTTTAATCGAACTTTGGTAATATCGCCATCTAAATGTTTGCCATAGAGAATCAGATCGCAACCCGGTATAATCGCACCATTTGTTGCCGGTGAAGCCATCACTTTTTCAATCACCGGGCGTTCCCTATCATCCAATGCCGGTCCCTCAGCGTTAGTGACCGCAATGCTAGAAGGCTGCTCCGATGAGATTGAAATCATTGAAACCTCATAGGTAACAGAGGGGCGGTATGAGCCTTGCAGCAGGGACCACAGTCTAGACATCTGCTCTGTATCAAACAGATCTGGCGCGATTTGTACCTGACCGAGTTGGTTAATCAAGGCATCAAATGAGTTGGAGGCTACCGCTTGGGCAAACGGTCCGGCGCGGTTCATGGATGCAGCATGCTTCAGTGAATTGCGAATCGCATCATTTGAGAGGACGGGGCTTTGATGCATGAGCTGCATGACGCACCCCAGCAGCATCTCTGTTTGAAAGTCTTGAGTCCCGTAAACGGTAATTAAATAGTGAAGGTTGATGGCGAGCTGAGATGTTTCACTACCTATACTGGCCTGAGCAGAATGGGGAAAATGTCCTGAGTTTGTCTGTTGGCTATTTTGCCCGATCCAGTCTGCATTCCGATTTTGCGAAACCTGATACAAAAACAGATTGAGCTGAGGTTGACCATCGACGCCCACCGAGATCTGATCGGGGGGCAGCGTCGTCACTAATATATTGCCCATGCTAGACAGCGCTGTATTCTGCACCAGGCCGTCTTCTAATAGATTTTTTAAGACCGCGGTTATAGATGCGATCGCAAGTCCACTATTCATAAAAGCCTCATCATGAGGTATACATTATCCCAATATTTCTTTAATTCATAAATCTGCTTCCTGCACCCATTGCTTTATCTCCTAGGCCACCCGCCTCGATCCGCTTAAATCCTTCAAACGCAATTTCAAGCTCTTCAATTGCAATCTCTGAGTCATGGGCACTAGTGTCGCCCAGCTTGTAACCGGTGGGCCAAGCACGTTCAAACTTTAATTCAACAACCCGCGTGCTATCGCTGTTATAAAAATTTAGAGTAAAGCTTTTTCGCTTATCAGCCCATTTCCCTCCCTCTACATCCTCAAGCCAGTCCCATATAACCATGGACTTGATTAAGCCTCGACGGAGTGTAATGTTGCCACTCCTGACATTGCCAGGAAGCTTTGTTCTGACCACTTGGCCCTTATCTGCTTTCTGTCCCCATTTGTTGGGTGTAACCTCACAGAATTCAACGACATCTTGGGTATGGTTGATACCCAGACATTCCATGAAGTAGCCATCCGTTCCGTTCGCACCATCTAACTCAAGCTCCACACCAAACCTAGAATTAGAGATCGGATCTGGATCCTGGTACATGCTTTGTGCTCTTTGCTTGATGCCCATATGGTCATTCTCCGGTGAATTTGAAAGCCAATACATTGAGCTTGAGAAGATGTTTGCAAACACCTTCTCAAGTTGTCAAAAATGAGGTTGATCAGAATTACATGCAGTCAATGTCTGTGCATTTTATTGTGATTTTTTCTCCCGTAATCTCTGCAGAAGAAGAATCTAAATCTGTCCATTCAACCGAAAAGGGAAATGCATCATCCATCTCGATCTGTAGAATCTGATCCTCATCTGCGCCTTTGATGATGAGTGAAGGAGGCTTCAAGTTGCCTGATAGATCACGCCCTACGCCACCCACAGGATTGACTTTGTTGTACCATTCATATAGCTTGTTCTGCGTCGTTACGGGCGCGGTGAAAACAGCATCTCCAGGTTGGCGGGGGCCAGATACCGGCTTGTTAAGTTGTTCCTTTGCCTTGTTCCCGATGTTATGTTTAGACGTTTCTACGTAGGCCGATACCTCTTCAATGCCTGAGATTGGTATATTCTCAGTCTCTCCAGGAATTTCAAGCTCATAGGAAGAGGCGTAGGCAATTGCTCTTACTGTTCGTGGCATTATTTTTCTCCTAGTGTATAGATTTAGAAAAGTTCTAGATCAGCCTATTTTTGTTCTTGACAGAATGAGATTTATTGGACTGGTATTGTGAAGCATAAGCTTAGTTTTTATTTCTAGATTTATGCTCCACGCTAAATTACTTCACCTTCTCGATATTTGTGATGACAAACTCCACTTCTTCTTTGAGAAGACCATCTTCAGCAGCACCCACTGACGCCAGTTTCCAGCGAATGGGGTAAGCCCCCACTAGCTTGATCTCCATCAGGGGTTCCATATCTTCGTCATAGCCATAGACCGTCATATCTTTAACGTCATACTGGCGACCTTTCCCACCTTTCGGATTGACGGTGTCAAACCATTTAAAGACTTCTCTACTGTCAGTCAAAGCAAATTCAATCGTGACATTCTCAGGTTTACGTGGACCTGGGACTGGATTATTCCCAAAACTGCCATCTAAGGTATTGCCTGTATTATGGCTAGATGTTGCCACTTGAGTTTTCAAGCCTCGAACTCCTAGAATCGGGAAGTCACCACCTGAGCCGAGATCGACCCCGAAGCTCGTTACTAATTTTTCTGTAGCTGGCATAATATGTCTCCTAGTTTATGATTTGTGATCAGAACCAACTTGAATCAATGCATTAAGCATCCATTTGATCCTCTTGGAAATTCATTTGACTGATTCGGAAGACTACAAATTCAGCCGGTCGGACTGGACTGACACCGATTTCAACATATAAACGGCCCAGCGCCATTGTTTCAGGCGTATTGATCTCTTCATCGCATTTCACGAAGAAAGCTTGCTGAGGTACTTTCCCCACTAGAGCGCCCTCTCGCCAGATTCGCTCTAAAAAGCTACTGACGACATACCGAACCTTGCTCCATAGCCTCTCATCGTTCGGCTCGAACACCGCCCACTGAGTCCCCATTTCAATAGAGCGCTCAATGTAGCTAATCAAACGTCGAACGCTAATGTAGCGCCACTCAGTTTTGTCGGGTTCAACCAGGGTTCGAGCACCCCAGATACGAATACCGCGATTAGGAAACTTACGAATGCAGTTAATGCCCAAGGGGTTCAGGAGTTCCTGCTCACGAAAGTTAACGTCATAGGCAAGCCCCGTTACGCCTCTAGGCACCTCATTCGCTGGCGCTTTATGAACACCACGGGACTCATCTGTGCGTCCCCAAACCCCCATCATGTGTCCGCTAGGTGGGACAAGAATGGGTCGCCCTGCTTTACGAGGGTTAGGAACTTTGATCCAGGGATAGTACATGGCCGAGAACATAGACCGGCGGCCAAAGGCCTCCAACCAATTGACCACATCCTGGGGACGGGTCTGATCGGGAGGAGGATCAAGAAGCACCATCCGATTAGAGCCACCCGGAATATCTCCATCACTGGATCCTTCCGATAAGCTCACCATTGTCTCCATGACGCCGTGAACCTGATCGAGATCAATGAGGCCGACCTCATAGGCACGCATCAAGTCAGGGAAGGCCAGCATTGTAATCTCATCGATTTCAAAGATACCGCGTACCCCGGTGCGATCATCCCGCACCCCTTCCACTTTTTGAGTGAACTTTTCTGGTGTTGTATTTGCAACTGGAGCCTGGACTTCATACTCACCATTTAAGGGACGGCGCGCCAGGGGTTGCCCTGGTTGAGCAATATCGTCAATAGCAACATATTGAGAGTCTCTCAATGCCTCGACGACATAGGTCGCAGCTTGAGGCTCAGGGTCCATGCTTAGGTGTTCAAACTGCTCTAATATCTCGCCATTCCGAGAGATTCTGATATCAAAGAATTCTCCAGTATCATTTGCGGTCGGAGGCTGTGAGCTTCGTCCGGTTGTCCCATCCTCTTCAATGCTTAACTCGTCTAAATCGTTCCCAGGCGGCAGCGCTCGAGGAAAGCCATTGATAATTTCAACGTTGACAGAACCCTCTTCAGATTGCTGGGGCAGTAGATTCAGCTTTAAGCTGGGGCGGTTGCCGCGTCGAGGAATTTCTAAGGCCGGTGTCTCTTCCTGCACGTCAACTTGTTTCATCCCTGGCAGTTGAGTCCCAATACTGGTTACCCAGCATCGGCCACCACCATTAAGGAAGTACCCTCGAACTGAAAAGGGGAGATAGGCATCAAAATCGGTATACCCATCTGAGTTAGGTTTTGCAAAGTGGCGCAGGTATTGCGTCCAAGTTGTGATCAGGATGGGCTTAAAGAGTTCAGCGCCATCTCGAATATCTTCGGTAAAGCCGATAAAGCCTGCGACCGAGGTACTAACGCCGTCAATGGGGCGACTGCCTCTGTCTACCTCTTCTACGTATACGCCGGGAGCCGAATAATCTAATCTAGCCATGAATTTACTCCGTATTTACTGTGATGAAAAAGTCTGGAAGTCTCAATGAGAGTGTTAAGAAGGCATCAGAAAAATTTCTTTTGGGGTATCAATTTTCTGATCGACTAAAACATTGCAGTTTTGCGTCTGATAGCCAAAGCGCTTTAACTGCAAAATGTAGCTGCCAGCTCTCAGATTTTCAAAGAAGAATAGTCCCTCTAGATCAGTGGTGACGGCCTTCTCTGTGCCTTCGAGCATGACTTTCACTTTCTTAATAGGCCTCCTTGTGAGTTCATTTTTGACAAGACCTGCGATCGCAACCTGCCGCGCCGCTAATTCTTCGCCCATAGAACCTGGGAACCGACTGCTCTCTCCCAAGTGTCGTTCGACGACCAGAGGAACAGTAGTCTTCTTCCAAGGGTTAAACGGAACCGTAACCGTTAGATAAATCGCAGGGCGGATAGGAGCAGACAGAGAACTCCATAAACTCCCAATATCTATCGGTGGATCGCGTGACAGAGATATTGGCAAGTCACCATAGCCTTGGAGATCTGATGCCAGAAATTCCTCTCGCAAACTAGGATGGCGCATCAATAAAGACAGGGCTTCAGAAAACAAGCGGTGTTCACCGAGTACTGTCTGATCGCGAACCGTTAGCAGAATAGAAACATCAAACCAACTGGCTCCCCGTTGAATGCGGGCAACTGGTCGTCCGCCCTCATAATGGCGTTCTACCTGACGCCCCATTGAAGGCATTTGCCGACTGGCGCGCACATCATACAGATGGAGATTCAATGATGACCCTCTACCGGCCTCTCGTAGAAACATCGAAGGATGACTAAAGTCAATCTGCTCAGTACTAGCAAGGGCAGTACCAGTGGCTAAAATTTCTGCGAGAGTTTGAAGAAGGGAGTTCAGCATGTGGAGGTACTAATGTGCTTTGATATCATCAAGATAAAGGTAAGTCTCTTGAAATAAATTAGACTTTCGGTTGAAGTAAACGGCTATCTTCTAACTCTTGCATCAGTAATTCAAAAAGTATATATTGACCGTTCAGTCAGACTCTGAGCCTTGAAGACCATTTGATTTTTTGCCCTTCGATGAGACCGCACGATCGTATTGCTGCTCAACTGATGTTCTAACTTGGCGCTCAATAGATGAAGTAAAGCTGTATCGAATTCGAGACAGCATACTGCCAAAAACTCTTTGAAAAAAACGCTCGATAAAATCCATAGTTACTACCTGCTGTTGAGAGATTTCTAGGTGTTTTCCTCGACAACACAAGCATATGATTTCACGTCAATCAATGCATTAGACCTAGGTATAAGCCTAAGATTAAAGCAGTTCTGAAAACTACTATAAGAGATAAGAGCCTCTGACTTAGCCTTTCACGTAATCGTCCCAGGGGTTTACGAAAAATATAGGATTGCAGGCTCTGAGCTTGGCTAAAATAAATTCCATGAGTAGCGCAGAACTAGTAAACCTGGATTTCTCACAAGCCGATACCAAAGCACTGAATTAGCGAGAAACATCGGTTGATCTAATTCCAGATCGGCAATGAAAGGTACCGCAATGAGTTCATCTACTCCAATGACG
>JBHJNL010000126.1:0-9606 GCA_050330855.1 Thermosynechococcaceae cyanobacterium | reverse complement strand
CAACTGGTTGAACTGTGTAAAACCGCAGATGGTGTTAACCCTGTGACGGGCGTATCGACCAGAGAATCTTTGGAGTGCCCTTAAAAGGCAGGGATAGTTTTGAGTGGGTATTCTGACTTGTCTCTCAAGCCCTACGAGAAGCCACCTTTTGTCGCTTAGGGCAGAATAGGCATTAAGTTTCTATTGCTTTTGTTGTAATCCCGATGCATTGGTGAGCAGGGGTGTTGCCAATAATATAGATATCTATTTCCTGTTTGCCCACTTTGAATACCTGGAGGTTATTGAGCGTTGCTTGCAAAAGGTCCACGAGGCGCTGGTATTGCTGGGCGATCGCAACCTCTTCATCTCCATACCAATCCTGGCATTGGGTGGCTGGCTCCAAGAATTGAGCGAAGTCCACTTCGGTAAGGGTTGACTCTGGTGGGGCACTCACTAGCGCCAGCAATTCCTCTGCGGTCAAAGGTTCAGAAGATGGCTCCTCCCAGATCTGTAGCTCTAGGGGGTAATCAGCCTCACTGAGCCAGACTAGATTTGCGATCGCATCCCTCAATCGCCCTATCAACTCATCATCGGTTGACCTCGAATCGTCTGGGACGAGAGACTTCACCATCAAAAACTGCTGAAACAGTACATCACGGTATAGTCTTTCTTGCTCCCGTTCCACGACAAAACCGTGGCGTTCAAAAAAGGGTCGTGCAGTGACGCTGACATCTGCAAAGAGTCGGGGGATATTTTGAATGTGCGCCTCCGTTTCAATTTGAGCGATCAGCTGAGTACCCACACCGCATCGCTGCCATTGGTAATGCACGTAGAAACAATCAATATGGCCGGTGGACTCAAACTCTGAAAATCCCACGACCTGCCCCTGTTCTTTGGCAACATACACTTGGTACTGGTCAAATCGCTCCTGCCAATAGGAAGGGGCATAAATCTCTGGTGCCCATGCCTCAATTTGTTCAGGCGTATAGTCTCTAGCATTAACGTGATGCACTGTCTCGTAAAATAGACGGGCAATCTCAGGCAGATCTGATGCTTGAACCGTTCTAATCACCATGCACCCTCACCTCATTTTTGTTCATAGAGAGGAGCAGGCGTCTCCTTGATGCGTTTAGCAATGGGGCGAACCTGCTTGACGACCTTAATTAAATAGCTGTAGTCAGGGGGAGCGGCATTGGTGATATAACCGGCTGAGGCTGCCACCGGAGACCCCGCTGCCTCAAGGGCGGATTGAATTTCTTTTTGAAAATTTCGCTCTACCGTCGGTCCCACTAAGACTGAACCCGCTGGCACCGTATGGGAATCTCGAAATAAGATGCGAAACTTTGTGCTACTAAAGTCTGAGCGATACTGCTCAAATTCAGCCACTGATAGCGCTCCAGCGGCAGCTTTACCTTCTTCTAGAAACTGCAGAACAGCCTTTGGCGTTGGGGCCAGCGTGACCTTTGATAGGGTGAGGCCATACAGGTTGAATACGGGTAAGTAATAGCCTGTTGCCGATCCTTCTTGCCCCAGAGCAAGGGGCTGATTGGCTAAATCTTTCAGGGATTTTGCCGGACTATTGTCTAGTACAACAATCACAGACTGCCCTTTGATCCCCCCTTCACGGGGTAGGAGTGGAATATATTGCTCTTGAGAAATTGCGATCGCAGCTAATCCAGGCGGCGCAAAAACAATATCCCAACTTTGCCGCTCGATCTGCTGAATCGCCTGTCGTTCATTAAAGGCCGGCTCTATCTCAATCAAGCTCTTGAGACTCCCTTCGAGATGCACTTTCAAATCTTCAAACTGCTCAAGCGATTGCTGTCCCTCGCCATAGCTGACAATACCTATTGTGAGACGTTTTTGTGTCTTTGACCCTGTGGAGCCACAGGCTGACAGCAGCACTGTAATTAAAGAGCAAGATAGAAACAAACGGCGTGACAGGAGCATCTCAAATCAAGTTGTTTAAACAGTTCAGCCGAGTGATGGCCGACGCTAGTGTAGCTCGATACTTCTCTACAGGTTGCGAAACCATGCAGAAAGTTACGAAAGACATGCGACACAAGTTGTAGACATCTTCTCTGCTGGTGCTACATCCTATTGTTCAGAGACGTGCCCAGGATCATAAATCTATAAAAAAGCTCAGGAGTCGAGGCTTCTGCTCTACACTTTGACTAGGGTTTTAGGCTCACCAAAATTGTTGAGGTCCTAGGGGGCTGCCCTCCGTTGATCACAGGGCATGGAGAATTAAGAATGTTAAAAAATTTCAAGTTGGGGATGAAGCTGAACCTCATCCTGTTTGTTATTTTCATTGTGATTGTGATCGTTAACGGCCTGATTCTCTCTAATGTGCTGCAAGCCAATGCCGAACAGGAAGTGACACGAAAAGCATTAGTGCTCATTGAAACCATGGATTCTGTCCGCGACTATACTCGCCTGCAGGTCAACCCTGAACTAGCAGATCGCCTTGAAACAGAAGATCAATTCTTGCCTCAAACCGTGCCGGGGTATTCAGCCCGTGAAGTATTTGAGTACCTGCGTAAACGGGATGCCTATACAGATTTTTTCTATAAAGAGGCCACCCTCAACCCCACCAACTTACGCGACAAGACGGATACATTTGAAGCGGGTATCGTTGAGACGTTTCGTAAGAACCCTAACCTGAAAACACAGTCAGGCTTTCGCTCTCTTCCTAGCGGCGACTTATATTACGTGGCCCGCCCCATTGCGATCAAACAAGAGAGCTGTCTGCGCTGCCACAGCACCCCTGAAGCAGCACCCAAAAGCCAACTGGCAACCTACGGTCGAGACAATGGTTTTGGCTGGAAGCTCAATGAAATTGTCGGTGCCCAAACCATCTCAGTCCCTGCGGGACAGGTGCTTGCCGATGCCCGTAGACTTCAGTTCTTGGTCATTGGAATTCTTGCCATCGGCTTCTTAATTGCGGTGGTAGCCCTCAACCTATTCTTGAACTTTGCGGTGGTCTCTCCCATTAAAGAGATGGCGAACTGGTCACGGGAGGTGAGTACGGGCAATCTCAACTCTGACTATGAGCATGATGCCAACGATGAAATCGGAGTCTTGGCGGCTTCGATGAATCGTCTCAAGGTGAGTATGGAAATGGCAATGAATATGCTCAAGCAAAATCCGCCCTCTTGATCGAATCCTGAACGGCCGGAGACGCTAAACGCAAGGTGACAGCTCCGTAAAAAAAGAGCTTATAGTCTCAGGAATACGAAGCTTCCGTATCTGGTGATACAGATAGCAGGTACCTTGCCCTCTGTAATAGGTGTACGCGAAATCCTTTGCCTGGAGTGTCAAGAGAGAGTGTCGTGAGATTTGATACCTATGAGTTGGATGATTTCTATGACGAACTATTTCAAGCTCCCAATCAACCCAGAGATGCAGGAGCCGCTCTGGTAGACCGCATTCACCAGCTCGGTGCTGGCGAATTGCTGCAGCGGCAGCAGGCGGCGCAGCAGGCACTTTTCAAGCTAGGGGCGACCTTTGGGGTTTATGGTGACAACCAAGGCAGCGATCGCATCTTCCCCTTTGACGTCATTCCCCGCATCATTTCAGCCCAGGAATGGAGCCACCTAGAACAGGGACTCAAGCAGCGGATTCATGCCCTCAACCTATTTATTGACGATATCTATCACGACCAAAAGATTCTCAAAGACGGCAAGATTCCAGCAGAGCTAATTTTTTCTGCGACCGGATTCCAGAAACCCTGCATGGGTCTGAATCCACCCCAAGGCGTTTGGTGCCATATCACCGGGTCTGATTTGGTGCGCGATCGCAACGGTGAATGGTACGTCCTCGAAGATAATCTGCGCTGCCCATCAGGGGTGTCCTACGTGCTCGAAAATCGGCGAGTGATGAAAAGTACCTTTCCGCAGGTGTTTGAAGAGATCCCGATTCAGCCGGTGGATGAATACCCCAGCTATTTGCTCAATACACTGCTGCATCTAGTCCCAGGGAATATTTCGAATCCTACCGTTGTGGTGCTCACCCCAGGAATGTTTAACTCAGCCTATTTTGAACACTCTTTTCTGGCTCAGCAAATGGGTGTGGAGCTAGTAGAAGGCCGCGATCTGGTGGTGACAGATGGCTATTTGCAGATGCGGACGACCCAAGGACTGCAGCGCGTCGATGTGGTCTATCGCCGTATTGATGACACCTTTATAGACCCCCTAGAGTTCCAGGCAGACTCTTTGCTGGGGGTGCCGGGGCTAATGCAGGTGTATCGAGAAGGACGGGTTGCGATTGCAAATGCCCTCGGTACCGGCATTGCTGATGACAAAGTGATTTACGCCTTCGTCCCTGAAATGATTCGCTATTATCTGGGCGAAGATCCGATTTTAGCCAACGTCCCCACCTATCTGTGTTGGGAACCCAAGCAGTTGCAGCATGTTTTAGCCAACCTCGATCAGCTCGTGGTTAAATCTGCTGATGAGTCAGGAGGCTACGGGATGTTAGTGGGCACTCAATCGACACAGGCCGAACGAGAAGAATTTGCTGAGAAAATCAAGGCTAACCCGCGTAAATATATCGCCCAGCCGACGCTTTGCCTGTCTCGCGTTCCCACCATTGTGGAACAGGAGTTCGTGGGCTGTCATGTTGATCTACGGCCCTATATTCTGTACGGTCAGGATATTTATGTGCATCCTGGTGGATTGACGCGGGTCGCTTTGAAAAAGGGATCGCTGGTGGTGAATTCATCCCAGGGTGGGGGCAGTAAAGATACGTGGGTATTGTGTCAGTAAGTCTATGCTTAGTCGTGTTGCCGATTCTATCTACTGGCTCAATCGCTATATCGAACGGGCTGAAAACGTCGCTCGATTTCTAGAGGTCAACGTAAACCTGATGCTAGATGTCCCGATGGGGATTGAGCAGCAGTGGCAACCGCTGGTGACGACGACGGGCGATCGCGCTTTCTTTGAAGAACACTACGGCGAAGCGACGGCCGAAAACGTCATTCAGTTTTTAACCTTTGATCAGAACTATCCCAACTCGATTTTTTCCTGTTTTCAGAGCGCTCGCGAGAATGCCCGTTCCGTGCGCGAGATTATCTCCTCAGCAATGTGGAGTCAGATTAATGCGTCCCATCAGATGGTCTCTGAGGCTTCCAAGAACCTATCTGTCTCGGATCTCAGTGACTTTCTTGAACAGGTTAAGCAGGCCAGTCATGCCTTTGTGGGAATTACGGATGCGACCTTAACTCGGAATGAAGCATGGCACTTTGGGCGGCTGGGTCGTTTCTTAGAGCGGGCCGATAAAACCTCCCGCATTCTAGATGTTAAATATTACGTGCTGCTCCCGTCGGCCACCGATGTCGGCACCCTCTTAGACGAACTGGGATGGATGGCTTTATTGAAGTCCGCCAGTGCCTATGAAATGTACCGAAAGCGGAGCAAACAGCACCGGATTACCCCTGCGGGGGTATCGGAATTTCTGATTCTCGATGCAGAGTTTCCTCGCTCAATTCAGTTTTGCCTCTGGCAGGCGGAGCAGTCGCTGCATCGGATTACCGGAACGCCCCTAGGGTCTTGGCATATTCCTATTGAGCGGGCTGTGGGGCGTCTGCGCTCTGAGCTAGAGTATCTCACCATTGAAGAGATTATTGAGCGGGGCATCCATGAGTTTTTAGACCAGCTTCAGCAACAAATGAACGAGGTCAACACCAGCATTTATGAAACGTTCTTGGCACTGCCCCCGCTAGAGGCCGCGACTCAGAGCCAAAATCAAGGCCAGAGCCAGAGCCAAAGTCAGTCCCAGAGCCAGACGGTCGCGACTCAGCATAGCGGATCTCTTGTATGAATCCTGGGTTATTACGATGACGAGATCTTTTAAGACTCTCCTCCCAGAATTGGGGGGTCCGAGGAGCCAAGGCAAGGCCGTCCGCTATTTATATCAAGAGGTCTAGCAGTTAAGCGTGCGGTATCAAATCAGCCATGTCACCACCTATCGCTACGAACAGCCTGCGATTTTAGACCCCCATGTGCTGCGCCTGCGTCCGCGCTCCGATAGTTTTCAAACCCTAGAGGCGCATGAGCTAACTATTGTGCCGGAGCCAGTGGGCCTCACGCAATTGTTAGATGCGGAAGACAATGCGATCGCAAGGTGCTGGTGGCCCTCTCAACCTATCAATACCCTGACGATTACGGCCATTTCAACCGTCGCCACCGAGATCACTAACCCTTTTAATTACCTCTTAGAACCTTGGGCAACCGAATGCCCCATCGACTATCCCAGCTCCATTCGTACGGCTCTCGCGCCTTCCTTAGAGTCTGGGAACGCTCCAGTCGCGACCCAACTGGCCCAAGAGATCGCAGTAGCCGTCAACTGGAATACCGTCGAGTTCCTCTCGGCTTTAAATCAGCACATTTACGACCAGTGCCAATACCAAGAGCGGCCCACAGGCCCACCCTGGCCTGCTGACCTCACCTGGAATAAAAGAACCGGATCTTGTCGTGATTTTGTGGTGCTGTTTATGGCTGCCTGCCGATCAGTGGGTCTAGCAGCCCGATTTGTGAGCGGCTATGAGCAAGGAGATCCAACCTTCGCGCAGACACTCCATGCTTGGGTTGAGGTGTATTTACCCGGTGCAGGCTGGCGGGGATATGACCCGACGTTAGGGTTAGTGGTGTGCGATCGCCACATTACCCTCGTCTCTAGCTATCAGCACCGCAGCACTGTTCCTATTTCAGGCACCCATCGCCCTGGTTGCACCACGACCTTAGAGACAGAGGTATCAATCGAATTGCTTTAGTCAGGAATAATATTACTGGGGGATAACCAATTATCCTCTTGATCTCGCATGTTAACCCGCCGCCAGTCTGGACTGGGCAATTCTTGAAAAGCTTGCTTAACTGACTGCTCCCAAGATTGCCGGATGCGGTTGAGGTAGGGATCGCCATCAAAGAACTTGACCTGATGCACAATCTCAAGGCTGTCGGCCTCGTACATGACCATATTGATGGGGGGACCAACCGAAATATTTGACTTCATCGTTGAATCGAGCGAGAGCAGCGCACATTTAGCGGCTTCATCTAGATGGGTTTCATAGGTGATCGTTCGGTCTAGAATCGGCTTGCCATACTTAATTTCACCAATTTGCAGATAGGGTGTTTCCTTGGTTGCCCGCAAAAAATTCCCTTGGCTGTAGATCATATATAGTTCTGGGGCTTCCCCTTTAATTTGCCCCCCCAACAAAAAACTACAGGAGAAATCAATTTTGTCCTGCTGCATCCAGCTCCGGTTCTCATCGGCCACTGCACGGACCCTTTGCCCTAGGTATTGCGCCACCTCAAACATCGTGGGCAGATCGTAGATGCCATTTTCTGCTTTATTCTTGATATCTCGCCGCACCAGAGTGAGTACGTTCTGGGTCATGGACAGATTACCGGCATTGCTAATGAGAATGACCCGCTCTCCAGGCCGAGAGAAATCAAACAGCTTTTGCACCTTAGACACATAATCGACTCCAGCATTGGTCAACGAATCAGCCGCCATCACTAAACCATCGTGGGTTTTGATGCCTAGGCAATAGGTCATGTAGCAACGCTCCGAGGACGGTGTAAGGGGTCAAATGCAGGGTAAAGCTCTAACTCCTGCTTCTATCTTGACAATATCCCAGTTACGGTTTCTGTAACCATCCTGATGGTCTGGAACCTAGAGGCGAAGATAGAAGACTATAATGCCAACTATTCTTTGCTAGGGTTGCTGCAATGTCTCGTCTTTCTCGCTGGATTCAACCGTCCCAGATTCGTTCTGTTTCATGGTCCGCTGTCGTGCTTCTGACTCTGATAGCTCCCTTCCCTGCAATGGCGCAAGAAGTCCTCAAAACTCTGACTGTGACGGGGCAAGGGGTTGAGAATATCCAAACGACGTTAGCAACAATTAATCTGGGTGTTGAGGTGCAGGGCAAGTCTGCCGACGCTGTGCAACAAGAGGTGGCGCGTCGCTCGAATGCGGTGGTGAATTTTTTGAAGTCGCGCCAGGTCGATAAGCTGCAGACGACCGGAATTAGCCTGAATGCTGAGTATCAATACACTGACAATAAACAAACCCTCGTGGGCTACCAGGGCCGAAATGTGGTCAGTTTTCAGACCTCTATTGATAAAGCTGGTGTCTTGATGGATGAGGCGGTTAAAGCGGGGGCCAGCCGCATTGATGGGGTTTCGTTTATGGCGACGGAGGCTGCGATCGCATCTGCCCAAAAAGATGCCTTAAAAACCGCTACTCAAGATGCCCAAGAACAGGCAAAAGTTGTTTTAGAATCTCTCGGCTTTACGCCTAAAGAGATTGTGGGCATTCAGATCAATGGAGCCTCATCCCCAAGACCATTGGAGACCCAACAATTCTCTCGTGATACAAAGCTGCAGGGAGAAGCTGTTATCGCTCCTCAGCCAGTCATCGGTGGTGAGCAAGAAGTGCGGTCTTCGGTGACGCTGCAAATTAGCTATTAGCTAGATTACAGTAGGAACGATAGGGGGCAGGTATCTGCCTTGTCGTTCTCTACAGAATTACCATTGTGAGTGTCTCTGTTTGTTTCTTACCGGATAACATCACTGTCGAAGCCCAAGTCGGCGAAGGATTGCTAACGGTTGCCCAGCGAGCTGGTATTACTATCCCCACCGGGTGTTTAATGGGATCTTGCCATGCCTGCGAAGTTGAAATTGAAGAATTGGGCGATCGCTGTTGCTGTATCAGCTCAGTGCCGCCGGGACACCCCCAACTGACCATCAATCTGTTTAGTGACCCCACCTGGTAGCTTATGCCTCAATCTAATCGTGAAGTGAGACAAAAACTAGATCGCCTTATTTTCGTTGATGAGACCGCACGGGAATGGGTACAAGACGTTTGGGATATGAGTCCGACCCTGGGTGAAACCGCCGCCAGGTTCTCAGAGGTTTTTGATGCGCTGATTGACGGTAGTTCGTCTGAACAATTAGAAAGCCTTCTCAAGACCCTTTATCAAAATCAAGATCAGACTTGATCTATTAGCGCGATCATGTCGCCTCCGCAGTCGCCTTCTTGCTATCGTACAAGCACTGGTCAATTGTTCTTGATGGGCTAAAAAACGGCAAATTAGCTTTTAATCTACCGTTTATGTCGGCAACATCTTAAATCTATTGTGTATTTCAAGAAAACGAGCTACTATAGATACTCAATACCCATTCCACATTTACAGTTGAGGAGCTTTATATTCATGAAAAGCGCTTACAAGTCCCCTAAGTTAATTCGTCACGGCAACGTAGAAAGCATCACGCGTGCCTTTGGTTCTTCTCCCGCAGCAGACACTGTTTTCATTGGTGGAAATGTGCAAGCTGAAATCCCTTCTACAGGTTCAGTTGACGGTATCATTAGACCTGTACCTTAAGCAGTCTTTGACTCGTTAGACGGAGCTAGGGGGGAGTTCCGTCAATCAGGCCAGATGTGTCGATTCCTTCTGAGGAATAAACCAATCCTTCAAAAGTATTTCGGGTCAAATTCAAGGTTTTTTCGTAACTACTCAGGCTCTAGATTTAGATTATAAAATTTCCCAAGCGCTACCTATGGCGTTTGTCGCCTGTATTGAGGCACCTGAAAAACTCAAAATTCTCAATAAGGATGCCATACACT
>JBHJNL010000125.1:0-5814 GCA_050330855.1 Thermosynechococcaceae cyanobacterium | reverse complement strand
GCCTATCGCTCTCAAAGACCGCCTGGAATGCCCACCTTAGTTCATGGGCTGAGGCGGTTTGAATCCATTTTTATCGGGTGGAAAACCGCTCTGGGAGGACTTGTGTGTACACCGTAGCTTGCCCAGGGCACGACGTACATTAAAACCCAAAATGTCCAGAAAGCCCTCTATACAACTTGTCCCGTCTTAAGTTGATACCCTGTTTGTGAAGGTGTCATTTTTGAGACGGTGCAAATTGTTAAAGAGTTGATGGGGACAGCCAAGACTAAAAGGGAGCATCCCACTTTCGCAGATATACTCTTGTAGGCAACAGCGGAATCAATGGTTTCAGATCATCTTGGCAATGTTTTGTCGAAAGTGGGATGCTCCCAGACTAAAACGGGTCTGCAGGTCTTTACAACGGTATTAGATAAGGTCTATCAAACGGGTCGAAAAGTCACCCAGGAGTTTAAGGAATCAATGGAAATTGTTTTTGATGCTTACCTGCCAAAATGGAACTATACGGCTAAGCCCCAGATGGCCTAATTCTGGATATTATTTAATCCACGATCCTAAGTCAGTGATGAATTTATGAAGACGCTGCCACTCTTGACGTTCAGGATCTTTTTTGATTTGTTTCATAAATGACTCTTTCTCAATTGTGTCATCACCAGGATGCTTATGCTCTTTTGAAAGCAGGGTTATGGGATTGGCTGGCTCAAGAGACTCTTTTTGTTTACCGCGACCGTTATGCTCGGTCAGAATCACTGTTGAAAGACGTAACGAATTTGAGACTGTCAGCTCACGACCACGATTCGCAACTTTGCCAACTGCTATCAAGTCATCTATTAGCTGGTGTCTGGCTTGTGCCCACGTTGTCGATAAATAGCCTAAATCTATCTTGGCCTCAATAATGCCGATGAGTTTATCTGACTGGATCAAAGCAATATCTGGATAGATCGTTTTTTTCTCTTTACCGAAGGAGCTTTGAAAGATAGAGGACTATCGACTTTTATGTAAATATCTTCAGGAGTATGCTTTTCAACAAGTTTCGCTAGGTACTCTTCAAAATCACTAGCAGAGGCAGGTTTCCGACCTCGAACAATACGCTCTGATATCTGTTTGCTTTGTGCTTTCTCTTGAAATATATCGACCATCTCCTCAATCAAATTTATGACATTTTCCTCAAAAGCTTTCATATGCTGGCCTTAATATTTGCTCCCAGCATTAGGATGCCCACTGGTTTCAATTAGCGTGAGTGGAAAAGATCATTGTTCTTTAAAATCTATCCCGGAACCGCTTCAGGTAAAGCTCCCTGCATTTTACTGAGCCAGTCAATAAGGTTTTCAAGCTGCTGGTCTGCTTTCAACATACCCAAACCGCGCACCGTCACCTTGCCAGGAGTGTAGACGAAACGAGTCTGAAGATGAGTAGGCAGCTTTTCTTGCAAGAGCTTCCAGCCGGGTTCTTCCATTGGAGTTTCTAACATTACATGCTGTTTGCCTTCGGGTTTAATCCTTGAAAAACCAAGAGATTTAGCAACTTGCTTCAGTTCTACAATGCGGATGAGCTGCTGGGCTGATGTGGGGATAGCCCCATATCGATCAGTCCAATCCACCGCAAGCTGGGTGAGTTCTTTTTTATCCTTCGCTGCCGCCACCGCCCGATAGGCGCTCATCTT
This sequence comes from Thermosynechococcaceae cyanobacterium, assembly GCA_050330855.1. GTDB lineage: Bacteria > Cyanobacteriota > Cyanobacteriia > Thermosynechococcales > Thermosynechococcaceae > RCC1774. The sequence continues at coordinate 4,154 of JBHJNL010000125.1, read as the reverse complement.
CTGATCAAGATCTTGAATGTAGTCCGCTGGAATAAAGGCCGTCAGCGACAGATCTATCTGCGTATCGTCCACGGTCGGAATCTCTTGACCGCGAATCTCGTTAATCGATTCCTCTAGCATTTCCATGTATAAATCAAAGCCGATCGCATCCATCTGACCGGATTGTTCTGCACCTAAAAGATTGCCAACGCCGCGAATTTCCATGTCGCGCATGGCGAGCTGATAGCCAGAGCCGAGCTGGGTGAACTCTTGCAGGGCGCGGAGGCGTTGACGAGCTGCGGCTGAGAGAGTGTTTTGTTTAGGATAAAACAGCCATGCATGGGCCTGAATTCCGGCCCGACCGACGCGACCCCGGAGCTGGTAAAGCTGGGAGAGGCCAAACTTTTGCGAGTCTTCAATCAGAATGGTGTTAACACGAGGGATGTCTAAGCCTGATTCGATGATGGTAGTGCAGACAAGAATTTCAGCGTCGCCGTTGCTGAAGGTGAGCATGGTGGCTTCGAGTTCGCCCTCTTGCATTTGACCGTGGGCGATCGCAAGTTTAGCATTCGGCGCAAGTTCCCTTAACTTAGCGGCGACCTCTTCAATCCCTTCCACTCGCGGGACAACATAGAAAATCTGCCCCCCGCGATCGAGTTCCTGACGAATGGCGCTGCCAATCACTTCAGTTCGATAGGGCGATAAATGCGTTTTAATCGGACGGCGAGAAGGGGGTGGGGTGGTAATCAAACTCATCTCCCGGACGCCGGATAGAGACATATACAGCGTTCGCGGAATCGGGGTGGCGCTGAGTGTCAGCACATCTACCTCAGTTTTGAGGGCTTTGATTTTTTCTTTTTGATTGACGCCGAACCGTTGTTCTTCGTCGATCACCAGCAATCCGAGATCTTTATAGGCGACGTCTTTGCCGAGAAGCTGATGGGTGCCCACCACAATATCGAGTTCGCCCGTCTGGAGGCGTCTTTGAATATCTTTGCGTTCGTCAGCGGTTCGGAATCGGTTGAGAAGGCCCACCTGGATCGGGTAGGGAGCAAACCGTTCCTGAATGGTGTGGTAATGCTGCTGCGTGAGAATGGTTGTGGGGGCTAGGAATGCGACCTGTTTGTGGGCCGTCACTGCCTTAAAAATGGCCCGAATCGCAACTTCCGTTTTGCCAAAGCCGACATCACCGCAGACGAGACGATCCATTGGACGCTCGCTTTCCATATCGCGCTTTACGTCTTGAGCGGCCTTGAGCTGATCGGGGGTGGGCTGATAGGGGAAAGAGTCTTCCATTTCAGCCTGCCAGGGCTGATCAATGGGGAATACGTGGCCCTGCTGTTGAGATCGCTTCGCGTAAAGTTTGAGCAAATCCACCGCCAGCTTTTTGATCGACTTGCGGACCTTGGTTTTGGTCTTCTCCCAAGCCTTGCCGGACATCTTATGGAGCTTCGGTGGGTTCTCCTTGCTGGTCCGCAGCCGGGAGAGCGAATCGACCATATCGGCGGCGACTCGCAGCAGGCCGTCTTCATACTGAATGACGAGATAGTCGCGGGTCTCAAAATTAATAGTGAGGCTTTCTAGCTTTTGGAATTTGCCGATGCCGTGAGTACGGTGAACGACGTAATCCCCTGGCTCTAGCTTGTTGGGGTCTACTTGCTTAGACGCAGCCCGCCGTCGTTTGCGAATATAGGTCGGGGTAGCAAGGGTATGCTGACCAAAGAACTCCCGGTCAGTGACCAGCACCATCCGAAAGGTGGGGAGAATAAAACCTTCGAGTTCAGCGAGACCGGAGTATTTGACCGCTACGGGGGTGCGCTGGTCCTGGAGTTTGTCGATGGCAGGATAATCACGCGGATTAGGGACAAACTGGGCGGGGCAGTCGTGTTCTTGCAGCAGCGCCACAGAGCGAGACGGTTGGGCGGAGACAAGCCAGATATTGAACTTGCGATCGCGTTCTCCCCGCAAAGTCTCCGCCAATTTCCCAAACTGGTGCGGAATCGCTGGCACAGGCCGACTGGATACATTGAGTCCTTGGCCGTCTTCTGCAATTTCTGAAAGATTCAGCCGGTCAAATAGCTCAAGCTGCTCTCGCACCTGATCAAACGCTAGATGCAGCTTCGGCAAAGGATGCTTGGGTTGATTGATGCCTTGCCACTGTTCTTCGGCATGTTCGACCCAGCGATCGCAATGGGGCTGACACTGATCGGGTTCATCAATGGCAATCAGCGTATTGTCGGGCAGATAGTCCAGCAGTGAGGCGGGGTTGTCGAAGGCGATTCCTAAAAACCGGCGGCTTCCTTCGAGTTCAATGTTCTCAAGCTGTTCTTGTTCTTCAGGCGTCAGGTAGTGCTTGGCATGATCTAGCTTTTCACCAGTCAAAGAAGCCAGCGTCATGGGCCGGAAGCTGGTGGGGGTAAGACTGAGAGCTTTGATATTGTCGAGCGATCGCTGATTGGCCGGATCAAACTCCCGCATTTTCTCTAGCTCATCTCCGAACCACTCTAGACGCACGGGCAGCTCAGAGGCCACCGGAAAGATATCGACAATATCGCCACGACGGCTCCATTGCCCTTCAACTTCTACGAGGGAAACGCGATCATAGCCGAGGTTAGCAAGCTGAGTGCTGAGGTCGCCTAAGCTGATTTCTGTGCCGACTTCGAGGGCGAGGCACTGCGGGGTGAAAACGTTAGCAGGCGGAAGGTGAGGCTGCAGGGCGCGTTCAGTGGCAACAATAGCGATGGAAGATGAGTTCGGAGTTTTGAGTTTTGAGTTCGGAGTTGAAGAAGGGGAATTTTTTGTTTCATTGTCCAAAGTCTCTGCATCTGCTGCACTATCTTTGCTGTTGTCTGATGTTGTTACAGAGCTAACTCCGAACTCCGAACTCCGAACTCCGAACTTCTTAAGATCAGCCAACACCTGCAACTGCCCCCAAGTCATTTCTGATTCAGAATCGAACGGTTCGTAGGGGGATGATTCTGAGGTGGGATAAAAGTGAAGGGTGGCCCAGCCCATTGCTTCGAGTTGGGTGGCCCAGCGTCCGGCTTCTTCGAGGGTAGCGGTGACGACGAGGAGGGGTTGGTTTCTTTGTTGTGCGATCGCAGATGCTAAAAGCCCTTTGGGCAGTCGGGGTAAGCCATTGAGGTCTAGGACTTGGTTTTGGTCAAGCTTGGTGAGGAGTTCTTTAGTGAGTTGCGATCGCCCTAGGGCGCGTACGATTGCCGAAAATGCCATGAATTGTTGAGTGCAGTTTATGAGTTCAGGAGAGGGATAGGCCCCTCACTCATTGTAGAGAAGAAGGCTCTTGAGTTTTTCATGACTCGGGCGGTTCACCGATTGTTTGCTGAGATGCATGCCGGAGATGGAGGACACGAAAAATTGGTGTGCCATTCGTCTCCAGAATAGTGAAGAGGATGCGATAGGAACTGCGTCCTCGACCGTAGAGTAATTGCCGAATCTCTTGGCTGAAATACTGATTTTCTCGTGCTAATGGGCATCGCTTTGGCATTGTGGATAGCGATTTGACAGCTTTCAGCAACCCGCTATACCAACTTTTAGCGTAGTCAGTAGAGACGAACTTTGATACCTGGAGAAAAGCATTATCGGCTTCAGCTTCTGCGGTACTTGATATTTCGACCTCGTACGTCATGTATTTGCAGGTAAGTCATACTTGTGACACTGTTCATCTGCAAACGTCTCGAAAGAGCGAGATCTACCTTCAGTAAAATCGTCTAATCCTTGTTGAACTCTTGCAATGGCTGCTTCTGTGTCTTGTTGTTCCCACTCGAGGAGCTGAGTCAGCAGCTCTGTTGCCAGTATATTGATATCCTGACCTTGATCTGCTGCTTTTGCTTTAAGCTGTGCCTCGATTTCCGGTCTGAGAGAAATGGTAACTACCATAAACAGCCCACAAAATTCACGATATAAATTTATCCTAGCAAGCTCTGTTAGTCCCTAACGCAAAGATTGAGAACTGTTGGAATTATGATCGCAGATGCCAGCCAGTCCTTTCAGCAGTCGCGGGACGCCGTTGGGGGCAAAGGATATAGTTTGCTGCGGCGTTGTTGCATGAAGAGAGGTTTGTAACTGTGCGTCTGGCTCGTACGTTAAGGTTTAAGTACCACCGAAAACCTGAAGCCAATGAGTTACCAAATCCGCAATTGGTCTGAGTACAA
>JBHJNL010000124.1:0-2260 GCA_050330855.1 Thermosynechococcaceae cyanobacterium | reverse complement strand
AAACCGCGTTACCCGCCGATCTCCCAGGAGACACACCCGAACAACAATTGGCTGCCTTTCGTGACCGAATCCGCCAGACATCAAAGATCAAACATACCAGCACAACAGCCACCTTCATTGACCGCGACGGCATTCAAGTTGAACGTACCTTCAACGGAGATACTCTTATCAATGGACAACGCCTCGCTTATGAAACATGGCCACTGCTCGAGAATCCCTGGATGCGCCAAGAATGGAACGGCAACCTTACCCTCACCGACGGAAAAGTCCAGCGCATTTACGATACTGCGAAATGGATCATCACCGAATCCAACACTCCCTAAGTGTACGCACCGCAGATAGTTTGAATCTCAGGGTCAGCCCCATAATGGGGTGCCTGCGGAATTGGGATCGCAGGATCAGAGCACTTTGCTTGGGTACCTAGGGATAGCAACACCCCCCCAATGATGCAGCCCCTCATTTCCAGCGATTTGATGGCTACCCTGCTGTTTCCAGCCTTTTTCTCTGTCCCCAGCCTTTTTCTGCTTTGAAAAAAGCTTCTTGCCGCGCACCTACAAACTCGCTGAACTCCCCCATGAAGTGAGGCTATACGGAAAAACGCACCCTAAAATTCAAAATCGCGAAAAATTGCAAGAAAGATTCTGTGAGTTTCTGCCTATTTCAAAGCTCAACGATCTCTTTTCAACACAGAACTTCTCCCGAAGTTCCATCGCAATTCACTGAGAGACTGTTTCAAAAAGGGGTCTGACCCAATAGTGTTCGGCACTCCTGTTGCTCGACGTCTGGTTTTACCACATTTCTTGGACATCAGCGAACGTTAGCCGACTGTTCCACGCTGCCTTGTCGTTTGATATCACTTGATCTTACCGACCGCGCAGCATTCACGGCAGGTCAAGCATGCACGTATTGCCCCCTGATCGCTTTTTACTGGTTTTTCGATTTCGCTTCGTCGTGTGCCGTCAGCTTTTCAAGATGCGCAACCAGCTCAGCTTCGCTTGCCAGCCCCATGAAGTAGTAGCTGATCATCTCGAACGTCCGTTTCGTTGGCTTACGGCCGGTCCAGAGGTTGATCAGTAAGCATGCGATGATGGCACAGTAACACTGGATTTCGATTCCGTTCTGGCTATGGCTGATCAGATGAGAACAGCCAAGAAACTGCTTGAAGAATCTAAAAAATATTTCAATGATCCAGCGCTGAGAATAGACCAGAGCAATGATCTCCGCAGGAACATCTATCAAGTTCGTGGCAATCCGCAAAATGCCATCGCTGTTGGGAGCTTTGGAGCCACCGGGTTTGCCGCCTGTTCGGTTTTTGTGCGGCGTGCAGCGAATCTGAATCAGTCGAATGGGATGATCGGGGTTGATGCGTGATTTGCTGCTCTGGTTGCCAAAACGGACAATTTGATCGCTAATGATTTCGGCTTCAATGGCTTCCTGGGATAGGCTGCGATCTTCCACAATTTCGTAGGTGCTGTTGTCTCGCAAACGACAGACGTAACTGCTCTTTCGAGCAACCACCTTGTTGAATAGTTCAAACTTGGCGTAGCCACGATCCATCACATACAGTTTGTCTGGTTCGATCGTTTGTTGCAGCACAGAGCGTTCGTCGTATTGACCGCCGCCATCGGGCGTCACGTCGATCCGTGTCGGGATGTAGCGGTCGACTTCAAAGTGTGTATGCAACCTCCATTTCACCAATCCGCTCCCTTCAGTTTGCTTTAGAATCGATGCTTGGATGAGATTCGGCAACGCTGACACCAGCGATCCGTCAACGAGCGTGATCGTCTGTGGTACCTCGGTCAGTCGTTGCTTTTGGTTGATCGGGGCCGCTTGCTCACCAAGTTCAGCGATAATGGCCTTGAGCCGATCCGAGTCGAATACACGTGAGGCTTCGCTTAGCGATGTCAGTGACGTCTTAGTGCAACCGAGTCGCTTTTTGACCTTGGCTAGTTCGCTGGCCTGCGGTATCGACCGAAGGGCAGTCACGGTTGGATTGAACATGTAGAGCAGGATCAGCATGCAATACTGATCGTAGTGCAGGTCTCTGTTTTTGGCTTTGTCACGCTTGCACATGTCGTTGTGCAATCTTTCGAGCAAAGGGGCGATCATGTCGAGATACTTGAGTCCCTTCAGGTCCTTGCTTTTAACTTTCGGCTTTCCTTTGGGAGTTGGGGTTTCGTCGCCATCGTGGGGTTCGTTTACTTCAACGCAATCGGAGTCCTGCTGAGAAACAGGCTTGCGTCTCTTGGGCGGAGTTTTT
>JBHJNL010000123.1:0-30034 GCA_050330855.1 Thermosynechococcaceae cyanobacterium | reverse complement strand
TTCTGCTGCTCGACCTGTGATTGTTGAGCTGAAACAGGCAGGTATGTATCTGAGTAATCGAGTGATCACTCAGGCGTTAGCTTTAGTTGGGGAGTAGCCCAGGGGATGATGTTGCGATCGCATTTTTTCATCCTCTAGATTCGGAAGTTCCAGAGTAAAGTGGAGCAATAAGTCAGCAGGTACACATCATGAATTACAGAATCTTAAACCATGCTGAGACTGTCGTCTTTTTCTCGCTGCTAGTGTCATAGTCAAGGTGAGAATAGATCTCTAGCTATCGAGAAATGCCTTCATCTAGCAAAAAGCCTTCCGAGAAGTCCTTGTCTTTAGAAGCAAAACTCACTGACGGGCTATTTAAGTTTTTTGTCGCGGGTGGAGGTGGCTACAGCCTTTATACCGACATTCCGCAGGTTCGCCTCAGCCCTAACCAATTTCCGTTATCCTGGCCTATTGAGGAATATTTTTTCGGCAGCAAATAGAAACTTATCTCAATAAGGTTCAAAAAATGAAATCAAGCTTGAATTCCTAAGTCTCATTTAAGACAAGAGTTTCAGGCTCTTTTTTTCATAAAATATTGAGAATGAAGATCTACCTGCGGAATGTCGGCTGTGGGGTAACTCTCTTGGCGTTCGCCTCCCCCAATCGATTGCACAAGGTATGGGTCTTCAGCCTGGATCTTTAGTCAATATTGCGTTGGAAGGGGAAAAATCGTTCTGTCTACGGCAAGACCACAATAATACGTTGAAAGCGCTGCTCAAGGATGTCACACCCGAGCGGCAGCATCGTGAGGTGGATTCGGGAGAACCTGTAGAGGACGAATCTTGGTAAGTGTTCAAGGGGAAACGCCAAGGCGGGGGGATATTCTCAAGCTCCAATTCAAGCCCCAAGCTGGCAGGGAGCAAGCCGGGTATCGTCCTGTAATCTTCATTTCTCCGATTAAATACAATCGTATTTCGAGCCTTATCTTGGTGTGTCCCATCACAAATCGTAAGAGAGGATGGCCTTTCAAGGTGGAGCTTGTCGCTCCAATGCAGACCACGGGTGTCGTTCTGGTGGACCAATTTAAATCAATCGACTGCAAAACTAGAGAGGCGATGTTTGTTGAGAGTCCGCCACTGGCAATTATTGATGAAGTGCTGGCTCGTTTAGAGACTCTCACGTCTTAGAATCCGTGACGGTTCAGTATGCTAGTAGTGACCGCAATGACACCCATAGAAGAATCGGGAGTATCCCCACCGCTTGCTGGACTCATCACCGGAACCTACCCTTGACGTTGTAGCCCCCGTTCTTCCCGCTACGAAGGAAGAATTTACCGGGGGGCAGCTCTGGAACATGAACGTTGGCTTTCTGGGAATTCAGTTTGGCTGGGGACTCCAGATGGCAAACATGAGCGCTATCTTCGAGCATCTCGGAGCCACCGCTCACCAGCTCCCGATCCTTTGGATTGCAGCCCCCCTCACGGGTCTGTTTATTCAGCCCATCATCGGTAACCTTAGTGATTTTACCTGGGGACCGTTGGGTCGGCGGCGTCCGTATCTGCTGGTGGGCGCGATCTTGGCTGCGATCTCCCTCGTCCTGATGCCCCACTGCACAACGCTGCTGATGGCGGCGGGTTTGCTGTGGCTCTTAGATGCCAGCGCCAACATTAGCATGGTGCCCTACCGCGCCTTTGTCGGGGATCTGCTCCCCAAAAAACAGCGGACCCAAGGCTTTGCGGTCCAAAGCCTGATGGTGGGTGTGGGGGCAGTAGCGGCCTCCGCATTTCCCTGGATTCTCAGTCATGGTTTTGCTGTCTCTAATCTTGCCACCGCCCGTCATCGCATTCCACAGACCGTTGAGCTATCGTTTTATCTGGGTGCGACAGTCTTTTTGAGCACCATTATCTGGACCGTGATCACGACTCCAGAATATCCACCCAAAAGTCTGGCGGCGCTAGAGCTACGTCAAGAAGAACACGGGGGGCTGCGGAATAGCCTGCAAGAAACTTGGAATGCGCTGCAAAACATGCCCACTACAATGCGGCAGTTGGCCTGGGTCCAGTTTTTCACCTGGATGGGTATCTTTTGCTTTTTTATGTATTTCCCGACCGCTGTGGCCCGGAATATTTTTGGGGCCACCAGTCAAGCCTCGCCGCTCTACAGTGCGGGCGTTGAATGGGCAGGGCTGTGTTGTGCAGTCTTTAATGCAGTTTGCGTGGGCGTTTCTTTTTTACTCCCGGTGTGGGCTAGGCTGACCAGCCGCCAGATCACCCATAGTCTGTGTTTGCTCTGCGGTGCCGTGAGCCTGCTCTCACTTTCTGCTATTCACAATCGCTACCTGTTGCTGCTGGCGATGATCGAGTTTGGCATTGCCTGGGCGAGCGCTCTATCGATGCCCTACGCCATGTTAACCGGGGTGATTCCTGATAAACAGCGCGGCATTTACCAGGGCATCTTTAATATTTTTGTGGTGCTGCCCGAGATTGTGGTGGCCCTGGGCTGCGGCTGGGTGATGCAGCATCTACTCCATGACGATCGCTTGATGGCGGTGGTATTGGGGGGCGTTTTCTTGCTGATTGCCGCCGGTCTGACTCTTTTAGTCAAGATCGATCCTTTGGTGGTTCCCAGCCCTGCAGTGGTCTCCCTAGACTCAGACGATAACGGAGAGCAGTCCTCAACAGAGGAGGCATCTCCCTTCGCAGAAGAGCTAACTCCAGAGGAAGACCAGATTTCAGTTCAGTAGGTGGGCAATACCCACCCCACAAGTTGTCAAGGCTCCAGGCAAGAACAAGTCGTAGGGTATTTCACAATGGTGAGTCAGAGCGCAGAAAATCCGATTGGTTTACCCGCGTTCGGTCGACTGACACAGCTTTTGCTGCTAGCCGTCACGGTCTTGATCTACTGCGTTTTGGGAATTGTAATCGCCAATTCCCTGTTCGTGAGTTATGTCGGGGCCAGCCATCTCCCCATTGCATTTATCTGTATTGGCCTGTGCTCCATGCCAGCCTATATTGTGTTTTCGCAGGTGGCAGATCGCTACAGTCGTCTGAAGCTTTTTCGCTATGTGCTGCTGCTGTCTATCGGGTTAGTGGTGGGTCTGCGGTTTTTGCTCACCCAAGAAGCGCAGGCAGAATACTACGTGCTGCTAGTGTTTGCGTTTTTCCAGTGGGATTTTCACAATAACGTCCTTTACCCCAGCCTACTGACGGATTATTTCACGACGCTGGAGTACAAGCGCTACGCACCCTATGTAGGGATGGCTCAAGCGGTGGGGTCTCTATTAGGGGGCGGGGTGGCGACTTTGCTGTCGCAGTATTTCAGGACGCGAGATCTGCTGTTGTGTTTGCCGGTGGTGTTTGCAATAGCATTCCTTCAGCTCCTTTACCTCGAATATTCCCAGCGCCCCACCCACGTTCAGCAGCCTCAATCTGAAGCCGGTATCGTGGAATCGCTCAAAGCCTTCCCTGATGTCGTCAAACGCTATCCGCTGGCGCTGTATCTTGCTGGCAGCAGCTTTTTACTGGTCATTATTTACCTGAGCTGTGAGTTTTTATGGTTCAACATCTATGGTCAGACCTTTAGCGATCAAGAGCTGACGGGCTTTTTGGGCCTGATGCGGATTGTGATTAGCGTCGTCCAGGTCACCGTGATTTATGGGTTTACCCGGCCTTTGCTCCAAAATCTTGGCGTGGCCCGCATGAATATTGTCTATCCGCTCACCACCCTGGCTAGTTTTCTCGGTTTAGCTTTCAACCTTAATGTCGCCGGGGCTGTGGGGCTTCATCTCAATGGGGATGCGCTCTATAAAGCCATTAATATTCCCGTCCATCAGCTCAACTACAACGCTATTCCCAAGGAATTTATTGGCCGCATTCGCACCCTCAGCGATGGGGTGATTTACTCTGTAGGGCTAACCCTGGCCGGAGGGATGCTGTGGGCAGCCCACAATGTCTTTTCTTTAGTCCAGATTATCTATTTAGTCGCAGGACTGACCGTACTGCTGCTTTTGGTCCGTTTACCCATGGGCCATTTCTATGCCCAGGGACTAGAGAAGCTGATTCGCTCTAACGCCATTAATTTAGATGACTTTAACGAGGCCCAGGTCCAGCTACCGCCACAGTCAAGCGATGCAATTCGAGAGCTGCTACAGCAGGAGGATCGCTATACCCAAATCAAAGGGCTAGAGCTGGCGGCAAAGATCGGTAAACCCAGCCAATTTCTGCCGGAAGTGCAGGCATTGCTCATCGATGCTGATGCGAAGCTCCGCGAGGCTGCGGTCGAACTTTTTCGCCATGACCCTAGTATTGTGACTGACTGTGAGGCACTGCTGCAGAGCGATCAGCTCAGTTTGCAGGTCTTTGCCTTAGAGGTATTGCTGCAGCATCAGTATCCCTTTCCGCTGTCGTCTCTGCAGGGCTGGCTCGAAAGCGACGACCCAGAGCTACAGGTGCTAGCGGCCCTGGCAGCAATGCAAAGCAATCACTCTAAAGAGGCGAGCATTGCCGCTGCCATCGATAGACTGTGGCACAGTGAGCTACCCGAAACAACAGCAAAGACAATTACTCGCGTCGTCGCCCAAAGTAATAATCGAGCCTTTGTTCCTCTCCTAACGCGTCTCTTACCCACGGCGAACCCAGACCTGACCTGTGCCGGGCTGCAGACCCTCGCATCATTGGCCCAGCCGGACGATCTCGCTCTGGCTGATGTCGCTCAAACGAAGCTCGACGATCCTGATGCTGCGGTGCGGTACGCCGCCTTTGATCTGTTGGCAAAGGCCCAATGTGCTGAGCGAATTGAAGAGATTGCAGCGGGGCTTGCCGATGCGGATCCACGGGTGCGCCAGCGGTCGGCATCGGCTTTAGCCGCCTATGGCCCACCAGGGTTAGCGCTGGCAAAGGAACGCTTGTCTGCACCGGATAGAGATGTGGTCAATGCTGCGATCGCAACCATCGGCCAAGTCCGCACCAAACAGGCTAGCAATATCCTCTTTGAATATCTAGCCCCTGACTTCAAGCAGGTGACCCGTACCTATCGCTGGCAGCAGCAGATTCCGCGCAATGACTCAAGCTGGGAACCCTTAGCCGTCGCGATCTCGGATTACCATGAACGCTTAATTCAAAAAATACTGTATATCTTGGCCTGTCTAGGCCATTCTCGCACCGTTAACTCTGTCAATCGCCTCCTCGCCACCACCGAACCAGGAGACCTAGAAAATGCCATTGAAGTGCTGGCTTCCCTTCGGCATCGCCGCTTTGTGCTGCCCCTGATGCCGCTCTTAGAGCAAATCGTCAGTCCGATAGAAGCTGGAAGCAAAATTGAGGTGACGCCCCAGTGGTTGCGAACCAAAGGGTATAAGCTACTTCTAGAGGCATTAGAAACCCGCGATCGCTGGATTAAGACCGGCGCTTTGATTGCCCTATCAATGATTCCCTCTGCCCTCGTTAACGATCCTGACCCCTTTGTACAGTCCGTTGCCCATCAGATTTTTGCCCCCAATGGTCAGATTCCCTCCCCCAGTCAAACTGCTATGAACCGCCTGCTGCTGCTCAAAAATGTCGCTATCTTCAAGAACCTTTCTCTTGATGAACTCTTGCTGATTGATGAAGCATTAGAGCAAGAGCAGGTGCTGACGGACACTCCTATTTTTTCTGAGGGCGATTGGGGGTCGCATCTCTATATTTTGGCTGAGGGGACAGTCCAAATTGTGAAAACGCTTGATGGCAGTCTGGAGCAAATCGATTTAATTACCAGCGGCCAGTATTTTGGTGAAGTGGCTTTGTTTGATAATGCGCCGAGGTGGAATGGTGCGATCGCAACGGAACCCTCCACATTGCTCAAGCTAGAGAAAACAAGATTTCTGAGTCTGACCACACAGCGCCCTCACATTATCTTAGAAATCTGTCGGTTTCTAAGTCAGCGGTTGCGTGAGACAGATTCCTATCGTTCTGAGCGAAAATCATCCCGCTTGCCTGAGCCGCCGACTCAAGCCCAAGAGGTAGTTGTTCCTTCACAATCAGCCTAGACATTTTCGCAATTAGTCCTAGCAATAGGTCTCACTTACTGTTGGAACTAATTATGACTTGAAAATGCCTCGCTCCTCATAGGTCTTTGAGTCTTTAACACCTATACCTATACTCCTATACTCTCCGCTAAGCAATGCGACTTACATCAAAGAGACAGTATCTCTTATCGGCTTAAAAAAACATTCGCCACCGTGAATTCACTGTATTTGAACTGCTGCTATTAATCTTTTTATTCTAACAAAAACTTTCGCCCATTTTCTCTCTCTAGATCGGTTTAGTCTGTCAGGACAGACCCCAGCACGGGGCATATTAAAGCTAGGGCAAATGCTATCGCAGACTCAAGATGTCAGTTAGTTCTTTGGCTTAGTTCAGCAACTCAACTCTAAAGAAAGCCCCCTCGATCAGTAATCACCTTCAATCGAACAGTGATATTGAGCAGAGGCAAGGTTTCTTCGATATTGAGCGTGATTTCAACCTCTTCTAAGGTCTCATTGCTTGAACGATATACCCCCTCATTAAATTTCTGTAGAGCTGCCGTTTCGCCATCATGTCCACGCAGATTGTTACCGCCCAACAGCTTTATGAGCAGGGTCTTGATGCCCATCAAGTGCAGACTCTAACGCAAAATTTAGCGACCATCAGTGCCACCACCAGCGCCACCAGCATTGGTCAACAACAGGGCTATCCGCTCAGAGATATAATCGCCAAAGTCCGTGATTCTCTGGCGGCAGGCCATTGGGAAGTAGCCCAGAGTGAGAGAATGCACGCCATACTCTCCGTTCTGCTGCAGCAGCTAGACAATGTCATTGAGGCACCGTTTGGCCTATCACGAGATCAGCAAATTAACTTTTATATGCAAAAAATTCTCAGAACCCAGGCCTCGTTTTCACAGTCTACGGCCCGACCGTCTGAGCCTGCCAATGTTGTTCTGCTGAGAGCGCCATACTCAGAAGCAATAGAATAATTGCGTTAGGGACTGTCAGAGCTTAATAAATAGCGTTTCGCTAGCTCCACAATGCGACGTGAAGCTTGACCATCTCCAAAGGGATTAACGGCGGTCGCCATCTGATCGTAGGCTGCAGCGTTTCCTAAGAGCTGTGCCGCCTCTGATGCAATCCGGGCGGCATCGGTTCCAATCAATTTTGCGGTCCCTGCCGTGACGGCTTCAGGACGTTCTGTGGTTTTGCGTAAAACCAGAACGGGTTTACCAAGGCTAGGGGCTTCTTCCTGTAGCCCCCCTGAATCGGTCAATAACAGATGACAGCGCTGGATGGCACCCACTAAGGCGCTGTAATCGAGGGGTTCGGTGAGAAAAACTCTCGGATGATTGCCCAGTTGGGCCTGAAGCGGCTCTCGAACGGTGGGATTGCGATGGAGGGGCAGCACGATGGCGGTATCGGGGAACTGCTCTAAGATGCTCAAAAAGCCTTGGGCAATGTCTTGGAGCGGTGCGCCCCAGTTCTCTCGGCGGTGAACGGTAGCGAGAATGGTGCGATATTGATTCCAATCTAAGTTTGGGATGGGACAGTTAGGCTGGGCCTCAGCTACGGTGAGCAGTGCATCGATAACCGTGTTGCCGGTGTGGTGAATGTCGCCGGTCACCGCTGAACGCTCTAGATTTGCTACGGCTTGGGGGGTGGGCGCGAAGTGAAGCTGAGCAATTTGAGAGATCAGTCGTCGGTTTGCTTCTTCGGGGTAGGGATTAAAAAGATTGTCGGTCCGCAGACCCGCTTCAACATGCCCAATCGGAATTTGCTGGTAGAAGGCTGCTAGGGCTGCGGCAAAGGCAGTGGTGGTGTCCCCTTGCACAATGACGAGGTCAGGCTGCAGATCTTTGAAGAGTCCCTGTAGCCCTGAAAGACTGCGGCAGGTGATATCAGAGAGGGTCTGATTCGCTGCCATGATATCGAGATCATGGTCGGCCTGTAGTTTAAATAAGGTCATGACCTGATCCACCATCTCGCGATGTTGGCCAGTCAAAACAACCTGGGTTAGGAACTGATCTGAGCTTTGGAATGCCTGAATGACAGGGGCCAGCTTAATGGCTTCGGGGCGAGTACCCAAAGTAATGCAGATGCGACGGACGGGGTTGGACATAAAACAATTGCTGCAAAGATGCCCCAAGCGTAAGGGACAAGCCCCCACTGAATCAACCTAAAGCCTGTGACCATAAAAACGGAGAGAGCTGATCAAACATCAACTCTCTCCACCGCTGTTTATTTTGAGACTTATATTTTGAGACTTATATCATGAAGCGAAGCGGTTAAAGACAAGACTAAACCCTCAGCCTCGTCCTATAGAGTTCTGTCACAGGTCAAAGGACAAGCGGCGTAGACCGTGGCATGCTCTGGGTTCGCTTTACCATTGAGCCACCGCAACCAACTGATCTGGTGGGGATGAATTCCTTTGAGGGTTAAGACGGCAGAGCCAGCAAGGATTGCCAGTACGTTAGCCGAGAGAATACCGCCAGCTACGAGAACCACAGCACTCATGGGAAGGACAGCCTGAAGTGCGATCGCAACCAACGAACCAAACGTCACCATCAAGACGACAACGGGGAAACCAACTACAAGCCAGCACACCGTCAGAGTGAACGTCCAGACTAGAAAGCTTTTTACTAATAGAACTAGAGACATGCGTCTCAAATCAGGAGCCTGGGAAAGCAGCATATTAAAATCCTCCCGCAAAAATTAAAAAATAAATCTGAAATCACTTGTGTTAATTCAAGTTTACTTAGTATATAGAATGATCCCCATCTTCATCGACTTTGGTTCAACAATGTTTACATTTGGTGGGGAGCCAGATTTGATTTCTTGTATGTCATATCTAGCGGTTAATCGAGCGAATCTTAATGATCAGGCCTCGGTTTACAATCCTGTGATTTCGCCGTTATGGTTCACATCTAGTTTTTTTGCTTTACCTGAGATTCGCCAGCTCTGGCCGTTTGCAATATTGGTGAGCGCCTTGGCGATGATCCCCGGCTCTCTGAGGAGGACGCTCTGGGGATGACTACTTTGAAGGCAAACCTTTTCTACCCATGAATACAAAAAAGAATAGAGGGTTGGCGTTTTTCATTCTCTTTCAGAGCAGGACTTCAGTAAGTATAAATAACCAGTCTGAGCATCAATAACTATCAAGGTATTTTGAAATTAACCCATTCAGGTGAGGAGCCGCTACGATCTTGGCTAGCATCACAATCCTTGACCCAAAAGTTAGATTTAGCCCTGTAGCTGTCCACAATGAGGGTGTGTATACCTTCGTCACTGTTATAGATTGATGAATAGAGGTCGCACAGGCACCCATGAGTGAGTACCGTCGTTAACTTGAAGAGGCTATGACTGATTACCAACCGACCCCTTTGCCACCCCCACCGCCGTTTCAGCCACCGACGCATTCAGATGCGGTGACCCAAGCGCATCCAGAGGTCGCCACTCGCCGCAATAATATCGATCTCATTTCTGACACGGAGACCGTGAATCTCGTCACGCCGCCTGGACTTCAGAGTGAACTCACCGCAACAAATCGGTCGATGGCAACCCAGCGCACCAATCCCAGCGGCATTACCCTCAAGTCTCTGGTCGAACAGGCCTACGAGCATAACTTTTCTGATATTCACCTTGGCGTTGGCGAGGTACCCCGCTTTCGAGATCGAGGCCGTCTTGAATCTGCCGACTATCCGGTCACCGATGAAGATACCTTTCAGTCTTGGCTTGCCGAGATTTTGACGCCAGAGCAGATCCATCAATTCCAAGAATCACTGGAGTATGATGGCGCGACGCAATATGACGGGATGGCGCGGGTGCGGATCAATGTGTTCGTATCCCTCAAAGGCCCAGCAATGGTGCTGCGTCTGATTCCGTTGCGAATTCTGACGATGGAAGAGTTAAACCTGCCCCTCGTCTTTCAAGATCTCTGTCACTACCATAAGGGTCTCATTCTGGTCACTGGCCCCACGGGTTCAGGTAAGTCTACAACCCTGGCCGCGATGGTAGACTACATCAATACTGAGATGCCCAAGCATATTATTTCCATTGAAGATCCGGTGGAATTTGTGCACCAGAGCAAGAAGTCAATGATTCGACAGCGGGAAGTGGGCATTCATACCCATGAGTTTGAGAATGCGCTCAAGGCTTCTCTTCGGGAAGATCCTGACGTGATTTTGATTGGAGAGATGCGCGATCGCATCACGGTAAACACCGCCCTCAAAGCAGCCCAAACCGGTCACCTAGTCTTTGGAACGCTACACACCAATAGCGCTGTCAAAACCATTGAGCGGATGCTCAACATCTTTAAGCCTGAAGAGCAGGCTCCCATGCGGGTTCAGGTCGCTGAATCTCTGGTGGGGGTCATTGCCCAATCGCTGGTGCGTACCACCGACGGCAAGCGAGCCGCCATCCATGAAGTGATGATTAATACTGATGCGGTTAAAGACTTCATTCTGCGAGGTGACGTCGAAGAAATTGAGGCGATTATTCCTCAATGTACCTACGACGGCATGATGACCATGAATCAATGCATCTACCAGCTTTACGAAGAGGGTCGCATTGACGAAGAAACCGCACTAGAGTCATCACCGAAGCCCAACGAAATGGCGCAAATTCTGCGAGGCCGCATTTAAGCAAACAGGGCGCTACACTAACCCTAGCGTCCTATCGTTGCTTGATCGCTGCAGCCTTTGACACCTCATCTACCACAGCTATACAAAGGGCTGGCCCTGATCACGCCGGGGGGAGATTTTGTCTACGCCATCGACCCTAGCAAACAGCAGCATTGGCATGCCCAGCTCTGCAGCGTTCTGCAGCAGCAGTTCGATCTGCCTGAATCTCCTTTATTTCTGACCCCTGCTTACACAGCCACCGTAGATCGCTGGATTGATCCCCGCTCTCAAGCGCTGCAGGTCGTGGCAGAGACCTATCCTAAAATCTGGCGCTATCGCGTCTTTCTGCAGGCCATTTTTGAGGTACCTATCCAGCAATGGAAAATAGTGCCGTCACCTAGCGACGATGCTGTGGAAAGCTATCGCAGTCGCTTCCCGCAGCTCTGGGAATCCCATAACCTAGTGCTGCGCGCTGACGCCCAGCAGCAACAGTCACAGTCCCCGGATTCCTTCATAGAAGACGGGGATATCCAGGGCTATGTTTTTCATTTATTTATTGCGGGTTCCAGTCGGCATACCACTCGAACCCTCGAAGTGTTGCACGAGGTTCTAGAGCAGGCATTGACCCGTCCCTACACGCTCAAAATTATTGATGTGATTCAGCATCCAGATCAGGCGGAAACGGCTCAAATCTTGGCGACACCGACATTGGTAAGAGTTTGGCCGCAGCCAATACAGCGAGTGGTGGGCACTCTAGAAAACCCGCAAAAAATATTACAGCTCCTCATGCTCTGAGGGTGCCCAAGGGTGTGCATGCTCGCCAAGATAGCTACCCGTAGAGAACACTCAGGACTGTTGGCGTTGCTTTCGCATACTAAAGGTGGTCTGTAACAACCCTTTCTGGAGGGGTTCGCCAATCTCGCGCTCCATGTTGATCACTTTGTTGGTTAGGTACTCAATAGTGCGTCGTTTGACCCAGCCGCGCTCAACGATGATGTCTCCAAAGCGCATCCCTGTTGAGCGTTGGTCATTAAGAGCCACTTCAACCTGAGAATCAGTCAGTAGGCCCGCATCAATGAGGTAACCGCCGAGGCGCTTAGACAGGGGATCGTATGGCAACATAAGTGACAAACCTTTTGATTGAAAACAAGGACGACGGATACTCCCTTGAGGGTATTGCTTACTCCCCGATGATCATAGAGCCTCATTTTAGAAGTACCCACTTCAGAGACAAAACCGATCATTTTCCCTCGAAGCGGGTTGGAACGAGGGTGCTGGATACTCTTTATTGAAGGCGAACTAGTCCATCTCTAGTTGAGCAATCAAGTCATCCTGTAGCTCAAAGTTGGCGGTCACCGTTTGAACATCATCAAGGTCTTCAAGAGCATCCATGAGCTTAACAAGCTTTTGAGCCGATTCTAGCTCCTGAACCGCTATCGTATTACTGGGAATCCACCGAGTTTCTGATTCTTGAACCCGATAACCCTGGCTAGGAAGCTGCTCTGCAATCTGCTCTAGGTCGTTGGGATGAGTACAAATTTCAATCAGGTTACCCTCCTCGTCCTCTATGGTCTCGTAGGATTGGGCACCGAGGTCGAGCAATGTTTCGAGTAAGGCTTCTTCATCGGTTGGACCTGTGAGGGTAATAATGCCTTTAGATTCAAACATCCAGCCGACGCAGCCGAGTTCACCGAGGTTGCCGTCATTTTTGCTAAAGGCTGAGCGGAGGTCAGCGGCAGTGCGGTTACGGTTGTCGGTGAGGGCTTCAATTAAGATAGCGACGCCGCTAGGGCCATAGCCTTCGTATTGAATATCTTCCCAGTTTTCGCCGGGGTCGAGCTGGCCGGACCCTTTGGCGATGGCGCGATCTATATTCTCGTTAGGAATGCCGGCGGCTTTGGCTTTCTCAACGGCCCAGCGCAGTTGAAAGTTAGCGGCGGGGTCGGGGAGGCCGTTACGGGCGGCGACGATGATGGCCCGCGACAGACGGGCAAAGACTTTTCCTTTTTTAGCGTCTACCCTAGCCTTCTGGCGTTTGATATTCGCCCATTTACTATGTCCTGACATGTGCTCTAACGAATGCGTTCATGGGACTCACCATTATATCGGTCTGTTAACCGCCCGGTGGTTTCAGGGTGAATCAATCATTCTCAGTCTCATCGCAGCATATTGGATTGAAGGACTCCTTGCCTCGACGCGCGCAAAAGGGTGAGCGTTGCTGTTTGGAATTCGACTTGAGAAATAGTGAGCTGACCGCTCAAAAATTGCTCCATCAGGGTCAGCATCCCACCGATGTAAAAGGTCGCCAGTACTTGTATCTCTTTTTCAGTGAGTTCCGTCTCGTGTTGCGAATACGTTTCTAAAAATGACGCGAGTGTCAGCTTACGGACAGCAGCACCAATGAATTGCAGAGCCACACTAACAAGACGTATCTGATCTGGAGTAGCTGAGCTTGTCTGATGGGTTGAACTGAATGCATCCATGTCACCCGTTTCAAAATAAAGATCGAGTGCGCTGAGATCGATCGTCTGATGCAGGCTTGCAAAGAAATCAGTCACACTCGCCAGCAGCAACGCTTCTTTACTTTCGTAATGCTGGTAAAAGGTGACGCGAGCGATGTCTGCTTGCTTACAAATGTCGGTGATTGAGATGTCGCTAAATGACTTTTTCTCCAAAAGCGTAGTGAGCGCGTCCTGCAACAGCCTCCGCGTCCGCCGGATGCGCGGGTCTGGTGAGATTTCAGCCGAATG
The DNA here is from genome assembly GCA_050330855.1 of Thermosynechococcaceae cyanobacterium. Lineage (GTDB taxonomy): Bacteria > Cyanobacteriota > Cyanobacteriia > Thermosynechococcales > Thermosynechococcaceae > RCC1774. The sequence goes on along the minus strand of JBHJNL010000123.1, from coordinate 16,686 downwards.
TTTGCTCATATCGCTCGTCCTCACCATAATCCTATCATCACATGCATACAGTTGACATTTAACTTACATCTGTTAGGTTATTGTCTTACGGATGTAAGTTAAATCAGCTTTAGAAGCACGATCGTTTTATGGATCCTTCAACGTCTCGCCCAAGCGATCAACGGGCCGATACGCAGGCAAAGCCGTCACTGATTGCGCTGCTGGTTAAGACGAGTCAAGTCATCGCGATCGCGATGCTCAACCTTTGTCTATGGCCGCTGTACGCCATTGCTTGCCAAATCTGGTATCGACCACCGAATGTGCCCCACGGGGCGCAAGTCAAGCGCTACCTACGGCTGACGTGGTCTGTCGTGCCCTCTGCCCCAGGTCTTTCGAAGCAGGCGAGAATTTGGCTGACGCTCAGCATTGTTGGCAAACTGCTGATGACACCGCTTAAGGGTCTAGCATGGCTGCTTGATGAGCTGCTGTATGGGCGCAAGCTAAACGCGACGAACATTGTTGCTCCGCTGTTTGTGATTAGCGGTGGACGCAGCGGCAGCACCCAAATGACACGCTACATTGAAGCCGATCCCACCGTAACAGCGCCCAACTTGCTGCAGTGTATGTTTCCTTATTTGTGGTTATGGCAGTTAGCACCGCGCACCATTGGTCAACTCTTAACCCCCGACAAAGTGCGTACAATGCTGGAGTCGATGATGCCACCCGAACTGCTCGAACGACACGAGCTTGATCCGTTCAAGGCAGATACCTTTGATGGCGCAATGTTCTCAGGGCATCTCAACCCGCTCTCACCCTATTTGGGGCCTCACGTTTCGGCGCAGGAATTGAACTTTGCATCCTTCGCCCCCCAGGATCGCGCTCGGATGGACCGTGATTCTGTACGGCTGATTGACCGCATTGGGCGCAAGCAACTGCTGTTTATCGGCGATGCAAAAGTAGAAAAACCGCGCCGTCTCTTTATCAAGGGTCACTTTCTCTGTGCCGCAGCGGCCCTGGAGCGTCACTACCCAGATGCGGTTTTCCTGACGCTCGTGCGCGATCCGGTCAAACGACTGCAAAGCGGCATTAATTATCTGCGGGTCAATCCCAGCGATCCCGCTATGGGGCCGCCCCCTTGGGCATGGCTGTCTGCATGGCTGCTGCAAACGGAATGCGACTACTGCCGGATTGAGCAAGCGTGGTATTCCCAAAAGAGTGGTGCGCGTCGGGTCGTGGTGCGTTTTGCAGACTTTGTTGCCGATCTCGAAGGAACGATGCAACAGGTCTATCGAGAGTGTCTAGACCAAGACCTATTGCCACCGCATGTACCGCTCACGCATCCCCCGCGAGATCGCAAACATTACACCGTCAATCGTTCGCTCGCTGAGCTAGGCATTGATGAGAACGAACTCCGTATGCAGTTGGCTGATTATGTGGCTTGGTGTCAGCCCGAGACCAAGGAGGCATTGTCATGACTGATTGGACGCGAGCATTACGCTATCCGTGGCAAGGGGAAGGCTGGTTCTGGCGCATGTTGCCGCTGGCCCTCTTACAGCTTGCCCCTCTGGTCGGCCAAGTCATACTCGTTGGTTACGGGCAGGCTGTCGTACGTGCGACCTATCGCCAGCAGCGCGATTTGCCGAGGCTTCATCTACGTCGATCGTTGGTAGACGGCTTGCGATTGACCAGTGTAGGGGTTGTCTACTGTTTGCCAGCGATCCTGATGGTGCTGCTGGTCTTCAGCACCAGCGATACACCCGCAACCCAAACGTCCGGCGGCGTACCTGCCATTGTTTACCCAGCCATCATGCTCGTCTACCTACGCATCAGCAGCGAGATTGTCAAACGACGACCGGCCCTTCAGTCAATTTTCTCCTTGATCAACCGAATAGTCAGCGCTCTCTTTGTCATGTACATCATCATGAGGCTGTACGCTCTGTTCGTAACCCTGCGAAAGGGGGTACAGTTCAGCACAATCCAGCTAGACGGACCGGTATTGATGACGTTGCTTATCGCTTCTCTGCTGTTCGCCATCATCATTGTGGCACTGCTTGTTTCTGGGGTTCGGTTCACCATTACAGGCACTGGTTTGCTCAAGCCTCATACAACGCTACAGTTGATGGCTGCAAACCTCAACTTGACTGCACGCTTCATGGTCACTGTTTGGTTGTTGGTCGCAGGTATCGTTATCGCTGCGGCGATCGGCATGGTGTTTCTGCTTGTGCCGGGTTTGTTACTGATCGTCGCTGGCAACATATCGATTTGGTTTCTCACAACGCAATATGCGACCCAAATTGGCATCAGGTCCTCGTCAAATTGCGCTTTTGTTCAATCGGTGGGCAATAGCTGACCGTCTTCCATTTGGAGAATGCGATCGCACATATCCAAAATACGGTTGTCGTGGGTGACTAGCAAAACCGTACAACCCTCTTCTTGGGCCAGTCGTCGCATAATCTCAACGGCATCTCGACCCGATTTGCTGTCTAGGGCCGCAGTGGGTTCGTCGGCAAGAACGAGCTTGGGGTAGCTGACCAGAGCGCGGGCGATCGCAACGCGCTGCTTTTGCCCGCCCGAAAGGTTCGCAGGATAGTAGCTGACGTGGTCGGCGAGGCCCACGGATTCTAAAATTGCGATCGCACGTCGTTTCCGTTCTTCCACCGAAAGATGAGTGTGCAGCTTCAGTGCCATTCGCACGTTTTCTTGGGCTGTCAAACAATCGAGTAAGTTATGCGATTGAAAAATAAAGCCAATTTGCTTGCGGAGGGTCACGAGATGCTTTTTAGGCGCGCCCAGGAGTTCTTGATCGAGGAATTTGAGACTGCCCTCTTGTTGAGATCGCAACGCCCCAATCAACGTCAGCAAAGTGGTTTTTCCGCTTCCTGATGGCCCCATTAAGATCACAATTTCCCCTGGATTGAGATCCAGACTGATATCTTTGAGCACGGGCTTTCGCAGCACGCCCCGCCCAAAGGCGTGGTTGAGATGGCGAATCGAAACAATCGGATTCATCATATCTAAAATACGTCTGCAGGGTCAGCCTGACGCAGTTTCTGGGTGGCAATGCCCCCCGCAGCCATGCACATGATCACCGTCAACACAAACACCTGCAGCATCACATCGGGTCGCAAACTCAGCGGAATTTTCGTCAGAGAACTGAGCAGACTGTAGACCCCCACCGAGGCAATGCAGCCCGGCACAAAGCCCAGCACTGCTAAAATCATCGCCTCCTGCAGCACCACCCGCAGCAGCGCCCCATCGGCAAAGCCCATCGCCTTTAAGGTGGCGTACTCTGGCAAATGTTCAATCACGTCAGAGTAGAGAACCTGATACACCACAATCACCCCGACAATAAAGCCCATCACTGCCCCAAAGTTCAACACCACTCCGCTGGGGTCAGATTCATAGTAGGTGACTTCTTTTTGAATCAATTCTGCGCGAGTCAACACTTCAACAGACGCAGGCAACGTCTTCTGCAGTTGAGTCTGCACCTGGAGTAGGTCGGCACCGGGGTCTAGGCTGAGTAGCCCCACGCTGACATTTTCTAAACTATCCGGCCCAGCGTAGTCGATATAACTCCCATCGCCCATGATGACATGACCCTTTGTGAACAGGGTGCTGCCTAAGGTAAATAACCCTGTCACGCGGGTGCGACGGTTCCCCATCACCGTGATCACGTTCGGTTCCTGCTTCAGTAAGTCTGGAATCGGCCCTAACGCATCTTGAGACAGGCGATCATAAAGGATCGTGCCTGGCTCTTTGAGCTTCTCTAATTGTTGATTCACCTCCGGTAGCGCAAACGCAGGTTGGGCCGGATTAAAGGCGAGAATTTTAACGCGATCTGGAAAGACCTTGACCTCTTTTGATTTAGACGAATCTTGGTCAGGCGGAAACGCTAAATCGGGTTGCTCAGACAGTTGTTCTGGATTGATCCAGTCCACTCGCCCCAAAATGTAGAGGGAACTCGCTGAATTAACGCCGGGGACTGCGTTGGCTTGATACAAATGAATCCGAGCAAAGGTCTGAAAGCCCAAAGCCTGAGAGAAGGACGACATTAAAAAGAGATCGCCGTTAAGATTTTCATGAATCAAGGTGATGCCATCAAACAGCACCGCCCGCAGGCCCAGTTGGGCAAACATGAGAATATTGGCAAAGGCCACGCCGGTTATAGCGACCGTTAATCTGGCCTTTTGATGAGATAGCTGCGCCCAAGCCAGCGGTCGCTCTGCCGTCAGGTGCCGGAACCGATTCGCCCATTTCATTCGGTGCCCTCCTTTAAATCAATGCTGACTCTGACCTGTGTATTGGTCAGCTTGGCGACTTTGGGGCTATCGTCTTTATCGATTTGAATGGAAACATTGAAAACTCGGGCATTCTCATCGGTGGTGGGGTTGTCATTGCCCGTGGTTAGCGTGGGCGCATTGATCAGCAAGCTAATGTCACTCACCTCGCCATGAATTTCTTCGGTAAAGGTGCCGTACTCACTGAGAATACTGGCCCGTTGGCCTTTGGCAATCTTAGTGATATCGGTTTCATAGACCTCTGCGAGGACATACATTTGCTTCGTGCGGCCCAGATACACAATGCCGAGCTGTGTATTGACCTGTTCGCCCACCTTGGTATTAATCTGCAAAATCTGGCCGGGAATCGGGGCACGCACCTGTGTATCTTCATAGTCGGCTTGACGCTGTTGTACTTCGATGAGGGCTTGCTCTAGTTCTGCTTGGGCAATGGTGATATCAATGGGACGAACCTGCTGCAGTTCAGCTAAGCGGGCTTTCTCTTCTTGGGTTTGCGCTTTCAGGGTGGTGGTGGTTTGAGCTAAGGCTGCGTTTTGGGCTGCTACAGCAGCACGAGCGGTTTCAAACTCTTTGCGAGCCGCATCGACTTCGGCATTGCTCATGGCCCCCTCTTTAAATAATTGCTGACGGCGCTGATAGGTCAGAGATGCCTCCTGTAGGGTTGCCTGGGCACTGGCAATATCTGCTTGCTTTTGCTTGGTTTCTACGGGGAGTTGGTCCCTAAGCCGGGAGACAACGGCTTTCTGGGCGGCAACACCACCCGGCTTAGCATCGCCCTGCTGAGCCTTGAGCAGTTTTGCCTGCAGCAGCTTAACGTTGGTTTGGGCGGCTTTGAGATCGGCGAGACGGCGATCGGCTCCCTGCAGGGTAGCAATGACTTGATTGATCTGAACTTGGTCACCCACTTTGACGAAAATGCGGTTAACCCGGCTGTCTTGGGCATTAGAAACGGATAGTTTGATGACATCTAACTCAGGGATAATCTTCCCTCTCGCTACCACCCGTGTTGGCTTTGCCACGACTGGGGTTGGCGGTGGGGATTGCGCCTGCAACAAACCACAGGCACTCAAGAGGCTAGAGAGTCCTAAGATCAGCATCAGTCGTTGATAGCCTTGTCTTTTGCCTCCTGGAGGAGTCATGGGGACCTCTGGGTTGATCCAATATTCGCAATTCTTTTGTCATGTTGACTCAGATTCTCCAGCACATGTTTCTCTGGGAGAACTAAGATTGAGAACACCTATTTTTTTAATCGATTGAGCGATTAATCAGCAGGCTGTGATTCACACCTAATGGTATTCATCCACTCCGCTTCGAGTGATTCTACTTCTTTCTGCAAGCGATCGCATTCAGCAGTCAATACCGCTAACTCTGCTGCCGATAATTGACCTAGCTGTTCCTGTCGCCATAGTTCATGCTGAGCCAGCCTGAAATAAAGGCGAGTCACAAATACGTCGGGCTGGTCTTGAAAGCCAAATTTGCGATGCCAGTTTCGACTGCCTTCATTTGCCAAGAAATATCGGCTTTCAAGCTGTTGATACGATGTAGAACAAAGACCATTAAGGATAGTCGCGACCATGCAAGTCGCAATGCCCTGACGTTGCCAAGGCGCAGCCACACACAGCAGCCTTAGCAAAGGCGGACGCTCCTCTTGTTCGATCACAAGGGCTGCGCCGATTAGGGACTGATCCGGTGCGATCGCACCCTGAGACATCCCCAAAAGCGATGCCTGCTCAGCCTCAAAATAGGCATCAATACAGCGCTCGGCTGACTGTTGAATATCTGCTTCTTCATAATCGCAGTACTCCAGCGAGTCATGAAACACCTCAAAAAATAAGCGTTTCAGCTCATCGGCATCGGCAGGGACAATGGCCCGGATCGTGCAGGCGGTGGGAACATCACGAGAAGCTACCTCAACAATGGTGAGAACCGACTGCTGCCTGGGCGTCAGATGAGCCATCCCATTGAAGTACTCATGCTTCCAGCCCAGCCGCCAAGGCATCACCTCATACTCTTCCCAAGTCATGGGAACCTGTTGACGCTTCACGATTTAATTCGTAATTTAGGTTGTGTATTCAGCATTGATTTTGACGTAGTCATAACTTAAATCACAGCCCCAAGCCGCGCCAGTACCCGGCCCATTGCCGACCTGCACCGCAATGATCACCGGATCTTGCTTCAGATAGTCGCTCGCTGCCGCTTGGTCAAAATCCTGCGGCGTTCCCTGCTTCATCAAGGTAAACGCTCCGAGATGAATATCTAGCTTGTTGGCGTCAAAGCGCACTCCAGATCGACCCGCCGCTGCTGCAATTCTTCCCCAATTCGGGTCGCGGCCAAACACAGCACACTTGACCAGCATCGAACCGGCAATGGTTTTAGCAATCTGACGCGCCCCCGATTCATCACTGGCTCCCGTGACCTGTACCTCTATTAGACAGGTCGCGCCTTCGCCATCTCGCGCAATTTTTTTCGCAAGCTGTCTGCACACCTCTGTTAACATGGCTTCCAGCCGCTCTGCATCGGCCCCCATTTCGGTGATAGCCGGGGTTCTAGATTGACCGTTCGCTAGGGCCAGCAGCATATCGTTAGTGCTGGTGTCGCCATCGACGGTGATCTGGTTAAAGCTGCGGTCTGCCGCCCGCCGCACCATCTGCCTCCAGAGCTGAGGCGCAACCGCTGCGTCACAGGTGACAAAGGCCAACATGGTTGCCATATTGGGGTGAATCATGCCCGACCCCTTCGCAATGCCGCCCACCCGCACAGGGCGACCGGCTATCTCTATTTCGAGGGCCACGGATTTGGTGACGAGATCGGTGGTGACAATGGCTTGGGCGGCCTGATCGGATCCATGATCTGAGAGTTCAGCCACAAGTTGAGGCAGCGCAGCCTCGATCTTTTCTAAGGGAATCAGCTTACCAATCACTCCCGTTGACGCAATCAACACCGATTCAGGAACGATATCGAGCGCCTGGGCCACCCATTGTGCTTTTTCAACCACGGCAGCAGCGCCTGCTGCACCGGTGGCGGCGTTGGCTTGCCCCGCATTACAAAGAATGGCCTGGGCGCTATCGTGGGTGCGAAGATTATCTCGACAAAAATCGACGCAGGCGGCCCGCACTTGGCTGGTGGTGAAGACCCCGGTGGCGATCGCAGCGACATCTGAGACAATCAGCGCTAAATCAGGAAGGTTAGAGGCCTTTAGACCAGCCCTTACACCGGCAGCTCGGTATCCTTGGGGAGCCGTTACTCCGCCAGCAATTTCACGCCAGTCCGTCATGTTTTCTACCCATCCCTGTAACGTATGGCGGTGGCAGACCGCATCTTTATCGCCTCTTATCTTAGTGTGCTGCTAAGAAAGATATCAATGGTGACACTAGACTTTAGCGAATCAACAGTAGGGCTGCGATCTGTCACAGTTATCCAAGGCAATTTTAGAATAAATACCCTGGTAGATTAAGGAGGAGTGCTGCTGTTAGATCCCTCAGCCTGCGGCGGCTTCTGTTCCATTCTGTCAGTCTAGGCTGCTTCCTTCGTTCTCTAGCCGCTTACCCATGCCTTCACGTTCAGATTATTATCGTTTGCTTCGCGTGTCTCAGCAGGCGACCCCCACAGAGATCAAGGTGGCATTTCGACGGTTAGCCCGTCAGTATCATCCTGATCTTAATCCCAATAATCCTCAAGCGGCGGCTGAGTTTCGACGCATTTCTGAAGCCTATCAAATCTTGAGCGGTACTCAAGATGCTCGTCAGGAGCAGTTTCAAGAACCGGCCTCACCCCATCAATCTCTTTATGTAAAAGGAATGCAATATAGCGTCCAAGGCGACTACCTGCAGGCCATTGATGCCTTTACCCAAGCCGTCACGCTGAATCCCCAATATCTCGAAGCCTATCTGGGGCGCTGTCAGGCGAAATATGCCCTGGGGGACGATCGCGGTGTTGTTGAAGATGGCTACTATCTTCTCAAGATCAATCCCAATCATAGTCAGGCCTATTATTACCAGGGGCGTGCCCGTGCCAGACTGGGCTTTCTAGAATCATCGATTGCGGCCTACACGCGATCGATGCAGCTTGAGCCGACCTTTGCCAATGCCTACTATTACCGGGGGATTGCCCATCAAGACCTGCAGGATCACGCCGCAGCTAAGCAAGATTGGAAGAAGGCGGCGGAGCTGTTCAAGAAGCAGGGCAACACTGAGGGACTGCAGCGGGCGCAAAGCAAATTGCAGACGGGCTGGCGTCCCCCGAAATTGAAGTTGAATCTTAAGATCAAAGGGTGGGGGTTGTTGGGGTGGACCCTTCGCAAGGCCTTGACGCTGTTACCCAGAATTATGTTCAACCCCGGCGGTGAGTTATTGCCTGCCTTTGGGCGTCTCTCGATTCCGCAAGCTGCGGCCCTGGGCTTAAGTTGGGCGGTGATTGCCAATGCGCTGATGCTGGTGAGTCTGCTGCTGTTCGAGTCGCCGCCTCCCTATAGCGGTTATGATGTTTTGCTGCTTTTTTGGACTGCTTTTGGGAGCTTGGTGATGTCGAGTGCGATCGCAAGATTTTTGACCCGTTCGCGGGGGCACTGGTCTGGTGATGTGTTTGTCTCTGGCGCGGTGTTGTTGCCGGTCTCTCTGTTCGCGATATTAGCGAGTCTGGCCCAATCGTTGGGGTTAGGGTTTGTGATTGCAACGGGGGTTTTCATGGGCAGCTATGCTATTTTGACGCTTTACGTCGGTTGTACTCAGGTGCAGAGCTTTTTAGAACGGAGCGCCGCGATTGCGGTGCCGTTGATGCTTGTGACCAGCGGCGGCATTACGGCCTGGGTTGCCACTGAATTTCTAGGATGAGTGATCAATAAACTGAGAAGAGGCCATGTTATTGGAATAGAGTGGGTATCCTTAATCGAGAGCATCTCGTCTGAACAGATGGCCCTTAGCCATACAATGCTCCACGAGCTAAGTCTTATTTGTCGTTGTTCTGGTCGTAGTCTTGATCTTCCGTCGCATTTTGCCGCAGTTGCAGGCAGATACATCAGAAACCCAAACGCTAGAGAAAGAGTTAGCCACGATTGACAAGGCTCTGACGTTGGGCAGTCCAACGGCGACTCTCTGGTTTAGCCAGGGCTGTATTTTAGGCAAGCTGAAGCGCTATCAGGCAGCAGTCGAGAGCTATGATCTTGCTCTGGCGGCTCAGCCCAAGAATCCCGAAAGCTGTTGGCTTAATCGGGCCATTGCGCTGTATGAACTCGGTCGGGACGAGGAAGCCGTGGAAAGCTATGAGCAGGCTCTCCAGCTCAAAACCCCGACCCCTGATGATTGGTATTTCTATGGCTTAATGCTGTCGGGCTTAGATCGCTATGAAGAGGCCATTGATAGCTATCAAAAAGCACTAGAGACGCAACCAGAGGATGCTGAACTATGGTTTCAGAAGGGGCAGGCGCTCTATTGGTTGGGGAACTATGATGATGCGATCGCAAGCTATGACAAAGCCGTCGCCCTAGACGCAGAGTTTGCCCAAGCTTGGTTCCGGCGGGGCTTAGTCTTTAATCAGCTCCAGCAATACCACAGAGCGTTGGGCAGTTTTGACCAGACCCTCAAGATCCAGGCCGACAGTCCGGCCGCACTGGCTGCAAAGGGCTTTGCGTTGATGCAGCTTGATGAGTATGAAGATGCGATCGCCGCCCACGAGCAATCGGTACAGCTCGACCCCGAAGATGCCCACGCTTGGTATAACAAGGCCTGCTGTCATGCTCGGCAGACTCAGATCTCACTGGCAATTGAAAGCCTAGAGCAGGCGGTGAAGCTGAACCCCGAACCCACCCGCGAAATTGCGATGGATGATCCTGATTTTGAAGAGCTGCATAAAGAGCCTGCTTTTCGGCAGTTGATTTATTAGGGTTGCATAAGCAGTGCGATCGCATCTCCACACCAGCCAATCACATCCAGCTCATAGCGAATCCCTTGCCACAGTGTTAGATACTGGCACTTTGCCGCAAACGACAATTGCTCCGGCTCAGAAAAATAATCCTGCTCAATTTTTTGATAGGTCACAAGCTGCTGTTCATGCTGGTTTTGATAGCGTTGTAGCTCTTTGATCAAAATGTCAGGCTCCACCAAATGCCCAGCAAAAAGCTTCACCAACATCTCTTCCTTATGGTGCGTTATTTTACTCGGCTGACCGATCCAGTCCACCATTTTTTGCTGCCCTAACGCCGTCAGCGTGAACAGCTTCTTGTTGGGACGACCGTCTTGGGCAATCAGCTCCGCCTCAATCCAAGCCTTATCTTCTAGCTTGGCTAGCTCACGATAAATTTGCTGATGGCTAGCAGACCAAAAGTAGCCCACCGAACCCTCAAACTGCTTCGCCAAGTCATAGCCGCTGCAGGACTTATCAACCAAGATCGCCAAGATCGCATAGGAAAGACTCATATTCACCCATTGACATATTCAAAAAGTTGCATATACTCAAAGTATGCACTTAGTTGCATATAAGTAGATTCGCACACCTTGGAGATCTTTGTCATGGTTGCCATTGCCGCTTCCCAAAAAAAGTTACTGACTCAGTCCACTTGGTTTCAAGCCTTAGCTCAGCCTGCCCAAGAATTTGTACCCACAGCGCTTCCAATTCTGTCTGGAGCTATTCCTTCCGGCCTGCGTGGCTCTCTCTATCGAAATGGTCCGGCTCGACTTGAGCGAGGTGGATGCTCTATGGGGCACTGGTTTGATGGTGACGGTGCCATTCTCGGTGTTCACCTCACCGAAGCGGGGGCAACGGGTGTTTATCGCTATGTTCAAACCGCAGGCTATCAAGCTGAATCAGAAGCCGGAACTCTACTTTATGGTAACTACGGGATGGTTGCCCCCGGTGCGCTGTGGAATCGGTTTCGACACGGCACTAAAAATGCGGCGAATACCTCAGTGATTGCCCTCCCAGATCGTCTATTGGCGCTTTGGGAAGGGGGGCAACCCCATGCACTTGATCTAGACACGCTCAATACTCAGGGATTAGACAATCTCGGCAGTCTCAGTTCAGAGCAAGCCTATTCTGCGCATCCCAAGCGCGATCCGAAGACGGGTGACATCTTTAATTTTGGCGTCAGCTATGGCAAGAAGGCGTCGCTCCATCTCTACCGCAGTGATAAAACCGGAACCATTCAGCGACAAAACACGGTTCCTTTAGATCACCTCCCGATGATCCATGACTTTGTGTTGGCCGGTCCGTACCTTCTGTTTTGTATCTCACCTCTCTCGCTTAATCCTCTACCCTTAATGGCTCATCTTAAAAGCTACAGCGATTGCCTCAACTGGAAGCCAGAGCTAGGCACTCAGATTTTAGTCATTGATCGCAATACCCTAGAGGTCGTCAGCCGCAGCGAAGCAGAGCCTTGGTATCAGTGGCACTTTAGCAACGGCACCCTCAATGACCACGGCTTATTGGTGGTGGATGTGGCCCGTTATCCCGACTTCTCGACCAATCAGTTTCTGAAGGAAGTGGCATCGGGACAAATCAAAACTGAGGCACCGTCAGCGCTGTGGCAGCTTATTGTCAATCCCAAGACGGGCAAGCTGGAAGAGGCGAATGCTGTTTTAGACCGTGATTGTGAATTCCCTGTGGTTAGCCCTAATGAGGTCGGCCAAGCCTCTCGACATACCTATCTGTCCCTGCGGCGGCAAGATGCCCCGCGAACGGATCTATTTGGCACTATTGGCCGCTTTGATTATCAGACCGGCGAGCTGACAGAGGCTGATTTAGGGGCGCATTGCTATGGGAGCGAACCGATTTTTGCGCCAGATCCCGATCATCCTGGGCTGGGGTGGGTTTTGACGGTGGTGTTCGATTGCGATCGCAACCAAAGCGAGGTCTGGATTTTCGATAGCGCCCACCTCAACGAGGATCCGTTGTGCCGTCTCGCACTCCCCTCCGTGGTACCGATGGGATTCCACGGGACTTGGCAACCCCGGTAGCTTGAGTTGAAAAAGAGCTTGATCTCGCCTGTGTCTTGTATCCCTAGATCTTGGGGCTGGGGACGCCCATTTATCTTGAGGCAGACGATTCTAAACGCGGCAGCGAAAACTGGAGTCGACGACTCGGTCATTGCCAAAGAAGTCATCGCCCCATAGATTATCAATGAGCTGGGCACGGCTTCAGACCCGGCCCGGATGGCTGAGAAAGGTTTGTAATAGCTTAAATTCTAGGGCTGTCAGGTCTAAGGCTTCTGCGTCTTGTCCCGGTAGATGGCGTTGGGCAGTATGGAGATCGCAATCAACGGTGAAGTGAATGGTTTGATGTGTTTGGGGGGGGGCGCTTGCCCATGACGGAGGCTACGCCGCAGCAGCGCCCGCACCCTTGCCACCAGCTCTCTAGGACTGAAGGGTTTGGTCATGTAATCATCCGCGCCTGTAGAGAGGCCCATGATGTGATCGAGTTCTTCGGCTTTCGCGGTCAGCATCAGAATATAGGGATCTTTGCTGATGTGACAGAGATGCGATCTCAATGTTTCATTGATGTGTCAATTCTGGGGGCGGGGCCACCGAAACCTGCCCCAGCCTCAGTATGTCCCTCAGCCTCCAGCACAACCCCGACCCTATCGGGAGGGTCCCATCTTAGCTATTAACACACAAAGCCATTGATAGGTATTTATTATGTCGAAATTAAATAATTTGTAACTTTTTTGGAACATATTTCGTTACATTTCTAAAAATAGACGTTAGACTGAAAGCTCGATTAGACAACTTAAGCCTACCTATTCCATGATTGCTAACCTATCCATTCCGATGTACTCAACTTCTCCTGGTCAGGGCGGCGATCAACTCGTTAGTAAGGTCGTTACCACTGCTATCTCTGCATTGCTCAAGCGCACAGAGAAGCTAGAGGTTAATGTCAGAGCCGAACCGGTTGCCAAGCTGCTCCAGGGCAGTGTGGATGGGTTTGACTTTATGGGCCAAGGTCTGCTGATGCACAGCGGTCTCAAGGTAGACCGTATGGAGTTCTATCTACAGGCGCTTTCCATTGATTTTGGGGCGCTGTTTCGGGGACGAGTACAGCTCAAGCAACCCACGCAGGCCTCAATGCGAATTGCGCTGACCGAGAGTGACCTCACAGACTCTTTCAATACGCCCTTCCTGAAAGAAAAGCTGCAGCAGCTTACCGTTGAAGGGCAGCCTCTGATGTTTGAGAAGACTCAGATTGAGATCAATGATGATCAGTCCCTGCGGATGCGAAGCTGGGTTCGTAAGGGACAGGCCGAACAGGTTTTTGAAATAGACATCACTGCACGGGTAGAGGTCGAAGACCGCCGCAAGCTGCAGTTTGTCGACGTGACCTACGGTGGCGATGAGCAGGCTGTCGAGCTAGGCCAAGTGTTAACCCATCACGTCAACAATCTACTGGATTTAGACCAGTTTGCCCTCGATGGGATGCAGCTTCGCGTTGATAACCTGCGTCTACGCAATCAGCAGCTCACGATGTATGGCGTCGCCCATATTGAGAAGTTCCCTCAAAGAAATGGGTGAGGTTGATCTCATAACCAGAACTCCTCCACAGCACAATTATTCGAGTGAGGAGAGAAGCGTTTTAGCTAAGTCTTTTTCTTAGAAGAGCTTTGAATGGGGGGCGAATTTTCAATGCCGTCATAGGTTGCGATCGCAAATACGTAAATCCCTTGCAGCGCAATGGTGGCTAGCCAAAACAACGTAAGTTTCGAGGTCCAATCCCACGGAGCATGTCTAAGCAGCTTGATAAACCAGACCCCCGACATAATAAAGACAAACATCGCAATATTGAAGGCAAAGTTGATGCGATCGCCGTAGCGACGATAGGCCGGATCGCTGCGGTCAGGCTGCTTGGACCAAGTGGGAGGCATAGTGATAGGTGCAGTGGAGGCTAGATTTATTGTCAGCGGCAGTCCCGGCACTGTCAACTACGGTCAAACGGACTGTGCAGGGTGGATGTTCAGCGACCATCTCGAAAGTAAAAGCCTAATACAAACCCCAATGGGCCTGACATCACTGCAGCAAAGGTTTTAAATAGCTCTAAGCTAGCAGCAATATCTTGTTCTCGATAAACATGGATAAATACAACCAGAAAGCAAGAGGCAAGACTGAGTGAAAACGTCCAAACAATGACTGAAGCAAGCTTAGCAGCAGTCTTTTCTTTGCTTATGGGTCTTTGCGGAGTAATACTTTTGCCTTGGGGCAGTCTGACTGCGAACTCATCCTCCACCTGACGTTCTCCGTCTTGGTGGCCTGATGCTGTCATCTAGTTCTCCTCTTTATTGCTCTGCTTAAGCATTCCTCGTAGCTCAAAAGGTAGGATTACTTCACTCACGCCTTTACCATCTTTAATGGTCCCAACTTTCCTACCTTCTTCGTACTGCTGCCTTGCCCACTCATAAAAACTAAGAGCATCGCGAATGACATCGCCAGCGTTAGAATCGGTTGCATCTTTTAGCCGATCAATAACGTCAAGCGCTCCATCATCAAAATTAACTTGAACTTTTTTGGACATGTTCTCTACCCTGCAAACAGGACTCAATACATACTTGATACTGACTATGTAATTATTCTATCCTTACTCAGAGCAGATTTTCACACTTCCATAACCCTGCCTTTATACTCAGACTTGTCTTCAAGCTCCAGAGATAACACCATATATGAAGCATCTCCCTCGCCATTCCCATCAAGCATGGTGAAAATATCTAGTTGTCGTAATGGCTGAAACGGTTTCAGATCTGGGTGAACAAGCCCTTTTAAAGAGGCTGCAGCACTATTGTCCCTCTGAGATCATTGGTGATGATGCCGCCGTGCTAGCGCCCCAGCCTGGATTTTTGCTCGTAGTCACCACCGATATGCTCGTTGAGGGCGTCCATTTTAGCGATCGCACCACCTCTGGCTTCGATATCGGCTGGCGCACCGCCGCCGCCAACCTCTCTGACCTTGCCGCGATGGGGGCGACCCCCCTGGGACTAACGGTGGGTTTAGGCTTGCCCCCGACGTTACCCATGACTCAGCTCGACCAGATATACCAGGGCATGAGTGCTTGTTTAAACACCTTTGGCACCGCCATTGTGGGAGGAGATGTGTGTCGGTGCTCTAGCCTCACCCTCAGCATGACCGCGTTGGGGCAGGTCCAGCCTCAGCAACAAATTCTGAGAACCACTGCTCAAGTCGGCGATGCCATTTTGGTGACGGGACCACACGGTGGCTCACGGGCGGGGCTAGAGTTATTGCTTAATCCTGCCTTTGGGCAAGCGCTTAGTGATGCTGAGCGAAGGGTGCTATGCCGCGTTCACCAGCGCCCTCAGCCTCGCTTAGATGTGCCGCCGCTATTGCGCCAGTCTTACCCAGAACTGCGCGTGACCGGGATGGACAGCAGTGATGGATTAGCCGATGCTGTGATCCAACTCTGTCGGGCGAGTCGTGTGGGGGCGGTTTTAGAATATGGTCGCATCCCCATTTCTGCAACCGTGCAGACGATAGCACCAGAACAAGCCCTAGACTGGGCGCTATACGGCGGCGAAGATTTTGAGTTGGTGTTGTGTGTACCCGCTACCGCTGCTGAGGGCATCGTTTCACTGCTTGGCAAAAACGCTCAACTGATCGGCCAGATTGTTGAGAGTAAAACCGTGCAGCTCATCGATCCGACTGGGGCCACCCCGTCCCGCAGTCTCTCACTCAAGCAGGGGTTTCAACACTTTGGTTCACCCGCAACCAGTGAATGTTAGAGGCATCATGGACAACGGGTACGGCTATGGATTGTGTCAGCTCAAATTGCCAGACTAGTGCCTCGATAGAGTTCCTCAACGGCGATCTCTAAGCTAATACTCTGCAAGATCAACCGATCTCCTTTTGTATAAAATACGGTTTCCCATGGCTGGTCTGAATGTTCTTTAACTCGGCGGCGACATTCTATCTGCATCTTGTCTTGAGCGATCAAAACATATTCTTCGAAAGAGTTGAGATTTTGGTAGTCCTGAAATTTGTTGGTGCGGTCGAACGCCTCTGTTGAGGACGACATCACTTCAACGATCAGTTCTGGATAGCGTTTCACGTAGCGATCTTGCCGATCTCGTGGATCGGCTATGCCTTACCCATAAGTCCTGAAAGTATTTCTATCGTGTGCTTTCAGTCATGAGCAAGCCTCCACGTGTCTGCAATATCATGGAGCCGAGTAAGTCCCCTCCACAGGGTTTTCACCCCTGGCTTTCCATCATGCTTACGGCCCAGGAATCCGCCTAATTGTGCAACCCATCGCACCACCTGCTCAAGGTTCGGCGGTTTCTTCGGTGGTTTGGACTTGTGATGAATCGTGCACCATAGCGCTTGCCACTCTATCGTTTCAAAGGCCACTTCACAGGACTGCTGCGGATGGACCCGTGCTTCATAGGTGAGCCACAGCAGTCGCCAAGCGACGATGGCATCGGTTGCGA
>JBHJNL010000122.1:0-3015 GCA_050330855.1 Thermosynechococcaceae cyanobacterium | reverse complement strand
AGGCAAGAATTGACACTCGCTAAAGGCTTTAAAACGACCGAAGCTGCGTTTTGGGGCAATTTAGTACAGGCATACTGAAAAAGCCCCGCGCCGAGATACATGCAGAAAGGTGCAAGATGACGCCACGTCCTACACACAGCCTATCTTTCCCGCCACCCACACTCGCTACACTCCCACTGCCCCTGGCGTTGCCCCACGTACCGGATCGGCACTTCACAAGCCGGACACCGCCCGGTGAACAGCGGATGGCTATCGAGCATCGCCAGTTTCTCTGCAGGCGACATGCGATGGTCTCCGACCGGCCTTCGGCCATCGCACTGCTGCGGAATACGGTGGTTTGCATAGGGGGTCATCGGTGGCAAGACTCGTGAAAACGGGGGGCTATCAGCCGATCTTATCAGTCGCAGTAATCTGACGATTTTAAAGGGTTTCAGGCTTCGGCCATCGATAAGGTTTGCTTAATTTGCCCCCTTCAGGGTAGTCCAACCCCCACAAGCCACTAAATTGGTTGTTAAACTGACTACATAAAGGTTGTTTTATAGGCAGTTTGCAGTTTCGGGAAATCTGGACGGGTTCATGGTCGTTCGAGGCAAAAATGGAGACTATCGCAGTCGAGAGTATCTAACACTCGAAGAAGTAAACCGACTCATTGGCGCAGCAGAGTTGCGGGGTCGGCATCCGATCCGAGATAAGGTACTCTTGCTGCTGATGTTCCGGCATGGACTGCGCGTGACGGAAGCAGTCACTTTGAGATGGGATGCGGTGATGCTGGAGCTGAAGGCGATCGGGATTACTCGGTTAAAGGGATCGGTTAGTGGCACCCATCCCCTGCAGCCCGACGAGATTGAAGCACTGGAAGATCTGCGATCTCAAGGTTATCCGGTGCCCTATCTGTTCGTCGGAGAAAGGGGCGGACATTTAAAGCGCCATGCTGTGACCAGTCTGGTCAATCGATGCGCTGCGTTAGCTGAGCTTGAGATTAAGGTGCATCCTCATATGTTCCGGCATAGCTGCGGTTACCATCTAGCGAACCAGGGTAAAGACACACGACTGATTCAAGATTGGCTAGGGCATCGGAACATCCAGCATACAGTGACCTATACGAAGCTCAACCCTAAGCGGTTCGGGGAAATCAGTTGGGTTTAATATGTACCACATATTCTCGCTACCTCAATACCCAAAAGCTTTGACACTTGCATATCCAACTATCGAGCTACATGGACATCTGTACATCCAGAAATCAATATATCCCAGCACCTAGACATACAGAAATCCAAAAAGCCAGACATCATTGCATCTTTACTCATCAAGTCTAGATATCTGCATACCCAGATATCGCAGTTGACAAGATTCAAGATATAGAGTTGTATAGACATGCAGAAACTTGCAATTCTCGATACCGATTATTCTTTTAGTCTAAGTATCTAAACACCTACCTATCTCGACTTGCAGAATCAACAACAGCTAGATACCTATTAGGAAATTACCTGTGCAAACTTGTTCTTGTATTTCACTTTCAGGTGGGCAAGGAAAAACCACTACCATCTTCTTCACAGCTCTGCTCTTGGCCAAGCAAGGGAAGCGCGTGTTAGTGGTTGATTGTGATCCTCAAGCCAATCTGACTTTTTATCTGAATCACGAGATTCAGCCAAACCAACCAAGCCTGCTTGAAGTTCTTAATGGTCAAGTGGAAGCAATGGATGGTGTCTATGAGACAAACTATGAAAACCTTTTCGTGATCCCTGCCGATAGAGGTCTCTTTAAGGTATCTGACTTTCTGAGCAGTAGTGGTACAGGTGCCTTTATCCTCAAACTTCGCCTCCAAGCAGTCTCAGACCTCTTTGATTACGCTCTAATTGACGTACAGCCATCAAGATCTCAAATTTGCCTTTCTGCTGTGGGAGCATCCAATTTTGTTCTTATTCCAGTAGAAGCCAATGTGAAAGGGCTAAATTCATTAATTGACACTCTTGACTTCTTAAACGAGCAAAGTACCCTTCAGGCTTTCACTGGAAAGGTCATAGGTATTCTCCCATTTCGGGATCGATGGGTCGGGAATACACAAACCCTCGAAAGCAGAGAGAACATTGAAGCTATGGCAGAGTTTGCGAATGGTATACCCATCCTTACCTCTGTGAAAGAGTCAGAGAAATTCAAACATGCCATTCGGCAAGGAAAAACGCTTTCTGAATTAGGGTATCCAGACTTGCAGTATCCGATAGAACGAATAATGGAGGCTTTAGCTAATGAGTGATGCACTCGAAAGACTAAAAAATAGAGCTCGTCCAGAGGTACCTAACAGAGATGCTACCTTGACATCAGAGTCTTCAGAATCCAGAGTGCCTGAGAGTCAAGATACCTCGATACCTAGAAATCTTGACTTAAGCAAATTAAAAGCGCGAATTAAGCCACTAGAGACGAAGCAAAGCACAATTCGCCTAGAATCTAACCTCAGTGGTCGGCTTCAAAAAGTCTGCAGAGCCTCTGCTGTCAGTAGAGAGGTCTTGATTGAGGCAATGTTTGAATATTGTGAGCAAAACCCAGAAGCACTAAACAGAGTCATGGAGAGTGCTGAAATGAAGAACAGCCACAGACAACAAATAGCTAATCTAAAACGCGCTAAATCAATGATGCAGAAATTTAGTTAAATTGCACTCAAATTTCGCTTATGTCAACTTTTTAGGGTGCAAGAATCCGAGTCTCGCACCCTAAACAAACAACAGCCTACGCATGACCATCAACAGCCGCCGTTACCCCGCAGATTGGGACGAGATCGCAACCCTGATCAAGGCCAAGGCGCGATAATGTCAGTACCGTCTTAAACAAGCCTATGGCTTACCCCATCTCTGCCACAAGGCTAAATCTCTACAAGAGTTGCCCCCAGTCCTACTATTTCCGCTATGAGCGGGGACTAAAGGAACAGTCTGCTTTTGGATCGCCAGCGCTCGGTAAAGCGATCCATGCCGCACTGCAGGATATCTACGAGCAGTGGAATTACGGTTACCCTAAGCCCAA
>JBHJNL010000121.1:0-65397 GCA_050330855.1 Thermosynechococcaceae cyanobacterium | reverse complement strand
TGAAGGATAGGCATAATAATGTAGTTAGGGGTAATGACGAGTCTTGTGATTAAAACTGTCATTATCCTTTCTTACATAGCGTTCATCGATTTTGTGCTTCGAAATTGTCCAAAGTCCTGCTACGAAGACTATTTCGACGCCGACACCTCTCGTAAGCTCTCCCTGATCCTGGCTGCTGAAAACCATATTTTGGGTTTAGAAGAGGGCAAAAAACGCTACCTCAACGAAGTCACCGCCCTCTCTAAAGCCTTCGCCATTGCCATCCCCCACGAGCAGGCTATGGATGCTAAAGATGAAGTCGCTTTCTTCCAGGCCGTCAAAGCCCGCCTCACCAAGTTTGATGTGACGGGTACAGACCCCACCGACGAAGAAATGGGCACCACCATTCGCCAGGTGATTGATCAGGCGTTAGTTTCCGAGCAAGTGATCGATGTCTTTGACGCCGCCGGGATCAAAAAGCCCGACATCTCCATCCTCTCTGAAGAATTTTTGATGGAACTCAAGGGCATGGAGCACAAAAATGTAGCTCTAGTAGCTCTAGAAGTCCTGAAGAAATTGCTCAACGATGAAATCAAGGCCCGTGCCAAGAAGAACCTCGTGCAAAGCAAATCTCTCATGGAAATGCTAGAAAACGCCATCAAAAGGTATCAAAACAAAGTTCTCACCGCCGCCGAAGTCATTGACGAGCTGATCGGTGTCAGCAAAGAAATCGTCAACTCCGACCACGAAGCCAAAGCCTCAGGACTCTCTGATTTTGAATATGCCTTCTACACCGACGTTGCCAATAACGACAGCGCCCGAGAGCTGATGCAGCAAGAGAAACTGCGAGAATTGGCCGTCGTCCTTACAGAACAAGTTCGCCAAAATACCTCGATTGATTGGACCATTAAAGAAAGTGTCAAAGCCAAGCTAAAAGTAATCGTCAAACGTATCCTGCGGCGGTATGGCTATCCGCCAGACATGCAGAAGCTCGCTACAGAAACGGTTCTCAAACAGGCTGAAATGATTGCCAGTGAGTTAGCCATTGATGAACGCAACTTACCCTGACGGGTTTTCACCTACAATTGCGATCGCACGTCCCCTATTTCTCCCTTGTGAATAAAGCCCACTACCGGCAACTGCTGCCTTACCTGAAGCCCCACGGGGTCACCCTTGCCATCGCAACCACCTGCACCCTGGGCTATGTCCTCACAATGCCGCTGATTGCCTATTTGCTGGGCCAAGTCGCAGAGTACATCGGCGAAAAAAACTTGACCGCCTTAATTCAGCTTCCTTTTCTCGCGGCAGTTTTATTTATTATTCGTGGCATCTTTGAATTCGGCCAAGATGCTCTGATGGCAGGGGTTGCCTTCAAGGTGGCAATGGCGCTGCGACTGCGAACATACGGTCACCTGCAGCGGCTCAACTTCGACTATTTTGAGCAAACTAAAACCGGCGACCTCACCTACCGCCTCACCGAAGATGTAGACCGCATTGGCGAAGTTCTCAATAAGCTCTTTCATCAAGCGTTGCCCTGTGTGCTGCAGCTCATTGCAGTGCTGGCCTATATGATTTATCTCAACTGGCCCTTGACCCTGGCAACGCTGCTGTTGGCCCCGGTGATGGCGGTGCTGATTGGCTGGTTTGGTGAGCGCCTCTTGGCTTTTTCGCGCCGCAGCCAAAATCAGATTTCTAACCTATCGGCGCTGCTCACTGAGGTGTTTGGGGGCATCCGACTCGTGAAAGCCTTCGCCGCAGAAGACTACGAAATGCGGCGGTTTAAACGGGCCGCAGATCGGAACCGACGGGCTAAGTATGCCGCTGAGCGAGTGAAGGCCATTCAATATCCGGTGGTGGGCTTTTTAGAGGCGGTTGCGGTGGCCCTGCTCTTCTTAATCGGCGGCTGGCAAATTGCCCTCGACAACCTCAAGGGCAGCGAATTCATTAGCTTTATTACGGCCGTTGCCTTGCTCATTGATCCCATCAATTTGCTCACCGCTAACTTCAATGAATACAAACAGGGGCAAGCCTCGGTTGATCGGGTGTTTGAACTCTTAGCCGTACAGCCCACGGTCATTGATGCCCCCGAGGCGGTCACCCTCGCCGCCGTTCAGGGAACCGTAGAGTTTAGAAACGTAAGCTTTGCCTACCGCCCCGATCAGCCCATTCTCAAAGGGTTGACCTTAACGGCCCAGCCGGGGGAAGCCATTGCCCTCGTGGGAGCATCGGGCGCAGGGAAAACGACTTTGGTAAACCTGCTACCGCGCTTTTATGATCCCCAGTCGGGGCAAATTTTGATTGATGGGGTTGATATTCAATCCGTGACCCTGAGCAGTCTACGGCAGCAGATTGGCATTGTCCCCCAAGAGACGCTGTTATTTTCTGGGACCATTGCCCAGAATATTGCCTTCGGTAAAACTCGCTTCGACCCCAAAGCGGTTGAAGAAGCAGCGCAGATTGCCAATGCCCACACCTTTATTGAGCAGTTCCCTGAAGGCTATGACACCCAACTGGGAGAACGAGGCGTCACTTTGTCAGGAGGGCAGCGCCAGAGACTTGCGATCGCAAGAGCCGTCCTGCTCAACCCTCGTATTTTGATTCTCGACGAAGCCACCTCTGCCCTTGATTCAGAATCAGAGGCATTAGTACAAGAAGCACTAGAGCGTCTGATGCAGGGGCGAACAGTGTTTATCATTGCCCATCGATTAACCACCGTTCGACGGGCCAGTCGGATTTTGGTGATTGAGAAAGGGCAGGTGGTTGAATCCGGCACCCATGAATATTTAAGTGGTCAAACGACATCTCGTTACGCAGGGTTCTGCGCCCAGCAGTTCTTGATTTAGAGGCCCATAGCGTCTTGAGGGTCTGCCTTGGGATTCATACAGCGCGCACGATGAGTGTGTCAAACTTGAGTGGATGCTGCCCTTAGAATCTGTATGCTCCACTTTGAAAAATCCTGCATTGTTGCGGCTCCCGTTGCGACGGTCTGGCAGTTTCACGAACGTCCCGACATTCTCACTCTATTGACGCCACCTTGGCAGCCCGTCCAAATTATTCGCCGTGAAGGGGGGCTAGAGGTGGGGGCGCTCTCAGAATTTCGCATTTGGCTCGGTCCCTTCCCCGTCCAGTGGATCTCTGTGCATACGAGCTGTGTCACCAACCAGCAGTTCACCGACGAGCAGCAGACCGGGCCGATGGCCGCCTGGACTCATCGCCATCAGTTTGATGCCCAAGGTGATCAAACCCGGTTGACCGATGCCATCGACTTTGAAATTCCGGGGGGTGAACCATCAGAATTAATATTGGGCGAATGGGTGAAAGCTCGACTCAACGATATGTTTGCCTATCGGCATCAGGTCACCCAAGCGCACTGTACCCACGAGCAATAAAACGGCATCCCTATGTTTGAGCAGCAGCCCGAGACTTTGAGGCAAAAGATTAAGCAGTTATCAGCGACAGCGCCGGCCGATCCAACAGGCTGGCTTGAGGTGCTCTACCAAGACGCTCAGGGCGATCCCTCTCAAGTGCCTTGGGCTAAACTAGCGCCCCATCCCTACCTCGAAGACTGGCTCACTCAGCAGCCGTTGGCATCCACCACGGCCTTGGTGATGGGTTGCGGTTGGCAATTATCGGGTGCTACATCAGGCCATGCCGCATTCGACGCCGTGGCCTTACTTTGGCAGGGTCTTTCAGTTTTTTGTCTGACTCATTGGACCGAGCTGGCAATGACTGACTCAGCTCTACGCTTGATGAAGCGGCACCCCGATAGAAGAACGACGTCTTGGCCTCCTCTTGAGTCGTCTTTTCCTGCTGAATGTCAGAGCGAACCGCAGCCCTCTGCACCTTAGAGCCTCGATAACTTAGCTCTGAAGCGACCTCAATTCCCTGCGATTGAGAGGCTTGCTGAACGGGTTCAGATCGTTCTGACGAGTCCAGTTTTAGCCCCATTACCGCTGGGTCAAAGTCAGCATCAAAAACGGTTTGTTGATCATAGGATGCATCTTTAAAATTCACATTCTCTAAATTAGCCCCTTGCAAAATAGCACCCTTGAGACAGGCCTCAGTCAGATTTGCACCGCTCAAATCAGCGTTGGTGAGATCCGCCTTGCAAAGGTTTGAACTAGATAGGTTCGCCTGACTCAAGTTTGCAGAACAAAGCGTTGCCGCTTCAAAATTGCAGAAGTCTAGGTAGGCCTTCTGAAAATCACATCGCCTTAGATTTGCTCCTTGCAGACAAGCAGCTTGGAGATCGGCCCCGCTCAAACTTGTGCCTTCTAAATTGGATTGACTCAGATTAACTGCGCCTAGAACAGATTGATTCAGCTCAAGACCAGATAAATCCTCACCCATAAATTCGGTCTGCCCCGTGGTCAACCTATTTAAAAAAGCAGTGACTTGATCCGATTTCATCCGTTGTTCACGATTAGCCATTGTCCCCCAAGACTCCTTCTGTAGAGTTCTCTAATGTTTCTATTGCTTCAATGCTGTAACGGTGATTATTCTTGCTCGGTCATCGCTTTTGAGGTCACTGCATGATTGCGGAACCTCAGTTTCTGCAAAAACGTGCCTGCCCCAACCGCTAGGCCAATGACAAGCCCTGATGCCAGCAGAATCGGAACATATGCCATAGATGTATCTTGATCTGGAGCCACAGCTTCTTGATGCTGAGAGGAAGGACTCTTGGGCTTTGTATTCATAGCAGCCTTGCTGGCGCTACCCCAACCGAGACTTGCCACGAGGGCCACTGCGATTAATACTGCGTTTTGTTTGTGTTTCATAATTGAAATAAAACTTTTTGTATCAAGAAATATATTTTCCTGTCAATGTAGTGTTCCCACGGGTTGCTAAGCATCTACTCGCCCAATGGGATAGTATTTTTTGCTCACCTACGCAAAAATGCTTGATTCCCGCTCAAGGATCACGACCGTACAGGAGCGATTAGGCCATCAGGATGTAAAGACTACGACGATTTATACCCATGTTCTCAATAAAGGAGGATGGGGAGTATTGTTCTCAATCTGCTTAATGCTCTACCGACGGCATCTAGTCCATTGAGAGGAATAGCCGCTCCTATGCCGAAAGCACTGCTATGAGCTCTTCCCTAGAACAAGAAATATCGCTGCGCCATCGGTAACACCGTCGCTGGTTCGCAGGTTAACAACTCCCCATCAGCTCTGACTTCATAGGTCTCAGAATCAACTTCAATATGGGGCAAAGCATCATTGAGCTTCATGTCTTGTTTGCTGAGCTGTCGGGTACCAGAGATGGCTGCTACTTGAGTCTGCAAGCCAATCTGCTCTGGAATGCCTTGCTCCATTGCAGCTTGAGAGATGAAGGTGAGAGAAGTAGATGCAATAGCACCTCCAAACCCGCCAAACATCGGTCGCATATACACCGGCTGCGGTGTTGGAATGCTAGCGTTGGCATCGCCCATTTGTGCCCAGGCAATCAAGCCGCCCTTAATCACCATCTCTGGCTTGACGCCAAACATCGCAGGTTTCCATAAACACAGGTCCGCGAGCTTGCCGACTTCTACAGAACCCACATGGTTGGCAATCCCGTGGGCAATAGCAGGATTAATCGTGTACTTCGCCACGTAGCGCTTCGCCCGGTGATTGTCATTTCGATCTGAATCTTCTGGGAGTGGCCCCCGCTGCACCTTCATTTTGTGGGCCGTCTGCCAAGTGCGAATAATTACTTCGCCCACGCGCCCCATTGCCTGAGAGTCTGAGGCAATCATGCTAAACGCGCCTAAATCGTGAAGGATATCTTCAGCCGCGATGGTTTCTCTGCGAATTCTAGATTCTGCAAAGGCCACATCTTCAGGAATCCCCGCATCAAGGTGGTGACACACCATCAGCATATCGAGGTGTTCATCTAGGGTGTTGAGCGTGTAAGGGCGCGTCGGATTCGTCGAAGAGGGCAGCACATTGGCTTCGCCACAAACCTTGATGATGTCTGGGGCATGACCACCGCCTGCACCTTCGGTATGATAGGTGTGAATGACTCGATTTTTAAAAGCTGCGATCGTATTTTCTACAAACCCCGCCTCATTGAGGGTATCGGTGTGGATGGCGACTTGAACGTCGTACTGATCGGCAACACTCAAACACGTATCAATCGTGGCTGGCGTCGTGCCCCAATCTTCATGGAGCTTGAGGCCCATTACACCCGCCTTCACCTGCTCTTCTAGGGCGGCAGGCTGACTCGCATTGCCCTTGCCTAGAAACCCCAGATTCATCGGGAAGGCATCGGCGGATCGCAACATCTGATGGATATTCCAGGGGCCGGGGGTGCAGGTGGTGGCGTTGGTGCCTGCTGCTGGTCCGGTGCCGCCGCCCAGCATGGTGGTGATGCCAGAGGCGATCGCAACCTCAATCTGCTGCGGACAAATAAAGTGAATGTGAGAGTCAATGCCGCCTGCCGTTAGAATCATCCCTTCTCCGGCAATGACCTCTGTGCCTGGGCCAATAATAATATCAACATTGTCTTGAATGTTGGGATTACCCGCTTTGCCAATGGCAGCAATCTTTCCCTCTTTAATGCCAATATCGGCTTTGACAATCCCCCACCAATCCAGGATTAGCGCATTGGTAATCACCGCATCGACGGCTCCATCCGCGTTTGTGATCGGGGATTGGCCCATGCCATCTCGAATCACCTTGCCGCCGCCAAACTTAACCTCATCGCCGTAGGTGGTGTGATCCTGCTCGACTTCGATGATTAGTTCGGTGTCGGCAAGGCGGATGCGATCGCCCACCGTTGGCCCATAGGTCTCAGCATAGGCGCGGCGATCCATGCGATAGCTCATTGGCAGGTCTCCATAGTTTCGATAGCGATCCCATCAGATCCTAGAGCAATCCCATCAAATGCAGCGGTCCATGGCCGCTAATCAGCTCGACGATTAACCCAATGAAGCCGATCATCGCTAAGCGACCGTTCCACCGTTCTGCAGCCCTAGTCATGCCCCAAGCTCGTTGCTCTTGAGGATAAATCTTGACCCGCTGACTGGGATGGGCGATTTGCGAAAAATCGAGGTCAGGTTTCTCAAGGGCATCGAGGACTAAGCTACTCAATGAATTGATAAAGGTTGGCTCAATATTGGGGGCGGGCACCCGTCGGAACTCTTCGATGCCTGCCTCTAGAGCCAGCTCTCGGTATTCCATATCAATTTCTTGCAGCGTTTCGATATGCTCAGAAATGAAGCTGATAGGCACTACCACGAGGCGCTTGACGCCCTTTTCGGCGATCTCCACAATCACTTCATCGGTATAGGGCTGCAACCATTCTTTAGGGCCAACCCGGCTTTGGTAAGCCAAGATCGATGGATTAGGACGCTGCAGTTTCTGCATAATCAGGCGTGTACTCGCCTCAATCTCTTGCTGATACGGATCACCCAATTCTTCGACATAGCTTTTCGGAACGCCATGGGCGCTAAAAAAGACGGTGACGTCATCAGGATCTTCAAACTGATCGAGTTCTTCTCTTAACAGAGTCGACATCGATTCGATATAGCCCGGATGGTCATACCAAGACGGAATGACGCTGTATTTTATGTTTTGCAGCTCAGGATCTTCAGTCCACAGCTTTTCTAGCAGCCGAAAGCTAGAACCGCTGGTACTAATCGAAAACTGCGGGTAGAGTGGCAAAATGATCAGCTCTTCAATGCCGTCTGCTTTAATACGTGCGATCGCATCATCGGTAAACGGATGCCAATAGCGCATGCCGACATACATTTGGGCCTCTTGCCCTTTTGCTTTCAAACTCTCCTTGAGCGCTTGAGCCTGCGCCTCTGTGATTCGCCGCAACGGAGACCCACCCCCAATGCGTCGATAGTTCTCCTGCGATTGGCTGGCTCGCATTGTAGAGATAAACCAGGCAAACGCCTTTTGCAGACCTTTGACCGGCAATCTGAGAATTTCGGGATCAGAGAACAAGTTATACAAGAATGGACGGACATCCTCTAACTGTTCTGGCCCCCCTAAGTTGAGCAATAAAACCCCGACACGGCCCATAACTTCTGACTCAGACCTACCTTAAATTGATGTAAGCAATTGTAACAATATATCTTTTCTTAAGCATTGAGACGTTCCAATAAGTTCCATTGATGGGGCTGAATCGATTCAAATAAAAGCTGTTCAAGCCCCTCAGACCTCCAGAATCAAGCTAAGATTGACACATATCTTAATGATGAATACTCCAGGAGGGAACCGATGGTTGCTCTAAACGAACGTCGTCCTGCTACTCAAAATCGACTCACAACACAGGTTCAAGATATTGCCACTGATACCACAGTACTCCGATCTTTGGACTGGGATCGCGATCGCTTTGATATTGAATTTGGCCTCCAGAACGGTACCACATACAACTCCTATCTGATTCGGGGTGAGAAAACTGCACTGGTTGATACCTCCCACGAAAAGTTCCGCGACCTGTATCTGAAGCTGCTCAAGCAAGAAATTGATCCGGCTGAGATTGACTATTTAGTGATTAGCCACACGGAGCCAGACCACAGTGGTCTGGTACCGGATATTTTAACCCTCGCCCCCAACGTAATGGTGGTAGGGGCCAAAATTGCCCTCAAGTTCCTCGAAGATTTGGTGAATCAACCCTTTCCCCAGCAAATCATCAAAAGTGGCGAACAGCTCGATCTGGGCAATGGGCACCTCCTCGAATTTATCAGCGCCCCCAACCTGCACTGGCCCGATACT
This sequence comes from Thermosynechococcaceae cyanobacterium, assembly GCA_050330855.1. Classification (GTDB taxonomy): domain Bacteria; phylum Cyanobacteriota; class Cyanobacteriia; order Thermosynechococcales; family Thermosynechococcaceae; genus RCC1774. Next base: position 56,707 of record JBHJNL010000121.1, on the reverse strand, counting down.
ATCTTCACCTACGATCACGGCTCCGGGATTCTCTATACCTGTGATGCCTTCGGCGCGCACTACTGCAAAGACGACATCTTTGACGAAGATCTAGAGGATCTTTCCCCCGATTATCGGTTTTATTACGAATGCTTGATGGCTCCCAATGCTCGTTCCGTCCTGTCTGCCATGAAGCGTATGGACCAGTTAGAGGGCGAAATTAACACCATCGCCACCGGGCATGGTCCGCTGTTGCGCCATCACCTCACTGAGTTAACCAGCCGTTACCGCGAATGGAGTCAGGCCAAGGCTAAGGCTGAAAAAACAGCGGCGGTCTTTTATGTTTCTGATTATGGATATAGCGATCGCATCTCTCAGGCCATCGCCCGAGGCATCTCAAAAACCGGCGTCGCCGTCGAAATGATGGATCTCAAAGCGGCAGACGTGCAAGAAATTCAAGAACTTGCTAGCCACGTTTCTGCCATTGCCGTGACGCCCCCACCGTCTTCTGGCCCCTATGCCACCAAAGTACAGACGGGTCTGGCGACCATTTTGGCAGCGGCGAATAACAAGCAAATCATTGGCGTATATGAATCCTATGGCGGTGATGATCAGCCCATTGACCCCATCGCAACTCAGTTCAACGCTTTGGGCCTCAAAGAAGGCTTTCCTAATATTCGGGTTAAAGATACCCCCAGTGAGGCACTGTATCAGCAGTGCGAAGAATCGGGGACAGACCTCGGTCAAAAACTAACGCTCAAAGACAATATCAAGAAAGTCAAGGCCATTGATAATGACCTTGAGAAAGCCTTAGGCCGGATTAGCGGCGGCTTGTACATCATCACGGCCCAAAAAGGGAAGCTCACCGGGGCGATGCTGGCGTCTTGGGTGGCTCAGGCTAGCTTTGATCCGCCTGGTTTTACGGTGGCGGTGGCAAAAGATCGCGCCATCGAATCGTTGATGCAGGTCGGCGATAGTTTTGTCCTCAATATCTTAGAAGCGGACAACTATTCTGCCCTGATGAGTCACTTCCTGAAGCGGTTCCCGCCCGGTGCCGACCGCTTTGCTGGCGTCAAAACCCGTGAAGCAGAGAACGGCTCACCGATTTTAGGTGATGCGCTGGCCTATCTTGAATGCGAAGTTGTGAGCCGGATGGAGTGTAGCGATCACTGGTTGGTCTATAGCCAAGTCAAGGTCGGTAAAGTCTCGAACCTAGACAGCCTCACGGCCGTTCACCACCGCCAGGTAGGAACTTATTATTAATGGCAGTGGCAGTTTAGCGCTGCCAGAAGGTCCGTTCAAAAATGTATGGCTAATCGTAAGCAACGTGCTCACATTGCCCTTGAAACCGTCAAAATTCTCGAATCTGGAATGTATCGTTTTGGAGATAATGCTGACGTTTCGATCGATGAGGCATTGAACATGGCCCAATGTCGCACAGAACTTTATACACCCGAATCCATTGACCGTTTAACGGCATCACTAGATCCACCCTCTCCACGCAAGACATCGTTTGAGGTGCTCAACTGCACCACCTTTGCTGCTGTTCGCAAATTGATTGCTAGTAACGTCGTTGATCCGGTGTGTCTAAACTTTGCGTCTGCGAAGAATCCCGGTGGTGGTTTCCTCTCAGGTAGTCAGGCGCAAGAAGAATGCTTAGCGAGGGCTTCAGGGCTTTACGCCTGTCTCACTCAACAACTGATTTACTACGAAGTCAATCGGACCTGCTCGACCTCGCTGTACACCAATCACGCCATATATTCGCCACGTGTTCCCGTGTTCCGTGATGAAGATGATGGCTTAATAGAACACCCCTATTCTGTTTCTATCATTACCTCGCCCGCTGTGAATGCTGGGGCTGTGAGGCAAAATGAACCCCTAAACCTAGATCGCATTGCGCCCATAATGAAGCATCGGATACAGGCTGTTCTTGCAATTGCTCGACAGCACCAACATGACTCCCTCGTGCTTGGTGCATGGGGCTGTGGTGTCTTCAAAAATGAGCCTGCCGACATTGCTCGCTGGTTCCATTAAGCGTTGACAACCAATCCTTTATTCGCTGGTGCGTTTGAACGGGTTATATTTGCAGTGCTTGATCACACTGAAGATCAGTCAACATTCCGGGCCTTTCAAAGGCAATTCGCATAAGGGAGATATTACAAGTTTGTTATCCTGAGCCGGATGTTCGTAAACTGAAATGCAATTAAGTGAGAGGGATGAATCACCTCTGCACCAAGTTAACGTGGGTAAGCAGTACTTCTGGGTGCGATCGCAACCTAAAACCCTACCCCCTAGTTTTATTCAATGGCACGGCTTCTTCTTCTAAAGTCCAGAGAATAAAAGCTTTTGAGGTTTGGGTAATGACGGCATCATCGCCACGAGCCTCAAGCTTGCCCAACACCTTCAGCGCTTTTTCTCGCACCGTAATGGCCGTAAAGTAGCTGTACAGCTTAGAACCCAAAGCGATCGCCGCAACTCGCTCCTGGGTATCGAGAAGCTGAATATGGCAGGTTTTGTAGTCTCCTTTACGAAGGAATGGTTTGTGCTCAGCGACACCGTTAGGGGCAGACAAAACTAGACTCATCATTTAATCCTTTCTAAAACTGCAGACCAGGTCTTCGGAAGGCCCCTGAACGACGCACAGGCATCCTTAAGGGAACATCCCACCTCGACTCCTTTTATTAAGATATGTAAAATGCTAGGGTTTAGATACCGTATATTTGCTGATCTCAAAGCATTTACATCGGCAAGCCGGGACTGGTAAACAAGGGTAATGTGATAAGATCAGTAACTGCACATTGCAATATCTGCCGAGCTGATTGAGGGGAAAGCCCCTGTCTCCCGACAGGACAAACACATTATTGAGGTCAACATGGCTAAACGCCGCAACCTAAAGAAAGAGAAGGCTTTACGGAACCAAGCCTACGCCCGCAAATTCAGAAAGCGGAACACGGGTCGATTTGGCAAAAGATTTTATAACCGCTCTGATAATCAGGAAAATTCTGATGATCAGCAAGATGGTGACAAGCAATCCAATGCAGGTGCTGCAGATAATCAGGGCTAGAGCGACTACGGCTTAATCAGCTCGTTCCAGGCTTTGATCGCAACTGTTAAGTCATCCGGCAACTGCGCTATCTCGACATCTGCGTAGCAGGTTGTTGAATTTTTGCTGCTCAAAAACAGTGTGATGATATCGGCACTACCTTGGGGTGCAGGGTAGCAAAGGTCTTTAAATTGGCTAAACTGTTGCGTCTTTAAAAGCATCCGAAACGATTTGACCTTTTCTGGTGGTATCTGAGCAATGTCAGGTGCGTCAGAGAAAGTCTCTTGGGGTGAGGTGCGTTGCAGCACTTGGCCGTTTTTGAGCAGCAGCGTTTCTCGGTAGAGTCCTGCAATTCCCCCACTCGAAATCTCTCGAAACACAGCCTTTCTGGGTAAGCGCGGAGGCTGTTGCTCAGCTTCAATGGGTTTAGCCTGCCGAGTAAAGAGGCTGTCTAGGGTGCTGCCAGCCTGATCCCATAGCACCAGCCCGCCTGAATGGTTAGAGCGATACATCCACTGTTGGCGATCGCGGGCAACGGTAAGCTGCCATCCCACCACTAAGACCTCTTGGCAAAATTCGCCCGGAGGGGCCAAACCCAAGCAACCATCAGACCAAAGCCTAGGTTCTGCTTGGACAATTTGTAGTGGCGACCCATCGACAGGCCAACGAGACTGAATATCTTGGAAAACGGCAGCCTTTAGCGATTCAGGTAAGCGTTCGGCATCAGGGGAGAGCGTTGCTGGAGCTGCTGGAACGACTGGCCTAGGGGCCTGCTGGCCGTAAGCCGGCAGCGTCAGGCTTATACAGAGCAAAACAACGATTGGGGGCTGCGGAAAATGACAACGGTGCATAGATATTGCCCTAGGCCTGAGTATATGAAGCGATTGTCTGTCAAGACGGCAGAACATGGGGTGCGTTCCTGCAAATGCATGACCGATTTGTACTGCGTTGGGCAATCACTGCTAAACAATAAAAAGACCCTAGCCAAGGACTAGGATCTGAAGATGATGATATCTGCATTTGAGGATAAGGAGTAGACTCCTATATCCATATATCTGCCGGCAGTCTAGAAGTTATGCAAAATGGGATAACTTTTTTGAAATTTGTTTGGATGATAGGTCTTGCCGTCATTGTGGTGCTGAGGGAACGATTGACATTGAAAGCGAGAGCAGAGAGGCGGGCAGAAGGATTGCACGTTTGATTGACTTGAAATTTTGAGATAGTGTGAAGGCACGTCAGCACAGCTTACTTCCATGGTTGATCAGTCATCCCCAGAGTCTAGTGAAGAGGTTTACACCAGCGCTATGCGCGTCTATGGCGGCATTGCCTGGGGGAGTCTCTTATCGTTGCTGGTGGCGACCACGATGATTATTCTGCCCCAAGTGCCTCGCCCCTGGCTTTGGGGTGTTTTGCCCCTCTGGGTTGGACTCTCTGGAATTGGGGTACTGCTGCAGTGGTCAGTGGCGCGAGGAGCTTGCCCTAAGTGTGGTCGCCGCCAATCGACAACGCCCATGATGACGAAGTGTCCCCAGTGTCGGAGCTATCTCAAGGCTGTGAACCGCAAGATTGTTAAAGTTGGCTAGAATCGAGCTGCAGTAGCGCTAGAAACTGGGCTTCAGTGAGCTGCGGTATGCCGTGTTTTTCCGCTTTTTGTAGCTTACTGCCGGGGTTTTGACCTACTACCACATAGTTTGTTTTAGCGCTGGGGTGAGTATTAATGTGTCCCCCTGCTGCTTCAATTAATGTCTTCACCCGATCTGAACTCAGTGACGTCAGCTTCCCGGTAATCACGAAGCTTTGATCGGCGAGGGGGGCCGTACTAGGCTCAGGCTGATCTTTTGTAGGGGCTGCAATCGGGGACGGTGCACTGCCTGTGCGGCTCACCGCGTCGGAGTCGGGAGCCGTTTGTTGAGCGACCTGCTGCTGTAGGGAGGTGACGACGGTTTGGGCAAGCTGCATGGCTTCTTCGAGAGTGGCTTTCTCCTGTTGCAGAGTTTCCACCCGTTCTTCAAGGACAGCCCCTGCTTGGCAGGCCATCTGAAACTGTTCGCTGAGCTGCGCTTGTTCTTTGGTTAAGACTTGAATGGTCTGCTGTAGCTGTTGGGTTTCAAGATCGCGCTCTGCTGTTTCCGGTGCCTGGGAGGGGAGAGCTGCAAGGCTGGCTTGAGCGCTCTGCAGTTCAGCCGCTAATCGATCTCGCTCTTCGGTGAGCTGACTTTTTTGTTGGTTGAGTTGGGTGGTCTGTGCGATCGCATCTTGCTGGGCGGAGGTGGCCTGCTGTAGGTCTTGCTCTAAACGGGCGCACTCCTCCGATAGCCTACTACTCTGTTTCTCTAAAGATTCCTGCTGTTTGAGGCTCTCTGTCTGGGTCGCTTTCGTCTGTTTGAACTCGTCCTGTAGCAGCGTATAGTCTTGCGTGAGTTTTTGCTGCTCGGTCTCCAGGGTTGTTATCTGCTGAACCGTCTGCTCTTGGGCCGCTTTGGCCTGCTTCAGCTCTTGCTTAAGACGGTCACAGTCTTGAAGAATGGCTTGCTGCTCAGCCAAGGGCTTCGCTTCGGCCTCCCGTAGCGCCTCGGTCACATCACTGAGATCGGTTTCTAACGTCTGGATATTTTTCTGAAGGGCCGCAATCTCAGCTTCAGCTTCCCCGACTTCAGACATGAGTAGATCGCGGTGATTGGTGAGGGTAATCACCTGTTCTGCTAAGGGAGCCGCCGAGGCAATGGCCTGTTCTAAGGCCTCTTCAATGCCGGCTTTTTGGTGTTCTAAGTTTTCAAATTCTAGGCTCTGGAGCTGCTTCTGCGAACCTGAATCGCGGACCTGATCCTGTAGCTTCAGAATTTCGGCCTTGGCCCGCTGGAGTTCAGTTTGGATGCGATCGCGATCTTGAATGACAGTCTGAAGTTCGGCTTCTAAAGCGGTGCCAGAAACCACAGACTGACGAGCTTGCTCTAGCTCTGCGGTGACAGACGCGAGTTGAGCAATGGCCGTTTCTAACTGGGTTTGCACTGTCTCAATCTCTTCAACGGGTCGCAGTCGATCTTGCTCTGAGATAAGAGTGCTGATCTGATCTTCTAGCTGCTGTCCCTCTATTCGTGCTGTCTCCAGTAATTGCTGTAGCGTTTCTACTTGAATCGCGAGTGGCTGCAGTTCATCGACTTGAGCCTGCTGTTGTTCTAGCTGTGCCAAAGCCTGATCGCGCTCTTGTTCTAGCTGCGTCTGAGTCGCCTCAGTGCCTTGAAGAGACTGAGCTTGGACCGCCTTTAACTGTTTTTCTAGGGTCTGTACCTGCTGTTGTAGGGTTGTCTCATCGGTCTGGTGTTGCTGCAACGTTCGCTCGATTTCAATCTGGTGCTGAGTCAAGGCCTCCCGTTCTTGCTGCAGCGACTCAATCTGTTCCTGTGCCTGCTGGACAGCTTGCTCTAGGGCGGCTCTCTCCTGAGTTGATTGCTGTAGCTGAAGCTGATACTGAGCAGACTCAGCTACAGCAGTCTGAAGATCTTGGGTCAGTTGTGAATTTTGCTGTGATAACGTTTCTAGTTGTTGCTGCACAGCCTGAAGTTGCTCTGCATTTTGAGCCTGCTGCTGATTTTGCAAGACCCTGATTTTATTTTGGGCTTGCCTTAAATCAATAACGGCTTTTGTTTCTGTTTCAGTACTCGCCCGATAGCGCTGCTCAAGATCAGATCGCCTCGCTTCTTCGGATTTGAGACGGTCTTCTAACGCTTGTTTAGCCTGCTGAAGCGTCTGCTCTTGGTGCTGTAGTTCTTTGAGACAGTTCTCTTGAGCTAAATATTTCTGTTCCCACACCTGTTGGGCCTGGGTTAGCTCGTCAAGTTTCTTTTTTAGGGCTGTGGCGTTGTTTTGCTGTTGATCAAGGGTTGTTTGCAGCGTCTGATGACTATTGGTCAAAGCATTGTTCTGTGTTTGAAGCTGATCACGCTGTTCTTGAGCTGATTTAAGCTGAGACGTCTGCTCAAGCTGCTGTTTTCCCTGCGATTTCACCCGACGGCTCGATCTAAACAGTAATGCTGATAGCAGGCCGATCAGGCCTAAGGTTAGCCGTGGGTCGGTGAAAAGAGTGACGATTGAAGAGTCGGTGTAGTCCATATCAGCACGAATATAGTTCTTGCGAACCTGGCAAGAGCGGGTTTGCTAAAGCCACAAAACACTGCTTCTAATGAAGCGGCACTGGGCCTGTCATTATGATCACATATCTGCAAGAAGAGAGGGTTACCCAGTAGCCTTAGATCACCCTCAAGTGCTGCAGCCAAGTGGTGATTTCTGCCGGTAAGGGCTTGCGATCGCGACTAATCGGGTTAATACACACATGGCGAGTAGTGGCTTTGCCAATCAACTGCTCTAACTTATGGGTCGAGAGAATATCGTAGTGAATCTCAAATTCAGTTTCAGACTGGGACTGCACCGCAAGACGAATAATCTGCTGATCACCACAAAATGTAGGCTTCAAAAAATCGACGGCGGCGTGAACAATCGGAATCGCCGTTTCAGGATTGCTAAAGAAAGAGCGGATATCGATGCCTGCCGTTGCTAACGCATCTTCGTAGGCGTCGTGGCAGATCTCAAGGATAGAAGTGAAGTAAGATACCCCAGCAGCATCGGTATCGCGCAGACGAACGGTATGGTTATACATTGCCCCATCGTTCCATAGCAGAATCTAGCCCCACGGTTCTGTTGATAGCTGTCGCCAAATCATGGGCTGGGCTTCAGCAGACACATCCCTGAGCGACAACAACAGTATGGAGCTGTTTTAGGCTACGCGCAATGCCGACGGGCGATCAGCACCGTCCTATTGAGGCCCACAGCAGAGCGGCTCCACTGTATTGTTTAGATGTTGAATTGAAGATGAGTTTTGACCATCCGCCTCGGATTTTATTTCTTTACGGCTCTTTAAGAGAGCGTTCCTATAGTCGCCTACTCGCAGAAGAGGCGGCCCGAATCATTGAAGATCTTGGCGCAGACGTACGTTTCTTTGACCCTCGCGGACTGCCGCTGCACGGTGCAGAACCGGAAACCCATCCAAAAGTGCAGGAGCTGCGAACGCTGGTGCAGTGGTCTGAAGGTCAAGCTTGGTCGAGTCCAGAACTCCACGGCAACATTTCGGGGCTGCTGAAAACTCAAATTGATTGGGTGCCCCTAACGCTGGGGGCAATCCGGCCCACCCAAGGCAAAACATTAGCTGTGATGCAGGTCTCTGGCGGATCGCAGTCTTTTAATGCAGTTAACTCAATGCGGCTATTGGGGCGGTGGATGCGGATGTTTACCATCCCGAATCAATCGTCTGTTGCCAAGGCATACCAAGAGTTCCACGAAGACGGCACCATGAAAGACTCTGCCTACCGAGATCGCGTAGTTGATGTGATGGAAGAACTCTATAAGTTCACCCTATTGCTGCGGGATAAAGTCGATCACCTCACCGATCGCTACAGTGAACGCAAGGCTAAGCAGCAAGAAACCCCTAAAACCTAATACGGATAAATTTGATCAACGTGCTTAATAAGCAATATTGTCCCAAAATCGCACATCAGCACACTTAGACTGCGTACATTTTCTAGAAACATAAAAACGCATTCATCCTGAAGTGTCTAGATGGCGAACATCGCAAGGTAGGTGTTCATAGCATTAAAGCCTGACCGATATATGTGCAGTTTTTAATCTCGACGAGGAATGTTAAACAGGATCAATCTAATTGCACCCCCCACCATAGCTCCCAAGGGTGCCAATATTACTGGCCCAGCCATCGCAATCCCTAATCCCTGACCTTGGTAGGCAGACTTCTGAGCAATAACAGCCATATACAAAAGCCAAAGGCTATATCCACCTACAACAATGGCGGTTCCAGAGATTGACCAGATCCATATTCGATAGAATACGGATCCAAATCTCTTGTACAGAATTAATGATCCAAGACCTGATACCAGCAACGAAGAAGGCACGCCAAAGAGGACGGCCCAATACAACAGTCCAGAGCAGATTGTAATCACGTCACTAAGCATGAAGTGTAGATCGCGAAACGGTTCAATAGAGCTGCAGTACGTCCAAAACCTAAAACGTGGTCGAGATCGCCTGCACCGGGCAGGTCGGCACACATTGCTCACAGACAATGCAGCGCGATCGCCTAAAGTTGAGCCGAAACGTCTCAGGATCTAGCGTCAGCGCCTCCGTCGGACAGACACCCGTACAGAGACCACAATCAACGCAGCACTCTTCGTCAATTAGAATCTCGCGATTGGCTAAAGAGACATCAATCTGTTGAGCCTGCATCCAATCGATGGCCGCATCAAGCTGATCGATGTCGCCCGCAAGTTCAAGCACAACTTTGCCCACCTGATTGGGAGCTACCTGGGCGCGAATAATATTCGCGGCAATATTAAAGTCCTTTGCCAGCCGATAGGTGACAGGCATCTGAACAGCCCGCCTCGGAAAGGTCAAAGTGACTCGTTTTTTCATGGGGAAAAGCCGTTAGCTAATCTTCGTCCCAGGCTTCTACATCGAGGAACGCTTGAATCGGATCTTGCATTGAAAATTCAAACTCAAGGAGTTCGCTTTTCCAATGGGGCCAATTATCCCGAACTAAGAACGCCACTTTCCAGAGCGCATCGCTAGACTGCAGCTTGCCAGAGTCTACTAGAGACTGCAACTGACGCTGCAGCTTACCCATCGGATGCACCACCGGACGGGAGATCGTATCATTTGTCATATTCAGCTTTCAGTAATCTTAATGATTGGCTTTTGATGGAGACAGCGGCGGCCTAGCGCACAGGTATCTTGTCAAAGCAATTTATATCCTAGCACAAAGATTTTACTGCAAAGCAATAGATTATTTAGAAAACCTGAAAAATCAAAACGGGGGCCAAGCTTGAAGATTGCCATTGTTGGATGCGGTATCGTCGGTGCGGCGGTTGCCTATACCCTCAGTCAACACACTGACTGGGAGATCACCGTTTGGGACCAGCGTTCTCCTGAGCGATGGGAAGCGACAGGGGCCGCGTTAGGGGTATTGATGGCGGTTGTGCGAACTCGCCTTAAAGGTAAACATGTTCGGCTGTGCCTAGAGAGTCTGCAGCGTTATGAAGATCTCGTTCCCCAACTAGAGGACCAAACAGGCATTGTCATTCCCTATAACCGCGAAGGTATTCTGCAGTTTTGTTTTGATCGGCAAGACCTCATCTATTGGCAGAAAACTCAAGCCATGCGAGAGCGGCAGGGTTTTCTGTTAGAGATTCTGGAGCGTTCTGAGTTGGTTGCCAAGTACCCAGAACTTGCTGACGCTCAATACCAAGACCATCAAGCGGTAGGGGCCATCTACTCCCCTCAAGATCGACAGGTCGATCCGGTGGTCTGCGCCCAAGCCTTGATTCAAGCGGCTCAGATGCAGGGCGTTGAGTTTATTTGGCAGACCGCTGTGCAGGCCTTTCGCTGCAGTTCCCAAAAGGTTACTCACGTTGTCACGGCCTCTGAGGCGGTCCCGGTGGATGGAGTGGTTCTGACGTCGGGGTTAGGGGCTGGGCAACTAACTCCCCAATTGAAAGAGCCGCTCAGGCTGCAGCCTGTCTTAGGTCAGGCGCTGCGGCTCCGACGCTCTGAGGCATTCTCCTACCCCTACCCCGTGGTCAATGGCGGTGATGTTCATTTGGTCCCGTTGAGTGACCAAGACCTTTGGGTGGGAGCCACTGTGGAGTTCCCTGCAGAAGCATCACTGCAAGCGCCTGAACTCAATCCGGCCTTGCTAGAGCAGGTTCTGGCTGATGCGCTAGCACTTGATCCGACTCTCGCTACCGCTCAGGTGGTCAAGAAATGGTCTGGCCTCCGCCCCCGCCCTCAAGGCAGACCGGCTCCTGTCATTGAGCCACTGGCTGACTACTGCAACGTTGTCCTCGCCACCGGACACTATCGCAATGGTGTCTTGCTCGCTCCGATGACCGCCGCGAAAGTGCTCGAACTCTTAAATGCACTGCTGTAATCCCCTGGCTGGAGAGGGGATATATCAAAGAAACTTTATGCTTATTCACAAACCGATCATGAAATTATAAGAATTGCCCAAGGCCTGTCTATACTTAACGTAACTGTGTGAGGATGACGTCAAATTATGGCTCCAATGGACGATTCTTAATCACAACTCACCCCATCATGAACTCATTTACATCACGCCTTCGCTCTAGAACCAGTTTAGCTATCGGTTTCTATTTACTGGTCTGTGCCAGCCTTGGGTTATTGGCTCAGGCTCAAATGAATGCGTTGAGCTTAGTGCAGAATAGCTCTCCGGTACTCAGTCATCGCTAGGCACGATCGGTAATGTGTGGTCGATTTACGCTAACGCAGCCAGATGAGATCGCATCCACCTTTGGCGTCGCCGTAGGCCGGGTTGCGCCTCCTCGCTATAATATTGCCCCCACTCAGCCATTAGGCGTCATTGTCAATCAGTCCGGTCGGCAATTTCGACTGATGAGCTGGGGCTTAATCCCCGCTTGGACCAAAGATCCGAACGCGAGTAATCGCATGATTAATGCTCGTCTAGAAACCGCCCACGAGAAGCCCTCCTTCCGCACGGCCTTTCGCCATCGGCGCTGTCTTATCCCTGCCGATGGGTTCTATGAATGGAAGCGCATTGATAATCAGAAGCAGCCCTTTTACGTCCAGCAACAGCACCATTCTCTATTTGCCTTTGCTGGACTGTGGGAGTCTTGGCAGGAAATCGAAACCTGTACCATTCTCACCACCGCTGCGAACGAAGATATGCAGCCCATCCATCACCGGATGCCGGTCATTATCAGCCCCGACTTCTATGATCAATGGCTTGATCCTTGGGCGCAACAGAACCAGCAGGTTCACGATCTTCTCAATGCTATGCCACAGCCAAATCTTGAGGTGTTCCCGGTCAGTACTCAGGTCAATAATGCCGCCTTTGATGGGCCAGAATGTCTGCGGTCACTGTAGCGAGATTTGCTCTGCACCTTAGCTATTGCACCAAGGAGGGTCCATAGAACTGCTGCCTGATCAACCCATGTCTGCCGCCCCCCGATTGCTCTATGAACAATCGGGGGTTCATCGGGGCTATCTGATTATTCCGTTTCTATACGGCACCGTGACGGGGGTGACGCTTTATTCCTATCGCCTGCTGTCGCTAGTGTCGAGTCAGGCTCTGTTGCATCGAGCTGAGAACCCTTGCGATCGCATCGCCGAAGATCCGCTCAGCATGGTTGCGATCGCCAAAGCCCATTTAGACGAACAGTTGGCTGAGGAAAAGACACCGGACTATTGTCAGCAACATTACGTTTACCGTCATAACCTGATTATCATTTCAGCCATTGGTGACAAGGTGTTTTATGACCACTATCCCCCCAGCGGTCTCAACAATATTGCTGCACCCAAACTTTTTGCCAGCGAGCAGGAGTGCATTGAGTGGGTAAAGCAGGGACTGGATCGACCCTCATCAGATTAGCTTGTTGTTTTATGAGGGGTATGGAAGGTTTGGTGTGTTCCCACACACAAACCTCATGATTTAATGAACTGCAAAAAATCTATACACATTTGAGCTGTGCGACAGTCAAGGCTTACTGTTGACTACAGTTGTTGATTAACGAGGCGGCACCATGTCCACCGGAGCACAGTATGTCATGGCCCTAGATTTGGGCACGACGGGGAATCGAGCCATTCTTTTCGATGCTGCTGGCGAGCTGGTTACCCAAGCCTATAAAGAACTGCCACAACATTACCCACAGCCCGGATGGGTTGAACATGATGCCCTCGATATTTGGCGCGATACCCGCTGGGCCATGCAAGAGGTGCTTAAGCAGGCCAATGTAGAGGCAACTCAGGTCGCAGCCATTGGTCTGACGGTGCAGCGCGAAACCTGTGTGCTATGGGATAAAACCACGGGCCAACCTCTCCATAACGCAATTGTTTGGCAAGACAGACGGACGACAGATCGATGTCAGAAACTTGCTGACCATACCAAAGAGATTTACGATCGCACCGGCCTAGTCCTCGATGCCTACTTCTCGGCAACCAAGCTAGCGTGGCTGCTTGATGATGCTAAAGAGCAAAACATCGATCTCAGTAACGTCATTGCAGGAACCATCGATACTTGGGCGCTGTGGAATCTAACCGGGGGTAAAGTCCACGCCACCGACCACAGCAACGCCAGCCGGACGATGCTGCTCAACTTAGAAAGTCAACAATGGGACGAGCATCTATTAGATCTATTTGGCATCCCCGCTCATATTTTGCCGCAGCTTCAGCCGAGTCTGGGTGAATTTGGCCGCACTGACACTGAACTATTAGGCACTGCAATCCCCATTACGGCGATTTTTGGCGATCAGCAAGCCGCGCTGTTTGCCCATGGATGCGATCGCCCTGGCTTGCTCAAATGCACCTACGGTACAGGCTGTTTCTTAGTCACCCAGACGGGGAATAAGATTAGGCGATCGCAACACAAGCTCCTCTCCACAATTGCCTGGAGTCGGGAGAATGGCCCCGTCAACTATGCCCTAGAAGGCAGTATGTTCACCGCTGGAGCCTGCATTCAGTGGCTGAGAGATGGCCTCAAGCTGATTAACAGCGCTGAGGAAACCGAAGGATTAGCCCAGCTAGTCGATGATAACGGCGGCGTCTATTTTGTCCCGGCCCTCAGTGGTCTCGGTGCCCCTCACTGGGATATGGATGCTAGGGGTGCGTTCTTTGGGATTACGCGGGGAGTCCAGCGAGAGCATATGGTGCGGGCGGTGTTGGAGGCGATCGCCTTCCAAGCGAGAGAAGTCGTAGAGGCCGTTAACGAAGACTGCGGCAATCCTATCCAGATGCTGAAGGTTGATGGCGGTGCCTGCCAAAATGATTTTCTGATGCAGATGCAGGCCGATGTTCTAGGCATTCCCGTAGAGCGTCCTGTCGTTTTGGATGCCACAGCTCAGGGGGCTGCTTTTGGGGCAGGCTTAACAGTTGGGGTTTGGCAAGACTACAAAGCATTAGTTAATGGCCGTAAGATTGATCGAGTTTTTGAGCCGGGTGCTGGAGCGTCCCAAGTGCAGAAGAACTTTAAGACTTGGCAGAAAGCTGTGGAGCGGTCTAAAAACTGGATTGAGGCAGCGTAGCTGAACGGTACGGAATCCTAAAGGCAAAACTAAGAGTAAAGAGAAATGGCTGTGACGTGGAGTGATGTAGCAGTTTTTTGGGCGTATTTTTTGCCATTCATAATTGCCAGCCTACTCGTAATAGTCGCCGCCGCTTGGCTGATGGCAAAGCTAGAGGCTTAGCATCAGATTTACGCTTGGACTAAAGTTGGTCTGGGTCAACGCCTAGCTCTCCGAGACGCTGGTGTTTATACCGCTCTGTTGACGAAGCTTGTGATCTGTTGTGCATATTCCTGGGGCTGTTCGAGATCAGGAAAATGTCCACAGCCCTCGAATAAGATAACTTCAGCGGTCGGCGCATGATCTCGTAAAGATGCGAAATTGGTATGTCGATGCGAGAGATCACGATTGCCGTAAATCAGTAATGTCGGTGTTGATATACCGCTGATGTCATTATCTTGAGTGCGGCTCAAACCTTGAACAAAACTAGCAAGACAAAAACAACCACCCGACCGCAATGCCTGATCAGCCTGCTGCACAAAACGAGCTTTATGTTCACTGCGCCTAGGCAGGGCTTTTTCATACCAACCAGCAGAAATCTTACAGCTCAGACTCGCCACAATCAATTGGCCCACATAGGGAACATGCAAAATCTTGGGGATTATTTCATCGTTCCATTGACGCATTGATTGAAGGGAGGGGGTTTGCCCCAATACCAAATGAGAGACACGATTGGGATGATGCTTTGCCACATAGAGTGCCAAAAAGCCGTTTGCACAGGTAAATGACAATACCGCAAAGGGGATTTCTAGCAGATCCATCACCTCTACCACTGTTTCAGCCATTTGAGCCACACTAAAATCAAAGCTCATTGCAGGATACGAAAATCCAAAGCCGGGTAAATCAAAACCGATCACTCGGAAATCGGGCGACAATAATGAAATCAAGTCTGTGTAATGCTCAAGGACACAGGGACCGTCAGGGACGATTATCAATGGCGGTTTGCGATCGCCGGTATCGAGAACCCGCAATATCCCAGCCTGAGTCTGCAGCAATTTCATCTCCTCAGACCTAAGACTGCTTTTCTGCCTGCTCCTGCCGCGAATGGCTGCGATCGCGCTATCGAGATATGAACCCTGCATTAACTATCCTCGCAAAAGAATTGTAAAAATTGCGATGCTCCCTGTAATTCTATTTTCACAACCTCACGGGCACCATCAAAATCAAAAAGATAGGCTGCCTTTGGGACTGTAAGAAATGCCCCAATATTGTCGTCATGCCCGATAAACATCGCTATCAGAACGTTAAGCCCAGCGATACCGTTAATCTACTGGGGCTGACTTAGAATCCGCCGCAGATCTGCCTTTGAGCCAGTGATCAACTGAAACCGTATTGAAGCTACAGCAGGCTAGCAGAACGAATAGAATCAGGCCGTAGACCAATTGACTCCCCGCAGCATCCCAATTCTGTACTGAGGTAACCCCTAGCATCAGAATCACCATCAAGGCGGCAGTAACGGCCAAAGCGCTGCGAGTGCGCCAGCCCAGGGTGATCAGAACGCCCACGATCAGTTCAATGATAGGAACCAAAAAGGCATTGATACGGACCAGTGGTTCAGGGAAGTAGGAGGCCTCCATTGCCTTCACCATACTGTCAACAAAGCCCGGAATATTGCCAATACGGGTAAGACCGTGGTTCAAGAAGTTAACGCCGATTAGGATGCGGAGGAGGAAGTATGCGATCGCAATATCTTGGTGATTTAAACGAAGGTCAGGTCTAGAGTAAGTCATTGTTCCATCCAAGTAGAGTTAGCCCATCAATGCCCATCTCGTTTCTAAATTGAAGCAAAACGCGATCAGGGTCGTTCACGGTAGGTATCAACTTTAGTCATCGGTAAAATCAAACGCACAGGTCGATCTCGACCGACATAGGTCTGCACCCATCTTAGAAAGGCGAAAAAGCGGTTGCCATAGCCTGGAAGATAGACCAGATGGACCCCCAACCATATTGCCCAAGCCAAAGGGCCAGTCAACATAAAAGGGCCAATTTTTCCCACGCCTGAGTAGCAGCCAATAATAGCAAGCCTACCCTTATTAAAATAGCGAAAAGGTTGCGGAGACTGTCCTCGAAGCTGTCGCTGAATGTTTTGGGCCACCGCCACGCCCTGCTGAAGCGCTTCGGGGGCTACCCCCTTGAGTGACTGATCACTCTGCTCAACATGGGCAAGATCGCCAATCGCATAGACATTGGGCTGGCTTAAAATCTGAAGCGTGGGCTGCACCACCAGCTTCTCTTTCGCTGCTTTAGGGAGATCGACTGAGACTGCAGGAGAAGTGGCCTCTACTCCCGCAGTCCAGATGATGGTTGCCGTCCGAATGGTTTGGTGATTCTCAAGGTGGAGCGTTTCTGAGGTGACTCGACTGACGCGAGTGCTCAGATGCACCTCAACCCCCAACCGCCGCAGCTTACGATAGGTATAAGTGCCCAGCTTCTGCGGCAGTCCGGGCAAAAGGAAATCACCCCCCTGCAGCAGAATGAGCTTACTTTGTCTCAAGTCATAGCTCGAATACTCTCGAACAAGACGCCCTGTGATGACTTCCACCATGGCTCCAGCTAGCTCTACGCCTGTGGGTCCACCGCCGACGATAACAAAGGTCAGTAACGACTGACGTGCTTGAAGATTATCGGTTTGAGCCGCCCGTTCAAACCGAGTAAAGATGTGATTGCGTAAAGTGACGGCTTCGGTCAGGGAGCGCATCGGTAGCGCATGCTCCGCCGCGCCTGGAACATCTAAGAACTGCGTTTCACTGCCGGTTGCCAAGACGAGATAGTCATAGGGAATCGTGAGATGGTGAGTCTCGATCTGCTGCCGATCAAAATCGATTCGTTCAACCTCTGCCATCAAATAGCGTAGATTGGAACTCTGAATAATATGTCGAATAGGATAGATAACCTGATCTGGCTCTAGCTGCCCTGTGGCAACCTGATAGAGCATGGGCACAAAGGTATGGTAGTTCTCGCGATTGATGAGCAGAACATCAGCCCTCGACCGTTTTAAGGATTGTGCGGTCTGTAGCCCTCCGAACCCTGCTCCTACAATGACGATCTGAGGACGGCCCAATTTTCTAGGGTTGAACACATCGATACTCCGGACAGTTTTTGATTGACCACTACGGAGTAAGGGTTTCAGCTCCTGACTTTAAAACTGTAGGAGCAAAAGGAACGTAGATAGAAACCACTAAATCATATCCAAAACTCAGAGTTATGGCCTGTAAATATAATGACTTTAGCTCTCTCAATGAGATGAACTGCTCTACGCTCCAAAACCACCGTCAATCGTATGCTGTGCGCCCGTGACGATCTCGGCTTCTGGCCCTACTAGATAGGTCACCATTCCTGCAATCTCTTCTGGCTGGGCATGGCGCTTAATCGCCATAAATGAATGCATCATGTCCTTCATTGGTCCGTCTTCTGGGTTGAGGTCTGTATTCACCGGACCGGGCTGAACGCTGTTAACGGTGATGCCGCGATCGCCAAAATCCCTCGCCAATCCCCGTACCATCCCCTGAACTGCAGACTTTGTTAAGGCGTAAGCTGCACCGCCGGGGAAAGGCATGCGATCGCCATTCACTGAGCCAATCACCACAATTCGTCCGCCGTTATTCATCTGCCGCGCTGCGTCTACCGCCGCATGGTACGGCCCTCGCACATTGATATCGATCATGCGATCTACATCTTCTGGAGCTAGCTCTAGTGCGTTGCCTAACACGGCAATACCTGCATTGATGACCAAAATATCTAACGGGCCTTGGTCTGCAATCACCTTACCCACAGCCACCCGATCGGCGCTGTCTGCCTGAACGGTCGTTGTTCCAGTTTTATCTGCCAGCGTTTTTGCGACATCCATAGAGCCGCCATAGGTAAAGGTTGTGATGGCTTCTTCTGCAGCCAACCGCTCGACAATTGCAGCCCCAATGCCGCGACTGCCGCCCAGAACCAATGCCTTTTTGCCGATTAGTGTCGCCATAATTCTGCTTTCCCTGTTTTTGTATCGAGTACTATAAAAATACGATAGCAAGGAAAACAACAATAAGCTAGTGGTCACTAAAAAAATATCTGGGCGGGGTCGGCCTAGGGGATTTGATCTTGAAAGTGCGATCTCAACTGCGATGAATTTATTTCATCAACGCGGCTACGATGGCGTGGGGGTAGCGGAGCTGAGTCAGGCGATTGGAATTGCGGCCCCTAGTTTGTACTCCGCCTTTGGCAGCAAGCGATCGCTATTCGAGCGGGTGCTTCAGTTTTATGTCCAAGCAAATGGTGTCTGGTTGCCAGCGGCTTTGGCAGCAGAGGATCGTCTTGAAGATGCCATAACCTATTTGTTCGTGCGCGCCGCTGAGACCTATACCAAAAATCCTGAATGTCCAGGTTGCTTGGTGATTGATGGGACGCGGAACTGTGGTGATGCAGAGGCTCAGGCATTGACGGCGGGCTTTCGTCAAGCGACTCGGCAGTTGATTTGCGATCGCATCACAGCAGGAGCACCTGATCTATCTGATGCTGCAGTTAACGCCCTGTCAGACTATGCCATTACAATTTTGGTCGGACTCTCCGGCAGCGCTCGTGATGGGATGGCGGCAGAGGCTCTACGAACCACGGCTGAAATTGCTGCAACAGGTTTCATTCAGCGACTTCGGCACTATCGCCATCAGACGGATCAATCACAAGAAGGCTAAAGTCCTGTCAAATCAAAGCTGATCTGGGTCAACGCCTAGCTCCCTGAGACGTTGGGCAAATCGCTCAGCTTTTTCTGCCTCAGTCGAAATCCATTTTCCATCTGCGTCATACCACCGCAGCCAAGGACGCGTAATTCCATAGAGATCTGGGTCTTGGCCTAAAAAATCAAAGCTGCTGTCCCGTAAGGCCAGGGTCATGATGTCTGCTGTCGGAGGATAATCACAGTCAAAAAAGAGTTGCTCTTCCAAAGCGGCTTGTTCTTGGGGAGACAAAGAATGAATGACTTGGACTAGAGAGTTGATAAGTTGGGTATTCATGACAGGAAATAGACTTGGCAAGCAGTGGTCATGATGACCTCACTGATGTTGTTGCCTTTATTGTAAAGGGCAGATCACTGCACTTTTTTGGGCATTGACCCCAAACCCAGAGGAGTCAAGACTTCTGATTTTATTGACTGGACTGAGTAAGAGGCTTGTACTGGAAACCGAATCAGAGATAAGCCTGCTGTTGTGGCTGCCTGATTGAGAAAATTGTCCCTCTGAACACGATTAGGCTTGTTGTGACTTTTGTCATCTAACTCAATGGCAGCCTCGACCGATAGAGTATCTTTTGTGCAAAGCACAAAGTCAAAATGCTTGGCAGAAATTTTGTTGAAGGCCCGTTGCCAGTCGCTCCGCTGCATTCCTTTTTGAGGAGAGAGAACATCAGCCACGCGCACCTTCGCAAAAACAAGAAAGTGATCACCGACTGCCTGCTGCAGTACACCGTAAAAAGAACGCTCAGCGGGAGACAGTAACACTGGCTGTAACTGATAGTTAAAGTCAGAGCTGTTTTTGTGATTCTTGCCCTTGCTATTCTGGGTCGCTTGAGTGAGAACACTAAGAACTGCAACCAGTATAATTACGAAAATGCCGATCGCAATAATCCAGCCCATGATCTCTATTTCCCTCAGCACATCTTCCTTTTCAGGGTGCCCCGCCCATTTCACAAAAGATCCTAATCTCATGGCAATGTTTTTGAGGCTCTACCGTTATCAAAAAATGGATCCCATAAGATTGGCCCTGCCTGCAAGAATTGCCCTGTGACAGATAACCATTGAAATTGGTTCGCCCTTATCTCCAAAGAGACGGTCTGCCATACCATTGCGATCTGTTTTACAGACTGCAACAATTACTGAATAAATAGCGTCGAGTCAAAAAGAGAAGGTTAGGGAGCTACCCTAGGCTTACTCTGGCTTTCCGCCCACTTGCTCACCCACGGTTGATTCATGCCTGAACGTTTTTCCTGGATTTTGCCCGATAAACTTGCGGTTGGATCCTTTCCCTATACCACCACCTCCGTCTCCAAGCTCAGGCGGGAGGGAATTACGGCTGTACTTTGCTTAAACGAAGAGTCTGAGCCACCTGTGCCTTCCGAGATTTTGCATAGCTTTATTTGGGAACGAGTTCCTATCCCCGATGGCTATACCGGCGGTGTCCCCTCTGCAGAACAGTTTGAGCAGGCTCTCAACGTTCTCAATCGTTGGTACAAAAGAAAGCACACGGTTTATGTCCACTGCCTTGCCGGGGTCGGTCGGTCGGCTTCAGTGTGTGCGCTTTATCTGGCTCAAGCGCACAATATTCCGCTGGCTGATGCGATCGCAACCGTCCGTCAGCAACATAAATACGCCGCCCCCGACTCCCATCAGGTCAAGGTGATGCAGGCCTTCTTAGCCTCACTCCCTTCTATCTAGTGGCTTCTCTGGTGTTGGGTATCAGCCTCCTTTCACTGACCATTTGGCTCTTTCTGATCTTTGTCTGGGGACAGTTCTGGAGGTCGGATCAGCGGTTGTCGGCAACGACGGCAGCGCTAGATAAATGGCCGGATGTCTGCGCCATTGTGCCGGCTCGTAACGAAGCAGATGTGCTGCCCCAGAGTTTGCGATCGCTCCTCACCCAAGACTATCCCGGCAAACTCACCGTGATTTTAGTTGACGATCAAAGCACCGACGGCACTAGCACTGTTGCCCAACAGGTGGCAATAGAGACGCAGACAGAAGCAGCGCTCCAGATTCTGAGAACAGATCCACTTCCTGCTGGCTGGGCGGGCAAACTATGGGCCATGCATCAAGGGGTTGAATGTCTGCAGCAGCAGGGCTATACCCCCTATATTCTGTTTACCGATGCTGATATTGCCCATGAATCTGGCAATGTGAGGGCGCTGGTCGCCAAGGCCGAGCAAGAAAATCGTGATCTAGTCTCGTTGATGGTGCAACTTCGCTGTGAAACAGTCTGGGAAAGACTCCTGATTCCGGCCTTTGTATTTTTCTTTGCAAAGCTGTATCCCTTCCCCTGGGTCAACGACCCCAAACGCAAGATGGCAGCGGCCGCAGGAGGGTGTATTTTGTTGCGATCGCACGCTCTCACCCAAGCTGGCGGCCTAAAAGTGATCCGAGAGGCTCTCATTGACGATTGCTCCCTCGCCGCTGCGGTTAAATCGACTGGGGGCAATATTTGGCTGGGTCTAAGCACTTCAACGGTAAGCCTGCGGCCCTACACCACCCTAGAGAACATCTGGACGATGGTGGCCCGTACTGCTTTTACCCAGCTCCACTATTCAGTTCTACTCCTGATCGGCAGCGTCATAGGGATGAGCTTGGTCTATATGATGCCCATCATCAGTCTTCTCTATGGATTAGTGGTTGGAGCCGTTTGGGTTGCGATGGTAGGGGCAATTACCTGGTTACTGATGACCTGGGCCTATTTGCCCACCATTCGCCTTTATCGCCTGTCGCCGTTGTGGGCCTTAACCTTGCCCCTGGTTGCACTTCTATACACTTTAATGACCCTTGACTCTGCCCGTCGTCATTGGCAAGGCAAAGGCGGAGCCTGGAAAGGACGGGTCTACCCGGCTGCGGTAAAGTGAAAAAGAGGCTGATGCCCCGATGCTCCTTCAGAATTGAGTCAGATGGTTTTCAATTGGTTCCGCCGTCAGTTTGCGCCTGAGTCACCCGAAGAAGAGACCCCCGACGATACCGAGCTGACGACAGAAACATCGGCAGCAGAGCCAGATGTCTCAGCAGAGCCAGACGCCACACCAGAAACGACAGAGGCAGAAAAGCCTGACTACCTGAACTGGGCAAAAGCAGCCTTCGCCAATATTCAGCAACAGCAAAGTGAGCCAGAGACTATCGAAGCCTCTGCACCTCCGCAACTCACTGAAGCCTCCGACACCGCCACTGAGGTGGTACCGGAAACTGAGGCGGTAGCAGCAAGCGCAGCACCGGATTCCTCTGCAGCGCTTCTTGAACCAGAAATTCCGGTGGTTGAAAAACCTGAGAATCTTGAACTGCCCCAGATAGCTGAGCCACCCACCATTGAATCTAAAGCACCCGCTGAAATAGAGCCTGAACCTTCCTCCACAATCCAGGAACTGCAGAATACTAATGCAGTCGAGACTTCTGAGGGAGAGGGCATCTCGACAGATGCTCCCATTGACTTTGACGAAGGCTTTATTTGGTCCGCAGAAGTTTTAGCAGCCCAAGGGCGACGACCGGAAGATGTTTCCGTCGAAGAAATTACTTGGCTCAAAAAACTGCGGCGCGGCCTTGGCAAAACCCGTCAGGGCTTAGTTAATCAGCTTAAGTCGGTGGTAGGGAAAGGCCCCCTCAATCAAGATGGCGTCACCGAAATCGAGACGCTATTGCTGCAGGCTGATGTCGGAGTTGCTGCCACCGATCGCATCATTGAAGCCCTGCAAACTAAGTTGCGTGATGAAACGCTGCCTCCGGATGAGGCGATTAGTTATCTCAAGCAAGTACTGCGCGAGATGCTCGAAGAACCCTATCAACACAACTATGCGCCCACAATCGCTCCAGAACGGGGCGTCATGAACGTGTGGCTGATGACCGGGGTGAACGGCGCTGGCAAAACCACTACCATTGGCAAAATCACCCATGTCGCGAAGCAGTCTGGCTACAACTGCCTGATTGCGGCTGCCGATACTTTTCGAGCTGCTGCGGTTGAACAGGTGAAGGTGTGGGGCGCACGCAGCGGCGTGGATGTGATTGCCAATCCGGGGCAGAATACTGATCCGGCATCCGTTGTTTACGATGCGATCACAGCGGCTCAATCGAGAGACATCGACTTATTGCTGGTGGATACCGCCGGTCGGCTCCAAAACAAAAAGAATCTGATGGATGAACTCGAAAAAGTTCGGCGCATCATCGACAAGAAAGCGCCCAACGCTAAAGTTGAATCCCTGTTAGTGTTGGATGCAACCCTGGGGCAAAACGGACTGCGACAGGCTCAGGTCTTTTCTGAAGCAGCAAAGCTCACAGGGGTTGTTTTAACAAAACTAGACGGCACCGCTAAGGGGGGGGTTGCCCTAGCCGTCGTGGAGCAGTTAGGGTTACCGATTCGCTTTATTGGTGCCGGTGAAGGAATTAGCGATCTACGTCCCTTTTCTAGCTATGAATTTATTGAAGCCCTCTTGAGTTCTTAGCCACCTCTTAGACAGGGCATATCCTGACAAATTCCCTGGAAATTGTGCTCAATCGCGACGGCGATCACAGTCGTGACTGAGTAAGCTGCGTTATGCTCCAGAAACATCTAATCATCAACAAGAGACTAAAGCCCCAGAAATATAAGCCTTTGTGCAGCATTGATATCGTTTTACCTAACGTTAGATAAATAAATTTCAGTTTGTGAACAACAGTGCTAAGCTGTCTCATCAGAACGCCCCTTTGCGACTTCCTGCCCCGTTAATCGGCTCCCTGACGTTACTGGACGCCATGTCTGCTATCCCAGCCCCACAACAACCTTCACAATCCTTGGACTATGGTTATCCAGGGGTTGCAGGTAGTATGACAAGTTTGGCCGCGCTGCAGCAACAGGTTGCGAATCTGCAGCGTGAGCAGATCAAAGCTCAAGACTTGCTGAGTTCCCTCAGCTTTTCACTGCGTAGCTTTAATAATCTCAACCAGTTTCTTGCTTTAATTCCGTTAATCGTGAGTCGAGTCACCGATGCAGATGCTGCTGCCTTGGTTCTCTTTCGCCCCAATGGACAGGTCTCTTTAGAGCAACTCTATTGCCACGAGGGCCAACGATGCCAGACCCTACGCAACAGTCTCGATAATGCCATCGGGCAGCTTAAAGCCTCTCAAAAAGAACAAACTGCTCCATTAGAAATATCGCATAGCGATCGGCTAGAGCAAATTTTAGATCAGCGCTTAGGCCAAGATTATCGCTGGTTTAGCACCTCTATTTTGGTGCGAAATTTTGAACCCCACGAACGGGGCCGTCTTTATTTGTTTAGCAGTCACGATAGCTACGAATGGACAGACACACGCCAAAAATTAGCGCAATTGGTGGCCGATCAAACTGCCGTTGCAATTGAAAATGATGAATTGACGCAGCAGGTCCGCAAGCAAGAGCGCCTTGCCAGAGAACTAGAAATTGGCTCTGAAATTCAGGCCCGTCTTTTCCCGAATCGCTGTCCCCACATTCATGGTGTTGAGCTAGCTGCGAACTGCAAGACCGCCAGCCAAGTGGGCGGTGATTACTACGACTTCATTCCAATTCATACACCGCAAGCAGATTATGACGGCTTTCCCAAGGCTGACCGCTGGAGCATTGTCATTGGAGATGTGATGGGCAAGGGGGTACCGGCGGGTCTCATTATGACGATGACGCGTGGAATCCTTCGCAATAATATTCTTAATCAGCACGAACCAGACCAGATTTTACAGAACCTCAATCAGGTCATGTTCACCGATCTTGAGAACTCGAATCGGTTTGTGACCCTGTTTTACTCTGAATTTGATCCTGAAACTCGGATTCTCCGGTTTAGCAATGCAGCACATCATCCTCCTCTGTTATGGCGTGCCGCCACCGATGCGATTGAGCGCCTTGATACAGACGGGATGCTGATTGGACTCGATATCAATACGGACTACCAAGTCGGACATACTCAGCTTTGTCCCGGTGATGTTCTCATTTACTACACGGATGGGTTCACAGATGCCGCGAATCCCTCTGGAGATCGCTTTGGCGAAGACAATTTACTGCGAACCTTTCATGAAGCCTGCCATATGTACACTAGCCCCAAGGCTATTCTGGACTATTTATTTACTGAGGTAGAAACGTTTGTCAGCACCCAATCGAGAGAGAGTGACGACATGACCTTAGTGGTTCTGACGGTGAAGTCAACGTGATCGTGAATTAGTTTGATCAGAGGTGGACCTGAGCTGGAAGGACGAGTTTGCGGTAAGCTGGCAGCGATCGCAAGTTCAGTTTTTCAAGGAGTTTTGAATGCGTAATATGAATTATTTTTCACGCGCGGCTCTGCTGTTGGGGACCGTTGCCCTCCTTTCGACTGCTTGTGATTCAGGCTCGAAGACTAGCGACCCCCAAGCCTCTGGCAAGGCCGACTCTGCCGCAGAAGCACCCAAGCCAGAGTCGAAAAAGGTGGGTGGTTTGTCCTGGCAGGACTTTTCTTCTGTGCCGGGCCGGTATACCGTTTCTATCCCTGGCAAGCCCAAGGAACAGACGCGCAAAGTTCCTATCCCCAATGGCACACAGCTTGACTTGAACCTGGCTAATGTTGAGGTTTCCGATGCTGCTTATCTGGTGTCCTACCTAGACTATCCGGCAGATCTGCTGGGTAAGGTAGAGCCACAGAAACTTTTGACCCAGTCGCTGCAGGGAGCGGTTAAAAACAGTATTCAAGGTGAGATCACCAAACAAGAAGAAACGACCATTAATGGTGTTCCTTGCCGTCGGTTTGCAGCCAAGGGCAAGGTCAAAGCTAAGGATGCTTCTGCTGAGGGAATTTTTTGTTTGCAGGACAGTCGGCTCTATCAAGTTCTTGCCATTGGTGAGACCAAGGACGTTTTTCCTGAAACGGCTGAGGAGTTTCTATCGTCTTTCAAGATTACCAAGGCTGGTGCCTAGACCAACCTCCTTCACTTGACTGGTCTGTTACATAAACGGTAACCGCAACCAATGCAGGTGCCTGCTCAGCCATCATAGCGATATTAGCGTTAGGGAACTCAAGCATCATGAGCCGTTCTCGTTTGGCAAAAGCACCTGCAGCACTCCTATTCGGTCCACTCCTTGGCGGCATGATGCTGGTAAGCTGCTCAGCCGCTGGTGACTATTCAGAGTCATCTGCACCAGCAGACGCCGAAGCACAAGTCTCAAAAGCGGCCCCTGATGCACGGGTGGCAGAAGCAGACGGCACAACCCAAAATAAGCAGACGGACCAAAATGCAGGAGAAACCGCCCCTCGCAAGCAGCCCCAGCTTATAAAAACGGCTGAGATGGTCATCCAGGTAGAGGCCGTTACAGACGCGATCAAATCTGTGTCCACAGTCGTTAGAGAACAGCAAGGCGATATCCTGGGCCTGCAGGATCGGTTACCGAAAGATTTCTCTGAACAGCAAACGGCTTCGATGGAGTTGCGAATCCCGCAGGCGAAGCTCGATGCAACCCTCGATCGCCTCTCCCAAATCGGCACAGTAAAAAGTCGGTCTATTCAGGCCCAAGATGTCTCCAACCAACTGGTTGACTCCCAGGCTCGCCTCAAAAATTTACGCCAGTCAGAGACCCAGGTTCTGAAAATTCTTGAGCGGACGGGGTCCATTGCCGATGTGCTTAAAGTCTCTCAAGAACTCAGCAACATCCGCGCCTCCATTGAGCAAATTGACGCTCAACTGCAGCAGCTCAAAAATCAGGTGGCCTATTCAACGGTGCGATTGACCTTAGAAGATGCGATCGCATCCCCCAATCGCCAGCCCCCGCTAGGCGAAACGTTGGGTGAGTCATGGGTTCATGCCAGCCGTGCCGTCCAAGGATTAACGGTGAGTCTCATGTCCTTGGGGATTTGGTTGTTGGCCTTTAGCCCCTACTTTGTCGGCCTATTCTTACTAGGATTTGCGGGTAAACGTCTGCTCTTTCGTCGCCCTGCTGTGGCAGAGCCCACACCACCCGCTGACTAAAATCATAGAGACCAAACACTATAGAGACCAAACGCTATAGAGAGCGGCGCGATAGGCTCAGCAGACTAATTGCGATCGCCAGTGCTGCCGCCACCACAAACACACCGGAGCCAGTCAACCGCCAGAGCGGCCCGAAAATCGCCGGTGAAATAAATTGACCCAAGGAAGAAATACCGGTACCAATCGCTAAAACACCTGTGCGCTGAGACTGGGGAGCCACCTCGGAGAGCGCACTATAAAGATTAGGCATGACCAGACCAAAGCCAATCCCAAAGGGTAGAGCCGCTAAAACAATAATCGGTGGTTGTTGTAGATTCGGAATCAGCATCAGCGACGCCGCCATCAGCACAAACCCCACGGCAATGGTTGGATTGGCCCCTATTCTTTTCGCTAAGTGGCTGGCTCCCACCGCCGAAACAACGGCGGCCCCCACCGACCGCGCCGCTAGAACACCTCCATTCAAAATGGGAGTCGCATTAATTGCTTCCTTGAGATAGAGGGGGGCATAGACTACCACCACGTAAAACAGAGCTGAGGTCAAAGCCAGTCCTAGCAATAGCACCTGAACCCGAGACTGGCGTAGATATTGGCCCATCCCATCCGCTTGGCTAAGATCAACCGTAGGCGTTGCGATGGCGGGGTGTCGCCGCAGAACGAGAAAGGCCGCAAGGGCAACGGGCAGAGCAACTCCATAGAGATAGAAAGCATATTGCCACTGATAATTACCAGCCCATCCCCCCAGTACCGGAAAGATCACCGTTGCCGTGGCCAGGGCGCTGGTGACATAGCCCAACATTTTTGTTCGGGCATCACCGTCGTAGAGATCGCTCAAAATGCCGATGCTGACCGCCGCAATACCACCACTGCTTGCCCCCACCAGCCCTCGCGATAGCATCATCGCGCCATAGCTGGTCACAAAGGCACCTGCAAAACCGAATAGGGCATAGCCCACCAAAGAAAGCACTAAGACTCTAACCTTGCCAATCCGACCCGCCAACAAACCCAGCAAGGGTGTTGCCAGTGCTGTGGTCAGCGTATGAGTACTCACCAATAGCCCCGACCATTCTGGGTCAAACCGAAGCTGTTCAACCACTTCAGGGAAAACGGGGGCGACAATGGACCCCGTTGCGCTGCTGAGACAACCGGCAGCGAGTAATACCGCTAGTAGGGCAAACCGTTGAGGTTGCTGAGAAAACAAGGAAGAACTGGAGCTAGGCACAGAAGACGTCGGTTTTGTCACAGGTGACATGGATGATACAGACAAATAGGACACTACCGATGTTGCAGCGGTGTACTGTTGCGACTATACCCCACGGGAAGATCAATCAAAGGCAACCGTTAAACGCTCTAGATTGAGCATGGATCGGTACTCCATTGGGAATAGCGCGGACCGTCAGGAGGTCTCTATACAAGTAAATTTGAGCGGATAGTCCCTGATCGAGGCTTTCTTGGCCTCATTCAAAGATTGAGACAATCAAAAAAGTGGACAGCCGACCGATCTGACTCAGCCCGATCAGCAGTATGTTGTATGAGGGCAGCGAATCTGGCTCTGTAAGACGCTATTGTCGGGCAATATGTTAAGTTTATGCAACAATCTAGAAAGTTTTACAGTCAAAGTCATAAGCGTTGGGTAACATCCCTTGCCATTACGGACATCATTACTGCAGATTAATCTGGGTGTTCGGCAAAGCACATAGAACGTGAAGTCAAGCCAGTTGGCGATCTTAAGGAGCGGTGAGAGGAGTTAATTGTGGACGTTGTAGAGCAGTACATGCAGGCCATTTACAAAAATGGCCTTTACCCAGATCGACATATTTGCCATCAAAAGTATGGTAGCTGGGTTGAGCTGGAAGAATATGACAGTGGCAAGCGTCATAAAGCTTTGTCCTTCTGCTCCAATGATGTCTTGGGTTTGGTGCAGTGCGAGGCCGTCAGACAGGCTGCGATTGACGCTATCCACCAATACGGCACCTCTAATAGCTCCTGTTCTGCTCTCAGTGGTCGCATTGATTTACACCGGCAACTAGAGCAAGAAATTGGTGAATTTAAGCATCTAAAGCACACCCATCTATTTCTCAACGCTTGGATGGCGCTTCAGGCGCTGATCGATGCTTTTTGTCACTTAGCAATTCCGGTACCGGGTTTTCAGCACACCCGTGAGACCTTGATTCTGACGGATATTCTCAACCACGGCTGCATTATTTCGGCCATTGCCAACGCCGGTAATCGCTCTGGCAAAATGTTTAGCCACAGCCCGAATGTGCGAGTCAAAGCCTATCGTCACTGCGACATGCAAGATATGGCCCGTAAGCTCCGTCGTTATGCCAAGCCCGAAGACCGAATTCTTGTCATTTCAGATGCGGTTTTTTCCATGGATGGCGATATCGCGCCCCTCCCAGACATGCTGGATGTTTTAGAAGACTACCCTGGCACCGTTGTGGTCATGGATGAAGCCCACGCGAGCGGAGCCATCGGTCCCAGGGGTGGCGGTATTTATGATCATTTTGGCCTCACAACTCAAGATGTCGAAAATCGGGGTTTGGTGCCGGTTATTATGACGACGTTCTCTAAGTTCGCAGCCTCTGCTGGCGCGGCCATTAGCAGTAACTCTAAGGCGCTGACAGATTTGCTAGAAACCTCTCCCACCTCGATTGGAACGATTTCGCTGCCGCCTCCCATCACTGCAGCAGCACTCGAAAGTATTCGCCAAGTTCGCAAAGACCCAGAGCTAGTAGAAACGCTGCAGGCCAATGCCCGATATTTGCGATCGCGACTCGTCGAACACGACTTCTTAGTCATGGGCGAAACCAACGTTTTGCCCGTCTTGCTGCCAGAAGACATCAACCCCAAAGAATTTGGGGTCAGGATGCTGAACGAACACAGCGTTTGGATTTCACCCATTTGGTTCATTGCTAAGCCTAGAATGCGGATCACCACCACCGCTATCCACACCCATGAAGAGATGGATCAATTAGTGGCAGCAATGGCCGCGACCCGTGATGTCATGTACCAGCAGCCTGCCGTCGTTAGCGCTGTATAGATTCTTCGGCTATAGCGATTGAATAAACTGCTGCATCATTGCCAGTGCTGCAGGAATAACTTCGTGTCCCATATCGAACTCGTGGTAGTCTACGGCTCCTGCAGAGAGGGCATCCCTAGACATCTGAGCCGCAGATAAAGGGACAACAGCATCTTGGCGACCGTGGATAATTAAAATGGGCGGACGATCTTGAGCGTTTTGCTGGGGATCGAGGCCGTGCAGGTAACCGCTTAAAACCACTAGACCCGACAGGGGTAAGCCGAGGCCGACCTCAAGGGTCATTGCTCCGCCTTGAGAAAACCCTCCTAAGACTGTTTGACTTAGGGGAATACCCGTTTGTTCAGGCAGCGACTGCAGCCAATCAACGAGAAGTTGGCGACTTTCGGCCAGTCCGGTTTGCTCCTGGGTCGAGAGGTCGTACCACATCAATCCACCGGGAGCCTCGGGGTGGGGCAACGGCGCATTCGGAAATAAAAAGCGGTAACTGGGCAGATTGAAGGCCGGTGCAAGGGATGCTAAATCCTGGGCATTGGATCCCCATCCGTGCAGCATCACCAAGAGGCGAGTGGCGGAGGAGGGATCTGAGGGCCATGAAAGGGTCGATAGTGACAAGGGTGAACTCCTAGGGGGACGATTTTCTTAATTTTTCCATAGAAGCTTCTGCCACTATGCTGGTAGATGCAAATGCACCATAGGAACACAGTACAGAATGGCTCCACTGGCACTCCTGAGTACATCCGATAAGACGGGGTTGATTCCCTTAGCTCAACGCCTTGTCAATGATTATGGCTTTGATCTCGTTAGCAGTGGTGGAACCGCAAAGGCGCTCCATGATGCGGGGATTGCCGTTACTAAGATTGCTGATTACACCGGGGCACCAGAGATTTTGGGCGGGCGGGTTAAAACGCTTCATCCCAAGGTGCATGGCGGTATTCTGGCCCGTCGAGATTTAGCCAGCGATCAGGCTGACTTGCAAGCAAATGATATTCGGGCCATTGATTTGGTGGTGGTGAATCTGTACCCCTTTGAGCAAACCATTCAGGTACAGCACAATCAGGGGATTTCACCCGCCGACGGTCTCACCGAGGCGGTGGAGCAAATCGATATTGGTGGACCGACTATGTTGCGGGCCGCAGCGAAAAACTTTGCCCATGTCACCGTACTCTGTGACCCTCAGCAATATGACGGCTATCTTCAGGAGCTAGACAAGAATAATGGTCAGCCGTCGCTCGCGTTCCGACAGGGTTGTGCCCGTCAGGTGTTTGCCGTGATGGCAGCCTATGATGGTGCGATCTCAACCCATCTCACCCAGGCTACATCCACAGCAGAAACCCTTCCCCAGCAGCTTCAAATTACAGGACAAGCCCTGCAGACACTTCGGTATGGTGAGAATCCTCACCAGTCAGCCATCTGGTACCAAACAGGTGCAGCCCAAGGCTGGGCCGGGGCCACTCAACTGCAGGGCAAAGACCTCAGCTATAACAATCTTGTTGATTTAGAAGCAGCCCGCCGCATTATCGCCGAATTTGCCAGCCCCGAGGAACCACCCACCGTCGCCATTCTTAAACACAACAATCCCTGCGGTATGGCCCAAGCCGATCAGCTTGTTACCGCCTATGCAAAAGCCCTCGCCGCCGATGATGTCTCCGCCTTTGGGGGCATTGTCGCCGTCAATCGTCCCCTAGATGCTGCCACCGCGCAGGCCCTCACTCAGCTCTTTTTAGAATGCATCGTTGCACCGAGCTGCGACCCCGACGCCGTAGAAATTTTGAAGCAGAAGAAAAATCTGCGAGTGCTCACCCTCAGCGATTTGACCCAAGGACCACCCATCACGGTCAAAGCCATCGCCGGTGGCTGGTTAGCGCAAGCAGCAGATGAAACCCTAACCCCCATTAGCGACTGGGAAATCGCCACTCAGGTCCAGCCCACCGAGGCTCAGCTTGCTGAAATGATGTTCGCCTGGAAAATCTGTAAGCATGTGAAATCCAACGCCATCGTCGTGACTCGGGACCATACTACCGTCGGTGTCGGCGCTGGGCAGATGAACCGGGTGGGGGCTGCGAAGATCGCCCTAGAGCAAGCCCAGGATAAAGCCCAGGGGGCAACCCTCGCCAGTGATGGATTTTTCCCCTTTGATGACTCAGTTCGCACTGCTGCTGCTGCAGGTATTACCGCGATTGTTCAACCGGGCGGCAGCATCCGCGATGCCGATTCCATAGCCGCCGCCGATGAACTCGGCATCACCATGGCTTTCACCCAAACCCGCCACTTCTTGCATTAAGAGAGTCATTCTCTACCCTATTCACAAAGCTTGGGGGAATTTCAAACACAGAGTTCCCCCAAGCTCCGAATTCCGAACTCCGAACTCCGAACTTAAAGTTCATAACTTCAAACTCTCACCATGCCTCCCAACTTCCGTTTCGGCGTCATCAGCGATCTCCACATCGGTTTGCCCCACACCGTTCAAGACCATCCCTATCGCTTTCATCTAGTAGAGCTAAGTATTCCGGCCCTGGAGTCAGTGCTTGAGCATTTCAGTCAGCTTGACCTGGATTTTCTCCTGATTCCAGGAGATCTGACCCAGGATGGTGAACCCGAAAATCATGCTTGGCTCAGTCAGCGATTGGCACAGTTGCCCTACCCGACCTATGTGATTCCAGGGAACCATGATGTCCTCTCCCCGGTGCCCACTGAAACCTGTATTGGTTTGCAGGAGTTTCCTGGTTATTATCAAAAGTCTGGCTATCAAAACCCAGAGCAACTGTATTACACCCACGAACCCTTTCCAGGAGTGCGACTGATTGCTCTCAACTCCAATCAGTTTGATGATAACGGGAAGCAGCTTGGCATTTTAGACGAACAGCAGCTTGCTTGGCTAGAAGCGGTCTTAGAAAAGACCGCGCAAGAATTCGTGATGGTGATGGTGCATCACAATGTTTTAGAGCATTTCCCCAATCAAGCCGAGAATGTTGTGGGCAAACGCTATATGTTGAGCAATGCGCCGCGACTATTAGACCGGCTCCAACAACATCAGGTCCAGCTTGTGTTGACAGGGCACCTGCATGTACAAAATATTGCTGAGCACAATGGACTTTATGACATTACCACTGGGTCATTAGTGAGCTATCCTCACCCCTATCGGGTGATGGACGTTAGCCAGGGCGTTGTGAATATTGAGTCTCATCGGGTGAAATCGCTTCCTGACTGGCCGACTCTGCAGACGATGTCGCGGCAGATGATGGGCCAGCGCAGCCCCCGATTTATGACGCACTTTCTGATGCAGCCACCCCTGAATTTGTCCCAGCAGGAGGCGACTGATCTTGCGCCTCAGCTCACAGACTTTTGGGCAACGGTTGCTCAAGGTGACGAGGCGATGTCCTATCCTCATTTGCCTGGGCCAGTTCGAGATTATTTTGAATCGTTCAGCAGTCATGGGCCATCAGATAATCAAGGGGTGATCACACTGAAGTCTTCAGTCTGATGGGGAGCTGCATTGAAGAGACCGATGTATGCTGAATTTCTACCCATTTTATGTTCGTAACATCTTGCCCATGACATCTTTCTGGTCTCAAGTTATCGAGCTATCTGACACCGTGACGCAGCGAGTGGGTGTGCGACTGCTGCAAGAGTATGGGCAGGTGCAGGCCACCGCTAAAGATGATGGCAGTTTGGTGACCCGCTGCGATCGCTGGGCCGATCAAGAAATTAGAGGTGAGATCGCAACCACATTCCCAAACCACGGTTTACTAAGCGAAGAAGGAACTCATCGGTTCCCAGACAATGATTGGTGCTGGGTGATTGACCCCATCGACGGCACCACCAACTTTACGAGAGGCATCCCCATTTGGGCAATTTCACTGGGGTTGCTCTATCGCGGCACCCCTGTGTTTGGCTATGTCCATCTGCCGCCCCTGGCTCAAACCTTCCACGGCTTCTGGAATGCACCAGAGCAGACCAACGGTGCTTTTCTCAACCATCAGCCCATCCAAACCCGCAGCGAAGCACCGGCCCCTAACCAATTCTTTAGCCTCTGCGCCCGCAGTACCGATATTCTGCAGCAGCCCTTTCCCTGTAAGATTCGGATGCTGGGTTCAGCCGCCTACAACATTCTCACGGTGGCCGCCGGGATGACCCTGGGAGCCGTGGAAGCCACACCCAAAATTTGGGATATTGCAGCGGTGTGGCCCCTCCTTCAGGCCGCAGGTGGTCAGTGGCAGGCGCTAGAGCCTGAGCCAATTTTCCCGCTTCAGGTGGGAGAAAGCTATGGCGATCGCCCCTATCCTACGCTAGCCGTTAGTCAAGCCCAATGGCTCCCCCAATTTTTGCCCCTTGTTCAATGTATACGTTCTACCTATGACTGATTCAATCGCTCTACAGCAAGCCCATGAGGTCTTAATTACCTTTGAGGGCGCTGCACCTTCATTGAATACTCAACGGATTCAAGATGCACTGCGTTGCGTGGCCACAGCCTCGGATGATCAGATTTTGGGTATTCTCGCAGACTCTTTTACGGAGGGTATGGATGCCCTCAATGACTATACAAAAGCACTAGGCTATGCCATTAAAAAGCCGTTAGAGTCCATCGAAGGACCGATCTATATCAAATTTAATCCTCAAACCGATCTGTGCTACTGCGAACCCTATAGTGGTGAGCATCGCGGCGTTCTGGTCTCTTGTCAGTCAGCCGTTGAAGGAGGACTCAATCATATGTATGGACATTTGCCTCTCAAACTATGGTCATAGGTCACACCCGTCATTCATTGTTTAATGCTTCAGTGTAGGGAAGAGGCTAGAATTTGGTGAATCTATTGAGCGAACAACTCAAATCAATGACTGTGGGAGTGAGTTGATGTCCACTGCTGAGATGCTTTACGAAGGCAAGGCCAAAATTGTCTATAAAACAGACGATCCGAATATCTTGGTCACCCATTTTAAAGATGATGCCACGGCCTACAATGCCCAAAAACGCGGCCAAATCGTCGGCAAGGGCAAGATGAACTGCTCTATTTCAGCGCATTTGTTCAAAATACTAGAGGCCGCAGGCATTGCCACTCACTTTCTAGAGCAGATGGCAGAGAATGATATGCGGGTTAAGGCCGTCCAGATTATTCCCCTAGAGGTGGTGTGCAGAAATATTGCCGCCGGGAGCCTCTGTGCACAGACTGGACTGGAGTTGGGCACCGAACTAAAGCAACCCCTTGTAGATTTTCACTACAAAAATGATGTACTGGGGGATCCGCTTTTGACTCGCGATCGCATCCTCGCCATGGCGTTAGCGACACCGGCACAGATTGATCAGCTCAAACAACTGGCGCTCCAAATTAACCAGATTTTGTCTGATTTTTTTCAGAACTGTCAGATTACCCTGGTGGACTTCAAGCTTGAGTTTGGCTTTGATGCCGATCAGGTGCTGCTGTTGGCCGACGAAATTAGTCCTGACACCTGTCGCTTGTGGAACCAAGCTGAAACGGACCCCAATCGTCGCGTTATGGACAAAGACCGATTTCGACGAGATTTGGGCGAGGTAGAAGCCGCCTATGCCCAAGTGATGGAAAGAGTACTGTCACAGCCGGTCTAGCGTTGCCTAACATCGTGCGCTAGAATACTGCGTGCTGATGGTTAGACGCACAGGCGTTCTGGTTAGCGTTGGTTTAAAATTTTCGTATGGTGTGCGAAGTGGTGCAATCTAAAACGTCAAAGCTAAAGTCTGTTCCCTTTTGGTTGGGGACCACTGTCGTGGTTGCTTCGATCTTAAGTATAGCAGATCCCAATCAGGCGCAAGCCTATAGCTCTCAGGGCTTACAAGACAATCCCACCCCGGT
Source organism: Thermosynechococcaceae cyanobacterium (assembly GCA_050330855.1). GTDB lineage: Bacteria > Cyanobacteriota > Cyanobacteriia > Thermosynechococcales > Thermosynechococcaceae > RCC1774. The sequence goes on along the minus strand of JBHJNL010000121.1, from coordinate 21,018 downwards.
AACACCACAGATTTTGCAGCGCAAAGCACTGCCGCCAGACCTTTTACTCACGCAGTCTGAATCTACAGAAAGTCAAGACGTTGCCCCGACTGAGGCCGATGCGGCAGAATCGTCACCTGAGACACCACTAGTCCCGGCGACCGCACCAGATTCCATAGCACCCGCAGCACCGGTGACACCGCCAGATTCCACAACACCACCGGCAATCCCAACGTTCCCAGACGTCCCTCCCTCCCTGCCACCGACACCAGGGACGCCCCCGACACCAGGGACGCCCGCCCCCGGCGTTCCAGAAGCTCCATCAACCGAGCCAGGAGCGCCACCACCACCGCCCTCTATTCCCAGCCCACCCCCAGAACCAGAGGCAGCTAATGAGCCTGAAGTTTTGGTTTCTGAAGTCTTGGTTGAAGGCGCTGAGGGTGATTTAGCCCTCACGGTCTATGAGGCTATTTCGACTCGCCCCGGACAACCTGCGACGCGATCGCAAATCCAGGCCGACATCAACGCCATTTTTGCCACCGGATTTTTCAGTAATGTCCGAGCCGAACCCAGTGATACCCCTCTGGGTGTGCGCGTCACTTACTTTGTGCAGCCCAACCCCGACCTGCGTGCGGTTCAGATTGCGGGCAATCAAGTGCTCACCCAGGCCAAGGTGGATGAAATTTTCTCGCCTCAGTATGGCCGCATTCTCAACCTGAAAGATCTCCAAGGCGGTATTCAGGCTATTAACAAGTATTACCAAGACGAAGGCTACGTGCTGGCTCAGGTGGTGGGAACGCCCCAGGTTGACGCCGATGGCACCGTTACCCTGCAAGTTGCAGAGGGTGTCATTGAAGACATTGATGTTCGCTACCTCAACGAAGATGGTGAACCCAAAAAGGGTAAAACCCGCAAGTTCATCATTACCCGTGAGCTGGACACCAAACCGGGCGACGTCCTCAATCGTCCTAAACTACAAGAAGATTTGCAGCGACTCTTTGGGCTTGGTTTATTTGAAGATGTGCAGGTGGCCCTTGAACCCGGCCAAGACTCCCGCAAAGTCGTCGTTAATCTCAACGTACAAGAACGCAGCACGGGCAGCTTCTCTGCCGGGGCCGGCTTTAGTTCTCAGAGTGGTTTCTTTGGGACGGGTTCTTACTCCCAGACCAACCTGGGGGGCAACAATCAAAAGCTCAATCTGCAGCTTCAGATCGGTACTCGCGAACTGCTCTTTGACGCCAGCTTCACCGATCCCTGGATTGCGGGCGACCCCTACGGTACGTCCTATACCGTTAATCTTTTCAACCGGTTGACCATTCCCCTTGTCTTTGATAATGGTCCCTTTGATCAAAATGCTGACTGTGTCGAAGGTGTTGATGACAACCCTGACTCAGCCTGTAACGTCGTTCTGCCCAATGGGGATGCCGTTCGCGTGAACCGGCTCGGGGCTGGCATCACCTTTACTCGGCCCTTGACAAAAATACGCAAAGAGCGGCGGAGTGCTTGGACGGCTTCCATCGGTGCACAGTATCAGCGAGTTTCCATTCGCGATTCTAATTTCAATCTTTCTCCCGTTGATAACCTTGGTAACAACCTCAGCTTCAGCGGTTCAGGTGAAGACGATCTCTTTTCAGTTGAGTTTGGCCTAGGCCGCGATCTCCGCAACGATCCGCTGACGCCAACGAAGGGGTCGGCCCTGCGCTTAGGCGTTGAACAGTGGATCCCGCTGGGGTCTGGCAGTATCTTCGGAACCCGACTCAGAGCCAGTTACAGCTACTTTGTTCCTGTTAATTTACTTCGCCTTACCAAAGGCCCCCAGGCCCTCGCCTTTAACGTGCAGGGTGGCACTGTGATCGGGGATCTGCCCCCCTATGAAGCATTCACCTTGGGGGGTGGTTCCTCTGTGCGTGGCTATGGCGAAGGTGATCTGGGCAGTGGCCGGAGCTTTCTGCAGGCTACCGCTGAGTATCGATTCCCGATCATCGATTTCTTGGGTGGTATTCGTGGCGTCTTATTTGTGGACTACGGCACCAATCTAGGTACTCAACAGGATGTCCCCGGAAGCCCTGGCTATATTCGCGGTAAACCCGGTTCAGGCTTTGGCTATGGCCTGGGTCTTCGCGTTAACACCCCCATTGGTCCCATTCGGTTAGATTATGGCATCAATGATCAGGGTGACAACCAGTTCCACTTTGGCTTTGGGGAACGCTTCTAGTGCTGGAGGCGATGGCATTGCAGAGCAGTCCTGGCGACGGCGAACCGCTGAGCGTCTTGCCTCAGAGCCTCGGCTCTATCGCCCAAGCCTCAGCGGTTGAATCCTCTGAACAACACACTCTAAAATCAACCTTTTCCTTGGCAGGGGTTGGGTTACACAGTGGCAAGCACTGTCAAGTCGTCCTCTTGCCAGCACCCGCCCATCAAGGACGATATTTTGTTCGTGTAGACTTACCAGGAGCGCCTGAAATTCCGGCCCAGATTGATCAGGTGAGTCAAACGGTTCTCTCGACAGAGCTAGGGGCGGGAGACGCAACGGTGAGAACTGTCGAACATCTATTAGCAGCCCTGGCCGGGCTAGGGATTGATAATCTGCGGATTGAGATTGATGGCTCTGAAGTTCCGCTGCTGGATGGTTCAGCGCTACAGTGGGTGCAAAACCTCGCCGTCGTTGGCTGGACCTCCCAAGGGGTGCCCCGTCGTCAATGGCATCTCAACGTGCCCATTACGGTCCAGCAAGATGATGCCTTTATTGTCGCCTTACCAGCGTCTACAACCCGCCTGAGCTATGGTATTGATTTCCCTGAGACGGTGATCGGTTCTCAGTGGTATAGCCTGGACCTATCTGCCTTTGCCCTAGAGATTGCACCGGCTCGCACCTTTGGCCTAGCGGCTGATATTGAGATGCTGCAAAACAGAGGGCTGATTAAAGGTGGTAGTCTAGAGAATGCTTTAGTCTGTACTGCCGAAGGTTGGCTTAACCCACCCTTGCGGTACACCAATGAGCCGGTTCGACATAAATTGTTGGATCTAATTGGAGACTTAAGTCTACTGGGTGCTCTGCCCCGAGCCCATATTCTGGCCTATAAGGCGAGTCATGCGCTCCACTTGAAACTGGCACAGTGCCTCTTACAGTCGGCCTCAATTGTCTCCGACGACTGTGAGCTGTGAGTACTCCCTGCCCTTGACTTAAATTTCGCTATGCCGACTTTAACCAATCCTCAAGCTTCACTTTCTTCGACAGCCCCTAGTTCAGAGGCGCTCCCTGATTCTTCACCGGCCCTGGATACCTCATTAACCATTGAGCAAATTCAAGAGGTGCTTCCCCATCGCTATCCGTTTCTGTTGATTGACCGGATTCTAGAGCGGATACATGGCGATCGCGCAGTGGGCATCAAGAATGTCACCATCAATGAGCCGTTCTTTCAAGGACATTTCCCTGGCCGTCCGATTATGCCAGGGGTCTTAATTGTGGAAGCCATGGCCCAAGTGGGTGGAGTGGTTCTTTCAGATGTACCAGAAATGAGGGGTAAACTCTCTCTCTTTGCCGGGATTGATAAGGTTCGGTTCCGCCGTCAAGTGGTTCCGGGCGATCAGCTTGTCATTACCGTAGAACTCCTTAGTATTAAGCGCCGCCGTTTCGGCACCATGACGGCCCGGGCTGAGGTGGACGGGCAATTGGTCTGCAAGGGAGAGTTAATGTTTGCTCTGGTTGAGTAGTCAACGATAAGCGATTAGCGAACACCCCTATGATCAGCAATGCCCAGCTAACCGCTTCTATGCCGCCACTGATTCATCCCACTGCTGTGATTCATCCCAATGCCGAACTGGCCTCGACGGTTCAGGTTGGTCCCTATGCCATGGTGGGTGAGCATGTCAAGGTGGGCCACTATACCAAAATTGGTGCCCATGTCGTCATTGATGGCTGGACTGAAATTGGTGAGCATAATCAAATTTTTCCGGGGGCGGTTTTGGGTTTAGAACCTCAAGACTTGAAGTATGAAGGGGCGCAGAGCTTTGTTCGGATTGGCGATCGCAACTTAATTCGCGAATATGTCACCATCAATCGGGCCACTGGTGAACAAGAAGTCACGCAGATTGGCAACGACAATTTGCTGATGGCCTACGTCCACGTCGGGCACAACTGCCTGATTGGCAATGAAGTCATTATCGCCAATTCTGTGGCCCTCAGCGGCCATGTCACCCTAGAGTCCCAGGCCAGAATTAGCGGTGTTTTAGGCATTCACCAGTTTGTTCATATCGGACGCCTAGCGATGGTGGGCGGTATGAGTCGCATTACCAGGGATGTGCCCCCCTACATGCTGGCAGAGGGAAATCCGGCCCGCGTTCGCACCCTCAATCAAGTGGGACTCCAGAGAGCGGGCGTCGGCGGTCTCGATGATGGCGAGGTGATGCGATCGATTAAGAAAGCGTTCAAGTTGCTGTATCGATCGAGCCTGCCCCTCAATGAGGTTCTAGAGCAGCTTAAATGTCTCCCAGGCCATGAGCTGATCGACCACCTTGACCATTTTCTCAAACAGTCCCAGACCCCTCATCGGCGAGGTCTGACCCCAGGACGCTCCACTGCAGCGTGATGGCCCGTCCTCTGCACATCTTTATCAGTACGGGAGAAGTGTCCGGCGATCTGCAGGGGAGTTTGTTGATTGAAGCACTGCTGCGGCAGGCTAAGCAGGCAAATGTTCACCTCCAAATTACGGCATTGGGGGGTGAGCGCATGGCCGCCGCCGGGGCGAAGCTGCTGGGCAACACCGTTGGCATCGGGGCGGTGGGCTTAATGGAATCGCTACGCTATGTGTGGCCGAGCCTCAGTCTGCAGCGACGAGTCCGGCAGGCACTCCAAGCTCAGCCCCCCGATCTGGTGGTGTTGATTGACTATGCCGGGGTCAATATATCGATGGGGAACTATCTGAAGCGGCAGTTCCAAGTCCCTATTTTGTACTACATTGCTCCCCAGGCTTGGGTACTCTCCAATCGCACCAAGACGACCAAGGATGTCGTAGATCTCGTCGATGAAGTCATCGCCATTTTTCCACAGGAAGCTGAGCATTTTGAAGCCCACGGTGCAGCGGTGACCTGGGTGGGCCATCCCCTGGTAGATCGAATGCACCAGGTTCCCCGCCGCGAGGTTGCTCGGACTCAGCTCGGCATCCCTGAAGCTCAGACCGCCATTGCCCTCGTGCCGGCCTCTAGAGCGCAGGAGATCAAGTATTTATTGCCCACCATCTGTGCTGCTGCTCAGCAGCTCCAGGCCCAGCGCCCCCAGGTTCACTTTTGGATTCCGGTCTCTTTAGACCGCTATCGAGAGCCAATTCTGGAGGCCGTGCAAAAATATGGGCTACGGGCCACCTTGACGGCTGACTCTGCTCTGACGCTGGCGGCGGCAGATGTTGCCATTGTCAAGTCAGGCACCGTCAATTTAGAGACAGCGCTGTTGGGGGTGCCTCAAGTGGTCCTTTATCGTCTGCATCCGCTCAGCTACTGGATTTTTCGTCATCTGCTTCGCTACCAGATCCCGTTTATTTCTCCGGTCAATTTGGTGACTGGGCAGCTCACGGTACCGGAACTACTGCAGGATCAGGCCACTCTAGAGCAAACCGTCGCCGAGACCCTAGCGCTTTTAGACTCAAATCAGCAGGTGCTTGAGGGCTATGCCGAGCTGCGCCGCCGCTTAGGAGGTTTAGGCAGTGTGGAGCGTGCTGCTGCGCGAGTGTTTAGCTATTTGCTTCAAGGCCAGAGAACTGCTTCCGCAACACCTGAATAGAGAGCAGCGCTTCTAACAAGAGCTGCTGCTGAATCTCAGGCCAGTCGAGGGCTTTCAAGACAAGCCTGACGGTGGAAGTAACGGTACTTAAGTTACTAAAGAGCTGTGGTTCTGGGAAGCCCGGCAGTAGGTCAACTGCACCCTGGTGGGTGGCCCAGCGCCTCTCTGCGTCGGAGATCTCTGCGCGTTTGCCGCTCATTAGGATTACTTTGACTTGGGGATAGGTATCTCGGCACCAGCGACAAAAGTGGTAGGGATTGGATTGAATGCCGGTCATATCGAGCAGCAGCAAATCGGGTAAGCCCTTCTGGACCGATCGCTGGGTTAACAGGGCGGGTAAATCAGTGCCGGGATTGAGATGGGCGATCGCAACACTTTGAGACGAAAAAATTTCTTGCCATACTTTGCCCTGTAGCGCTGAGGTGTGCATCATGAGCACTGTTTTGTGCGGTGTAAGAGACGACCGACTGTTGTCGGGGTCTTTCTGAAATTCGAGCTGAATGCGCCCCATGGTGATGTAATCCCCATCTCTAACGGTATGGGGTTCTGAGATTCTTTGGCCCTGCACAAAGGAGCCGTTGCCGCTACCCAGATCGGTGATCACATATTCTCCGGGCCGCTGTTGCCGGATCTCAGCATGATGGCGCGAGACGGCATAGTCATTCAGGATAATATCGTTTTCGAGTCCTCGTCCCAGGGTCCAGGATGGTTGCTTTTCTAGCGCAATCGCAACTGGCCCTATCGGTTTATGGATAATCAGGAGTGGCGTCAATGTCGTGTCCCTATGCCGCAGTCCAACTTGTTTGCAACTATTTCAAAAATAGTTTTAGCCCCTAATCCATCATGACATCCCGTGTTCCCTGCAGGGTAGGCTTAAGGTCAACAGACGCAGCAAAAGTGATTGCCCTGTGACAACCCTCAACCCTCAACTGACACGGCGCCGGATTGGATTGACCGGCGGTATTGCCACGGGTAAAACAACGGTGGCGGACTATGTGAGAACCCATTATACCCTGCCTATTTTAGATGCAGATCGCTATGCCCGTGAAGCGGTGTTACCCGAATCGCCGATCTTAATAACGATCGCAGAGCGCTATGGTGCTGATCTAGTGCGGCTCGATGGCACCCTTGATCGTCCGCGTCTCGGAGAAATTATCTTTGTCGATCAAGCAGAACGGCGGTGGCTAGAAGCGCAGATTCATCCGTTTGTGTGTGATCGCATCCACCAAGATCTCCAAACCCACGGGCAAGCCCCCACCGTGGTCCTCGTGATACCGCTTTTGTTTGAGGCTCAGATGACCGATCTCGTGTCAGAGATCTGGGTGGTTTCCTGTGAGCGGGTTCAGCAACAACAGCGCCTCATGGACCGCAATCAACTGACCCTTGAACAGGCCAATGCCCGCATTGAGAGCCAAATGCCCCTGTCTGAAAAATTAGCTCAGGCTGATGTGGTGCTGGATAACGCTCAAGATTTAGCCACCCTGCACCAGCAAGTTGATGAGGCCATTAAGAGCGCACCGACTTCTGGCGCTTAGTTTGCTTTTTGCCCTGTCTTAAGGTGGTTGCCTCTTTGAGCAATGCATCGACAAAGGAGAGTGCGCCCTGAGCCGATTGCCCCCCTGCGATTTCAGCTAAGGCTTGCCTGCGCTCGGTCGCCTCTAGTGCGGTGACCCGGACGACGGTTCGTTCATGGGCCTGCTCGGCGTCTAAGACCTGCTTGGCGACCTGAAAATGCTGATCTGCCATCGCGGCCACAATGGGCTGGTGGGTGACACACAACACCTGATGATGTTTACCCAAGGCATGGAGCTTCGTCGCAATCGATTGGGCGACCTGCCCTGAAACACCGACATCAATTTCATCAAAGACGAGGGTATCGACATCTTCGATCTGAGAAAAACACACCTTCAGGGCCAGCAAGAACCGGCTCATTTCTCCCCCAGAAGCGGTTTCAGAAACAGGCTGCAGTGGCTCACCGGGGTTGGGACTAAACAAAAACTGAATGGAGTCACTACCGTGAGCGGCAGGGATGATGGGCTGCACCGCCACCTGAAACTGCACTTTATCCATTGCTAAGGGCTTTAGCTCGGTCAGCAGGCGATCTGCGAGGGCTTGGGCTGCCGTTTGTCGCAGCTCAGTTAGATGGGCACAGGCTTGTTCTAGCTCCTTTTTGAAGGCTTGATAGGTTTGCTCTAACCCCTCTAATGACTGTTCATCACTGCCTAGGATGCCGAGTTCTTCGCTGATTCGTTGTTGGTGAGCAATGGCGTCGGCTAGCGTCGGGCCATATTTCCGGCAGATTTGTTTAAGCTGGGTGAGTCGATCTTCTACATCTTGAAGGCGCTGAGGGTCGGTTTCTAAATCAGCGCTGTAGGCATGAATCTGAAGTCCGGCTTCTTGAACTTGGGTGAGGGCCTCTTGCACCATCTCTAGGATGGGATGAATTTGATGGTCATAGGTCCCCATCTCAGTGAGGATAGCCTCTGCCTTACCCAGTAAATCCGCACAGGCGGCTCCCTCTTCTTGTTCGTAAAGGGCGGCATAGACCTGCTGGCTTTGCAGTTGAAGTTCAACGCTGTGACCGAGGCGTTGGGACTCTTGAATGAGGGTGTCCTGCTCATCAGCGTCGGTGAGCTGGGCCTGCTCTAAATCTTCAAGCTGATACTTAAGTAAATCAAGCTGCTGCAGTTGCTGCTGTTCATTGGCTCGGAACTTTTCTAGCGTTTGCTGGGCCTGCTGGAACTGGGCAAAGACTGCGGCGACTCTGCGCCGTTGGTCGAGGACCTTCGCTCCCCCAAAGTGATCAAGCCAGTCGCGCTGTCGGCTGGCCCGCCCTAGATGGACGGTTTGACCTTGGGCCGTGATATCGACCAGACGCTCACGCAGACCCGCCATCTGCTGCTTGTTGATCACAACACCGTTCACCCGTGAGCGACTGCGTAGCTTCTCCTGTTGGTTCGAGATTTCTCTGCTGCACACTAAGACGCCATCGTCGAGTTCATCAATCTCTGCGGTGATCAGCCAATCTTTCAGAACGGGGTTGAGTTGGAAGGTCGCCTCTAAAAGGGCGCGGTGGGTGCCGGTACGAAGGATGCGATCGCTAATCTTACCCCCCAAGACAATATCGATGGCATCGAGAATAATAGACTTCCCTGCGCCGGTCTCACCCGTGAGTACATTTAAGCCAGTCCCAAACGCTAGGGTGAGGTCATCAATGAGGGCAAAGTTTTCAATGTGCAACGACTGCAGCATGAACGCACATTTAAGGGAGAACAGCCTTGATTCTACCGGTTCTTGAGTGCCATAGTATTTTGTCAGCCCCCAGTCATAACCCTGCAATGACCGATCAGCCCTCTCTATTTTCAGATCAACAACTGCGTCAGATTCGGGCCAGCCGGTTTCGCAGTCGGGAGCCGGTCGCTGAAATGAGTGCCTATGCCCTCAAAAGCTGGAAAAAGCGGGTTCATAATTTTCAAAGCCAAGTGCAGCTTAGCGCCCCTGCAAAGCAAGGCTCTCTCTTTGATCTCACACCGGTCCACGCTGATCCCCACAGCATTGACCCCTTCGCGCTGCCACAGCAAAATACCGAGTTCTGGAAGGGCACCTTTGCCGATGTGGGCGTTGCGGCCCTCTATTTTGTGCTGGACCAAACCGATGCCCTATTGCTCTACGTGGGGGAAACCTGCCACTCTAACACCCGCTGGAAAGGGGAACATGACTGCAAGCGCTATCTGCAAAACTATGTGGCAGCCCATCGCCCCCACAATTTAAACGTATCCGTCAGTATTGGCTTTTGGCGGGATGCTCCAGCCGAGACACAGCCGAGACAACAGCTAGAACAGGCGTTGATCCAAAAATGGCGATCGCCTTTTAATAAAGAAAATTGGCGACATTGGGGCACCCCTTTCATGGCGGGTAAAAAGAAGGCGTAAGACAAGAATTCCCCGGCTCTGCAAGCAGAGCCGGGGAAACAAACGTGTGAGAAATAATGTGGAGTGAGACTTAAGGAGCCGTAGGCGCAGCTTCAGGGCCGGGAGCAGCTTCAGGAGCTGGTGCAGCTTCAGGGCCGGGAGCAGCTTCAGGGGTTGGCGCTTCTTCTTGCTGAGCGCCGCCTGCGGGATAACTTGGAGGCAAAATGACCTGATCAACGACATGAATCACGCCGTTTGAAGCTTGCAGATCAGCGGAAACGACCGAGGCATTATTGACCTTAACCTTGCCATCTTCAACGGCAATAGTCACATTAGAACCCTGTTCGGTAGCAACTTCGCCGGGTTTGATATCGGCAGCCATCACTTTGCCAGGAACCACATGGTAACTGAGCAAAGCTGCAAGCTGATTTTTGTTCTCAGGCTTCAACAACTCTTGGACAACGCCTTCAGGAAGGGCGGCGAAGGCTTCGTCGGTGGGAGCAAAAACTGTAAATGGACCATCACCCTTGAGGGTTTCGACTAGGCCAGCGGCTTCTAGGGCAGCTTCCAATGTTTTAAAGGAACCGGCATTGGCAGCTACAGAGAGAATATCTCCCGAAGCGTCTGCTGCCGGTGCTTCAGATGGTGGTGTTTCAGCCGCAGGTGCTTCAGATGGCGGCGTTTCTGCTGCCGGTGCTTCAGATGGTGGTGTTTCTGCTGCAGGTGCTTCAGTTGCTGGAATTTCTTCAGCATGAACATTGGCCCCAGTGGGGAGTAATGTAAAGCCCGTAACGGGCGCTAACAATAGTGCAACTGTGATGAAATTACGCATTTTTTTATTTAACCTTCATAACTCCTAACCAAACTTAAACAGTACAGATCGGCTGTGAAGAACCTGTGAAATCTTTAAGATTGAGCTTGACGGGTGAATAATCAGTCAGCATCTTCCCTATTTCGTCAGTCCCCAGTACATCTATGGCAACGGCTATACAAATTTTTCAAGGTCAGAATGTTCAGATGTTTTGCGATCGCACTCAATATTATTTGCTACAGCACGAGGCGGAGCATAATCTGCTGTTGGCAATCCAAAACACCTTGGCTCAACACCCGATGGAAGAGCCACTACCCTATTTAGGCTGGTGTGAAGCCAATGGTGCCGTTCAAGGGGTGGCTGTGTACATGCCCCGCCGCAACATTGTGCTCTCTAAAATGTCGGCGGCGACGGCAGGGCTTTTTGCTGAAGATATTGCGAAGGCAGAGTGTCAGCCCCCTGGTGTTGCGGGTTTAACAGCAGAGGTACAGGCTTTTGTAGAGGTCTGGCAACAACGAACACGGCAGTCTGTACGATTAGCGATAGAGATGCATATTTATCAGCTCATACAGGTGCAGCTCTTCTCGCTGGCTGCGGGGCAATTACGGGTGGCGGAAATGTGCGATCGTGCCCTGGTTCTCAACTGGTCCTATGCTTTTGACCGAGAAGCCTTTGGATCGGTACAGGCATTAACGGAGCAGATTATAGACCGTCAACTTCAGCGGGGGCATATCTACCTTTGGCACGATGGCAGCCCTGTCTCCATGGCGATCGGTCGAGGCTCCAATCCTGGCGGCGGCAGGATTGGCCCTGTCTATACGCCCCCTGAGTATCGCCGCCGGGGCTATGCAACCGCCTGTGTTGCGGCCCTTAGTCAGCGGTTACTGGATCAGGGTTACTCATCATGTTTTTTATTTACCGACCAGGCCAACCTCACTTCAAATCACATCTACCGCATGATTGGCTATCAGCGCCAATGTGACTGGTTTGATTATCAGTTCACCGAATCGGCACAAGCAAGCATTTGACGACGACTGCGGCTCTATTTCAGCCATCGTGCTTTGCAAATTTTAGGCTGAGAACTCCCCATTTAGATAAGCACAGCGATGGCGTAGCACCTGAAAGAGCATAAGCTATTTGCGCCATGGCCTTTGAAGGGGCATGTAATCGTTCCTTATGGGAGATGTGGCTAGAGGCGAGTCCCCTACCGCAGTTAACCTGGCGATGTCATCGTCATTGATAATGCTAGCTTTGCTTTCATCATGGCTAGAGCATTGAGGAGATGGTGACTGAGGTGGGTTGTGAGATCTGGTATCTACCACCCTATTCGCATGACTTGAATGATATTGAGCATTGGTGGTTTGTGCTTAAACTGGATGAGACAGCGCTGGAATGAGTGTGAGATCTTTCGAGATTGTGTCGATGCTGCTTTCAAAATATGTCTTGACGTGTATGCGTAGGGCTATGCCTGCTTAAAGAATTTCCCCCTGCAGCGGATGTTCAATAAGAAACGATCTCCCCTAAAAGGGCAGTTCAAACTGTTGTGACTCTTCTACAGGGATCGTCCTTGAGACTGACCTGCTCGGGGCTTGAGCATGGTGACTACCTTTCCGCAGCCCGATCGCAATTTTGCTATGCTTCTCAATCTGCGTCATCACCTGCTTGGCTCGCTTAATCACCGAAGGCGGCAACCCAGCTAACCGTCCTGCTTCAATTCCATAGGAGCGGCTAGCTCCACCAGCATGAACCTGATGCAAAAAGATGATCTGGTCAGGGAGTTCTTTGACCAGCACCTGATAGTTAGCCACGTTCTCTACCAAAGTCGCTAGCTCATTGAGTTCGTGGTAGTGGGTTGCAAAAATGGTCCGGGCCTGAATCTCAATCGCTAAATATTCAGCAACGGACCAAGCAATCGATAACCCATCAAAAGTTGCAGTTCCCCGACCAATTTCGTCGAGGAGGACCAATGATCGCTCTGTCGCATGGTTCAAAATGTTGGCGGTTTCGTTCATCTCCACCATGAAGGTGGATTGGCCCGTCGCCAAATCATCGACGGCACCGACGCGGGTGAAGATGCGATCGCAAATCCCCAAGCCTGCAGACTGCGCCGGAACAAAGCTCCCCACCTGGGCCATCAATTGAATCAAACCCACTTGGCGCAGATAGCAGCTTTTACCACTGGCGTTAGGCCCCGTCAGGATAATTAAATCCGGAGATGAGTTCGGCGTTCCTAATTCAGTTGCATTTGGGACAAAGAAACCGGGCGGTAGCGATTTTTCAACGACGGGATGACGGCCATTAACGAGACTGATTTCGCGGCCTGTGCTTATTTGGGGGCGACAGTAGCCTTGGTAAACGGCGACTTCGGCTAAACCGGCCAGTACATCAACAGCGGCAACATTGGCGGCGACCGTGCGGATCAGGCCGGCCCATTCACCGACTTCGCTGCGTAGGTCAACGAAGATATCGTATTCAAGCTGGAACTGCTCGGTTTGGGCGTTGAAGATTCGGGCTTCCCGTTCTTTTAGTTCGGGGGTGATGTAGCGCTCTTCATTGGTGAGGGTTTGCTTGCGAATGTAGTTGTCGGGGGCTTGGGCCGATTTGGCGCGACTGATGGCGATGTAGTAGCCAAAGGCTTTGTTGAAGCCCACCTTTAGGGTCGGGATGCCAGTGCGTTCTCGTTCGTCTTTTTCGAGGTTGGCGATCCACTGCTGGTCGCTGACGGCCTGTTGCCGCAGTCGATCTAAGCCCGCATTGACGCCATCGCAAATCAGGTTACCTTCGGTGAGGCTGATGGGGGGGGACTCATGGAGGTGCGATCGCAACCGTATTCCCAACTTCTCTAGAGTCGTTGGCACCGTCTGCACCGCCTGCAGATGCTCAGATTTTCCATCGGTCACTAGGTTAGCCAGATCCGTCAGACGATCTAAGGATTCAGCCAGAGCAATGAGATCACGGGCATTGGCCGTCCCTGATCCGGCCCGACCGGCAAGGCGCTCTAGGTCATAAATTTGCTGGAGCAGCGACTGTAGATCGCTACGGAATGCTGTGTTTTGACTCAGTTCTGCGATCGTATCTTGACGCGCCTGAATTTGCTCGTAACTGAGCAGCGGTTGTAGCAGCCAGCGCTTTAGGGCGCGGCCCCCCATCGCCGTGCGGGTTTGATCTAAGGCCCACAGCAACGAGCCGTGAAAGGTGCCATCTCGTGAAGTTCTCGTAATCTCTAAATTACGCCGCGATTGATGGTCGAGCACCATATACTCAGTCAGCATGTAGGTACACAGCGGCTGCAGCGGAATATGATTTTCTTTTTGTGTCTCTTCGATATAGGCCAGCAGTCCCCCCGCCGCCCGCACCGCAAGAGGGAGATGTTCGCACCCCATTCCTTCTAGGGAACGAACGCCAAAGACTTGTTGAATGCGCTGTTTCGCCTCTGGCAGCGTGAAGGACGATTGAGTTCGCATCGTGAAGCAAAACTGATTGGGAATGCCCTCAGGCAAATGCTCTGAGGTTTCCCCAGGGCGCAAGAGACGCTGCAGATCGGGGGCATCAGTGGGGAAGATCACTTCCGAGGGCTGCAGGCGCAGTAGTTCTTGAGCGAGCTGGTCGCGATCGCAATGCTGCGTGGTCAAGAATTCCCCGGTGGAGATATCGGCGTAGGCCATCCCCCAGTTGTTGCCAGCGGTGACGAAGGCCGCTAGAAAATTATTGCTCCGAGCCTTGAGCATCCCCTCGTCCAACACGGTGCCGGGGGTGATTACCCGCGTCACTGCTCGCTTGACTAAGCCCTGCGCTTGGGCAGGATCTTCCATTTGATCGCAGATGGCGACGGAATAGCCTTTCTCAACCAGCATTCGACAGTAGCGTTCGAGCTGATGGTGGGGAATGCCGGCCATGGCGACGCGACCGACGTTGTTGCCAGACAGCCGACTGGTCAGCACCAATTCTAGGGCTTGGGCAATGGTGACCGCGTCATCTAAAAAGGTTTCGTAGAAATCCCCCATGCGGTACAGCAGCAGGGTCTGGGGGTACTCATCTTTGAGATCAACGTAGTGCCGCATCATCGGTGAGAGGTCTTCGCGATTAACCGTGGTGCGATCGCGATGATGGGCAGGATTTTTCCCTTCTCTGAGGGGTGGGGCGTCAGACTTGGCAGCGTCGCTCATGGAGGGGAAGATTTAGTGATACTGCTTACGACTCTATCGCAGGCGATAGGATGGCTCAAGCTGCATTCAGCGATACTGATTTCTATAGCCCCATCCAGTCTGCTAAAGATCGCTGTAGTTGCATGGCATCCACTTCGGCTAGCTGACCAATCACCTTAATCACTAAGCTCTCATGGACCGTGTACACACCTCGCTTGATTGCTGTGGTAACGTTTACCCCTGCTGCTGACCATTGAGAAAGGATAAACTCTCCGTTGAGCAACGATCTAGTTTTGCTAGTCAAAGGTGTGATCAAAATATCCTGAGACGGATGAGGTAGACTGACCACTACTGCTGGCCTAACTTTGGACGTTGATAAATCTATAAATGGATAACGAATTAAGATGACGTCAGGCTTGGAGTAATTGGGCATACACATCATCCTCAGCATTATCCCAAACGGCATCTAGTGATGGTTGGCTGGCCTGCTGCCAAAAACCAACTTCCTCTTCAGGCAGGATTGTAACGAGTACTCTTGTTCTTTCGGGAAGTTCTGTTGATTCTAAAAGCTCAATTTTGCCTTTGCAAATCGTAGCCCAAAGTGTTTGTGGCATACCTTACTCCTAATACATCCACCTTGCCTTAATCTTAAGCTTCAATGATCGATGTTGGCACTTGAGGCGAGAATTGTCTCAGAGGAACAAAATTGATCGTTAATCATTTGCCTCACTGCTTGTGGCTGTCTAACGGTTAGTTGTATCTGCTGCTAGTCAAATTGTGACTCCCCACATCCGATCGTAACGGTCACCCGTATCTTAAACAGTTGCACGTCGAGTTGATTGATGTCTATCTGCGCGGCCATCCCTACGTCACCTGGGGATCAATACGAGTGACGCGATCATGATAGATCGGCAATTACTGGAACGGTCCTATAATGATTGCGCCCGTCCGGCACAGGAGAACCCTAGCATGACCGATGCCGATCTAATTGAGATGTTAAAGGCGGGGGAATCTGAGGCTTTAGGACAGCTCTATGATCGCTATGCCGGCTTGGTTTATGGGCTATCGCTGCGTGTTTTAGGTCATCGGCAAGAGGCCGAAGATCTAACCCAAGAGGTTTTTTTGAAGCTCTATCAAGGTGGCTCCTACAATTCACAGCGTGGCTCACTGGGCAGCTATCTCACCACGCTGACGCGCTCTCACGCCATTGATCGGTTGCGATCGCGTAGCAATCGACGCCAAATCCTCAAGCGCTGGCAAGGTGATATGACCGGAACCCCCACAATGCAGCCGGTTGAACAGGCTGCACTGCAAGAACGTCGAGAGCAGGTGCGCGGGGCTTTAGCACAGCTTTCTGATCGCCAGAGACAGGTGCTAGAACTGAGCTATTACGAAGGACTCAGTCAATCAGACATTGCGAAGCGGCTGCAGAGACCCCTCGGAACGGTAAAGGGCTGGGCCAGACAGGGATTATTGAAGTTGCGTGATCAGCTCAAGGAAGAGGTTCACAATGTCTAATCCGCTTACACCCGAACAACAGGAACTGATCGCAGGGTATGTCCTCGGCGATCTAGAGCCAGAGGAACTCGCCCAGTTCCAGATCTTGCTGCGTGACCAGCCCCGTATCGAAGCTGAGGTGCTCAGTCTACAAACCGCACTAGGAGCCATTCCCTTTGGGTTAGAGGCAGCAGAGCCACCGGGGGCGTTGCGATCGCAAATTATTGCCGCAGCGCTGCCCCCACGACTTGAGGTGAAACGGAGAAAGCGCCGCATTCCGTGGGGGCCGATGGTGGTTAGCATGTTGACAGGACTGGTTCTGGTTCTAGGGGTACAAAACTGGCACTATCGCCAGCAGCTAGCGCAGCAGCCCGACAAGATTGCGATCACCGCTGAAGAGATAGTGCCTCGCAACCAGAATTCGTTTTGGAATTCCTTTGAAGAAGTTTTGGCCGATCATCGTCATTCGTTAATACGCAGCCAGGGGCCAGTGGATCTGGCAACCTCCAATATCGCAGAGATCCGCTCGGTCTATTCTGGTCGCATCAAACTTTCAGAGGAGTTACCCCATCTGAAAAAAGTCAAACTTTTGGGGGGCAGTTTTTGTGAACTGAAAAACACAAAGGGAATTCGATTATCTTACCAAGTCCCTACGGGGCAAACCGTGTCGTTCTATCAGCTCTTGCGTTCTGAGGGGTTTCCCAAGGCCAATGAAGTCGGTCCCTTGGTTCAGGTCGCAGCAGGCCCCAACGTCTTTATCTGGGGCAATCAAAAGTACATCTACCTTTTAGTCGGCGATCTGCCCGTGCCAGAAATGAAGAAAATCGCCCCAGTGCTCCAGGCCATTTAGATAAGGTCTCTATAACATCCGTTTAGACCACTCACTCGTATTACTAATAGATGGCAGTGAGCCTCACCTTTATCCGGAGACTAATAATGAAATCTAAAAATATTCTGATTCTTGCCCTTGGAATTGCCGTCATTCCAGCCGCCGCGCTGTTTGCCAACCAGAGCCAAACGCTGGAAGCCAAGAACACACCTGCAGCTCAGAGTGAGCCATCTGAGCCTCAGATCATCGCTGCATCACCCGATGAAAATGCCGCTGTTCAAGAGGTGATGAAAGCCTACGTCAATCAGTTAACCGCAGATGACGAACTGATGCCGATTATCTATCAAGGGAAAGTCCTTCAGCTTCAGCTTGCCACGAGCGAGAAGTATCCTGATGGTTTCCATGCTGGGGTTCAGAACAAAGGATCGCTCTATACAAGCTGTGCTGATTTCGTCGATCCGAAAACCGGCAACAAATATGACATTGACTTTCTCGTCAGCAAAGATGGCGACACGTTGACCGTTGTTCAGCCCTTTGTCCATAGCGTTAATGGTGAGAAGAATCCTTACGACTTAGCGCACTAAGTCGAGATTCAATCTAGCGTTGGCTCTCTCCAGGCCTGGGCGAGGGCCAGACTTACACCCGTCCGAAAGAGACCGCTACACTACTCAGAGCGTTGAAATAGCTGGTGCCCACCAACATTCTCAAGCTGATAAACAGCAACAGGCACGCAAAGATGACCTTGAGCTGAACAGCCGGTACGATGCGAGACAACTGCGCGCCAATGGGAGCGCCAATCATGGTGAGCGGTGCCACCATCGCCACTGCAGGCCAATACACATAGCCCGTAGACCACGGAATTATCTCAGGGTTGTGGCTCCAAAACAGGAATGATAGCGTTCCTGTAATCGCAATGGGAAGCGTAAAGGAGGCCGAGGTGCCGCTGGCTTGGTTCATCGGTAGGCCACAGTACAACAGAAAGGGGACACTCAAAGCTCCGCCACCAATCCCCAAGACGCCTGACTTAAAGCCGATCGCCATGCCCACGGAGCCAGTCATTACGGGGTGAGGCGCTTTATCTACATCATCTTGGCCTTCTTTCGGTTTAAGACCCAAGAAAATTTTGATTGCGATCGCAAATAAAAACAGTCCAAAAATAAGCTCTAGCAAGTCGTTGGGGAGTCGATTCGCCAGTAGATTGCCAACGACGACTCCGAGACCCAGCCAGACAACAATATTGCGAAAAATTGACCAGTGGATATGACCCTTAGAGTGGTGCGCCCAAGTTGAAGAGACTGAGGTGCAGATCATGATGCACATGGAAGTACCGGCGGCCATGTGCATTAAAGAGGCTTCAGGTAAATGAATAATGCTAAACAGGTAGAACAAACCGGGCACGATCAGCATGCCGCCACCAATGCCCAGCATGCCAGCCATGACGCCCGCCGAAATCCCTAAACCTGCAAATAACCCCAAACTTAATGGTTCCATGCCTTAATCATAGAATTGATCGAGCGGCTCAGCGGCAACAGACAAGTGTTATCAGCCCATCAGGGATAAACCCTAAAGCGTTCCAGATTTCACATGCCCATAATGCAGTAGCCAGAGTCTACATAGATAATCTGCCCCGTAATGCCGCTGGATAAATCGCTACTCAGAAATGCAGCCGTATTACCCACTTCGGTTTGAGTCACGGTGCGCTTCAGTGGCGCTGTTGCTTCAACATGATGGATCATGTCTAAAATGCCGCCCACCGCAGATGAGGCCAATGTGCGAATCGGACCGGCGGAGATGCCATTGACGCGAATATTTTGCGAACCCATTTCAGCGGCAAGATACTTCACATTCATTTCTAGGGCCGCTTTCGCAATGCCCATGACGTTGTAGTTCGGAATCACCTGCACACCGCCCAGGTAGCTCAGCGTGATGATGCTTCCCCCTTCAGTCATGAGAGGTTTAGCCGCGGCAGCCAGTTGAATCAATGAATAGGCGCTGACATTCAATGCCAGATTGAAGCCCTCTAGACTCGTTTGACTAAAATCACCCATGAGGTCATCGCGATTAGCGAAGGCGAGGCAGTGAATCAAAATATCGAGCTTGCCCCATTGGTCTTTGATCGCTTGAAAGGTTGAATCCACCTGATCTTGATCTTGAACATTGCAGGGCAAAAAGAGACTAGGGGATAGTGGCTCTACGAGGGTTTTGACTTTGCCTTCATGGCGGCCTTTCTGATCAGGGAGATAGGTGACCCCCAAGTTGCCCCCGGCTTGATGGAGCTGTTGGGCGATGCCCCAAGCAATGGAGCGATTATTAGCAATGCCGGTCACGAGGGCATTTTTCCCAGTCAAGTTCAGCATGGATTGTGGTGTAATAACAGAATATTTGGACAATGAAACTTAAATAGCGCTATAGACAGGCAAAAACTCAATAAATGCAGCTAATCGTCCATAAATCGATGTTAAACGAAAGATTCTCTAAATATTTAAGCGCTACCGCTGTCTGTTCTGTATCAGATGATACATACAAACCTCTGCGAGTCCGCTTAAGTGGTACAGATGCCTATCAAAATTAAGTACTCATAAATATTTAAAGCGCTTTATTCCAATAAACACCCATAAGCAATAGGTGTAGAGGAAGATATTTCTACATCTCACCAAACTCAACGGTATCGACAGCTAAAAGCCTTGCCTTTGGATCAAGTGTTTCACATGTCGTGCCTTCTTGAAGTCCTAATCAGACAACACTCAGGGCAGCGTAAGCATGGTAATGATGACTCAAGTTAGTCCCCTAGCAGCCGTTTTTCGGCAGATGAGCAACGGTCAGTTTCCGCCCGTGGCCGAAACCTTTGACCGAGGCAAGACCATTTTTTTTCCCGGTGATCCGGCAGAGCGGGTTTATTTTTTGATTCGGGGGGCGGTCAAGCTCTCGCGGGTCTACGAAGCCGGTGAAGAGATTACGGTGGCTCTCCTGCGCGAAAATAGCGTCTTTGGTGTCCTGTCTTTGCTCACCCAGCAAAAATCTGATCGCTTCTACCATGCGGTGGCCTTTACCCAAACAGAGCTGCTATCGGTGCCCACTGAGCAGGTCGAAAAAGCGATGAAAGACGACCCGGAGCTGCCGATTGTGCTGATGCAGGGACTATCGTCTCGGATCTTGCAGACAGAGATGATGATCGAAACCCTAGCCCATCGTGATATGGCCTCTCGATTAGTGAGCTTTTTGCTCATTCTCTGCAAGGATTTTGGCATTCAAAGTGGACCGGGCATTACGATCGATTTGAAGCTATCCCATCAGGCGATCGCCGAGGCGATTGGTTCGACACGAGTCACCGTTACTCGCTTACTGGGAGAGCTGAGGGATCAAGAGAAGATTTCCATCCACAAAAAGAAGATTACGGTCCATAACCCTATTTTGTTAGGAAAGGGATTTTCTTAGGGTTCAACGCCAGGGCCAGCGGCGCAGACCTTTCCAAAATACGCCGAGCAGCAATCCAATCAGGGAGAGGCTTTGTATATTGCCGAGCAAGAGGCCGGGGATAGGGAAAAGAGAGCGCACCCACAGCACTAGGGCGACGCAGGCAATCAAGGCCCACAGCACAGGAACAGAGACCCGAATGTGGGTAAACCAACGCTCTAGAACCATGACCGCCAAGACGCCGACCCAAAGGCTTGCAATCGCAAAGGTCAGCAATGCCCAGGCCGGTGCCGCAATAATGCCGAAAATAGATTGAGCCACTGATGAGCGGAGTACTAAAAAGCCCAGAAGGGTGTCGGAGAGGGTTGCGATCGCAACCGTTACCCCAGCGACATTGAATAGGGGTCGCCACGGCAGCAATTTGAGATCACGCATGGCAGTTATCTTCTAAGGATCGTGGATTAAATAATATCCAGAATTAGGCCATCTGGGGCTTAGCCGTATAGTTCCATTTTGGCAGGTAAGCATCAAAAACAATTGGCTCTCCGGGAATTAGCGTGGTGAAGCGCTACATATAGCGTGTTTTCTTTTTCATTCCTATGGAATGATCTGAAGAGGTACTTCAGAACGATAGTGTCATGGATAACTCAATACGC
>JBHJNL010000120.1:0-39992 GCA_050330855.1 Thermosynechococcaceae cyanobacterium | reverse complement strand
GTAGGAATCATCAATACGCCGAACCAACCAATATAAAGGCGGTTGTCGGTGCTAGTGATCCAGCTACAGAAGCGCTCCCAGGCGCTGCCGCTTTCGCGACGTTGTAGAACTGTTGTCATGGGTATAAGTGCAGGTTAAAGAATATATGTGAGATGACAAGGGAAATGACAAGTCATCTATGTGAATTAATGTAACAGGTATTTATACTCTTGGCAAGGGGTTCCCCGAAAAAAGAGCGCAAACATAATCTTGAAACGCTTATAGATGCATTGGCGCGGTTACAGACCCTATCAACCCATTTGAGCGGTAAGCGATCGCCTTCAGACAAGGTCTAAAAATATTTTCTTAGGTTGTTAAAGAGGGGCCGTAAGCCTCTTGGTATTCTCTAATCAGCGATAATGGTTGTAACTCTGGTTGCATCGCAAGCGGCAGCAAGCTGGTAGTGAGAGAGTTACAAGCTCATGCATAGAGAAGCACTTGCGATTTCTAATTGCGATCGCGAACCCATTCATATTCCAGGATTCATTCAGCCCTTCGGTACCTTAATTGCCGTTGATCAATCCCTGGAAACGGTGACCCATGCGGCAGAGAACCTGCAGAGCTTCCTCGGAACCGAAGCACAGGATGTGTTGGGTCAGCCTTTAGACCAGCTCTTTTCTTCTGAGCTATGCCATGACCTCATGAATGTGGCTTATTTAGCCGCCGACCAACGTCAACGACTCGGTAAACATGAGCTGGTAGGTAGACCCCTTGATATCAGTCTGCACCGCAGTGGAGATCGGTGGATTATTGAACTAGAACCCCTCGGCTCCGATCCTAATAGCAGCATTAGCGCCGTGGCTCGTGTGCAGTCTATTCTGGGTCATTTGCAAGAACAGAAAGATTCTAAAGCCATGCTCAAGCAGGCTGTGCAAGCACTGCGGTGGGTGACGGGCTTTGATCGCGTCATGGCCTATCGATTTCTGTCGGACGGGACCGGTCAAGTGGAAACGGAAGCCTGCTCTGGTCGCGAGGAGCCGTATGTGGGATTGCGTTACCCTGCTTCAGATATTCCACCGCGCGTTCGTGAGATTGCGCTGAAAATGCCCGTACGTGCGATCGCAGATATCGCTGCCGAGCCAGTCCCAATCTTGAGTTGTGAGGCAGAGGATCCCCTTGATTTATCGTTGACCTACCTGCGAGGCACCTCCCATCTCCATGTGGAATATTTGACCAACATGGGGGTGAGGGCCAGCATGAACCTGGCCATTGTTGTTCAGGGAAAGCTATGGGGGCTGTTCGCCTGTCATCACTCCAGCCCTAAACTACTGCCTCCTGACTTGCGCTCCACCTGTGAGATTTTTAGCCAGCTTTTCTCTTTAAAGCTGCAGCAAGCCCTGGCAGAAGAACGACTCCAAAATCGCAGGCGAATTACCTCTGCGACCCGTAATCTATTTGAGACGCCCCGAAAAACGGTCAGATTTGCCCAAGCCGCACCTTGGTTGAGTGAAACTCTATGTCCCATCATGCAAGCCGACGGCATTGCCATCATCGACCACGACCAGGTCGAGATCAGCGGTGATACCCCGACAAGAGACACCGTCCTAGACCTCATTCATCACTGTCGGTCTGCCACCGACATTATCCCCATTGAGCAACTGAAGCAAACGCCGCTCTCTTCAGACGCCAATCTAGGCCCCTCAGCCGGAGCTTTAGTGCTGGTCATCTCTGGTGCCGAACAGCTCTACGTCATTTTTTTCGCAACGAAATTTCGTATCAAATTCGCTGGGGAGGCAATCCCAAGAAAGAGATTGTCGAAGGTGAGTTCGTCCCTCGTCTGCAGCCCAGAGCGTCTTTTGAGGAGTACATTGAATCCGTTGCCGGTCATTGCCTACCCTGGTCCCAGGCAGAGATAGATGCCGCCCTCGAACTCCGTACAGGGCTGCTGCATCTAGCCATTAGTCAAGTCGATGTCATTGAGCAGGAGGCTCTTCAGCAGCAGCGACAGCAAGACTTACTGATTGCTGAGCTAAACCATCGCGTCAAAAACATTCTGGCCCTCATTCGTTCCATCACCCGGCAGACAAGGGAGTCAGCCACCTCCGTTGAGGAATATGCGTCCATGTTAGAGAGTCGCATTGCGGCCCTAGCCTCAGCTCATGACCTCGTTGCTGGCCCTGGACTCACATGGCCCCGACTTGATGAACTCCTTAAAATTGAATTTCGCCCCTACTTGGCCGAGTCACAGGATCGAGTCCAGCTCAGCGGACCGGCTGTGGGATTGAAGGCAAACTTTGTCCCCACCTTTGTTTTGGTGCTCCATGAGCTAACGACAAATGCGGCCAAATATGGGGCACTTTCGGTACCGACAGGGCAAGTTGAGGTTCAGTGGCACCCAGAGGATGGAGGACTCGCTGTCTCTTGGCGAGAACGTCACGGACCACCTGTATCGGCCCCAAAAAGGCGAGGATTTGGCCGGAATTTGATTGAGCGCTCTATTGCCTATGAGATTGCCTATGAGTTTGAAGGCGAATCTCGGCTGCGATTTGCTCCGACCGGAGTAGAGGCCGAGTTTTGGATTCCCAATGAATATGTGTTGTGGCAGGCCGATGCGACGAGCTTGGCTGAATCACGCTCCCCACGGGTCGAACCAACGCCACAGTCACCACGGGGAAGGGTGCTGATTGTTGAAGACAATATGTTGATCGCCATGGAACTAGAATCATCTTTGCAGTCCCTAGGCTTTGAGCAGATTGACACAGCTCCTCGGATTAGCTCAGCCCTCAAGCTGTTGCGGACTCAAACATATACGCTAGGACTACTGGATATTAATCTCAAAGACGAAGTCAGCTTTGCCATTGCAGAGGCACTGCAGGAGCGGCAGATCCCGTTTTTGTTCACGACGGGCTACGACTCAAAGTATGAGGTACCTCAACATCTCGCCGGTGCGCCTCGTCTCAAAAAGCCGATTGAGATTGAGCCACTCACCCAAATCATTAAACAGCTTCTGACGGAAGATTGAGTACGAACCCGAAAAATTTTGCAATTTAGCGTTAGGCTCCGTTCTCCGTTCTGTATCCTAGCCACTGCCATCAAGTTAAAATAGTGTTGAAAGTGTGTAGCGAATTCTAATGAGCATTAGTCTCACTCCTGACCAAGAACGTTTAATTCAAACCAAGCTTCAGGCAGGGAAATACAATTCTGTTGAGGAAGTGCTCAATATCGCCCTGCGGCTGCTTGATGAATATGACTGCGCTGATGCTGAATGGGTAGATGATGTGCGACAAAAAATTGAGGTTGCGATCGCAACCTCAGAGCATACCCCACCGATTGATGGTGAAACCTTTGTTCAGCAGACTCTAGAACGGTTTCAGGAAGCACGAAAAGCGCAATGAGCCGCTATCTAATTAACATTCTCGCCAGTCGAGATCTCAATGAAATCGCTGATTACTTTGCCAAAACAAATAAAGTGACACGTTTCTGCAACTTCCTCCTTTTCTCATTCACCTAGCTGACCGTCAATGTCTTTTCCGCCTCTGTCGCTCTGAGTAAATCCATAATTTCGTCTTGGTACTGCTGAAATTTCGCCTCTCGCTTAACAAGGTAGGTGCGATCGAGGGGCAGATCCACAACAATCTCGCGCTGCACCATGCCGGGACGAGCAGTGAGCACATAAATCCGTTGGGAGAGAAAGACAGCTTCACCGACATCGTGGGTAATCATCAAAATCGAGGTGCCGGTGCGCTCCCACAAATCCAGTAAAAACTGCTGCATCGTTTCTTTGGTTTGCACATCCAAAGCGCCAAAGGGTTCATCCATCAAGAGGATTTTGGGTTGACAGGCTAGGGCGCGGGCTATGGCAACCCGCTGCTTCATTCCTCCGGACAATTCCTTGGGCAACGCTTTAGCAAAAGCTGTCAAACCCACCACGTCAAGATAATAAGCAACTCGCTCTCGCCGCTCTTGCTTAGAAAACCCCTGTAGCTGAAGACCAAACTCAACATTCTTTGCCACCGTCATCCAGGGATAGAGGGTGTAGCGCTGAAACACCATGCCGCGATCGGGGCCAGGACCAATCACGGTCTTACCATCGACGGTAATCAAGCCAGAGGTGGGCTTATCTAACCCCGCCACCATTCGCAGTAGGGTCGATTTACCAGAGCCAGAGGCTCCCACCACACAGATAAATTCGCCCGTCTCAACATGGAGTTGAATATCTTCAAGGACCGAAAGTGAACCTTGTTGAGTGGGAAACGACTTATAGAGATTCGTAATTTCTAGATGCATTGCCCTAATCCACTGCCCACTTACACGATACGTTCAGCAACCAACGAAAAAATAGATCCAAGCAGAAGCCAATCAATCCCAGGATGAGCAACAGGGCAAAAATTTCATCGGTGCGAAAAAAACGCTGCGCTAGCTCCACCCGTTTCCCTAAACCTTCGTTCGCTGCGACTAGCTCCGCAATCACGACCAGATTCCAGGAGGCCGCCATGTTGACTCGGAAGGCATCAATAATTTTAGGGGTGACGTAGGGCATGATTACCTTCAGAAGCACCTGTGACTGCCGCCCGCCTAACGTGTAGGTGGTTTCAATTAGCTCCTTGGGGACAAACTTCACCGCATCCATAATCATCAAAATATTGAAGAAAATGGTGCCAATAAAGATCAGCGCAATTTTAGGCAGCTCCTCTAGTCCCAAATAGATGATCAGCAAGGGAATAAAGGCAGGAGCCGGCATGTAGCGCACAAAGCCAATAATCGGCTCTAACAGTGCCCTAATGCTCGGAAACGTACCCATACCAATGCCAATGGGGACTGAAAGAATCGCAGCCAGTAAAAAACCAGAGCCGACTCGGAAGCAGCTTGCGATCGTATCTTTGAGTAAATAACCCTTTTCCCACAGCGTACCGAACCCCCCAATTACCTTGATCGGAGAGGGCAAAAACTTGGGATCAACAATGCCAGAGCTAGATAACCCCCACCAAAACATCAGAGGCACGAGAAACGACAGGGCGATCAGCAACCACTTGAGACCCAGTGGAATATCTTCAACGATGCGCCAAAAGACAGTGGGGCGAAGTCCTTCTGACTTAGAGTTGGGAGTTGAGATTGGGTCAGAGATCATGGGGGTGCCTAGAAAATGATCAATGGGCAGGCTAGTGCCTACCCAATATCAAATAGCCAATCAGTCTAACTAGCCCTTTTTCTGTTCAGCATAAGCTTTGACAAAGGTATCGTTAAAGATCTTAGTGAGATCTGGCCCCTCTGGAATGAAACCAACATCTACCATAAATTTGCTCATCTGCTTGGCAGCAAAGGGCATATGCTTCATGTTGTCGCCATCGGTGAAGGCTTCTAAATTATCTTCAATCGTAAAAAAGCGAGTCCCTTCATTAAATTTCTTAAATTCTTCTGGTGATACCCCGGCGCGCTCTGCCAGTATCTCATCTACCTTTTCAGGATTCTCTTCCATAAATGCGCGGATATCAAACCAAGTATTCACTAGCGCTTGCACCTGCTCAGGACGCTCATCAATCAGCTTTTGGCTCACGGTCAGCAGGTCAGGAATGGCCCCTGGGAAATCGGCGGAAGAGAACAGTTCCTTACTTCCTTCTCGCTGCAGCGCCGTCAACCAAAACGGTGGGAATGCACCTACTGCATCGACTTGGCCGGCAACGAAAGCAGCGGCAGCTTTGCCCGTTTCTAGGGGCACAATTTTGACATCTTCACGCTTCATCCCTTCCTTCTCTAGCCCTAGGGTTAGCAAAAAGTCATCGACGACTCCTTCTTCGACCGCCACCTTTTTGCCTTTGAGATCTTGAATGGTATTGATATCTTTCGTCACAATGATTTTGTCATTGCCATCGGAGTTATCGTTCACGAGTACTGCTACCTGACCGTTTTTCGAATCTGCGGCAAAAGAGATGGTGTCATTGAGTGTTTGGGTGTTACCGTCCAATTGACCTGCAGCAAAGGCTTTCATAGACTCTAGGTAACCATCAAACCACTTGAGTTCAACATTGACACCATTTTTTTCAAAGAGACCTTCTTTTTCAGCAATCACCCAAGGCCACCAACCCGGCCAACTACTATAGCCCAGCACAATGGGAGGGCCGCTATCGGCGGGGGATTGGGTTCCCGATGGAGAGGATGATGGAGATGGAGACTGGGTACAGCTAACCGTCAACAGCAAGCTGCATAAAAATAGAGTACAGACCGATAAAAAGCTACGCCGCTTCATAAGCTTTCCTTAGATTGATTAGATTAAGTAGATTGAGTCGATTGATAGGATTGGTCATTAAGCTACTATGCCGATTGAGGGGCTAGTGGTTGGTTTTTGACTTGCGATCGCACCCAATCAAACCACCCCTCTAGTCCCTCACCTGACTGGGCAGAAACAGGAAAGACGGCAACATGAGGATTGAGCTGTCGCACATTGGCGATGATGCGCTCAACTTCAATATTTAGATAGGGCACAAGATCGGTTTTTGTAATCAACAAACAGTCTGCCGCCTGAAACATCACCGGATATTTCAAGGGTTTGTCTTCCCCCTCCGTGACGCTCAGCAGCGCCACCTTGGCATGTTCCCCCACTTCAAATTCGGCAGGGCAGACCAAGTTGCCAACATTCTCGACCAGCACTAGATCGAGATCAGTCGGATGATGCTCTTGCTTGAGCTGATGAATTCCCCCGGCGACCATCTTGGCGTCTAGATGGCAAGATCGGCCCGTATTAATGGCTATCACGGGCACATCGTACTGCCGCAGGCGGTCGGCATCTAGCTCAGTGGTCATGTCACCTTCGATCACCGCAATCTTTAGATCGAGCCTCAGCGCAGCCAAAGTTCTCTCTAGCAATACGGTCTTGCCTGCACCAGGGCTACTCATCACGTTGAGGCAGGTAATCCCCCACTCATCAAAGTGAGCGCGATTATGATCGGCTCCGGCTTGATTGGCATGGAGAAGGTTAATCCCCAGGGCAGCGTCAACAGTTTGGTGCATAGGTTTGCGCTGAATCCGTACAGTACTCGATGCGATCTATTTTTAGCTCTCGTCCCGACCGGATATCCTCCATGGGGGCTTGGCAGGTTGGGCAAGCATACTGCAGACCCATTTCCGGCTCATATTCGTGCTGACAGGTATGACAAAAGGCAATCAGCGGCGTTTCACAAATGACTAGCTCGGTGTTTGCCAAAAAGGTGCTTTGGGTCTGCACCTCGTAGGCAAACTGGAGGCTGACCGGCTCCACGCAGGTAAACCGCCCCACCACCAAATGCACCTTGCTCACCACCGGTCGCTCTGGCTGGCTTTCCCACCAGTCTGTGACCGTCATGATCAGCGCATTGGTCATATCCGTCTCGTGCATTACTGCCAGTCACCCATACCAACGGACATATTGGCCTGCTCGTGAATATAGGCCGCTTTTTCGGGCCGGGGCAACTGACCGGAGGTGACCAGATGGGCCATCGTGTCGCAGATGACGCGCGTTGCCATGAGTGAGGTCATGTCACTGACATCGTAGGGCGGCGAAACTTCCACCACTTCTAGACCACAGACGGGGGCATTCTGAACAATTTTACCTAGCATGTACAGCGCTTCACGGGGCATCAGACCACCGGGTTCCGGCCAGCCTGTGCCAGGGACAAAACCAGCATCAATGCAGTCGATGTCAAAGCTGATATACACGCAGTCGGTACCGTCTAAAGCACGTTCAAGGGCATAGTCCACAGCGGCATCCATGCCCATTTCCATGATGTCGGTGACGGTGAGAATGTTAGTGGCTCGTTCACGACAGACTTTGACGCCTTGGCGAGGGACTTGCCAACCGCCAATGCCAAGCTGCACAAGGTTCTTCGCCGGGGCATTCGCCATATTTGTGGCGTGGAACCAAGGACAGGTATGCATCCGCTCGTCTAGATCTGTTTCTTGAGTGTCAACGTGACGGTCAAAGTGAATGATGCCCACCTTTAAATCGCCTAAATGACGGCAGACGCCACGAATAGTGGGGAACCCAATGGAGTGGTCGCCCCCCAGAATAATCGGGAAGGCACCGGAGCTAAAGATGTGGGCAATCCCTTTAGAAATCTGGTCAAAAGACTTTTCGTTGTTCGCAGGGATGGTGAAGATGTCGCCAACATCACACAGGGTAATCTGCTCTCGTAAATCGACACCTAGCTCGAAGTTGTAGGGCGTATACAGAGCAGAAATGCGCCGAATCCCCTGAGGGCCAAAGCGAGTGCCAGGTCGGTAGGTAGTGCCAGAGTCGTGGGGAACGCCCACAACGGCAACATCATAGTTGCCCACTTTTCGGACATCCTCTAAATAAGGAGCCTTGAGAAAGGTGTTGATGCCTGCGTAGTGGGGCAGTTCGCCGCGCGAGAAGGTGGGGATGGTGCGATCGCGAATACTCTCAGCCGCTTCTAAACCGAACTGTAGGCCTTGGTCTACTTCTTGTTGCCAACCCGTCATCGGCAGTCGAGCCTCACGCTGCAGAGCCTGCTCAGCGACGCTGTCTGTACCGGGTTCACGAAACAAAGGATTATCAGTCATTATGGATTTACGGTGTAGGTCAAAGAGAATCCCTATTTAAAGCGATATTTCTTGTTCATATAGCCAAATCATTCTTCAACAGCATACATAAAACCCGGGGCAACATATCGTAGAGTGCTCTCTACAATTGTTCCTCCCGGGCTTTTTTCCCGCCGTGTGACCAAGGGCAAACGGCTCAAATCAGAACCGTTGCCACTGGCGACTTCTCTCGGACCAGGCGTTTATCTAAACCGGAACCCTAGAAGTCACTAATTTTTATAAGCAGTCAGCGCTTGTTAGCCTCTCTAAAACTGTATCGAACCAACGCTATCAAGCCTCTGGGCAAAAAATTGTATCAAAGACAACCTTTCAGTCGCTAGCCACATGCGCACCTTTGCTAACAGATGCATTAGTCGTCTGCCAATAGCCCTAGCTTCGCGATCCACATATCGGGCTGGTCTGCGTAAAAGTCAACATCGATAACGGTATAAGAAACAGACTGAGGCGAATCAGGTGACCCATGCACCCGAATATAATCATTTTTCTTGACCCCAGCTTTCTGAGTCGTCATGTAGAATTGACCAGGGTTTTCAATATCTTTTTCTAAAAAGAAATTAAGGCCGTTATCGGCTACTTTATAGTAATGCATTTTTCTTTTGCCCTGCCAGCTTACCAACAGGTCAGCCAGCCTCTCAAAACTTGTCTTTCTGTCAACTAGAGTCTGCGACGAATTGAACTCTACAGATGTACCCATGCGACCCTCTCCGAACATAAAAAACTGAACCTGAAATTACACTATCGCAACCAGCCCGACGACACTTCCGAGGATGTACGGATCCTGTCACGACACAGATGAGGCCATAACCCTCTACGGACTGCGTATTTTTACTGATAACTCAAGAGTGCCCATTTCAAAATCAGAACCGACACTTTTTAAAGGCAGATCTAAAAAAACATAGACCTATAGGTTAAACAGATCTAACTCATCTCTACATGCTTACAATAAACAGAAAAAGGTAGAGGAGTCTTAAGCTTTTTTGTATCTTCATATTTATTCCTATAGAGAAAAATAGGGGAGCAATAAGTCGCCTTAGCTTAGTGTTCAGAAACAGTAGGTATTTTTATTTTAGAAAGTAATAATAAAGACTTCAGCGGTACTATTGAGTCACTCGCTTTTCTGTCCTCTGCAAGAACTGATTGCCAATGAAACCTTACCCATCCTTTGGTGCTAATTTTGTATGGGGGGCCGCTGCTGCCAGCTACCAAATTGAAGGAGCGGCTCATACCGAGGGCAAAGGCACTTCGGTATGGGATATATTCTGCCAGCAACCTGGGAAGATTTCGGGAAGTGATACGGGTGAGATCGCCTGCGACCATTACAACCGCTATGCCGACGACGTTGCCTTGATGGCTCAATTGGGTTTGAAAGCCTATCGTTTGTCTATTTCTTGGCCTCGGATACTGCCAGAGGGCGTCGGCACTGTTAATCAGCAGGGTCTCGATTTTTATGATCGTCTCATCGACTGCCTGTTGAGTCACAATATTCAGCCCTGGGTAACACTGTTCCACTGGGACTATCCCTATGCGCTGTACTGTCGAGGGGGATGGCTGAACCGAGACAGTGCCGACTGGTTTGCAGAGTATACCCAAGTGATGGTCGATAAACTATCAGACCGAGTCCAGCACTGGATACCGCACAATGAACCCCAATGCTTCATTGGTCTTGGGCATCAACAGGGCGAACATGCACCAGGACTCAAGTTAGGGCTGCGAGATGTATTGCTAGCCGCTCACCATTCCTTGCTAGCCCACGGCAAATCAGTACAGGTGATTCGCGCCTGCGCCCACCGCCCACCGACTATTGGTACAGCGCTCGTCGGCGTGATTGCCATACCCGCCACCAATAGCCCTGAAGATATAGAGGCAGCCCGTCAGGCAACGCTATCGGTCAAAGCTAAAAACTGCTGGAATAACACTTGGTTCGCAGACCCTATTTTGAGGGGAGAGTACCCTGCGGATGGTCTACGGCTCTTTCGAGAGGATCTCCCTGAGATACGGGCAGACGATCTAGCGACGATGCATCAGCCTCTCGATTTTTATGGACTCAATATTTACCAAGGGTATACCGTTAAAGCCAAGCCTAAGGGCGGAGTCACGTTTATCCCAACCGTTGTGGGAGCGCCACACACCACAATGGACTGGCCCATTACCCCTGATGCCCTGTACTGGGGACCGAAGTTTATCTATGAACGCTATCAGCTCCCCATTGTGATCACTGAGAATGGCATGGCAAACAGCGATTGGGTCCACCGCGATGGTCACGTCCATGACCCCCAGCGCATTGATTTCTTGAAGAATTATATCGGGGCGTTTGAACGCGCCAGTGCCGCTGGTGTGCCCACCAAAGGTTATTTTCTCTGGTCGATTTTGGATAATTTTGAGTGGGCCTATGGCTACCGAAAGCGCTTTGGCATTATTCACGTTGACTATGCCACCCAACAACGGACTTTAAAAGACTCAGCCTACTGGTATCAAGAGGTGATCACAGAGAATACGGTGTCATATTAAAGCGAAGCCTTACGCGGGACCCCCATAGGCTACCGTATACACAAGTTAACCCACCCACACTTTAGGCGCGGGCTAGTTTTATAAACCCACTGAAGTGGGTTGCCCTACCCAGGAAGGAGAAGTCTTGATGTCGTAGATCACCTTCCGTCCTTCCCCTGATGCTGGAGCCATAGCCCATTGAACGGATACCCTCTGCTCTAATACAGGTGTACACCTTAGAGACCCATAGATTAAGGCGTCAGATTTTTAGCGATCGCTTGTTGCTGAACACCCAAAGCAGCAACGTCTTGCTGGCAGGTTTTGAGGCTATTTTGCACGCTGGCACTGGTGGTTTCGATGTGGTGCAGTTGGGATAGCGGCACACGGACTGACACTGATTCTTCTTGCTCTGACTCTAGCGTGACGACATCTAGCTGCTGACCCGTCATTTTGCCAGTAAAGCAGCTAAATTCTGATTGCGGATGGTGAAAAGCACCCACCACTTGCTCACCTCGACGCTGAAAGACAACGTAACCTTTGCCCACTTGATTGACCTGTGCTGATTCGCCGTAAAGATAGGTCTGGCTGTTGGCCGCAGACCCAGAAATGAAAGGGGCTAAGGGAGCAATACATAGAAATAGGATTGTGCTGACTTGCTGGACCAGTGAACGGTGACAGTTAAAAGTGCGGCTGGGGGACACCATGGGTTTCTTCCTCATGCAGGGGTGAACCCATCATCAAAGAATGTCAGGTTCTAAGCTGTGACCCAGTAACGCTCATAGTGTGCGCCACATCAGCTACAGGTGTGATTGCGATCACTGCATGAATGTCTCTAGCCCTACGCATATAACCCTCTTTTGTCACTTTGGGGTTTTTGGACGAAGACTCGTCGTTCTAGCCTACAAGAAATCAAGCTTTGACCCCAGTTTGATAAAAGAGGGATAAATCATGTAGAAAAAGTTATCTTCAACTATCAGATTAATGGCTGGTATTAATTTCTCGCTGACGGAGCTGCTGAATAAAGAAATCTTCTAGGGAAGGGCGCACCAAGTCCATTTTTAACAGGGTGCCGTTCATAGCTGAGAGCGATCGCAAAAATGCCTGCGGCTCTCCCTGCAGCCTGCCGTGCCACTGTTCAGCCTGGAACTCAAGATCGACCACCCAATCCTGCAGCATCTGCTGACTGCCGCCCTTGCCCTTGACCTGATAATGTTCGCTGGTGGTACCCAGCAATTCATCAATGGTGCCCTCGCAGATCAGTTCGCCCTGGGCGAGAATGGCGATGCGATCGCAAATCAACTCAACATCCGACAGCACATGGCTATTAAAGAACACCGTCTTGCCCTGCTCTTTCAAGGACAGGATAATTTCTCGAATCTGGTAGCGACCGAGCGGATCAAGACCCGACATGGGTTCATCTAAAAAGACAAGCTCTGGGTTGTTGATGAGCGCCTGGGCCATCCCGACCCGCTGCAGCATCCCTTTCGAGTATTTCTTCATCTGCTTTTTCTTCGCTGCTGACCGCGCCAGCCCGACGAGATCCAGCAGCTCAGGAATCCGTCGCTTCTGTACCTTGGCCGGAATTTGGAACAGCCCTGCCACGAACTCTAGAAACTCCCAGCCTGTGAGGTGATTGTAAAAATAAGGGTTCTCAGGCAGATAGCCAATCTTTTGCTTGACGTTGCGATCGCCCAATGGCTTTCCTAAAACGAGGCCACGCCCTGACGTGGGTTTCGCGATTCCTAGCAGCGTCTTTAACAAGGTTGTCTTACCCGCTCCATTTGGCCCCAACAGGCCAAATGTTTCACCATGCATCACTTGCAAGCTGCATTGCTGGAGTGAGACAACCTTCTTATTCATCCAAAAGCCAGTGCGATAGGCTTTTTGCAGATTGAAGGTTTCAATGATAGGTTGCGGTTCGGTTTGTCGCGCTTCTGGTTGGGTGTGGGTAATCGTATTCATAACGTTCCTTACGGTTCTAACAGCAAGGCTAAAAGGATACGAGCCTTAGTCTTTCTATAGTAGGTTGCCCAAATTGTAGGTCGAGATAAACAAGCTTTCTCTCTTAAGCTTGCAAAATAGAAACCGGATAAAGCGCTATTTTAGAATCCCGCATCACGTTTAAGCGTGGGATGATTGCTAAGCCACCGAAGCAGAACATGAATGTCTAGCAAAAAATTCATTCTGACTCTCCGAGAAATCCACGCAGAACTTCTTCGGGCAGAGGATCATCAAAATCATCAGCCATGATCACCTGCCCCTCCCACAAACCGGGCTGCCTAGGCTCCTGATTCGGTTCGTACATCACAAGTCGGACCATTGGCTTACCGGCCTTGCTGATAATGACCTCTTCTGCGGCTAGCGCACATTCAATTAATTTAGATAGCGTTGTCTTAGCTTCATGGATATTTGCAACTTTCATGCTTCAGATATCCCATTGCTTGGCTAGGTCTAGCCTAGCTTAAAGGCGAATATCTTTTAGCGAAAAATAAGGATCAATGACTGTAGCAGTCCAATCAAAATGCCTAAGACGCCACCCAGATTGACGATTGCCTGCAGCTCAGTCTTAACAATGCCCTGAATCGCCGTCTCTAAATCTTCCGGTGGCGTTTGATTGACTCGATCTTGGATTACCTGATCAAGATTTAAAATCGGGAGCGCCTTGGCCACAATCTGCTCTAGATCGCCCTCTAGGTATCGTTCTAAAATCAACGCCAATTCTTCGCTGATGCTATCTAAAGAATCCACCACCGCTTCTGAGACGCTGAGCCGCTTTACCAGTACCTTAGCTGTCTCATCCCAATCTAAAGACTGCGTTAGCTTTTCAAGTACCTGTGCCCCTCTGGTAACGGTGTAGCTGCGGACGCTTTCTCTAAAGGCCCAACGCAGCTCCTTCAGTGTTTTATTGGGTAACGTCTGCAGTGAGAAACCAGAGAACCATTCCGTTAAGCCCTGCCGCATCCCCAACGAGGCGATCAGATCTTGGAGAACTAGCTTGGCTGCACGGGGTTCTTCAATCAAAAATGTGCGAAACCGCACCAGTGTACTTTCAGCCCCCACCGTGTTGGCAACTAGCCAATAGGTGCCGCTGGTCCGGCTCCTAAACCCTTCATCTAGGGTGGCAATGTTGCGATCGGTCAAGAAATCCGTGAGAATTGAGCGCAGCGTTTTCGCAGGGAAAATATCATCTAAGATCCAGTCTGAAAGCTGCTGGGCCTGGGTTTCGCTGAGCTGTAAGTCTAAAACGATCTGGTCAAAAACCTGATCGAGTTGAGCTTCTAAAAAGTCATCCCGCTGGGCCAGTTCAGCCACCAGGCGAGGCAAAGATTCGCTGGCAAAATCATGGAGAATAAGCGCCAATATTGCGGCGGTTTTCTCTTTCTTATCGGCCTTGACCTGATCGAGGGCCAGACGCAGCAGCCATAAAATAATGCCTTGAATACGCTCCGTCTGCAGGAGACGTTGTGCGATCGCCTGCAGTTCATCTGGTGTCAACAGCGAGGTCATGATGGCGTCTGACACCTTTTGCGCCAGCCGATCCTGATTTCTTGGAATCAGCCCTGGGGTAAACGGTAGCGCCTTGCCACCAACTTTGATGGCTCGATAGGGGCGAAACAGCATCTTAATTGCTACATCATTGGTGAAATAGCCAATAATGCCGCCTGCGACTGGAGGCAAAGCCGTAACCCATAGCGTAGACCAGTTCACTTACCTGTGCCCCATTATCTAACCTTAAAGACTACTTGAATCTAAACTCTGTGATTCCCCTAAGGTCTGCGGTAAATGCAGGCCACATTCTTGCTTTAAGCCCTGGAATCGAGTGTCGCGATCGCTCTCATCATCCGCTGTCACGGGCCGACTTGAATGCCAATCCCCTACTGTTACATAGCCCTCATCAAAGAAGGGGTGGTAGGGCAGATCATGGGCGGTGAGATAGGTGTAAATATCTTTGGATGTCCAGCTCAAAATCGGTAAAAACTTGTAACAGCCTGCCTGCTGACCGACCACCTGTAGGTTTTGGCGATAGTCGGTTTGACTGCGCCTCAGCCCCGCCAGCCAAGCTGTCGCTCCTAGATCTTGCAGTGCTCGCTGCATCGGCTCTAGTTTGCGAATTTGATCGTATTGGTTGAGTGCCTCGACCGTATTCTGCTCCCAGAGTTTGCCGTAGAGCGCCTCCATCCGAGCTGCACTCATAGAAGACTGATAAACCTTGAGATTAAGCTGCAGTCGCTGGATGAGCTGCTCAGCAAACTGATAGGTCTGAGCGGGCAAGTAGCCTGTATCAATCCAGATCACCGGAATATTGGGAACAATTTGCGTCGCTAAATGCAGCATAACCGCAGCTTGAATCCCGAAGCTTGTACTCATCACGAGCCCTGAACTGAAGGTCTCATGGGCGTAAGTGATGACTTGCTCTGCCGGTGCGTTACTTAGAGTGTGATTCGCGGCCTCTAAGGGGATGGGGTCTGACAACGTCACCGTTTGGGCGTCATGATTGAATGGCTGCATTGGCAAAAAAGATAGGGCCTCTCGTTGAGAAGACTCGCCAGATCTAGTTTTAGCATGGTTAACTCTCGCTCTACCATATTGAGAATTTCAAGTCCCCGTTCATCTAAGGCCTTGACATCGTATCGACAAGATTTATTCCAGCAGATGAACCGAAACAAATTAAGATTTATTTAATAGTCTGTGTAAAAGTTTACCGTTTCCTTGGCTTAGCAGACTGTTTGGTCACTATCTAGACTCTCTGCATGTCGCCTCCTTCTACACAAAACCCAGACCGTGGCCCCAAGCCGCTGTTGGAATTGCTGCTCTTTGTTGAGCGGCAGGCAATTGCACAGGAGCAAATTCAGCAAGTCCGTCACTATCTAGACTCTCTGCAGGCAGACTATGCCGTGAAGCTACACGTTGTGGAGGTTTCTGAGCAGCCTTATTTGGTGGAGTACTATCGACTGGTGGTCACACCAGCCCTCGTTAAAATTCATCCTGAGCCATCCCAGGTACTGGCTGGGACTAACTTCTTAGAGCAGCTTCAAGAGTGTTGGCCCTATTGGGAGCAAGAATTAGAAGTACAGCCACAAGAAGGGAAGCTGCCCTCCCTGGCGCGCTCTACCCAGGTGATGAAACTCTCGGATGAGATTTTTCGACTCCAGCAAGAAAACAAGGCGTTGCAAGAACAGCTTCGGTTTAAGGATCGAGTGGCGGCAATGATGGCCCATGATTTACGGAATCCGCTCACGGCTGCTGCGATCGCAATCGAAACGCTAGAGGGTCAATGGAATGGCGATCACAAACAGCCCCTATCACCGGAAACTCTGATCAAGTTAGTGGATCATGCTCGCACTCAGATCAAAGTAATCGAGCGAATGATTGTCAATATGCTTGACGCATCACAGGAAAATGGTCCCGCCCTTAAAATTCACCCTCAGAAATTGAATCTAGTAGCCCTATGCCAACAGACCCTAGAGGGCTTAGAGAGCCGATTTGCCAATAAGTCTCAGACTCTAGAAACAGATCTACCCTCAGATCTACCGCAGGTGCATGGCGATGCCGATCAAATTCGGCAGGTGCTCATCAATCTTCTCGAAAATTCAGCTAAATACACCCCCAAAGGTGGATTGATCCGAATTTCAGCCTTGCATCGCACCACACAAAAGATACAGGTGAGTATTCAAGACGATGGCCCTGGCATTCCGCAAGAGAAGCAACAATACATTTTTGAAGACCGATTTCGCCTGAGTCGTGACCAAGACAAAGAAGGCTATGGTATGGGCCTCATGCTTTGTCAACGCATTGTGAAGGCGCACTTCGGGCAAATTTGGGTCGATTCGCCCCCTAATAAAGGGAGCTGTTTCCACTTCACGCTGCCGGTCTATCAGTACTAGCTGATTTATAAATGTTCATAAAGCAGAGACCTGCGGAGCACCAAGAGCGTAGTAGGCTGGGTGTAATTGATCCTTTTTCACATCAATAAAGGTATTAAGATTTATGGTTAAGCGCGGTTCTAAAGTTAAAATTCTTCGTCCCGAGTCCTATTGGTATAGAGAAATTGGCACAGTGGCTTCTGTTGACTCTAATGAGACCAGCAAGTATCCCGTCATTGTTCGGTTTGACACTGTTAACTACACAGGCTACAGCGGTAGTGCTAGTGGCGTTAACACCAATAACTTTGCTGAGAGAGAACTAGAAGAAGTAAAGTAGGCTCTGGTAGCCTCATCCGTTCTCTAGCTAAACGCTAGAGCGTTTAGCTTTGCGTCAAATGCTCTCAACAATTAAGCACTCTTGTTGCCCCAGAGCAGCGGAGTGCTTCTGTATTTTTAAACCTCCATCAGCATCACAGCAGGGATGCAGATCGTTACGCTCCCGATTATTTCTATGCCTGAGTTACCCGAAGTCGAAATTGTCCGTCGAGGACTAGACAAGCAAACCCAAGGCCGTGAACTCCTTAGTGCGATCGTTCTCTATCCTCGGACTGTGGCTCATCCGAGCGTATCTAATTTTGAAGAAGGGCTTCAGAACGTCTGCCTCAGCGGGTGGCATCGGCGCGGCAAGTACTTGCTGGGGCAGCTCACAAAACAGACCCAACCGGCAGGATGGCTCGGTGTCCATTTACGAATGACGGGGCAGCTTCTGTGGCTCTCTCAACAGGCCGACTTACATAAGCATACCCGCGTGCGTCTCTTGTTCTCAGACCACCAAGAGCTTCGCTTTGTCGATCAACGGACCTTTGGGCAAATGTGGTGGGTGCCGCCAGCAGTTGCCCCTGAGCAGGTTATTTCAGGGCTGCAAGCCCTTGGCCCTGAGCCTCTATCGGCTGATTTCTCTTTAATGTACCTGCAGCAGCAGCTTCACAAACGGCAGCGTCCGATTAAGTCTGCGCTGCTTGATCAGTCCATCATTGCGGGCCTCGGCAATATCTATGCTGACGAGGCTTTATTCCTGAGCGGTATTCTGCCCACCACACCCTGTCTAAAGCTGACAGGGGAGCAAGCGCAACGACTCCAGGTCGCGATTATTGAGGTTCTCACCACGAGCATTGACGCTGGAGGCACGACCTTTAGCGACTTTAAGGATGTCTTGGGGATCAACGGCAACTACGGGGGGGTGGCCTGGGTCTATGGGCGAACGGGGCAACCCTGCCGCACTTGCGGAACGGTGCTGGAGCGGATCAAGCTCGTGGGCCGTTCCACTCACTTTTGTCAGCAGTGCCAGAGCTAGGTGTAGCGGTTAGAGACTTGCAAGGCAATAACATCCTAATCAATATCGTATCAATGCCCCTCATCCCCCGGCCCCTTACTCCCTAGGGGAGCAAGAATCAAAGTCCTTCTCCCCAGGGAGAAGGATTTAGGTTGAGGGGTTAGTGGGGTATTATTTTGTCGACCCAAGAATCGAGCTTATCTTGCTATGGATATTCC
Organism: Thermosynechococcaceae cyanobacterium; assembly: GCA_050330855.1. Classification (GTDB taxonomy): domain Bacteria; phylum Cyanobacteriota; class Cyanobacteriia; order Thermosynechococcales; family Thermosynechococcaceae; genus RCC1774. The sequence continues at coordinate 21,519 of JBHJNL010000120.1, read as the reverse complement.
TGAAGGGGATGACTCGCAACTGTTTCCCACTGAAGAAGAGTTGCCTGACCTGCTCAAGCTCTTCATCCGCGCTGCTCAACTTGCCTTTCCAGATCTGAAATATTCTGGTCGTTTGATCAGCGCCACTGCAGAAGACTGCCACCTACAGCTTTTGGCCCGTGATGCTGTCGGCCATCAATTGCCGGAGTGGACCCTTGATATCGAGGTATATATGGCCGGAACTCAGCGATCTTTGATGATTGAACGTCAAGGCCAGCTCGATTACCCAATCCTTTGGCAAGGCCAGTATGCGGTCTGGATGGATGCTGAAACGGGCCTCAAGGTAGAGAGTCCAGCGGGAGGAGAGGCTTTTGAGGGACTAGCCCGCCGGTTGATGAAAAAGCTGAATGAATAATGTCATCGGTCCAACACTGTGTCAGTTTTTGCCGTCTCCAGCCGGATCTCTGTCTAGATTCTGATCTGGAACTCAGGCTACTTAACCTGAAATTCATATTCATCCTTTAAGTTGATAATGAAGGCAGTGTTACCCCACCTGTCTTAATTCAAACCATGCATGTCCTTCGTCAATCGCTACAGACTAGGACATGTGTTCTTCTTTCTCACGGATCATCCTGGGCACCTCGCAATGGACCAATGCGCTCCCGAACCATCGACTGGTTAATTGCGATTTATTGTGCAGATTAGGCTTTCCCTCAGATAAGCTAGACGCACGTATATCTTGGTTTCTTCTTTATTCATGCCTAACCCACAGCCCTGGAGTCAGCGTTTTGAAAGCGCTTTGCATCCTGATATTGCAGTTTTCAATGCCAGCATTAGCTTTGATATTGAACTGATTGAATACGATATTACGGGGTCACAAGCCCATGCTCAGATGCTGGCGAAGACGGGGATCATCTCAGAGGCAGAAGCAGAGCAAATCACCACGGGCCTTGAGCAGATTCGGCAAGACTTCCGTCAGGGCACCTTTCAGCCAGGAGTTGATGCCGAAGATGTTCACTTTGCGGTGGAGCGACGCCTCACTGAATTGATTGGCGACACCGGCAAAAAGCTCCATACTGCCCGATCTCGCAATGATCAGGTGGGTACGGATATTCGGCTTTATCTCCGGGATCAAATTCAGCAGATCCAGGGATTGCTGCACCAGTGGCAATCGACGTTAGTGTCGTTGGCCTCAGATCATGTTGACACAATGATCCCTGGCTATACACATCTTCAGCGGGCGCAGCCCCTCAGTTTGGCCCACCACTTGTTGGCCTATTTTGAGATGGCCCAACGCGATCAACAGCGATTAAGAGAGATTTGCGATCGCACCAATATTTCCCCTCTCGGTTCCGGGGCGTTAGCGGGAACCCCTTTCCCGATTGATCGCCAGTTCACCGCCGATCAGCTTGGTTTTAACGGGCTTTATGCTAATAGCTTAGATGGCGTCAGCGATCGCGACTTTGCCATTGAGTTTCTCTGTGCCGCCAGCTTGATCATGATGCATCTGAGTCGTTTGGCAGAAGAGGTGATTTTCTGGGCTTCAGAAGAATTTAAGTTCATCACCCTCAAAGATAGTTGCGCCACGGGGTCTAGCATCATGCCTCAGAAAAAAAATCCTGACGTGCCAGAACTCGTCCGAGGTAAAACGGGGCGTGTCTTCGGTCATTTACAGGGCTTGCTGGTACTGATGAAGGGCTTACCGCTGGCCTATAACAAAGATCTGCAAGAAGATAAAGAGGCAATTTTTGATGGCGTCAAGACCGTCAAAGCCTGCCTCAGAGCAATGACGATTCTGATGTCAGAGGGGCTAGAGTTCCGCACCGCCCGTCTCAATAGTGCCGTCACAGAAGATTTTTCCAACGCCACCGATGTGGCAGATTATTTAGCAGCCAAGGGGGTTCCCTTTCGAGAGGCGTACAATATAGTCGGTCAGGTAGTCAAAACCTGCCTTGCTGACGGCAAGCTCCTCAAGGACTTGACCCTCGATCAATGGCAGCAGCTTCATTCGCAGTTTGGTGAAGATATCTATGATGCGATTGCACCTCAGCAGGTGGTCGCAGCCCGTAACAGCATTGGTGGTACAGGTTTTGAGCAAGTTCGACAGGCTTTATCCAAAGCACGATTGATTCTTGATTCATAGACCTCCCCCACGCGCTAACTTTTGAACAACCAAGTTTCTTCAAGTCCCCCAAAGTGGAGGACTTAGGGGGCTAATGCAGAGCTTCCGGACACATCTCTATAGGATCTTAACCCCATGATTGCATCCGCTCCCGCACCCCTCGCAACAGACCGCCTGCCGAAAATTTCTGGATCCGCCGCAGACCTTGCAAAAATCACCGGCCATCACGATCCCATCTATTTACCCAACACAGATCTGAGGCTTGATGATCTCAAGTCGGGATTTGCCTGCGCCCTGCACATGCACCAGCCCACGATCCCCGCCGGTGCCAATGGTGAGCTAATCTGCAATCTGCAGCATATGTTTGAGCACCCTGATCAAGGAGACAACCACAATGCCGATGTGTTTGCCTGGTGCTATCGTCGCATGGGAGAGTTTATCCCTGAGCTAGTGGCGAAAGGCTGCAGCCCTCGCATTATGCTCGACTACTCCGGTAATTTACTTTGGGGTTTGCAGCAAATGGGCCGTCATGATGTCCTTGATGCCCTCAAAACCATTACCTGCGATGCCCAATATCAGCCCTACGTCGAATGGCTGGGCACGATGTGGAGTCACGCGGTAGCTCCCTCTACGCCGATTCCCGATCTAAAGCTTCAGATTCAGGCTTGGCAGCACTATTTTGCCGATCTCTTCGGTGTTGAAGCGCTCAAGCGTGTCAAAGGGTTCTCACCCCCAGAGATGCATTTGCCCAATCACCCCGATACCCTCTACGAATATCTTAAAGCCCTCAAAGATTGCGGCTATCGCTGGCTAATGGTTCAAGAACACTCCATTGAGCGCCTTGATGGTTCGAGCCTCCATCACAGTGATAAGTATGTTCCCAATCGCTTAGTGGCATGCAACTCTAAGGGCGAAACGATCAGCATGACGGCGCTGATTAAGACCCAAGGCTCTGATACCAAGCTTGTGGCTCAGATGCAGCCCTATCACGAAGCAAAAGGTCTTGTTCGTCAGCAGATTGGCTCCGTGATGGTTCCTGGCTGCGTCACCCAGATTGCCGATGGCGAAAATGGCGGCGTCATGATGAATGAATTTCCCCGTGACTATCCTCCTATTTGGGAACATCTAGAGCAGGGGATCGCTGGCTTTAACGGCACTGAGTATCTAGAGCTGCTTGATGCTGCAGGCGTTAGCCCGGAGGACTTCCCGGTTTGTCAGGCGGTGGGCCAGCATAAGATTTGGCAGCGGGTGGATCCGGTCACGCCGGAGGCTGTGGCACAGGCCATTGAAACGTTGAATGAGACAGACCACCAATTCCACATGGATGGCGCCTCTTGGACCGATGATCTGAGTTGGGTACGGGGCTATGAAAATGTCCTAGAGCCTATGAATCAGCTCAGTGCCAAGTTCCATGCCAAGTATGATCCTTTAGTTGCCGCCGATCCCACCGTGACGGAGCAGGCCGATTACAAAGAAACATTGCTATATGTGCTGCTAGTCGAAACAAGCTGCTTTCGCTATTGGGGCCAGGGCGTTTGGACCGACTATGCACGAGAACTCTATCGCCGAGGTGAAGCGCTACTCCAGTAGCACGGCCTGCCGCCCATCCTCTGACTCATAACGGTTATCCACAAATTCTTCGTGTCTCTCCTGCGGTGTGGGCATCCTAGGGTGTGGTCAATCGGTGGAACCATGGCGGTATCGATGACGAGACCTTACCATTGGGCTTATTTAATCAGTTTATTTTTCGGCTATGCCCTAGCCGGATGGGTTTTGGTGGCCTACGCGGCCCCAAACTTGGTGTGGATTGTAACCCTGGCGCTCACTGTGCATCTGGCAAGGGTGGGACGAGATGCGATCGCACTTTCCCTCACTTGGATCGTCTCTTTACTGTGGGCCGCTGCCTACATTGGGGTCAATCCACAACATCTTCAGTGGGCTTCAGGCCATATCTGGGGACTCTCGCTCCTCGTCCTGTGGTTATTCTCGCTTTTACTCATATTGCTGTTGGCGTTTGCCCATCCGCGTTTGCCTAGACGCAAGGGCTATCGAACGGCCTTTGTCTTGGTGAAGATCGTCTGGAGTGGCTTGGGTCTTGGGGCGATTATCTACCAAATATAGAGGGCTGGAATGGATCCGAGCAGCGCAAACCATGCCTCCTCAAGGCGACAAGATCAAGGCTCTAGAGCCGAAACAATACTGCAGCGCATTGATTCTGATGTGCTGAATAGCTTCACCCTCGCTCAGCGGTCTGCACTCTTAGACTTGCTGACCCAAATCACCCTAGAATCTTCACCTCGACGGCCTCGACTTATTGATATCCGATTTGTAATAGATTTAGTGGTGACTCGCTTCTATCTGGTCTTGCTGGTGGGTAAAGATCGACGGCAGCGATCGCGCCCCATGAAAGGCATCACCAAAGCGGGGAACATTCTTGCCGCCGCGCTATTGCTCCTGACCGCAAACCTAGTGATCAGCGCAATCCTCTTGCTCAGCCTCTACCTGATCAAATCAGCCGTCGGGATTAATCTATTGCCGGGACACTTCGCTGAGTATCTGAAACACCTGTTTTGAGCCTGAGGCCGCTATTACCCCTCAATGTCGTCCATCAACCACGTGGAGCTTTGATCGAATTTGTCCGCTTCAAATTTTATGCCTAGCCTCTATCAAGAAAGGCATCAGAGATATATTCGAGACCCATGACAATGTGGGATAATGCTGTTGAGATTGACAGATTCTCTGTAAAGCGAGAAAATTAATATCCATCATGCGGTAACCGTATCCGCAATTCCATAGACTAATGTTGTTACTGAAGTCTGCTGACTTCGTTTACTTGTGAGGAGCATTTAGACATGAAAATTAAAATGGCCGCTTTGATGGCTCTGTTGGGTTTCTCAACCCTACTAGGCGCTTGTCAATCTGAGACAACACCAACTGATACTGAGTCACCTGCAACTGAAGTCTCCCCTGAGGCCCCTGCCGCTGAAGAAACTCCAGCACCTCAATAACCTGTTATTGAGTCCCATATCTTCTGATGCGCGCCTCTCATCTGAGAGGCGCGCATTTTAGTTTGTTCTGATATGAGGTTAACGAACGCTTTGTTAAGCCTTTTCCCTAGAGGGCCATCTTCTGCGGAGTTGAGAGCGAGGAGCCTTCATTCCTTGAATATCGCTTTCATCGTAAATCTCACCCACTAGCTCTTCGAGAATATCTTCTAGGGTGACGAGGCCCACCGTGCCGCCATACTCGTCTACGACAATGGCTAAATGGAGCTGTTTCTGCAGCAACTCTTTTAATAACGCTGCAACCCATTTCGTCTCCGGGATATAAAAGGGTGGGTCCATGGCCAGCGTGACGGATTGGTTCCCATGCATCTTGAGCGCCTGAAGGGCCTGCTTTAGGTTAGTAATGCCGACAATGGCGTCTTTCGACTCCTCTTGGACAGGGATGCGGGAATAACCGCTGTCAAGGCAGAGATCAATCGCGTCTTGCAGGAGAGCCTCATGGGAAATGGTACGCATCTCCACACGGGGTTTGACCACTTCACGCACTCTGAGACTGTCCAACGCCAGAGCTTTGTTGAGAAGTTGGCGCTGCTGTAGATCTAATTGCCCCCGTCCCCCCAACACATCAATTAAAAGCTGCAGGTCACTGATAGACTCTGGGTGTTGTGCTGAGCTACTGTTCACCCGTCGAATAGCTATCTGAGCAATGCTTTCAAAGAGTCGAATAATTGGCAGCAGACCGACTGAGAGCCAATAAATGGGTCGCACAACCCACTGAAACACAACACTTGCATTGCTTATGGCTAGGGATTTTGGCGTAATTTCACCAAAAACTAGCAGCAAGAACGTGACGACGGCTGTGGCAATACCTAGCCCTGCGCCGCCAAACCAAATGATAAATAGATTACTCGTCAAAATTGCAGCAAAATTATTGACGAGATTGTTGCCAACCAATAGGGTGGTAATGAATCGTGTCCGTTTCTCTAGAACTAATCGATAGATTCCATCTGTATCCCCTTGCTCCTGCATGAGACCGCGCAGTTTCAGGTTGTCCATTGCGGTAATGGCGGTTTCTGATCCAGAAAAAATTGCGGACAGCAGTATTAAAACAAAGAGAACAACGACATCTAATCTGATATCTCCTAGCAGTGGAGCTGTTACTGCTAAGTGACAAATAAGTGGAGAAATCACGGGTGGCTATAGTAGGACATGTGACTGATTGTATTACGCAAACCTTAAGGTATCTCAACTATTCGTGAACTTACCCACTGTAATTGAAGCTGCGATCGCAATTCTGCACCAAGACGGTCGCTTCTTACTGCAGCTTCGCGACGATATCCCCACCATTGTGTACCCGAACCAGTGGGCCTGCTTTGGGGGCCACATGAACCCTGGCGAAGCACCGGAAGCTGCAGTGCGGCGAGAACTGATCGAAGAGATTGGCTATACTGCCACTGCAATCAATTTTTTCAAGCGTGATGACGGTCCAGGAGTACAGCGGTACGTGTTCTCTTGTCCCCTTGAAGTTGATATCACAGACCTTACCCTCAACGAAGGCTGGGATCTGGGGCTATTTACACCAGCGGAGATCGTCACAGGTATCTGTCATGCTCCTCGCGATCAGCAACCGCGCTCTATTGCGATTCCCCATCAGCAGGTGTTGCTTGATTTTTATCAGAATACCCTGAAACAAGCCGACTAAAACGGTGTCGTTCGTTCTGAAGCCATTGTCTAAAAGGCCGGATAGCTAACTTGCCTCACCGCCAACATTGCTGGCATCTTGTTTGGCTTTTTCTACAGCAGCGTTTGGGTTTGCCTCCTCATTATTGCTGGATTCGCTAGTGGCATTAGCATCACCGCTAGTGTCGTTGTTCTGAGGAGTGCTGGCATTCGCGGGTTCGGATGCGGGGGCGTCAGGTTCACTGGGTGGGGGCGTTGCCGTTTCCTGTGGCGCTTTAGTAGTGGCTCCTTCAGATGGCTTAGCTGTCTGAGCGTCTTCTTTAGGTGCTACTGGAGTTTTTTTTTGCGTTGTTTTCTCAACTTCAGGCAGATCTAAGCGCTTTCTGGCTTTTGCCACTGCATTGGCCGCGCCCGTTTGACTCGCTTCCCATAGCTTAACGGCAGCATCAGCCATCAAATTGCTGTTTTCATTTTGATTGGCCCGTCCTTTTAGCTCAGAAACGGTTTCTGTGACTTTAGAAGAGTTATTCCAAACCCACCCAATCGCGACCAGGACAAAGCAAAGCATTAGCCACAGCAGCAGTGCTGTTTCCTTAAAGATCTTCCAGGTCAGCTTGAAAAAGTTTTTATAGGACTCCGCCGTCTCTGCTCCTGAAATAAGCTGCCACCACTCGGTTGCTTTATCTTGAATTGGATTACTCATATTAGGATTATCTCCATCCCAGGGAACCTCGTTACCATGATGGACTGTTCCCTGAACCCGGTCAATCTAGTTTTTGGCTGCAGTCTTTTAATAGTGAGAAGAATGCGAATGAATGCTTTCTTCGGGGATCGTGCGCTGCTCACGGACAAAGGGATTAACACTTGCTTTACGGTAGTTTAATGTCAGTTTTACGTTCTGTGGGGTGCAAGCCTGGAATAATACAGAAGCGATCTGTGAGAGGGTGGGATCGGACGGTGCAACGATTGCTTCCTAGCCATCAACTATTCATCAATTGAAGGCGCTCAGCCATGCAAATTGATTTTCATCATGGCGTGACCTATGTTGTTGCTCGGTTAGCGGGTTTCGAGCATGAAGCAGCAGAGATCATTGCCTATTCCGCTCAATATGTTGATGATGCAACCAATGCTGGCGTCATTGGTTTCAATAACGGCACCACCTTTTATCACATCAGCTCAGCCCATAAGTTTCTTGACTATCGTAATTTTCGAGAACTTGCCCAGCATCAAGTTTGGATCCCTTTTCACTTTCTACCCGGTAACGGTGGATTGCCCGCAGATCAAAGTCCTGCCGGGTCACCCATCGAAAAATTAATTTGTCGCCCCAATAGTTATGTGGCTCAGGAGATGGTGGCGGCGTGTTTTGATATCGCAGGCCGTCAGAGGGGTGTAAGTGAGAGCGATGCAGCGTCTCACTCTCACAACCTATATCGCTTCGGCATTGCCATGCATGTCTATGCCGATACTTGGGCGCACCAGGGATTTGCGGGTATTAATCACCCGGTGAATGAGGCTAAAATCTTGGTCGATGCCCAGGGGAATCTCGATCAGCGCTCCACGGAGCGAGTCAAGCGCTATTTCCATAAAAACATCACGAATCGATTAGCTCGGCTTGTGATCAGCGAGGGATTCCCGCTGGGCCACGGTGCTGTGTTGAGTAATCCTGATCGTCCCTATTTGCAGTGGGGCTATATTAATGGTCTCGATCAGCGCATCATGCGCAATAATTCTCGTGATTTTCTAGAGGCAGCCGATCAGATGTGTTGCTGGATGCAGCGCTATCGTATCGGTGACGCTGGGGCCGACTGTCCCGGTTTACCGCTGGATGATAAACAGAAAATCGCCCAGTTGTTTCAAGGGACGACGGAACGCAGCAGTAAAGTAAGGCATAGGGTTTGGCTACAGGCGATCGCATCGGGTCATTTCAGCTTTGGCAAAACCCAGGTTTGCTACCGAGCCAAGGGCAAAGGCTCTTGGAAGTACGAGGCGATTGGGACTGAAGCCATCATTGATAGCGGCGATGAAGTATTTCCCTTCCAGGCTGCGTTTATAGATAGCCACTGGAAACGCTTTCATGATGCACTCAAAGACCACCGGGCCTACGTTGTTGATCAGCTTTTGCCTAAATATGGCATTCACGTTGAAGGGAGCCGCACCGTTGTAGAAGCGGTGCAATAAGATTGCCAACGCTAGAGCGAACCTGATTCAATGCTAGAGAACGCAGGGAAGGAGAATCATGAAAGCACAGGTATTCCGTGGGGTGAATCAACTCAGCTACGAAGAAGTCCCGCAGCCAGAGCTAGCGGCAGATGAGGTCTTGGTGCAGGTCAAGGTGGTGGGCCTATGCCAGTCTGATATCAAAAAAATTCTCTATCCGCTCTATGAGCCGCCCCGCATCTTTGGTCACGAAACGGCGGGAGTGATCTCTGCCGTCGGCGTAGAGGTGCAAGACTGGCAGGTGGGACAGCGGGTGATTGTGCTCCATCACATTCCCTGCATGCACTGTGACTATTGCCTCAACGATAACTTCTCGATGTGTGAGGTCTATAAGAACATCACCACTACGGCGGGGTTTACCCCCAGCGGTGGCGGCTTTGCTGAATACGTCAAAGTGCCGGGGCATATTGTGCGCCAGGGCGGCCTCATGGAAATCCCTGGCGAGATTACCTTTGAGCAAGCCAGCTTTGTCGAACCCACGAACTGCTGCCTCAAGGCGGTCAAAAAAGCGAATATTCAACCCGGTCAAACGGTCTTGATTACGGGGGCGGGTCCCATTGGCCTCATGTTTATCATGCTGGTGAACCACTTTGGGGCACGGGCGATTACAACCGATCTGCTCCCCAGCCGCATCGAAAAAGCGAAAAGTGTCGGGGCCACTGCGGCCTTTGACGCCAGGGATCCAGATTTACAGCAGAACATCGAAGCCCTGACCCGAGGTTTGGGCGCTGATGTGACCATTTTGGCAGTCCCCAGCGATAAAGCCTTTTTTCAGGCACTAGACTGCACCCGCAAGGGGGGCAAGATTCTGTTCTTTGCCGAATTCCCGGATCAAATTGAAATTCCCATCAACCCGAATCTGCTCTATCGGCGCGAGATTGATCTGATGGGCAGCTACAGCTCTTCGTTTCGGCTGCAGCAGTTAGCCGCCGATATTGTCTTTCAGAAGCACATTGATGTGGATGCGCTAGTGAGCGATCGCTATCCCCTGAGTCAACTTGCGGCGGCGGTGGAGCAGGCCACCGCACCGACGGCGGACACCTATAAAATTTTGCTCTATCCAGAGTTGAACTAATCTATTCAGTGGCGGTGGATCCTGGCGCACAGACAATGGTTCCGCCCACGAGCTTCGGGGCGGCGGGGGCGGCTTGAGCCGGTAGATTACTTTTGCACATGGTCGAAATGGGGGTGCTGCCCTCGACATTGTAGGCGGCTCCGATATAGCTATTGAGGCCGGGGACTTTTGCGATCGCAACCACCACGGCCTGATTTTTATCTGCCTTGAGAATTTTGAACTGATATTCTGTGATTTCTGCTGGAATTTTGTCAGAGAGCGACGATAGGTTGGGCACAAACGTACCACCGACAAACCGCTCTGTTTGCTGCTGCACCAGAATATTGCTCAAATAGGTCTTACCGACATCTTGGCGAGCAATACCTCCTTTCTTTTCCGTGGTCTGAGCGGCTTCACTCACAATCTGCTTATCTTGCTTAGATAGCTCCACCGGCGGGGGCACAGGGTTTGATTTTGCCTCAGACCCAGGAGTAGGTTTCGGCGTTGTGTTCGTGGTCCCGCCCTTTGTAAGGGTTGGCGGACCCGGAGGGGATACACCTGTACCGCTCGGACTTGGAGAGGGCTGCTCAGAGCGATCCGGCGTTTGGCTGCCTCCAAACCAAGCACAACCCACTACGGCTAAACCGCATAGACTGACGGCAGCCTTGGAGAGCAATTTTTTACTAAGTAGATTTGACATATTTCCAGGATGCACCAATTTTGCCCCCGGCTATCAACAACGAGCGAAATCGAGATTCAGGGGGACTCTACGCTAGAGTGACGCTGCTCCACCACAGGGATGAGACCGAGCCATCTTCAAGACGATTTCATCGATGGTCTTAACCAGTACAGAGCCAGGTTGAGAGGACTGATTCGCCAAAATACTAAAGGTCAGCGGGCCATATTCAGGGTGTTGCAAATAGCCTGAGAGCGCTCTAACACCATATAGTGTGCCTGTCTTGGCACGGACTTTACCGCGCACTTCAGGGGACTGCAAGCGATTTCTGAGAGTCCCGGTTTCCCCTGAACTGGGCAGTGAATAGTAAAAGGTTGACCAGTTAGCCGTTCGACTCATACCTCGCAGTGTATTAACCAAGGTTTCTGGTGAAGCCAGATTATACCTCGATAGACCAGAGCCATCGGTTTGGCGATACTGGTTTGGGTCTATGCCTAAATCATTCCATAACTGGGTGCGGACGGACTGCTGTCCACCCACTTGCTTCAGCAAGAAATCTGCATAGCCATTATTGCTATAAGTATTGACCGTGTTGACCCATGAACTGAGAGACTGTGAACGGATTTGGTACTGCGGCCCCAGAGACTGCAAGGCTGCTGCTGTTGTAAAAATCTTGCTGTTAGAGGCCGGAATAAAGCGCTGATTCGCATTGTGGCTATACAATACAGCTCCTCGATCCAATGACTCCACCAGAACCCCCCACCCTTTTTGGGCAATATAGGAGCGATTGAGAACAGAGTGGACTGCCTCAGAAAGCGAGTTAGGGCAACTTTGATTCCAAGCTTGTGGCTGAGAGGCTTCTACGGTTTGTATCGGTGCTAATTGATTCGCCTCTGGTGCGGCCTGTGCTTTACCGCCAAAACAGAGACCCACTGCAACAGCAGCTAAAATAGGCAGCGCAAAGCGGGACCCCACCCGATGCGGAGCAATCTGAGAAATATTTTTCATGAGGAACTTAAAGATGTGTGAGTGAGAGTGGTTAAATCTTGATTTATAAGGGTTTGAAGAATTCGAGAGCGATCAATCGACCCACGAATTTAGCGAATAATATCACTCCAAGGTGCTTCTGTACATCAATAACGCTTTGCATGTACAAATATTATTCCCAGGTTGAATTTCGATTGTTCTATTTCAATCTGTATTTCTTGCTGTCAGGGAGTTCTACTGGGTTGGTCAATATAGGTCTGGCTTCTAAAAAGGAGAACGCAGGTTCGGGGGCTTGTGGGACGCCGTGAGAGTGGTGGGGACTAAAGTGATCCATTCGGCAGTGTCTGAGAGAAAGACGTTGCTCTTTTATGTTGCTCTTTTATAAAGGTGCAGATGCCTACGTCAAAAAAGACCGGTTTATGTCTGCTCAGGTCACTACCTTTGACAGCACCAAGCTCCAGATTAAAAAGACCGTGGCTCATTGGGGCCATGCACACCAATGTTGCATAACGCTCCGAGATTAAGCCGCAGATTAAATCAAGTCTTGGATTGACAGCGGTGTCATCACTCCGATAGGTTAGAGGTCTTATTAGGAATAGTTTTCATTAAAGGACGTAAATTTATCATGCCTAATCCTAAGTCGATGGGGGTAAGTCTTCTCTCGGGACTAATGCTTATAGCCCTGTGGGGATGCTCTAATCAGAAATTATCTCAGCAGGTAGTCAATGTCTACTCGTCTCGTCACTACGATACCGATCAGTTGCTGTATGACGAGTTCACCCAAGAAACCAGCATCAAGGTCAATATTGTTGAAGGTAAAGACGATGAAATTCTAGAGCGCATTAAAAATGAAGGTGCAAATACCCAAGCAGATGTACTGGTAATGGTGGATGCCGGTCGCCTATGGCGGGCTGAGAAGGCCAATCTGCTGCAGTCCACCACCTCTAGCGTTCTAGACGAAAAAATTCCGGCGAGTCTGCGCCACCCCAAGGGGCTGTGGTTTGGTCTGACTCGTCGAGCTAGGGTGATTGTCTACAACAAAGCTCGTGTCAAGCCCGATGAGGTCTCGACCTACGAAGACTTAGCCCAACCTAAATGGAAGGGGCGCGTCTGCGTGCGTAGCTCTAGTAATGTCTATAACCAGTCACTGCTGGGGTCGATGATTGAATCGCAGGGGGTTGCCAAGACCGAAGCCTGGGCCAAGGGGCTGGTGCGGAATCTGGCCCGTCCACCGGAAGGGGGTGACAGTACTCAAATTAAGGCGGTGGCGGCTGGGCAGTGTGATGTTGCTCTTGTGAACCACTACTATGCCGCTCGGCTCGCTGACTCTCAAAAGCCTGAAGACCAAGATGTAACGGCCAAAATCTCGGTGCTGTTTCCCAATCAGGGCGATCGCGGCACCCATGTCAACATCAGTGGTGCAGGGGTAGTCGTCAATGCGCCGCATCAAGCCAATGCCGTTAAGTTCCTTGAGTATTTGGTGAGTCCCGAAGCCCAGACCATTTTTGCCGATAGCAACAATGAGTACCCGGTGGTTCAAGGAATCAAAAACTCCAAGATTATCAACACCTATGGCGAGTTCAAGGCCGATACGGTCAATGTCAGCGCCTACGGTCGTAATAATCCAGAAGCCATTAAGATCGCAGACCGCGCGGGCTGGAAGTAGATGGCTATGGGTCGATAGGCCAACGTTACAACCGCTTCCCAGTTCTAAACGGAACAAGGGATACAGGGATGATTCTGTTAATGGGGGCGGTGACGGATACCCAGTTGCGCTAGCATTTAGAGCATTAAACGTCCGGCAAAAACAGATTCTGCGGGGCCAGTCATATACACAGGCTGTTCTCCGCCGTCCCAAGAAATTTCTAATGAACCGCCAGGTAGCTCAATGGTGGCGCTCGATTGGCACCGCGCAGTGAGTACTCCGGCGACCAAAACAGCACAGGCTCCGGTCCCGCAGGCTAGGGTGATGCCGGCTCCTCGCTCCCAGACACGCATCTTTAGGTAGTCGGGGCGGACCACTTCGACAAACTCGGTGTTGATGCGTTGCGGAAAAACAGAATGGGTTTCAAATTGAGGGCCGAGGGTTTCTAAGGCAATGGCATCTACGTTTTCAACAAAGGTGATGCAGTGGGGGTTCCCCATACTGACACAGGTGACGAGCCAGTTTTGATCGGCCACGTCAAGGGGGCGCTGAACCACCTGCTCTGCTGGGCTATTGAGGGTGGTGGGAATCTGCTCTGCGAGGAGGCGCGGTTGACCCATGTTGACTTTGACCTGACCGTTGGGCAGCAGTTCTGGGGTGATTATTCCCGACAATGTGTGAATTCGATAGGCGTGGGATACGTCTGCCGAGCGGCCTTCGAGATCGGCAATAAAGCGAGCGACACACCGAATTCCGTTGCCGCACATTTCTGGCTCTGACCCGTCGGAGTTGTAGATCCGCATGGTGTAGTCTGTGTCGCCCTGGGCAGGCAATACAAAGATAACGCCGTCGGCACCGATGCCAAAGTGGCGATCGCAAATCTGCTCGGCCTGCTGTGGCGTCAGTAGAGGGTCAGCCTGATGTCGGTTATCTATTAAGACAAAATCGTTACCGAGGCCTTGATATTTGGTAAATTTGACGGTCATAGTCACGGTGCAAAGTGTCTCCTTTGCTAGCCTACCCTAGGAACTATCGTTCTATTCAAAATTGTCGCTATGATGTCAGAGTGAACTGCATTTCTGCATCATCTCACCCATTCATCTGTATCCAACTTAGCTATGTCAACAGAACTTGATGTCGGCCTCCCTAGCATTCGTCAGCTCCAATCTCTGATTCAAGATGGCTCAGAAGTTGAAGTCAAAGTGATTACAAACGACCTGCTGGTGGGTAAAATCCGTTGGCAAGATACCTTTTGCCTCTGTTTACTCGATCACTACGATCAGCCCACCGTGATCTGGAAGCAGGCGATTGTATTTTTGAAGCCAAAATCTTAGAAGAAGGGCTGACCAGGGAACTTTTGGCCCTCAATGACCGGTCTTGAAGGTAGGCTTTTGCGTATCTAGTGGGGCAAGATTGCGATACCCTGAGCCATATTATTGATCACTTCACACTCGATATCAGCCATGATCAAGACCTCACAGATTGCCTGGAGCAGCTTGGTGGTAGCCTGCAGTTTGCTGCTCGGCAGCACCGCTCAAGCCATTGAAGTCAAGGTGCAGCCGACCAAGGTGCGCCTCGGAGACACGCTCTCAGTCTCTGTGACCCCTGATCCGGGTGATACGCTCTCTCAGGCTCCCACCGTCAAGGTTGATAATAAAGACATCCCGACCTTTCAGGTGGCCCCCAACCGTTGGCGGGCTTTGATTCCCACAACCCCCCTTGAAAAACAGGGTCGCCGAACCTTGACCGTTACGGGGAATCAACAGACTCGTAATTTATTGCTATGGGTGGGCAGTCGAAAATTCCCGGTACAGCGGATCTGGTTGCCCCCGAAGAAGAAAACAACGGTTAAAGATCCTGACTACGAATTTAGGCAAGCAGACAAGTTTAAGGCGTTGGTCACCCCTCAAAAATACTGGAGCGGTGCGTTCCTGCGTCCCAATGGGGGGCGTACCAGCACCGGATATGGCATTCGACGCTACTATAATGGCGTTTTCGCCAATGACTACTATCACCGGGGTTTAGACTATGCTGGCGGCACCGGATCGCCCGTCAAAGCTGCCGCTGCCGGGAAGGTGGCGTTAATTGGGCGTGAATCTCAAGGCTTTCGGGTCCACGGCAATGTGGTCGGTCTTGATCATGGTCAAGGGGTTGCAACCATTTATCTGCACCTGAGCCGCATTGATGTGACCGAGGGGCAGATGGTGAAGGCGGGACAGGTGATTGGAGCCGTGGGTTCAACGGGGGCTGTGACCGGCCCTCACCTGCATTGGGGGCTATACGTGAATGGACAGGCGGTGGATCCGTCCCCTTGGCTACGAGGCAGCTTCAATTAACGATCTCTGTAAACGACTCACCTCTAAGCCTACGGCGGTTAAAGCCTGACGCAAGATCTTTCTCGGCACGATAAGGTATGGATTGCGGTCTAACTTGGGCAAACTAAGTAAAGTTAGACCTCATCCTGACTGAAGGTAATTGTGACCATGACGATTCAAGAAATTGTAGAACAGGCGTTATCCAATGGATACTTGACGCCAACGATGGAAGCTGAGGTGGGTCGCATCTGTGATAATGCCTCTGACTTGGCCGTCGAAGAATACCAAGCCCTCGATAAGTTAATGGGCGCTTTGCTAACGGGTCAGGTTGTGGCAGTGCCCCGTAAGCAATTTATCAATGTAATGGAAGAACTCGTGCTCACTGAGGCGATCTCACGGGTGTCTGAAGTTGAAGCTGCTGGCGACCAAGCCCTCGATCTAGGCGATATTGCGGCCTATGCGCTAAATCGATTGCCCCCCCTCTATGCCACCACTGAAGAAGGGGCTACCTATCAGCGGCAGCGTGCTCAAGATGAGATGAGTGATCTCATTGCACAGCAAGTGAGTGATGCAATAGCAAGAAATGTTGATCAGCCCGAATTCTTCCCTGAGCGGAAAGCGCTGGCCACCCACGAAAAAGCCGATGTGGTCGGTCAAATGAGTTCGCTCTTGCAGACCTATGCCCCTGAGTTTGAAGAACCCGTTAAGGTTTAACGACAAGACTGAGCGGACCTTGGCGAAACTGCTACGCTGGGAACTGTTGTCTTTGGCTCTGGCCTAGGGCGACATCCTGGTCACTCTTTAAGTCACGGCTGCTATGTCTGAGTCTGCCAAGGTTTGGATCTACGATACGACGTTGCGCGATGGCGCTCAAACAGAAGGTCTATCACTATCCATTGAAGACAAGCTTAAGATCGCCCATCAGCTAGATCGATTGGGCATCCCCTTTATTGAGGGGGGCTGGCCTGGGGCCAACCCTAAGGATGTCGAGTTCTTCGAGCAGCTTCGGTCAAAACCACTGCAGCAGTCGGAGCTGGTTCCGTTTTGCTCTACCCGCCGTCCGGGACTAAAGGCAGCAGAAGATCCGTTGCTGAAGCCTATATTAGCGACGCAAACAACCTGGGTAACGCTGTTCGGTAAGTCTTGGGATTTACACGTCACCACGGGTTTAAAGACGACGCTGGATGAAAATCTAGCGATGATTACGGACTCAATTCACTATTTGAGACAACAGGATCGCCGCGTTATTTACGATGCTGAGCATTGGTTTGATGGCTATAAGCACAACCAGGGCTATGCGTTAGAGACATTGAAAAGTGCGATCGCATCCGGTGCAGAATGGATCGTTCTCTGCGACACCAACGGCGGCAACTTGCCCCATGAAATCTCTAAAGTTGTCTCTGAAGTCTCCCAAGCCCTTCAAACCTGGCAGGAAAAAGCAGGCCACGAGATTCAGATTGGGATTCATACCCATGACGATTCGGGAACTGCGGTGGCAAATGCGATCGCAGCAGTTCAGCAGGGCGCAACGATGGTTCAGGGCACGATTAATGGCTACGGCGAACGGTGCGGCAATGCGAACCTCTGTACCGTCATCCCAAACCTGCAGCTCAAGTTGGGGTACGACTGTCTCGAAGCCGAACAGCTCAATGGTTTGACCTCGGCTAGCCGATTGATTAGCGAAATTGTCAATCTGGCCCCTGATGAACATGCGCCCTTTGTGGGGTTATCAGCCTTTGCCCATAAGGGCGGCATTCACGTCAGCGCCGTCCAAAAAGATCCGCGCACCTACGAGCACATTACCCCCGACGTGGTGGGCAACCGCCGCCGCATTGTGATCTCAGAGCAGGCGGGGCTGAGCAATATTTTAGAAAAAGCGAGTTTGTTTGGTCTGACCTTAAACAAGCAACATCCGGCCAGCCGTCAGATTTTGCAAGAGCTAAAGACGTTAGAACATGAGGGCTATCAGTTTGAAGCCGCTGAAGCTAGTTTTGAGTTGCTCCTTCGTCAAGCCTTAGATCAGCGTCCGTCGTTCTTTAAGCTACAGGGGTTTGACGTGCTGTGTCGAACCCACGATGTTGTCCCCAGTAGCTATGCGGCCTGCAGTAATAGTTCGGTCTTGGCGACCGTGAACGTCATGGTGGGTGACCAGAGAATGCTCACCGCCGCTGAAGGGAATGGACCGGTCTCGGCCCTGGACTCAGCACTCCGTAAAGCGCTAGTAGAGCTTTACCCAGCAATGGTGGAATTCCATCTGACCGATTACAAAGTACGGATTTTAGACGGTCATACGGGGACTTCGGCGAAGACGCGCGTTTTGGTGGACTTTACCAATGGTCAACAGCGCTGGACGACGGTAGGGGTCTCGACTAACATTATTCAGGCTTCTTACCAAGCGGTTACCGAAGGGATTGAGTATGGTTTACTACGGCAAAGTCAACAGGCAAAATCTGCGCTGAAATCAACACCTTTGCCAGTTAAAGCTTGAGTAACCTATACAAAAAATCGACTGACTGAACCACAAAATTCCGGTAGCAACGATGAAGTAATCTCATCGCCGACCAGTAAAGTCTTCGTCAAACTGAGCTGTCCGCCGTTGCGGCGATACACTTCTAATTTGTTTTGATAAGATACGCTCGATTGTGATCTGGCCCTATATGTCATCCATTTTTCTCGCATCTTTGCTGTTGTCCCAAGCCGCACCCGTTATTGCCGCAAACTCAGAAGTCGTTATCCCGCAAGAGGTTCGGGCATTACCCGGAGCGTTGGATAACCGCCCTTTCTTGCATAGTAACAGCCCTGAACTCATTAATTCAGGGGGGATTTTGCTGTCTACCTTTCCGAAGTCGGGCAAAACATCGCCCGGTGCCCACCTCAATTATGCGCTGACGGGAGAATTCAATATATTCGCCCATCACGTGACCCGGCGTTGGTCGAAAAGAGGTAAGCGATCGCTTTATCAGGGGATTCTGCTCCATAACCCCACCAGTAGACCGGCCCGCGTCAAGGTACTGCAGGCCAGCAGCTATTTAAGCAGCGCCCATGCGCCCTTTGTACCGTTAGCGGCTCAGATTGAAGATCCTAACGGCAAGGTGTTCTCTGGACCAGGGAGCCGGATTACGGGCGTTATGGTTCGAGACAAAAGTCAGGCTGGCTGGACGCCCGGTGTGGTCATTCCACCTCGCGGAAGCTACATGCTCGTCAATCGTGCGATTCCGCCCAGCAATAGCCGTACCACCTGGCTGCGCTTGTGGACCGATGGTCAGCTCTATGTCGCCACAATGGCAAAGCATGGGCAATGGAATTACAGTGGCCCTAGCTTAGCAACCTGGAAACTGTTGCTGGCAAAGGGGCAATTGATTACCCCCCGCGATAAAGCGCCGTCACCCTTAGATTTCAAGGGGAGTAAGTTTATTTATGGTCGGGTAGCAGGGGTCTCAAAGGGGGCCGAGTGGCGCGGGACACTGACGGATACGCCTAGTTCTGATGTGCTCACAGCTCCTACATCAGGTGAAGGGTTCTCTTACGTGATCAATTCGCTGCCTCGCGGCACGCTGAGCACAGGACAGATCCAAAGTGCGCCAATGTTGGCACGCTACTACGATACGGCCTATCTCTCGAATGGTAACTATGGTCTTAAGTATGATTTAGAGCTGCCGTTGCACAATGCCACCAAGCGCTCTAAGACCATCACGATTGCTTTGCAGACGCCGATTAAAGAGGATCGGCTGACACGCAATGGACTCCGTTTTCGCAGATCGCCCTCTGGACCGCCCTGCTTTCGAGGGACGATCAAGCTTAGCTTCCCGGCTCAGTCTGGGGGGAGTGTCTCTGGGGCGAAATATTTCCATTTGGTGCAGCGCTGTGGGCAGCAGGGGAAGGCCTTGGTGACCTTGCCCATTGCGCCGAGAGAAACCAAGCGGGTTAAGGTTGAGTTGATCTATCCGCCTGATTCGGTGCCTCCACAGGTATTAACAATCCGTTCCTTGTAGGAAGTTGCAGGGGCAGAAGCATTCGTTGAGATGATCGAGGAAGACAGTGGGGGGATGCGATCGCACAAAGATTGCAGGTAAGGGATGGCAGTGAATCATTGGTCACGCTTTGCTTAGCTACTGTGCGATCTATCATCCACTGCAGCGCGACCTTGTCATGGCTACACCATCTCTATGATGAACTGTTTGAGGTCGGGGCGATGGTCTTGAGAATGACCATAGGTAATTTCGATACGACTAACGTCCTAAACACTCAACGGCACCTTTATTTACTACATACTTGTGAACGATTATTAAGCAATGCATAAAAACAAAGAGTTCAGATGACAGCTTATGTGTTTGGGGGAACAAATGTAGCCAGGGCAAGTATCCTACAACTCCAGCTTCTACTACTTATCGGGCTAAATCCAACATCCAGTAAATTAATACTTGAGTCGGTAAATCTAATGAATGCAGAGAATGTTAATACCAATCAGAATGTAGAGATGACCTTGATCCAGTTCTTACTGGGGTTTGGGGGGAAAAGACTGATAGAAGAATCAAGCTTGTTTGAGCCGGGTGAAACCATCAGCATTGAACTAAGTTGTGAAGGCAAAGCCTTTGGGAAGGTCGAACTAACACTAGACCAAAGATCTAGAGTCGATAGCCCTTTAGGTGTCGATAAGTCGTGTTTTCACCGAAACTTCATCCAAAAAATAAATGAATTTGATTTTTTGTTTATGGGCAAGGGACTTGGCACTGCTCTTAACAAAGAAGGTTTTGAACCAGAGAACCAAAAGCTGGAATTGGCTTTTAGCGCAAGAAACGGAACTTATAGATCTCAATCGCGCTGTGTAAGATGTTTGACTCAATTTCCCAATATTTGGTGCTGGGTGTAGGCATAATTTTCTTCAAGGACTATCAGCTAAAGCTATTCAGATTCCATGAAAAAAACACATGCACTTCTGGGTCTAGTCTTGTTTACTTATATTGGATTAATG
Source organism: Thermosynechococcaceae cyanobacterium (assembly GCA_050330855.1). Lineage (GTDB taxonomy): Bacteria > Cyanobacteriota > Cyanobacteriia > Thermosynechococcales > Thermosynechococcaceae > RCC1774. The sequence continues at coordinate 867 of JBHJNL010000120.1, read as the reverse complement.
ACAGGTCAATCCTTCGCACAAAATATTCTAATTGATGATACTTTCGGCCCAGAAAATTCTGTGACTAGACCAGACAACATTAAAGGTTCCCCAGGCACGCTTATAGAAGGTGGCGCGAGACGAGGGACCAATATTTTTCATAGTTTTGAAAGCTTTAATATCCAGCCTGACCAAAGAGTATATTTCTCTAATCCCAGCAATGTTAATCTTATCTTGACCCGGATAACAGGTAGTAGTAGCTCTAGTCTTCTGGGTACTATAGGCGTTTTAGGAGATGCAGACCTGTTCATTATGAACCCTAACGGTATCAGCTTTGGGCGTCAGTTCGCTTTAGATCTAAATGGTTCCTTTTTAGGGACTACCGCGACTAATTTTATTTTCCCGGATGGCACTCTCTTTAGTAGTCATCCTTCTGAGAGCAGTACTCTGTTATCTATAAAAACACCCATCGGATTGACAATAGAATCATCCAATGCTTCTATTGTCAATCAAGCGCAAATTTTATCTGTTAAAACGGGGAATTCATTAGCACTTATTGGAGGCCAGATTAAACTTGAAGGGAGCATAATAGATGCCCCTCAAGGTACTATAGAAATTACTGGCATCAGCCAGGGTACTGTCAATATTCAGCCGATTGATAAAGGCTGGGCTTTTGATTATAGTAGTATTCTTCTTTTTGAAGATATTGATATTGATCAGTCACTGGCCTTAGTTATTGATGTCGGACCTGACGGACCGATATTTTTCCCTACGCTCATTATGGCAAATGGTCAAGAGAGCAATGTTCATATACAAGGGAGAAATATTTCGTTTATGAATGGTTCTCAAGTGCAAGGCACCGGAGGCAATATTAACGTTGTCGCCTCT
>JBHJNL010000119.1:0-2684 GCA_050330855.1 Thermosynechococcaceae cyanobacterium | reverse complement strand
CAGCCAAACGAAAATGGAGATTTCGATCCATTCTGGAGGATATCTCACGTTGATATATGGAGTCGTCCTCCTGCATCTGGAAAGTCAGTATTGGTCTCAGATCTTATTCTCAAAAAACTAGAAGAGGAAGGAGATGACTGATGCGAATACGTGGTCGATGCAAGAGCATCCCCGTTAGGAAGACTCCTGAGCAGATTGAGCAAGAGTCAAGAGAGCAGGTGGTGTCCCGTATTCAAGGGTTTGTGCCAGTCCCACATTCTGGGATTCATGACCCTTGGGCCACTGCAGAGCGTTGGGCAAGGGAGTTGAGGGAATGCGATTGGCTTGGTGCTCATCTTTCTTGCCCTTCTAAAGCTGGCATCTATCGATGGATGCTCGATCAGCTACTTTGTGGCAAGCTCTCGCCATCTTGTGATGACACTGGTGGCTGGCAGCATTCAGATTTGAGGCACCACGAGTTTATGCAAGCTTGGCTGACTCATCGCTCTGAGCATGTGCATTGCCCTGTGATCTGCCAAAGCTGTAGCAACAAGAATTTGAGCGAAGCTCAGCCTTTGTGTGCTCTAAATCTGAAGCCTATCAGCGGTGAATGTGACGGTTTTTCAGCAGTTGTGAGGGCTAAGTAATGAAAGTAGATCTTCTTCAAGCAGATGTAGCGTCCAGTCTTACGCTACCGAGTCAATTTACGTCGTCTTGTCCCGGTGTTTTATTCCGACCTGATGACCTTTTTGATGTAGCATCTCCTTCCCATCTATTGATTATTGCTCGGGCTGGAGCGGGAGGAACCATTCTGAGTTCAGACTTTGTGATGGATTGTCTGTCTCGTCAAATTCCTGCAGTGATTCTGGACTGGGAAGGGCCATATTATCCATATAACAACTATTTAACCTTGGTCAACTTTTTGCGTGAGCAGGGGTTGAGTGCCTGTCATCGCCAGCTTTACGCTGGCTCATACAATCTGATCGCCCTTCCCAATTTGACGGAAGATATGCAGGGAAGCCTGAAGCATAAGCTTCTGTTGTCCTTCCATAAGGAAGCCATCGGCTACCTTGTGCTCGGTGATGAGTCACATGATCAAGCAACATTCAATGTAACGTCAGGACTTATCCATCAGTCTTATGAGGCTTTCCATGCGAAACCTGATATTCAGCGGCGTTATTCAGAAGGTCATGCGGGTGGTTCTGATTCAGTGGTAAATGCTAAGATTCCGACCCTAATTGATTACCTGAAATTTGCAGAATTTTGGTTTGAAAGTTATTCAGTCACAGAACAGATCCAGCGAGATTGTATTGAGCATATCCTGAAGCGACTCCGAGAAAAGCTCAGTGGAGAGTTGATGCCTCTGATTGCGGGACCGGGCGGTTTCGATGTGGATTCAATGCTCTTGATGTTGTCGATCCTCGATTCGTTCATCTCTGTTGATCCAGACGAGGCCGTTATTCGAGCGCTGGTCGCTGTGTCTGCTGCGCTCAATCGATGTCTGGTCTCTTCAAGCTCATTGTTGATGCTTGATCAGATGGGCTATTTCTCTCGCTCAGAAGCTCTGAAACGAGTGCTTTGTCTGCTTTGTTCTGAAGGTCTGGCATTAGGCTTAGCCGTCGTGCTGGGGCATACCAGCATATCCCATGCTATCGATACTTCATCGGGTCTGCGCTTGATGGAAATGTTTGGAACTAAAATGATCGGTCATGTCTCTCCACAAGAGCTTGAAAGTCTGGCTTCGATTGGTTTTTCGCCTGAAGTTTCTCATCGATATATCGACTCCAGCGCTGCTTGTTTTCAGGACTTAAATACGTCTTGGCACGTTTGCAAGGGAGATGGTTCTGTTGATGTCACACATAAGCCGAAGCCTCTTCTGCTTTCGGTGATGGCAAATAACGCTAGAGAGCAAGAGGCAAGGGAACGAGTCATGTCTCGTTTTCCCGATGACCCGCTGAGAGGGTTGCAAGAATTTGCCTCTGGATACATCCCTTGTCTGCAAAAGGGTGGCGATTTGGAGCTGCTTGGTTTGGAAGTCGGTGTTTCAGACACCCTCTGAAGCCGTTGATTTCCTTCAAGGTTGGGATGTGGAGGCTTGCCTTGATAAGAATTTTAGTGATTGAAGTTGCGATCAAAGTTGGTTATTGAAGGATTGGATTGATGATAGATCGAAAAACAGATGAATTTCTAGACAATTCCGATAGTTATGCGAGTTTCTGCGATTTCATCGAGAGGACAGGGGGATTTGGCTACTTTGATCCTTCAAAGGAAACCATTAACTTGTTTGAGATACCTGACATCCAGCATCTGCTCAATGAAAAATATTCTGATTCTTGAAGTGGGTTGCGATCTTAACCATTCCAACGAAGCGTAGCCACCCTGCTTATTTTCTAGCTTTGCTCAAAGTATTTATTTGGAGAATTATCGATGACACATCAAGGTTTTGATCTCACTGACAAAAATGGGAATCAGATCGTACTAGCGCAATCAGATCCAACGGAAATTATGAGACTCACTGCTGCTGAGCTAATTTTTACCAATTGCGATGTGCGACTTACCGGCTACGTTCCCACATCAGAGCAGGATGACTAGCCGATGCTATCAAGACTACTGTTCGCCTCAGTCTTGCCACTGGCCCTCAGTTTGCCAGCCTTAGCCCAAGATGTCGCTGCCCCTGCAGCACCCGCTGCTCGTCCAGTCCCCCG